>NZ_AQXX01000109.1 GCF_000376785.1 Hahella ganghwensis DSM 17046
TGCCCATCGACAATAATTGGGTGGAAAACCAGATCCGGCCTTGGGCGCTGGGTCGTTCCAACTGGTTGTTTGCCGGATCGCTGCGCAGTGGTCAGCGGGCAGCGGCAGTAATGAGTCTGATCCAATCGGCCAAACTGAACGGACATGATCCCTATGCTTATCTGAAAGATGTGCTGGCGCGTCTGCCGACGCAGAAGAACAGTGCCATTGCTGAATTACTGCCTCACAACTGGAGCGGTCCGGTCAACCTGTGATAGCCGGACGCTTACCCTCCATTTGTGCAATGGTCTTGTTGGCAGTCTGAGAAATGGCGCGCTTCTTTTTTGGCTTGCAGGCAATCGACTTGTGAAAAAACAATTATCGATTTGTTTTGCAGACAGTCGATACCCCAGAATACGTCACTTCTGACATCTTGGGTGATGGGAGTCTGTGAAGAACCAATATTGGCGTGGTGAATTGATTTTAATACCAAATGCGCTGATGCAAACTGAGAAATCAGTACAATAGAGACAGCCACTATACATTTAAAAATCAATTTCAAGTTGAGCGCCATTCTATTCTATATACCCTTCTATTCTATATATTGGTACAGACGTGCTCATCTTCATAGTATGCTTACTATTTCAGCTTTTCTTGATAACGATCAATTTTTCTTTACCCGGAGCGAATTATTCCTGCTTATCGTCTTCCTCGCTGCCGTACAGGAGGTCACTCAACTCTTCCGGGCTCATGTGCTTTATTCTCTCTTCGAGCTTTCTGTCATAGCTACGGTCGTTAGGATCCCAGCCTGCTTGGGCTTTGCGCCGATATTGCTTTATGAACGCTCCAATATCGCCTTCTAGTTTCTTGTCTCGCTTACTTTTCATGTTCCTCTATACATTTAAAATCAGACTTTGAGTGCCGGTATTAACGGGGTAGCACCCGTCCTAACTTTAATATCTCTTGGCCTTTCAACACTCGCGAAAGCTTAACCTTACCAATTAATATTCTTTCCATATCGCTGATACTGATGATGATTTGAATATAGTAGTGAGTTTCTATTAGCTCTTACAAATTGCTGTAAAAGCTCGCCCAGATTATCTTCATATTTATAAAACTCCGCATCCAGCTGGTCTAAATCGGATTGGTAATTTTCATCGTTTTCAAAAGGTTCAAGTTGCTTCCATCTTTTTTCCCGGTTAGCAGAGGGTCTTGATTCTGGAAACCAACGCATGGCCTTTTCAAGCAATATGGCAGACTTGTCAGCCCCAATCTTCTTTAGACTTTCAAGGATTTCTAAACAATGATCTCCTAATGAGTTAAAAAATAGTTGATCAAACCCTCCATTATGAACTTCACCGTCAAAACACCACAAAAGGTAGACCAGTCTAGCGTCTGGTCCTAGTCTTTCCAGGTATACGGTATTGCCATCGCTACCAGCGAAGACAATTTCAAGGCATACATTGAACACTTCCGAAGCAGGCTCATCATAATGGGAAAAATCAGCAAATTTCACTCGTCCACTCGTCCACTCGTTGTAAATCCTAACGCCCGCCAAACAGGAGTCATTTTTTGCATTAGCGAAAAGTTTGCTTTCACCTGTAACCTATTCTTATTCACTGTCAGTTATCACTCATATTCAAGTTCAGAGTATATCTCCTCGCTTACTTGCCTCAGATATTTCTGGGCTTTTATAAGCTACAATTATCGGAAGTTGGGACATTCATCAATGTTCAGTTTTTGGATGTCCTATTTACCAACTTAATCCCCATTTTAAATTAAACCGTTTGATAACGACTTCGTCGATTAATCTAGGGGTTTTCTGATTTTCATAGCCTCATCTCGTCTTCAATCTTGTATCCAGGTGTTTCTTTATATTCAAATAACACCAGCAATACTCGTTAAAGTGAAGCTCCGCGAAGATTCGATTCGCGTGTTTGAAATTTTAATATAGCTAACCACAATGCTCTCTAGCTTCTTGCTCGGATCTTACTTCAACTCCATTGCAGTAATAGTAGGGCATTATGCAATCGAGATACTTACGGCCATATTGCTTGGATGCTTCCTTGTTGTCGATAAAGTCAGGTAATTCGCTATAAAACTTTCTGCTGCAACTATTTGATTTTACATATATATCGTCTTTACAACGTTTCTCAGTAGTATTATAACTGTCTTCAGCGTGTTTACAGGAATTAATAGCAACTTCAGTCCACAAATCATAGAAGCGCTCTTTTGGAATTGGATTTGAAGCCGAGTCTTGAAGTGTGTATTCATTGCTTCCCTTTGCGTCATAGTAATAGTATGCTGCGCCAGCAATAATTATTATAACCACCAACTTTTTCAATTTCTTCTCCGTAGTTTTATACATGGCAACAATTTAAATGCCGTATTACAATCCAAAAGGCGTTCCAACAACCTACGCTTGTTAGGTGTTATCGGCATTAACTAGCTTCTCAAATCGATCCCCAAATTTTTCACCATACCTCTCATCGACCTTTTTTATACTTTCAATAGCTTTATCTATATCGAAATCGTCTGGACGATTCTCAATTATTGCTAATGCCTCATTGTGCAATGCGTTCGCCAAATGTGCAGAGATGGCCTCGCACAACATATTTTTATCAGTACTGCCGAGATGATCACTTAGCAATAGGCGCAATTCATAAACAGCCTGTGCAAGAATTTTTATTTTTGCATCCTTTTTATCCATAACTACCCCGATCAAGAAACATAGCGCTTCGAGTTAGAAACACACATTAGACTCATCGCCATATATTGTTTGCAGCCCCAACTAATTTAGTTCCTCTAAATCAATTGGATAAAGATGAAATGGACCATATCAATAACCGCCATCGCTCAGAAGATTATTAAGGTCCTTTTCCTCAGGGTATCCCTCTTCAGGCTGTAGCTCTGAAAATTCATCTTCTTCAATCTTGTACGCTGCACTTACATCAACCGGCTTGTACAGATTCGAAATCAGATGCCTTTCGGTACTTTCAATCGCTGACTTGATATCCCTCTCGCGAAGGTAGACGCTTACAAATGCTCCCCCGCAATCTGAGGGTAACTGAGTACCTTCCATATGGGTGATCTCTACATCAACCCGATAAACAAATGCCATTTCTCTTCCATCGCAAGTTCTTACTTCTAACGCCCAGCTTTACAGTTTACCTGCATCTGCGACATGTTAACTATTTTTCTTGGCATACCAATGCTGATACCAATCATCGTCGTATGGTTCATTTGGACAAAATGAAAAGACGGAATTTGGAACATCCATTAAGTTCCGTTTTTGAGGGACCCATTTACCACTCCATCAAATTCATCAGGAAACTTGATAGAAGATTCAAGCCTCACTTCTTTCAATTCTGAGATAAACCGACTTATTTCACTAGTTAGCCCTGGAATTAGGTAGATAAAATACGCTTCAAGTTCCGTCACCACCGCTAAATCCGTCCCCAAAATCGTTACCTGAAGACAGTCCGCCATCTATTGCACCACCACTTGCAGCTGTTACGATTGCTATATTGAAGCTTACTGCTCTGGCCGTTGCGTAGTCCACGACCATCGATTGAGGACGATTAGTAGTGCTCTTTTCATACTCGTCTTTAGTACAATACAGCGCAATGGCGTAAAAAAGATATTTGTCATTTAGCTTTAACAAATTTGCTGTATCGGTAACTTCCTTCGACGTATAGACCCTCTTCTTACCGTACCTTTCCCTCAGCACAGGGCCAAGCGATGTCACATGCTTTTTGATCGCTCGTTTTCTGAGTAACACGCTAAAAAAATTCACTAGGAACATTCCTTTTATCGGCTGTATCTGGGTTCTCGAAAATTGACTTACGTACTATATGGTTATGTTTTCACATGACAGCACAAGTGCCAAATCATTCACAAACAATTCAACCAACCTTGATACCATATCCCTTTGACGCCACTATTCGAGTGCTCTGATAGCAACAATCGTCATTACTCTACCGAAACGCCTGGCCACTGCAGACAGTATAGTAACGGTGGTCAGAGTGCGAGATATGCAACTCTCCGGCGTGAGTTATCCTTGAGCCCTGATACTGGATTGTTAAACGGCCTCAAGACTTTGGAGCTATGATCCGCCAATATGTTTTGGATGTCCTAATTCCTAGCTGGCGAGCGGAACAAGGTCCGCCCCAACATTTTGGGGCGATACAGCCCAGCATTGTCAGTATTTCACCTAAACCCTGCCAATTCAGAATTAAGAAAATTAATCCTTAGATCACTTTCGTTTTCGAAGCACTTACCCAGTATGTTGTCAGCAAGTTCTTCATCTTTTAATACTTTTAAAACCAGATAGGTGTTTGAAAAAACTTCTATATTTACTGGCACTGAATCACATGGCTCATAGGCAACACTTTCTCCTGTGAAATACCAGCTTACCTCTTGCCCAAATGGATTGATATAAACGTCAGAAACGTATTCTTCGGCTTCCTTTTCTGCTCGCTCAATTGCTTCATCGAATGATCTTGCCTTAAAGGTAACAACCCTCTCCTCAACCATATCAAATTCGTCTGAATCCCCCCCACTCCTCGAATAGGGCTCTCCCTTTGTTCGGGTACGATAGATAGTTTTTACTGCAAATGTTTTCCACATACTCACTAATTGCCGTCACGTAGGTAAAGGGCGTAAACAAGCCCCCTTTAAAATTCTTTTTAGTGTTTACCACACACTAAGTGTACTTAAGCTGCATACTTTCAAATTGAACCTGGAGCTCAATGCCGCTAGAAAATAACATTCGATGCTCAAATTCAGATTCCATTACTTCAATTTCGTGATAACCCAAGTCTCCGTATCCAAACGTCCCTGGGAGACCTTTTTTAGCGTCTGATATACTTTTATAAGAGGTAACACCTAAATACTTTATAATGACTTCACGTAGACTACCTTTATCGTCGCCTGCATAAATCAACAAATGCAACAATCTATTCTTAATATCTAAATCTACTTCCCTTAGCTCACCATCATGAATGTATATCTCATTATATAGCTTCATATATGCCTCAGGGATCTGACCGGCATATTCCTTTACATAAGCATCATAGGTGTCTAATGGGTCTTGTCCCTCTAGCTCCTGAATTCCATTCCACCAATCCAATGTAAAATATTTCATAGAAAGCCACTTAATCTAACAATTTCATATCTCAGAGGCGCGCACTTCCCAATGTGAAGACTTCGAAGATACCCTCCTCCCACCAATTCCACTGAACAAAGCCCCAGAAATAAAAACTTTCTTTAACGAAAAGCCGTGCGTACACAGTTGCCAACTGTCCACACACGCCTAACCGCGGCCTTCAATTAGTTGGGCTGAAGCCGAATGGCTATCCGCATGATTATTAATCCTAATTGGCGCCATGTGAAGGCCGAAAACAATTGAAAAATTCCTTTTATAGTTGCGAAAAAAAATCATATAACCAGTGTAATAAGGCTCCTCAAACTCCTCAGGTCTACCGTAGTGATTAATAAACCAATCGAGCTTCTCTGCTTTCTGTTTCTCGTTCCGATTAAACTGATCTGTCAAATAGTTTACGTAGGAAATTTTCTCACCAGTAAAGCCAACATGAATACGTGTTTCTTTGTTTTCAGATACGTAGGTAAAATCCACTTTTTTTTCATCCGAAGCTTCGATCTTTTCTACAGAGGAAAACGCCGAAAGAGCTTTTAAGACATCTTCAGGTGAAGCATCCAGTTCGATAACTGGAAACTTTGGCTTAAAGCTTTTCTCTTTAAAGAACGAAAACATTTTTCTGCCTAACCTTTGTGCATTGCACCTGCACGTATATCAATTTCAAGACTTCGAAAATACCCTCTCATGACCTTCCCCCTCTGACTACAGTATAAAAGTCCAGGAAAGTTGAAGAACTCATTTACCAAAAACCGTACGAGTTCTTGTCATTTTAACGGTCAAACAGACGGAATTTGGGACATCCATCAAGTTCCGTTTTTGGATGTCCTAGTCACCTTATTCGCCTATTCACCAGTGTTAATTTTATTCTTGTTTCTGTGCATATTTCTGGAGTAATTCCGGAAACGTCTCCTGCGGTGGAAATTTGCAAAAACTATGCTCTGCACCAGTAGTCGCCCAGGCCAGCTTTTCATCCGTGTAAGTCTCTATAAATGGCTTGTAGGTTTGAGAATCCTCTAGCATCATTGAGCGTACATTGACAAAATCATCCATGCCTTCGGGGCGCGTGAATAACCAACTCATACAATGCGCACAGAAATAGTGGCGCGTCCGCCCATGCAGCCCACCAATCACAGGGGCTCCTGAAATGATCGAGAAGGCTGTACTCGGAAATAGCGAACTCAGGCTAAACGCGCTTGATGTCATCTGCTGACACCCGGTGCAGTGACAGGCCATTGTGATCAGGGGGGTTGCACTAACTTCAAATTCTACCTGCCCGCAACGGCAGTGACCTTTAACCTTCTGCGATTTTCCGTTCACCATCATCTTTTTCCAAATTCAATATCGTTAGAGCTTTATACATTCCAAAGCTAATAATTCCAGGCATATCACTTAATGGAGCAGGTATTTCACAGTTAACACCTAGTTCATGAATTCAAACGCGCCTTGCCTGAATATTCTGCAACGTCTGGTTAGACATCTTGATTGCTTCGATACTCATCAAGCAGTTTATAGAATAATTCAACTGATTCTTTGTGCTGTTCAAAAGATATACTCTCGGCATAACCTTCCCACTTCACTTCATGAGGATTATCCCCCACTGAGATAGCTAACACTAAGTTTCCCCAGCCAAAGGAGGAAGGTCGGCAACCATGTTTCCGGGCGGCCCATTCAAAAAAACCGCCAAAACCAGGTGAAGCTATATCTACCGCTCCAACACCATCCATTGCCATTTGATAGCCACACAAGAATGTATTCAAGCTTGCCAGTGATACTTCGCCAGTATACATGCCAGGACGTTTTCTGATTTTATCCAACACATCGAAAATGTTATATGTTAGCTCACCCATTGATATACCTAACGATTCTGTAGACAAACCTTAGCAAATCAGTTCTCCCCACAGACTCTCCCTAATGGTTAGTTTTCCCAATTTTGCCCTATGTGTATTCACCCCAGGCAATCATCCGTTCCAGGTCCGGCGCTACGTCCGGACCAGAAGGTGCACACCTAGCCGCAGACTTCAATTATTAGACAACATCTGCTTTGACCTCTCTCCTGCTAATTCCAAACCATGATTTCACATCATGGCTGATAGCAATCAACACAGGAATCAGAATCAGCGTAATAGCAGTCGCAAAGATTTCTCCATAGGCCAGCGATATTGCCGCAGGTATCAGGTATTGGGCCTGCTCCGAGGTCTCCATCATCAGTGGCGTCAGGCCCGCCACAGTTGTGGTGGTGGTCAGGAAGATGGCTTGGAAGCGCCCCATTCCTGCCTGATTCAGGGATTCATGAACATCCTCTCCCTCTTCCCGAGCCTGGTTGTATCGGGTCAGCATCACCAGGGAGTCATTTACCACAACACCTGCCAATGCCAACATACCGAAGAAAGACAGGATACTGAGTGGCACGTCCATGATCAGGTGGCCCAGTGCCGCACCGATAAAGCCGAATGGAATGACCGACATGATGATGAACGGCTGTCCGTAGGACTTTAATGGAATCGCCAATAAAGCATAGATCAGAATACAGGTGAGGATCAGCGCCTTGATCAGCCCGCCTTTGATGACTCCGATTTCCTCCAACTCACCTGCCGCCTTGATACTCACCTGCGGGTAGCGCTGTTTGAGCTCTTCGACAAACGACGTCAACATCATCTGTATCTCAGTCGGTGAAATGGTCGACTTGTCAACCGAGGCCCGAATGGTGTTGACCTGTTGCCCGTCACGTCTGGCGATATACTCCGTAGAGTATGAAGACTCTACAGTAGCAACCGCGGCAACAGGAAACCAGACTCCCTGCTCATTGACGACTCTGGCTGACAGCACGTCCTCCAGGCTGTCTCGATATTCAGCACTATCCTTGAGGATAACCTTCACCTCCTCTCCCTGTCTTTGCAACCGCTGGTTTTCTAACCCGCCGTACCGGGCGCCGATCTGGCTGGCCAGCAACTCCTGATTAAAACCGAGATGCTCCGCCTCTGGTTTCAGCTTCAAATACAGTTCAGGCTTGCCTTGTTTCAGGTTATCCCGAAGATTGCTGACACCTTCTATGGTTGCAAGGTAGCGGATCATCTCGCCACTGGCCGCCACCAAGGCCTCACGATCTTTACTGTATAGCTGTAAGGCAAAACCACCGCCGGTTTCTTCTGTCGCGCTGAATGTCAGCTCAGTTGTGCCTTCCAGCCTACCCACTTCTTTCTGCCATTCCTTCATCAGGTCAAGGGTGGACACATCGGACCGACGCTCTGGAACCGTCAGCTCTGCATAAATTTCCACACTGGAAGCGTCATTCACTACCAGCAGCAGATGATTCAGTGGTGGGACCTCAAGCTGGTACTCATTGGCGAACCTGTCGCTGACCAGTCGTCCTGCCGCCTCTATTCGATCGGCATTCTTCACAGTCAGGCGATGGGGAGCACGCTGATCCATCTCCATCTTGATATTGATCACTTGGCCTGGGATATCCGGGAAGAAGACCGTACGGATTTTCCCGGCCTCAATCCATCCCAGGCCTAATGTCGCCATGGAAAAAAACAGGATCAGCACCGCATAGCGTGTTTTGAGGGCAAATTTTAACACTGGTGCATAGATTCGGTTATTGAATCCCTGCAGTAAATACTGCGCTCCCCGTTGCACACTGTCCCACCCCCGGTTGACCGGACGAATTAAAGCCCCTACCCAATGAGTTTGAGACTCAGATCCTTCGCCACGATTTTTTGCGGTCTCCATTCTTATCGACGCAAGGTGCGCGGGCAGGATGAACTTGCTTTCAAACAGCGAAAAAAGCAGTGCCATAATGACCACCCCGGAAAAGCTCGCCAGCACCTTACCCAGAGCGTTATCGATTAACAGCATGGGGTAAAAAGCCGCGACCGTGGTCATGACACCAAAAATGGTTGCCATGGCGACTTTCTTCACGCCGGATTCCGTTCCGGCCACCGGATCAGATATTCGCCGTCGCTCAGAAAATACGCTTTCACCAACCACAACAGCATCATCAACCAGTATTCCCAGGGCAATGATAAGGCCAAAAGTGGTAATGTCGTTTAGCGAATACCCGACCCAATCGCTCCCCATGACCGCCAAAGCCCCCGCCACAGAGATAGGAATTCCCATGGCCACCCAGAATGCCAATTTCAGATTCAGGAATACCGCCAAGAGGATGAACACCAGTATCAACCCCTGAATTGCATTATCCTGGAGCAATTGCAGACGATCTGAAATATAACGACTGCTATCCGCCCAGGTCACCACTTTTACCTCGGGAGGTAATACAGGTTTGAGCTCCTCAACGGTGGTACTGATGACCTCTGCAATGACCAGGAGGTTCTCCTTTCGGCCAATCAACACCTCAAGTCCGATTGCCGGTTGACCGTTGAACCTAACAAAAGAGTCCTCCCCGGCGTAACCATCTGTCACCTGGGCCAGATCGCTCAGAAGTACCTGGCTGCCATTGGCTTTTACCTTGATCGGGATATCTGCAAAATCCTGGTAATGGTAAGCCTGATTATCGGCACGTAACTGGATAGTCCCACCGCGGGTTTTCAGCTCACCCGCTTTGTAGGTAAGAGAAGCCTGTCGAATACGTTCGGACACCATATCCAGTGTCAGTTGGTACTCTTCAAGCTTTTCCGGATTTACCTCAATCCAAATTTCAGCCTCCCGCTGCCCCCAGGTATTGATCTTGGAAATCTCTGGTTTTGATAACAGGGCTTCGCGCACCCGCTTACCGATGCGCTGTAAAGTGCGGGGATCTGTATCGCCACAGACCTGAACGATCTGAGCGGGCAAATCAAAGTCATTCCGGCTGATAACCGGTTTTTCCGCCTTGATCGGAAGACCGTATATACCATCAATTCGGGCACGGAGATCATCCGACAATCGATCCAGATCATATCCCGGCTGTTTCTGCACAATGACACTCGACAGCCCTTCACTGGAAAATGAGCGAACCTTATTGATGCCTGGAACCCCCTGAATGGCGCGCTCAATTCTTTGGGTAATCTGCTCATCCACCTGGGTGGCATAAGCGTCGGTGAACACGGTATCAATCTGCAGCTCGTCAGCCGGCAGCTTGGGAAAGCCCTCAATGCGTATGGACGAAGCCGTAAACCAGCCCCCAGCCAGGATCAGCACCATGATCAGATTAGCTGCAACCGGATTACGAATAAACCAACTGGTTAGGCCATTCATGATTCGTCACCTGTCTCTGCCAAATTCGCCACGCCCATATCAATCGTATCGGAGGTGTTGCTTTCAGCCACCGGCTTCACGGGTAGGCCCGGCATAAATGACGCAAGTGGAAACGCAGCGATCCGCCATGATGATGCTGCTTCAGGAACATGCCCGAGATCAGTTCCAGACTCAGGTAATCCGACAATCACATGGCCATCTACTGGTACCGGATTGGTGACTCGAAATGAGCGTAACAGGTTGTCTTTGTCGATATACCAGACCAGACCATCCCGGGTGAGCGCCCCTTCTGGTATCAGCATGGCGTCTTCATAAACGCTTCCGGGTAATGTTGCGCTGACAAAGTCACCCGGCAGGATATTTTTATCCGAAACAGAGCTTACGACGTCAAGGTGGAGCCGGTATTGTCGGGTATCCTGATCGAGATACGCTCCGCCCCGGCTGATTCTAGCCTGTCCCCTAAGCTCTCCGGAAATATCGTGCAATGGAACAATGGCTTTCTCCCACTTGGGTGCCAGCCGCCCCCACTGCTCCCTGCTCAGGGACACCACCATCTCCAGATGCCGATGATCCAGCAACGTCAATAGTGCTTCACCTTCTGTAACCGTCTGTCCCAGTCCGGCAATTCTGTCGACAACAATACCGTCGAAAGGTGCTCGAATTCGGGTGTAATCCAATGCCACTTTTGCCGCTTCCAGCTGCTTCTCTGCATTGGCCACTTCTTTTCTGGCCAGTGCCAGTTGCGGCTTATACAGTGCCAGTTCGCCGGGCTGACCGGTCATTCCCGAATTATTCCAATCACTGACAGCCAGTTCGGTTCGAACTTCGGCCTGACGCAGAGCAACCCGCGCACTCGCCAACGCCAGCTCAGCGGCCGTGACGGCTGCTTCATAACGACTTGATTCCACGGCCATCAACCACTGCCCTTTAGCCACCTCTCCCCCTGGTTCAGACGCGGAGTGAATATCGACAATCTCACCGCTGACCTGGGACTTGATGGTGACTCGCCACCTGGGACTCACCTCACCCATAACGCGGATCGAGCCTTGATAAATGCCCGGACTGACGGGAATGTAAGAAACACTGGGAAGTGCCGGGGCGGCCTTATTCGGCAATATAAGTGCCTGACTTTCCATGTCATCCAAATACACCAGGACACCCAGAAACAGAATAACAGAGCCAATCAGGCTAGCCTTCACCAGGCTTTTACGAAACACTTTGATCATTATTTTGCCACTCAAACATACCAATAGAGCGATCATACGAAAGGCGGCATTAAGGATGGCTTAAGGTAAAAGACTCAGAGGGAAAACTGACTAAAGAGAACGATTAAATCAACCACAGATCCTTATCAAGGACCACTTCTCGAGCATGTAGAACAGCGTTCATGTTTAACTGAGAGTCATGGTTAACTGAAGGCTATGATTAACAAAGAGGCATGAATAACAACGTGACGTAAACGAAAAAAGAGACAGATCAATTCCAGGAAACAACGACCCTGACCCGTTCCGGCACTTGTTCCGCCTGATAAAGAAACTTCCAACCCAGTTTGTCACATATCCGCTCAACCAACTGTAAACCGAGGCCAAACCCTCCTCCGCCTACCGACCTGCCTACTGAGCTTTCTGCATCGGTCGGATTCACAATTTCCAGGTGATCTTTAAATACTTCAATCGAAATCTCGCCATCTGAGCTGTACTGACAGGCATTACGTACCAGGTTGGCCATCACGATCCCCAGCAGATCCGACTCGATCTCCAGGGTTGGAGCGTGGGCCTGAAAGTGAATATCAATATTTCTTCCACTCAGCAGGATCTGGTGCTCTTCTATTAACCGTTCACACAGATCATTCACATTGATCCTGGACCGGGCAACCGGCTTACTGGAGTCCCGGGCCAGCCACAACAGAGTGGTGGTCAGAATATTCAAACTGTCACTTGCTTTGAGCGCTCGCTCAATGGTTTTACGCTCAGGCCCTTTAATCTGGTAGCTCAGGGTATCCAGACAGGCCTGCATAATGGCCAGCGGCGTTCTCATTTCGTGACTGGCATGCTTGAGAAACTGCTGCTCCCGCATATTGACTTCAGCCATCTTATCCACGCCTTCTTTCAATTGGGAAGCCAGAACATTTAACTCCTGAATAGGAAACTCAATATTCCCCGCGCGTTCTTCCCTTCGCAATTGCCCGGCCCATTCAGTCAGTAACCGCATGGGTTGACTGGTTTTCTTTAATAGCCAGAAGATCAGCCCAAACAGCAGCAACATGATCAGAATGGACACCGCCAGTGACTGGATCACCGCGCTTTTGAAGAGACTAATCCCGTACATCTCCAGCAATTGACTTTCATAGACACTGACCAGAAATAGTTCGCCAACGGCAGGGTCCTGATGATGCAGCAGATAGATGTAACGGCCTTCTTCCTGTTCTTCGCTGCCCCCTCGTGTTTTATCGAACTCCCTTTCATTACTGATATATCGCTCGTAAACCTTGCCGGTTTCGATATCTGAAAGGGTGAACTGTGATCTGTATACTTCAGGAACATTCTTCCAGTTCCGATAGGCACTCAGGGTTCCCGAGCGCGGCAGTGGAGCCTCGCTGTCTCTGGACAGGCGAAGGATCAGTGAGCGTGCTTCCAGTTGCATCAGATTATCACCCGCATTGAGTACGGATCGCAGGTGATAGAACACCATCAGCAACATGAAAGCAAAAAACAGCGCCAGCCCGATCACGGTTAACTGCCACCGCAATTGCTGGGCAAGACTTTTTGCCTTCTTGACTGACTTAACGGCAGATTCAGACACAGAGGCTCCTTTTTGGCTCAGAGTATCTCTGCTCTGGATCAGAAAATGCTAGGTGTATCGAAGAAATCAGTATGGGATATGGGTTATCTGGAAGCATCATCAATCATGACCCCAACGCCTGTCCTGGTGTGCACCAGCGGATAATCAAATGGTTTATCCAGAGCCTTTCGCAGCCCATGAAGATGCACGTTAAGGCGTCCGGGGTCAGCTTCCTGATCTGGCCAGACGTAGTCCTCGATATCAATCCTGGAAACCACTTTGCCACGATTCATCATCAGGCATTCGAGTATTTTCCACTCGGTAGGGGTCAGACAGATTTCCCGGCCTTCACGGACGACACGCCGACTGTCACGATTTAACTCCAATGCCCCTACCCGCAGTACCGAGGAATGTCCTTTGCTTCGGCGGTACAAGGCTTCGAGTCGTGCCCACAGCAGGGGCATTGGGCAGGGTTTGGCGACGTAGTCATCAACGCCAGCCCGAAACCCGGCTAATTGATCGGTTTCAGTATCGATGGCTGTCAGCATCAACACCGGTTTGTCACAGCCCTTCTGGCGCAATTCATGACAGACTTCAATACCGTTCAGTTTGGGCAGCATCAAGTCCAGTAGAATAATGTCATAATCATGCTCTGATGCGAGTTTTAGCCCTGTGCTGCCATTGTAGGCAAAGTCACAGCAAACGCCCTGGAGTTCCAGAAATTCAGCAATGGACGCAGCCAGTTCGGCATTATCCTCAACAATTAAAACCTGCATGATTCACACAAAAGACTGACAAACACGCCCTAGTCTACACCAAGACTAATTAAGTTGACCTTAAGATATCAGTCCTCACTAGTTAGTCGCGGTGACGGCTTTCCGGATTGAAGTGTTCAGACAGGTAATCAAGAATCAGATTCCGCATATCCGGGTCCAGATCAGGCATGCCTTGCTCTTCCACCATCCAGGTCAGTGTCTCATCCCAGCTTTTGCGGCTCAGCCCCTGTTGTTTTACCAACGCCAAGGAGTGGCAGGCTCCACAAAGTCCGCCAGTCTCCATTGAACCCGGGCCAGAAGGCCAGTCTTCCCCAAATGGGCTGTCACTGCCATGAGCTGAAATCGAAAAAAGAATGGATGCCACCAGCGCAGTATATTTTCCCAGTGCAAAAAACTGGCCAGCGGTGTTATACGCTGTTGAGGTTTTCTTTACATTTGCCATTTGAAGGGACATTTTCCTGATCATAAAACTACCTCTGCCTAATGCCGCCTGACAAGCGGGTTATATCAGTGCCTGTACGTGGTTTATCCCCCCCTGCTGGTCATTAATGTGCAGATTTATTAACCGGCATTAACTGACCCGCTGGCGATTAACCTACAGGAAATTACCTGACAGACAAAAGACGGGCCTGATTCGGCCCGTCCTGATTTACAGATAACAACCCCTGAATCAGACCGCAACCATTACCGCGATCCGATGCATACTGTTATTCAGGTATCCTTTCGGATTCCAGTTGATGGCAAACGGCTGCATATTGCCTTTGTCATCTGTCGCTCTGGCCCAGATTTCATAGTAGCCGGCGGACGGGAAGTTAACTTCCGCGTACCATTCCTGCCAGGAATATGGATTAGGCGGTGCTTTCAGATCCGCCTGCACCCAGGTCACACCGAAATCGTAGGATATATCCACTCGTTTCACCACATTGTCACCGGCCCAGGCATGGCCATGGACCTTCAGAGTTCTTGAGCTGATAGTCTGATTGGTCTGCGGTGTGGTGATCAGTGATTTCACCGGCATGGATTCAATAATCTTGAAGTCCTTTTTATCCACATCCGTGCCTGGTGCGACCGGGAATTTTGGCACCCGATAGGAGGTACCCGTCATTTTCGGACCGTCATGAACCACATCACGCAACTGAATCCGTTGCAGCCATTTCTGCGACGTGGAGCCCGGCCAGCCCGGACAGATTGTCCGTACCGGGAAACCATGCAACGCAGGCAGGGGTTCACCATTCATCGCATAGGCAATGATGGAATGCGGGTCCATGGCTTTTGAAATGGGCACGCCCCGTGAGATCGGCAACTTGGAGGGATCGCCGGATAGATGACCGTCCATGCTGTAGTGAGCAGTATAAACGGCAGAGGGTTTGACCCCTGCGGCTTCCAACAGGTCTTTATAGCGCACCCCGGTCCACTCAGAGTTACCAATGGCCCCGACAGTCCATTGATTGCCCTTGGCCGGCGGGTTAAATGCCGCACGCCCGTTCCCGCCACATTCCACCTGCAGTTTCAGGGTGACTGACTTAAACTTGTTTTTCAGATCATCCAGGGTCAGCACCAACTTCTTGTTTACTTCACCGTCGATGGTCAGACTCCAGTCTGAAGCGTCCTGGGTATAGGCGATTTTCGGGACAATTCCGTTATTGCGGACAAAGTGGCGGTTGGTCGGGGTGACCGCATCATCCAACAGATGGGGCGGGGTTTCAGCATTGATAGGACGATCATTCAGCAGAGTCAGACCGTCTTTGCCGTCAAACAGACTTAGCTCGGTCTCTTCGGCCATGGCAGCCGGAATAAGGCCTGATGGGAAGTTTCGATGAAACGGCATTGCCATGCCGAGCATCGCACCCATTGCCCCCAATCCAGCCCCCTTTAAAAAGCCGCGGCGGTTGGGATTAGCCCTCCTCCCAAACACCAGATAGTCCGCACGTTCCGGATCCTCTGAATATAGTTCATAAAGCCCTCTTTCTTTCTTAGATTCCGTCATGGTAGTTCCTCTCTATTTTTACTTTTCTTCTATTTCCCTTTTTCCCAAGGGTTAGTCTTAATGACCAGAGGCACCGAAACCGGCAGCAAGCTCCGGCTTCGGGACTACCATTGCCGGAGCCTGCTGCGTTTACTTAGAGAGTATCAAAGTATTCGTCGATGCCACCGGCCATGAAGTAGTAGGAGGGGACCTGCTTTTTTTCTAGATAGTATTGCAGCCACCTCACCTGTTTGCCCGCCTGATCGTAGATGAGCAAAGGTACGCCTTTGTCTTTAGCCTGTTTTATGTAACGATCGAGCAGATCGGGTCGATCCAGTGATGCGCGTCTTTCACGCATATAGAAAATGGAAATGCCATCTCTCTGCTGTTTGTCTCTCACATCCAGCACGATGCCGTTGGTCTTGAGAATCTTGTCTTCGAATTCCGGAATCGAAATGGAATGGGCAAGTAACTTGTCCTTGCTGATCAAACGCTGGTGATCCCCGAGAAGCTCACCAAACAGATTGGTATCATTGGGGTAAGACTTGGCGAAATCGAATACACCGGCATCGTAGACAATAATGTCCTCAAGATTGTATTTGCGGCATTTTGTCGCGGCTTTGTATGATTTCAGGCAGGTTTTTCCGTTGCAGTACAAAGCAATCTTTTTGCCTTTGTGAATTCCCTGAAGAATTTTCATATCCTCAATAAAGTTATCGGAGGTCAGGGAAATATTAACGGCACCTTTGATGTGTAGAGTTTTGTATTCGTAGTCAGTTCGGACATCAACAGCCACGATTTCGTCTCTTCTTAGTTTGTAATAGAAATCGTGTAGCTCAATATACTCCACTGCGGGATACTGGCGTCGGCCAGGAAATTCTTCGGCCTGTGCTGACTGCGCCAGCACCAATACCGCTAAAAACATAGTCAGTTGATTCACCCATCCTCTCGCTGGGTGCAGAGATACATTGTGATTCGATTGGCGAACCACACGGAGTGGTGTTCGGGTACACATCTTATGACATCCTTTGTAATAAAGCTGTTTATGTCGATTTGGTTAAAGTGTGTCTTTCTTATACCGAATGATTGTATCACTAGTTAAACACCTTTGACTTACCTCCCTTCTGCAGAATGTCTGCTTTTCCGTTTCTATAACTGGCCTTCAGGCAAGCAAATATCCCAAACGGAACGAGCCCGATGGGTTAATGATGAATCTAGGGGGATTTCTGGTCTCATGGTGATAAATCGAATTTACGGGGAGCGGACTTAATGGTCCGTGAAAGGAATGAGCTGAAGAGTGTTCGATCCATGGTGAAATCCATCTTTTTCCTCTTTTAAGGCCGTGCCTTACCTTCGCGGCAGATAGCACAACACTTATTCCTGTATTCTTTTAATGTCGTCTTCTAACGATTGAATTCTATAATAATTATTTATAAAGCAATCAGGTGTTGCAGTTCAACTAAAATCTCTCGATTTGATTAAATAACATGTCTTAACATTAGTGTGAATCTGGAAACGTTTCTTTACAAACTTGAGACTTTTTCCCTTTTGAACACAAATGCCAACTAACGTTCATCCAAACCTGCGCAATCACAAAAGATGATATAGCCTTTCGAAAATCCCCCTCTACTCTCCAACGTATCCGAGCATATAGAGACCTCCGGATAAGTGATCTGCCAGCATTGGATGAGACAGCAGATATTCGGCGGTGTTGCCAGACCAGTTTTCTTCAGCCTCCTTACGCGCTATCTGCCACTCTTCCAGATCGAAAATCGTTTCGACCGAGCCACATCAAGGCCAATACTTCTTGCTGTTGATCCGGGTCCAGATCATTGACGATAGAGCGAAATTCGTGAACGCTCTGATCACCACTATGGTCGGCAAGCACCTGTAAGGCCCAGTCATCCGAAGAATCAGATGTTTCATCCGGAAACGCCACTCCCTCCTTAGCGTGGAATTCCTGGGCCAGTTGAATCAGCCTGCGAACCGTCTCGGGATTGACTTCCAGCATGACAGACTCCTGCACTTGAGTTGACCTGTACATTTTATCGCCAACACACATTGTTTTCGCGCATAATTTTGACAATTTCAGGCTGACCGGTTTTAGACGGAAATCAAATTATTCGCTGAAGACGACCTGTTTATGCATACCTGCTTCATAGTGACCGGGAATGTTACACGCAACCTGCACCTGCCAGGCTTTTTCGAATGTCCAGATCAACTCTTTGGTTTCTCCAGGCTGCATCGCCATCGCGTTACCGGCCGGGCCATGATCCATGCCGGGATTTTTCATCATCATGGCACCGTGCTCGGCATGCTCTTCCTTGGTTCCAATGGCGAATTCATGCTCGATACTGCCGTCGTTGGTCACGACAAACCTGATGGTTTCCCCATCCTCCACCTTGAGTTGCTCGTTCACATAGAAAATCATGGCGTCTTCAGCGGAAACCATAATGGTTCTGTCCACATCATCCGGGTGTCCGGGCTGTCCAGCCAGGGTTGACATGCGAATGATCCCATGCCTTTCACCTTGATGGCCGCCTTGGTGACTTCCTGCGGCCTGGACGTTCGATATCATTAACCAAGGAGCCAGGGCGGCAATTATCAAGTGTTTCATATTCATAACTTTTCTCTTTAACTATTAATCTTAACCTACCGTATTTACTTGCTTTCCAATCTCAGAGTTAAAGTATTTTCTGCGATCAGATATCAGATACTCTTTGAATCTCCCTGACGTCTGACACTATTGCGATTCCCTCGCTGTCACTGCCGGGAGGGCATACAGATTTTATTTTCTGCTTGAGCTGTTCCATGTGTTCCTGGACCAGGAATATTTCAAACATGGCGCATTCCATGGTCCAGTTTGCGAAGTAAAAGTTTGGATGGCTGCCATAGCCGCGACAATGGACAACCGCCATGCCCACCAGTTCGACCTGTTTCAGAGCCTCTTCCAACTCCTGCTCTTTCTGTAAAGGGACCATTAAACTCACACGTACATAGCTCATGCCTTCACCTCATTTGCCGTGGACATTTCATTATTTCTGACAGGACTCCCCTGCTTAACCAATGCGTAACGCCTGGAAACAAAATAAATGGCGGGTATCACCAATAGCGCCAGAATGACCGTGCTGACCATTCCTCCGATCATAGGGCCGGCGATACGTTGCATGACCTCTGAACCTGTTCCGGTGCCATACATGATCGGTATGAGGCCAATGATGATCGCGCACACGGTCATCATGATCGGCCGCACTCTCAAACCCGCACCCTCCAGCACTGCCTTATGCAGATCTTCCACAGTGATGACATGCCCCTGATGGGTGGCTTCTGCTTTGGCTTTCTCAAAAGCTTGATTCAGATACACCAGCATCAGGACACCGATTTCAACCGCCACACCTGCCAGCGCGATAAATCCGACGCCAGCGGCGACAGACAGGTTATAACCCATCCAGTACATCAACCAGAGACCACCGATAATCGCGAACGGCAGGGTTCCCATGATGATGAGAACGTCACCAAAACGCCTGAAGTTCATGTACAGCAACAGGACAATAATGCCGATCGTCAACGGGACAACCAATATCAATCTTTCCTTCGCTCTGACCATGTATTCATATTGACCGGACCAGGCGATTGAGTAACCTGCCGGCAGATCAACCTGTTCGGCAACCAACTGTTGCGCTTCCGCCACATAAGAGCCCAGATCCCGGCCTTCGATATCCACCAGAGTCCAACCGTTCAGTCGGGCATTCTCCGATTTAATAGCGGGGGGTCCATCACTGACGTAGATATTCGCCACATCGCTCAGGGCAATTCTTTCACCTGACGGTGTCACTACCGGCAGCAGCCTCAACTGCTCAGCAGAATCACGATAATGCTGGGGATACCTCAGATTCACCGGATAACGCTCCAGGCCCTCTACGGTTTCAGTGATAGTCATACCACCGATCGCCGTACGAACTACGTCCTGAACATCGGCAACATTCAAACCGAAGCGGGCAGACTTCTCGCGGTCGATATCCACTTTGACGTAGCGCCCACCGGCAACTCGCTCAGAGTAAACCGAGGCGGTCCCTTCAACCTGGGGCAACACTTCTTCCAGACGCTTACCAATTTTTTCGATTTCCTGCAGGCTAGGACCGGCCACCTTGATTCCCACCGGTGTTTTGATTCCCGTAGACAGCATATCGATCCGGGTTTTGATGGGCATTACCCAGGCATTGGTCAGCCCTGGAAATTTCACCAGTTGATCCAGTTCTTTTCGTAACCCCTCCGAAGTGAGACCGGGTCGCCACTGGTCCCTGGGCTTCAGTTGAATGAAGGTTTCGATCATGGTCAAAGGTGCTGGATCAGTGGCGGTATCAGCACGGCCAATCTTACCGAAGACGGTTTCCACTTCTGGTACCGTGGCAATCAGCTTATCGGTCTGCTGAAGAATTTCGCGGGCCTTGCCGATAGACACACCGGCATAGGTGGTCGGCATGTACATCAGGTCGCCTTCATCCAGTGGCGGCATGAATTCGCAACCCAGTTTTGTCGCTGGCCAGAGTCCAAGCACCATGACGACAACGGCAAACAACAGAACCGTTTTGGGGGCTTTCAGAATACCGTTTATTACAGGCCGGTAGCAGGCAGTGAGAACTCGGTTCAGAGGATTCTTATGCTCCGGAAGTACCTTGCCCCGGATGAAGTAACCCATCAGTACCGGCACCAGCGTGATGGAAAGACCTGCAGCGGCCGCCATGGCATAAGTCTTCGTGAACGCCAGAGGGGCAAATAATTTGCCTTCCTGGGCTTCCAGAGTAAACACCGGCAGGAAACTCATCGTGATGATCAATAGTGAAAAGAACAAGGGAGGCCCCACTTCACTGGCGGCCTGTCCAATCACCTGCCACCGATTTTGGTCGGTCAGTTCGGTGCGTTCCATATGTTTATGAACGTTCTCTATCATGACGATGGCACCGTCCACCATTGCGCCAATGGCAATCGCAATTCCGCCCAGGGACATGATATTGGCGTTCAACCCCTGCTGATACATGACAATAAAGGCGGCGAGAATACCCAGCGGAAGACTGAACACCACCACCAGAGAAGAGCGAATATGAAACAGAAACAGCACACAGATCAGAGTCACAACAATGAACTCTTCGATCAATTTTTCGTAGAGGTTGTTGACCGCCCGCTCTATCAGAGATGACCTGTCATAGGTGGGTACGATCTCCACCCCGGAAGGTAGCCCCTGCTTGAGCTCTTCCAGCTTCTGCTTAACGCCGGCAATCGTTTTCTGGGCATTCTCACCAAAACGCATGACGACCACGCCACCGACCACTTCTCCCTCACCGTTCAGTTCGGCAACGCCTCGGCGCATTTGAGGGCCTAGTCGAATTTCAGCAATATCACGCAACAATACCGGCGTACCATTTTGATTCAGCCCCAGTGGAACCTGTTCCAGATCTTCCTTTGACTCAAGATAACCGGTCACTCTTACCATGTATTCCGCTTCAGCCATTTCGATCACCGAGGCACCAGATTCCTGATTCGCCCGCTGAATAGCCATCCGAATAAGATTTAAGGGGATACCGAAAGCTCTCAATCGATTAGGATCGACCACCACCTGGTACTGGCGCACCATTCCTCCGATGGTCGCGACTTCTGACACCCCCGGAACCGTCTGCAATTCGTATTTCAGGAACCAGTCCTGAATACTTCTTAACTGCGCAAGATCATGCCTCCCACTCTTATCTGTCAGGGCATAGGCATAAACCCAGCCGACACCAGTGGCGTCTGGCCCCAGTTGAGCTTTGGCCGATGAGGGCAGAGTTCCTGCCACCTGACTCAAATATTCCAGGACACGGGAGCGGGCCCAATACAGATCGGTACCATCCTCAAAGATGACATAAACATAGGAATCACCGAAGAACGAGTATCCCCGAACCGTGGTCGCCCCCGGCACCGACAGCATGGCTGTGGTCAACGGATAGGTCACCTGGTCTTCCACAACCTGTGGCGCCTGCCCGGGATATGACGTTTTTATGATGACCTGCACATCCGACAAGTCGGGTATGGCATCTATAGGGGTATTGCGCAGGGTAAAAAACCCAGCCCCCAGCAGAATAAATGCTGCCAGAAGTACAAAAAATCGATTCACAATCGACCAGCGAATAATCGCAGCTATCATCGGATTCCCTAACCTTTGAAAATGGGGTGTGTTGACGCTTCAGGAGTCCGGGGAGGGGTGGAAGGCTCCACATCCTCCCCGAGTCACGCCTAAAACCGGTTTATGTTTTATAACGTTGACTACTCAACAACTTTGATTTCTCTGATCAGATAATTGTTATCCCCATCCACTTCGAGCATAAACTGTACCTTCTGGCCCAATTTGAGAGAGGACAGATCCACATCGCTATCCGTTTTGAAGTTCATCCGCATTTTCGGCCACTTCAGTTCCGCAATCGGCTCATGACTGATGTTCACCATGTGACGGTCAGCGTGAATCTTATTGACCATACCGACACCCATTACTTCGCGGTGTTGGCTTTCAGACATGCCATGCCCTTCCATCATTTGGTCGTTCTTCATCATCTCGCCATGCTCCATCATGTGTTCTCCCTTGCCCTCGTCTGCATGTGCCCCCCCAGCCATCAGGGTGGCGCCTAACAACAGAGCTACAGAAGCCGATTTGAATGAAACAAAAGACGTTTTCTTAACTTTGAACATTGAATTTCTCCTCGTTCTTTTCATTTGGTTTTCATATCACTTTCATCATCGGTAGACGGGAAGCCCTGTTGCCCACCGGGTTTGGGTTATTGACTGGAGTGATTTCTCGCATCATTTGGGCAGGCGTCTTTGCCCCTCCCTTTTTTGAGCACCCGGGATTGTTTGAGGCCCCCTGCAAGTACAGAGCATCGCCATCCTCCCCGGATGGTGATTGTCAATTGATCCTCTCCGGATCTGACATGATGTAATCGCCCTCCTCGGTTTCTCTGAGCCTGAAACGGATTTTCTCGCCCGCTTTTAGCGTGTCCATTAAAGCCGGGTCTTCTACCTGAAATGACATTCTCATGGCTGGCCACTCCCACTCGGGGATAGGGTCATGAACCAGATCAATCATTGCCATATCAGGTACCAGGGCTTTGATTTCGCCGGTGGCCAATACGCCCGTCACTTCGGCCGTTGCAGTAGCTCCCTGGTCTTTAATAGCCAGCCCTTTAATACTTTGTCCTTTAATACTTTGGATCAGATATTCCCAGTCGCCTTTTTTGGCCAGCTCAAACTCAATTTTCTGACCTGCCTGCAGTCCCTCCAGGGAAACAGATTCATCAACTTCGAAGTCCATTTTCATGGTCGGCCAGTCCCAGGCTTCAATCGGATCGTGGGTGACTGAAATCATGGCCATATCTGTCATTACCGACTGCACTACTCCTGTGGCCATCACTACTTGCTCAGATTCGCCTTCCATCTCCATTTCCTTCTCACGAGATTCCATTCGCGCCACTTCGGCATCAATGTTGGATTCGGAATCAATCAGGAATTGCGCAGAAGTTACCACCTCCTGTCCGGCAGAAAGGCCCTCAAGAATCTGAACCCGACCATCGGCTTCCGGGCCTGCAGTGACCAGTACTGACTTGAATGAGCCGTTGTCCTTCTTGATCACAACCCGGTCGTAACGGGCTCCGCGAATCAGCGCCTCTCTGGGTATGCTGATGGCATTATCCGCCACCTCTGCGAAGATGGTCAGATCCGCAAACATATTGGGTTTCAAAGACGCTTGAGGGTTATCAAAACGAACCCGCACTCTCAGGGTTCGGGTCTTGCTGTCCAATACCGGATAAAGGTAATCCACCTTCCCCTCCCAGACCTTCCCGGGAATGGCAGACACCTGCATGGCGACAGGTTGCCCCGGTTTGACCCAGCTGGCCTGACGTTCAAACACCTCAGCGATGACCCACACCGGATCCAGTGGACCTATAGACATAATTTCAGTGGCAGGCTTAACAAACATTCCCTGTCTCACATTGAGTTTGCTGACTACGCCATCCACTTCAGCGCTTACTTTGATGCGCTGTTCCACACGTCCACGCTTATCCAGCGCAGAAATCTGCAATGAACTCAACCCCAAAGACTCAAGCCGTGCTTTGGAGGCCCGCTTCAATAAAGCGTTATTACTTCTTACTGCTGCCAGATACTCTTCCTGGGCATTGACCAGCGTCGGAGAATACAGCTCGTATAGCGTTTGACCACGACGCACCGGGTCACCTTCGCTGGTCACATTCAACACCTCGATCCAGCCGTCAACCCTACCGTGAATATGCATCAGCCTGCTTTCGTCAAACGTGACATAGCCGACTGTCTGAATCGGCAGTGACAGGGCACTTTGGGTCACTTTTTCTGTTCTGACCCCAAGGTTGTTCTCCACCACCGGTGATATTTTGACGGCACCGCTGTCGTCATCAGGTGCGGCCTCCTCATACACCGGAACCAGATCCATGCCCATAGGCGACTTTCCGGGTTTGTCACGGCGATAGTTCTTATCCATTGGCGCAACCCAGTACAACGGCTTCTTCTCTTCTGAGGCGGCGGTTTCGGTATCAGCTCCGGACATACCGGTACTGTTTCCGGCCAGATACCCCTGAACTAAAAAGCCACCGCCGAATGCAGCAACCACCAAGATCAATATACCCAGTGCTTTCATTTGAAAGATTCTCCTTGTTGGTTGTTTAGTTCAGAGAACTTTTGAGTGAGGTCAGAGGTCTGTGAGGGGAAAAAGTACTGCAGTTCCGATATCGCCAGAAGACGGTCCACAAGCAGGCGTCTGTAATCCAGACGATCTTTTTGTTCGCTGAGATAGGACCTCATCACTTCCCCAAAACCTGAAGCATCCGACTGATACGCTGACAAGGCCGCCTCTGCCTGCTGTCTGGACTTGGAGATAATCTCTGAACGGAACAGGGTCAGTTGCTCTTCGGTCTGGTTCAGCCGGGTAAGCAGCTCTGCGACATCACCATTCATCTGCCGAAACTGGTCATCTACCGCATACATTCGGGACTTCTGGCGATAGTTAGAACTCCGAACGCCCTGATCCTGTTTTACGCTGCTGAAAATTGGCATAGACACCGTGACCACCGCGCTGAAGAAATCACTGCGATCGGAGCCATCCGGGTTTTGGCCATCCCGATAGCCGTAACTCAACTCGACGCCCCATGCAGGGTCATACTGGTTTTCTGCCAGGGCCACATCGACCTCGGCCTCAGCCACCTGACGGTCCATAGTCATGAGTAGAGGATGTTCTCTTAATTTCCTGGCAAGAGGCTCGGGCAATGCTCTTGGAGCCGCCGAAACCTGACGGCTGTCGATAATATCCGGGAGGTTCAGGAGGGGCATTTGCTCAGGCCAGTCAACAAACGCCTGCTCCCCTATCCAGCGAGAGAGACGTATTCTCTGCTTCTGTTGTGATTTACCGGCCTTGATCAGTTTTTCGTTCAGCCGGCTCAGCTCAAGCTCAGCTCTCAGGACATCTGTTTGCTGAATTCGACCAACACTGTAGAGGGAACGCGTAACATCAAGCAGTTGTTCAAACAGCTTCTGATCCTGTTCCAGCACCTGAAGCGCCTGTTGCCAGTACATGACTTCGAGCCAGATCCCTCTTACATTCCGGTTGACCTGCAGGTAACGGACTTCTGCATTGCTGTACATTGCCTCAGCCTGCAGTGACATCTTGTCTTCCATTAGGGAAAGGCTGTCTCCCTGGGGAAACATCTGACGAATCCCTACCCTTAACTGGGTCATCGGTTCCTGGTCGAACTTGAATGAATCTGTTGGCAGATTCTGCCCACCCAGAATTAACACTGGGTCCGGTAACTGGCTTTTGGCGACGGCGTCAGATTTCATGGCTTCGGCAGATTGCAGCACCTGCCTGATACCAGCATCTGAGCTTATTGCCATTTTTTGCGCCTGCTCAATGGTCAGTGCAGCTTGCCCTGCGACACTGAACCCGAGCATTAGACCACCGGCAAGAGCACGGCAGACGGCACGCATCCTCCATAGAGATGGGCCCGATTGATCGACATACATATTGAAAAACATCCCGGTTAACAGTTTAAAATTTAAACGCTTTGTCCTTCCTGAAGACATAACTCAGCATAGAGGGCTATGCCTCTGTCTGCGAATTAATCAACAGGGGGATTGTTGGTCAAACCAACCGGGATCTAGTGCAGATAGGAACAGTTAATAACGTGGAAACGAGGATAATGACAACCAGCCGTCGGTGCTTGCCACCAGCGTGACACTGAAATACGACGGGTGATGAGACTGATCAGCCAGAAGACGGCAAATAGAACGGCGACAGGTGCAAGTGAGGCCAAGGCGATGGTCGCGGACTGACTGTCCTCACCACAGCAATTTTCACCTGGTTGTGCAGAATGGCCGGAGACATCATGATGATTCATGGCGGCCGTCAACTCCACTTCTGCTCCAGTGTCTGAAGCATTCATGAAATGAGCGGCAGCATGGTGGTTGATCATAAGATCAGGAGCTTTCTCATCGCTGGAAGCAGTGAAAACAGTTGCCTGATTCTTTGAGATGCCGGCGAAAGCCATAGATGATTCAGATATTCCTGCAGCACACAACAACATACTCTGGCACAGCAGCCACACAAGCACGAACGGCTTAACCAGGCGGCGACTGAATTGATGGGCCATGTGTATTGTCATGTATTCAATATTTCGTTGTGCTATATCAGAAATCGTCCGGAGAAGTTTTTCAGATCACCCGAAACCGGTCAAGCAAATATGATGTTGCCTTTCTGTATTTTAATGTTTGGCTGTACTTTAACGTCTGAGAAGAGCGGAGTCCGGACGCGATAAACTCTCCTGATTCCGGACGCCTATCATTCGATTAAGCCTTTCATTCAAATAAACTGGTTTACACAATAATAGCTACATATCCTCCAGCCGATTGGCCCCCTGAGCCATGCTCATAGCCTCATGTTCTTCAAGCTGGCAAAGGGCATCGAGCAGTTCGCGGGTGTCGTCGGTGGGGGCTTTGGCGTGAAGGAAACGGTAGAGCTCAATGACCTGATGATGATACTCCATAACCACTTCAACGATTTGAGAGGCATTCAGGTCGCCAAAAGCGACGGTACAATGTTGATTGCGGGTGACTGGGTATTTTTCCAAATATTCGTAGCACCAGGTATCCAGAGCGTTTTTACTGGTTTCCTGCTCTATTCTCGTAACGACTTTCTTGAGCGAATTTTCGTGCTGAGCGAGATAATCCAGCAACATGCCGGAGCGTTCGTCGGCACCGATTTTGGCTCCCTGACTCAAGCATTGGGAAAGTTCCCGATGGAAGTTGATGGTCCAGTCCAGGACGTCTCTCAGAGTTTCAGCCTGCATAGATTCCCCCTTTTTACTTCCATTATAGTCAACCTTTGAGAACAGGATGACCGCGTAACGTTATAGCAACTATACGTTGAGCTTCAAGAAAGGTCTTTCAAGGGGGAATCAAATTCTACAAAGACTCACATACAGGTGTGCACCTTACTTTATTCTTTGTGCAGGCTCTCCCAGCGCTGGTAAATATCATCGCTCCAAAAGCTTTGCACATAAGCAATAACAGCTTTTTTCTCATAATCCCCAAGGACATCCTTAAAGGGTGGCATGACACCTCCATAGGGTGCACCACCTTCATTAATAGTCTGCAACAGCGCAGGCATGGGGTGATGCCAGGTGTGTGCGGTTCCATTTAACGGTGGCGGGGGGTAGTGTCCCTGCTCTGTTGGTTTTTTCCACCGCTCAGTCCCCGTGGCGTCTGCGTTATGGCAGGAAATACAGTTATTCTCATAAACTTTTCCCCCTGATGCTACATCGTGTTCGGTGTACCACCGCGGTGCAGGTTCGGAGCATCCCGTCAGAGTGCCAGCCAGAATCAAGTATCGGGCTACTGAGAGATCAATTCTCATAATAAAAAGGACCTTGTAGTCAAATAAACAGGAATACTCGATATTGAGGAAAGTATCGGGGATTCCAGAATCGGCTCAAGCAAAACGACTCTGCCGAACCAATGCGTCGGGCCATTTTATTCTATGCCTCGCCTAAAACAAGTCTGCACCAACACGGACTAATTTTGAGATAACTCACCCCATCTCATTCAACACCTGTTATTCTGAGAGTATCGTGTTTTCTGTTACCCGCGAACCAGAACTCATCAGCGTGCGCGCAGATGATCGGAGGTGCCTGCCATGACGACTTTTGCTAACAGAAAAGATGCGGGAATGCGTCTCGCTGATGCAATATCAACCTTTCTGGCAGGCTCTGATATTGTTTCTTCAGGCCCCTCGGCCAGCACTTCTCACCCATTCGCCTCGGATATGGTAATCAAGCCTTCTGCAGACCTCACTAAAACACAACCCAATCCTGATGTACTGGTACTGGCGCTACCGCGCGGGGGGCTGCCGGTAGCCGCGCCAATTGCTGAACGACTGGGCGCGGAGCTTGACCTGATGATTGTCCGAAAACTCGGCCTTCCCTGGCACCCGGAACTGGCCATGGGAGCCATTACCACTGGGGGGATTCGTGTCCTGAATGACGATGTCATCGCCATGAGTCGCGTTACTGATTCGGAGATTGAGCAAGTGGAACAAAGCGAAAGAGAGGAATTGCACCGACGTGAATCCACCTATCGGCAAGGGCGTCCCACGCCCGTTATTGAAGACCGCACGGTAATCCTGGTGGATGATGGTATCGCGACCGGCGCGACCATGATGGCTGCGATAGACAGCGTCCTCAGCCAAAAACCGCATCGTTTATTGGTCGCCGTTCCGGTCGCCCCTGAAGCGGTGGTCGCCGGCATAAGCACCAAAGTCGATAAAGTTATTTGCCTGGCCACGCCACGGGACTTCCTCGCCATCAGTCGCTGGTATGACGACTTTACCCAAACCACCGATAGTGAAGTAAAGGCTCTGCTGGCGAATACCTGGAAACATCAACAACGACACTGACAGAAGCTAATTCATCATCAGGAAAGGGAAAATTGGCCCTGCCTTACATTGAGGCTTACACTAATGTGACAAACCCGGAAAGAGTGGTATCCGTTTTTTTGAACATAAAGCCTCAACCGACGATATTGAGGAGATCACTATGACAGCCTGGATTCTGGTAGCCAACGGGGGTGTTGCCCGGATATTTTCTTCCAACTCAGTCAAAGAATTTAACGAAGTAGAAGCCTTTACCAATCCTTTCAACCGACTGCATGAGGGTGACCTGGTAACCGACCGCAACGGAATGGGTAAAAACGGTTCCGGCAGTCACACTGAGACTTACGAACAGCCCAGTGCAAAAAAACACGAGCAGGAAAAGTTTGCTGGTGAACTGAGCGATCGCCTGGACAAGGCCTTTAACCAGCAGGAATTTCAATCCCTTCATTTGATTTGCAGCCCGGCATTTCTCGGTTTGCTCAGGCAAAAACTGAGCACCAATGTTGGCAACACCGTTAAAACAGAAGTCCAGAAAAACCTGGTGACTCATTCCGTATCGGAAATACGGGCCCAGCTACCTAAGATGCTATGAATATTAATGAGAAGCCAAGAAGACTCTCGGTGCGCGCGGTGGATGGTTTTACGAATGCCTCAGGCATAAGCCCCCGTGCGTAGTTTTCGGTATTCCCGCGGACTCACTCCCATCACCTTTTTAAATGCCCGGGAAAAATAGTAGGCATCCTGATACCCACAATCCATAGCGACCTGCCCGACACTCTGATGGGTAACATCCAGCAGATGGCAGGCTCGCTCGATTTTTAATCGGATAAAGTGATCAATGGGCGTAGTGCCGGTCACCTCCTTGTATTTTTTGATGAAGTGAAATTTCGACAGATTCACCGCATTGGCCAAAGACAATAAATCCAGCTGGCCATGCACACTTTCCAGCATGAGACTGTGGACCCGTTCCAGGTCAAACCGCCCTCCGGTATCCTGGTGTCGCGCAAGAGGTTTCAATAGCGCAATATGTGTCAGGATTCCCCTGAGTTGATTCGCTGCATTAATAAAAGCATTAAGGTGATAGGTCGCCTGCCTGATCTCCAGTAAGGTTTCAAAATCCCCCACGACTCTGGCACTACTGCCCAACGAGAAATGAATCATGGGAGCCGCACCCTGCTCCGGGGCCAGATGACGGACAAACTCATCAGCTTCCGCCCCGTCAAAATGCGCCCAGTAGATGGTCCAGGGAGTCTGGGGGTTGGCCTGATACCAGTGCGGCGTCCCTCTGGGCAATATCAAAAAATCCCCCGCCCTTATGACTTTTCCCGCACTATTTCCTTTCGATTCACCATGCACGAGGGATTCCTTATTACCTGTACCGACCACCGCACTGCCTTCAAGGCAATATATCAACAAGTGGTCGTCATGCACCGGTCGTTCCATGTGGTGCCCGGCCGCTTTTCGATAATAACCGATCCCCTGGGGGTACAACCCCATTGACAGAGGATGATGCGCCATTTGTTGAACCACCGGACGTGGTACCACAAAGCGGATGCTGCCCGGTGGCAAAGGCCAGCTTGACGGGGTACTCATAACGACCTCCCTTTGTGACAGACGAAAAAGCTGCAGGTCAAAAGCCTGCAATCTGTCTGCAACGAGCAATTTCGCTGAGTGCTGCTAATAGTTGGCGAACCAGGGATGAACAATTGAACCGAACCTCACACCAGACTATTTTTTAACCTGTAAAGCGCAATATAGTCCATGATTACCACAAGATTATCAATCCTCCCCCGCTGGCAGTCATGATAAAAATGTTGGCTATCAAAACAAAAAACAGAGGATGCACTGTATGTCCCGGATGATCTCCCTATTTATCAACGGCGAATTTGTCACCAGCCAGTCACAGGAACTGATTCCTGTCACCAACCCTGCCACCCAGGAAACCATTGCCCAAGTGCCTTGCGCCACCGGTGCAGAGGTTGAACAGGCAATCCAATCGGCCAAGACCGCATTTGAAAGCTGGAAGGAAACCTCCGTTGGTGACCGGGCTCGTTTAATGCTGCGCTACCAGACCCTGTTAAAAGAACATCATGATGAGCTGGCGGAGCTACTGTCCCAGGAAACCGGCAAAACATTTGAAGATGCCAAGGGTGATGTCTGGCGGGGCATCGAAGTGGTTGAACATGCCTGCAATATTGCGTCTCTGACCATGGGTGAAACCGTTGAAAATGTGGCCCGTAAAATTGACTGCTACAGCTACACCCAACCGTTAGGTGTATGCGTCGGGATTACCCCTTTTAACTTTCCGGCAATGATTCCCCTGTGGATGTTTCCAATGGCAATTGCCTGCGGGAACACCTTTGTACTCAAGCCTTCCGAACAGGACCCAATGACTCCTACCCGTCTGGCGGAATTGTTTAAGGAAGCCGGAGCCCCGGACGGCGTACTTCAAGTCGTACACGGTGGCAAGTCTGTGGTAGATCAATTGTTGAAACATCCGGGCACTCCTGCAATTTCATTTGTTGGCTCAGTCAACGTTGGTGAGCACGTCTACCGTACCGGCACTGAGCACTTGAAGCGCGTCCAGGCCTTTGCCGGCGCCAAAAACCATATGGTGGTGATGCCGGATGCCTCCAAAACTCAGGTGATCAACAATATCGCCGGTGCCTCCGTCGGTGCCGCAGGTCAGCGCTGTATGGCCATCTCAGTAGCCGTTTTCGTCGGTGAGTCCAGAAAGTGGATTCCAGAAGTCAGAGATGCATTGGCCAAAGTTCGTCCAGGGGCGTGGAATGACCCCGGCGCAGGCTACGGTCCGCTGATCAACCCGCAGGCTAAGCAACGGGTACTCAACTTTATCCAGGAAGGCAAAGAGGCTGGCGCTGATTGTATTCTCGACGGCTCGGACTATGTGGTCGAAGGTTACCCTGACGGCAATTGGGTCGGGCCAACAATGTTCCGAAACGTCACCACAGATATGTCCATCTACAAAGAAGAAATCTTTGGTCCGGTACTGATTGCTCTGGAAGTGGATTCCATTGATGAGGCCATTCAACTGGTGAATGAAAACCCATACGGAAACGGCACCTCGATTTTCACATCATCTGGTGCAGCTGCGCGCAAATACCAGCATGAGATCAAAGTCGGCCAGGTTGGGATTAACATTCCCGTCCCTGTGCCGCTTCCAATGTTTTCCTTCACCGGCTGGCGCAAGTCTTTCTATGGTGACCAACACGCCTATGGAAAACAGGCAGTGAAGTTTTACACCGAGACCAAAACCATCACAGCACGTTGGTTTGAAGAAGATATTGATACCGGGGTTAACACGACGATCCAGTTAAAATAATGTATGTCTATGGAACCGACACTGGTCAGGAAGCATCAATTCGTTGACCAGGTCAGTTCCAACTGACAAAGAGCACTGCTCTGTCAGGCAGACAACCAGGAGTGACAGTTATAAACTCACTCCTGATTCAATGGATAAAACTCCCCGGGTCGGTGGATAATTCATCTGCCCCCAGGAGGTGATCGCATTGTGACCCAATGCCGACACGCTGCCCAATGTGGACACGGTAAAAATAACAAGATGGACGGCCCCGCCACCCCAGGCCTTCCATACAGGAGTGATGAATGAACTTCGAACTTACTGAAGACCAGATCGCCTATGCGGATATGGCCCAGGCTTTCGCCAAAAATGAATTGGCCCCCCACGCCGCCGAATGGGATCAAAACCATATCTTTCCCGTAGATACTATCCGTAAAGCCGGTGAACTGGGGTTCTGCAGTCTATATACCCCGACCGACGCCGGCGGCCTCGGTCTGAGCCGACTGGATTCCAGTATTGTGTTTGAGCAACTGGCCATGGGCTGTACTTCAACCACCGCGTATCTGACCATTCACAACATGGCCACCTGGATGATTGCCACCTTTGGCAATGAGGAAACCAAGGCCCACTGGTGTCCTTCGCTGACCGAAGGCAAAAAGCTGGGCTCATACTGCCTGACAGAACCGAATGCCGGCTCCGACGCCGCGTCTCTGAAAACCTCCGCCAAACGCGCCAATAATCATTACATCCTTAATGGCAGCAAGGTGTTTATTTCAGGGGCCGGCAGCACCGATGTGCTGGTAGTCATGGCTCGTACCGGAGAAGAGGGAGCCAAAGGCATTTCCGCTTTTGCAGTTGACGCCAAATCCGAAGGCATCAGTTACGGCCGTCCGGAAGACAAAATGGGATGGAACAGTCAGCCTACACGTATGGTCTCCTTTGACAATGTTATCGTTCCGGCCAGCGCGCTGCTGGGCAATGAAGGTGACGGTTTCAAAATCGCCATGAAGGGGTTGGACGGCGGCAGAATCAATATCGCCACCTGTTCTCTCGGGACGGCCCAGGCAGCTATTAACCAGGCTCGTACCTACATGCATGAGCGCCAACAGTTCGGCAAACATCTCGCTGATTTCCAGGCTCTGCAGTTCAAACTGGCCGATATGGTGACCGAGCTGGTCGCCGCACGCCAACTGGTCAGGCTTGCCGCTTTCAAACTGGACAGCCATCACCCGGATAAAACGACTTACTGTGCCATGGCCAAACGCTATGCCACCGACATCGGGTTCAAGGTTGCAGATGAAGCCCTGCAGATATTCGGTGGTAACGGGTATATCAAAGAATATCCCCTGGAACGTTATCTGCGTGATAGCCGGGTTCATCGAATCCTTGAAGGTACCAATGAAATCATGCGCGTCATTATCGCCAGGCGAGTTCTGATGAAAGACGCGGCGGACCTGCTGTAAAACTCAGAAACCAGACAAGAACCGGGTCCGGACGCAAACAATCTGTGTCCAGACCAGTAGAAACACCGGAGAATCCAATGTCAGAGAGCCTGATACTAGAAAAACAAGGACACACCGCTGTCGTTACACTTAATAATCCACCTGCCAATACCTGGACGGCGGAGAGCCTCCAGTTGTTAACCTCGATCGTTAAAGATCTGGAGCACGACCGAGAGATCTATGCGCTGGTCATCCGCAGCGAAAGCGACAAGTTTTTCTCCGCCGGAGCGGATTTGAAGCTTTTCGCTGATGGCGACCGCTCTGTCGCCCGGGACATGGCCAGAGATTTCGGCGCAGCTTTTGAGACTCTAGCGGCATTCCGCGGAGTCACCATCGCTGCGATAAATGGCTATGCCATGGGTGGCGGGCTTGAAGTTGCCCTGGCCTGTGATATCCGGGTTGCGGAAGAACAGGCGCAAATGGCACTTCCCGAAGCCAAGGTCGGCCTGCTGCCCTGTGCAGGCGGTACCCAGAACCTGACCATGCTGGTCGGTGAAGGCTGGGCAAAACGCATCATTTTATGCGGAGAACGCGTAAAGGCACCGTTAGCCAGAGAGATTGGTCTGGTGGAAGAAGTGGTTCCGGAAGGCAAGGCTTTTGAAAAAGCCATGGAGCTGGCCAAGATGGTAGAACAGCAGAGCCCGACAGCCGTCGCCGCCTGTAAAACTCTGATTCAGAGCCACCGAAAACAGCATCCAACTCAGGGGCTGATCCTTGAGCGTGAACTGTTCGTCGATCTTTTCCATACAGAAGACCAGAAAGAAGGGGTGAATGCTTTTCTTGAAAAGCGCAGCCCGGTCTGGAAAAACGCCTGATCTTTTGAAACCTTAGCCTTTGTAAACCTGAGCCCAGGCAAAGCTATATAAAGAACGACTAAAAAACCCAATGCCGGGGGCACTTGCGCCCCCTCTACCAGTGTGAAGCATGAGTATGAGTTCAATCCTGTTTAACGACTACCCTACCCGCGACGGCAAACTCATTGTGGAAATAAAGCTCAATGCAGAGCGTTCTCTCAACGCGCTGACCCTTGAAATGATTGATCTGATACAGGCCCGCCTGGATGAGGCCCGGCACGATGATAATGTGGTGGCCTTCTTTCTCGACAGTGAGGGTGAAAAAGCCTTTTGCGCCGGCGGCGATATCATCAACCTGTACAAAGCCATGACCGGGGAGACTTCTTCCGAATTTATCGAAGACTTCTTTACCCGCGAATATCGGCTGGATCACTGTATTCACACTTATGAAAAACCGATCATCTGCTGGGGCAGTGGCATTGTCATGGGTGGTGGTATGGGCATCATGAATGGATGCAGTCACCGCATCGTCACCGAAACCTCACATCTGGCCATGCCGGAAATTTCTATCGGCCTGATTCCGGATGTGGCCGGCAGTTGGTTTCTTCCACGAATGCCAGGCAAAACCGGACTTTTCCTAGGTCTGACCGGAAACCCGATCAATGCCGATGATGCCCTGTTTCTTGGGCTGGCAGACAGATTTATCGCCAAAGAACTGAAAAGCACGCTTATTGACCGATTGCAGAATCAAGACTGGGCACAGGGTGCAACCGTGATTGATAAAGTGCTGAGAGAGCTGGAAACACTGTCTGGCCCCCAACGGCCAATGGAGACACCAGTCCGTACCTATTACGACGAAATCCAGGAGCTCATGGATGCAGACAGCCTACCGCAATTGGTGCAACAGGTTCTTGATTACAGAACCGAAGATCCGTGGATGCAGAAAGCCCAAAAAACCCTGACCAGAGGAAGCTCATTAGCGATGCATCTGTTTTATCGTCAATGGCAGGAATGCCGACATCGTTCACTCAAGGAGGTTTTTCAGAGTGAATTGATTCTGGCCGTGAATATTTCCCGCAAGGGGGATTTCCAAGAAGGCGTGCGTGCGCTCTTAATAGACAAGGATGGGCGTCCCCAATGGCAAAAGGTGTCTCAGGATGGTTCGACTGAGCGATACATCGATGACTTCTTTTCCCCTTACTGGGATCAGAATCATCATCCCCATCCGCTGGCTGACCTCGGATCATAAAGGCTGGCACGGGTATATCGTTCTGGCTTACGCCGGGCAACTTATTTTGGCTAATTGTCGTAAATATAAAAACAACACAAGAAGGTGATCACAATGGCAACAATCGGATTTATCGGCCTCGGCAATATGGGCGGCCCTATGGCCATCAACCTGGTCAAGGCGGGTCATCAGGTAAAGGCATTTGACCTATACAAGGAAGCATTGGCCCCGGTCGTGGACGCTGGTGCAACAGCCGCAGGATCAGCCGCAGAGGCGGTATCTGGTGCAGAAATTGTCATCAGTATGCTCCCTGCCGGAAGACACGTGGAAAATCTCTATGTTTCGGGCGAGCATCCGCTATTCGATATTATTTCCGGAGACACCCTGATTATTGACTCATCCACGATCGAAGCTTCCACCGCCAAACGCCTTTCAGAAATCGGTACCGGTCGTGGACTTCAGTTCATTGATGCACCGGTTTCCGGCGGTGTCGGTGGTGCCAAGGCAGGCACTCTGGCATTTATGGTGGGAGGCTCTAAGGCACAGTTTGAAAAAGCCAAGCCTATCCTTGAAGGCATGGGGAAAAATATCTTTCATGCAGGCGACCATGGCGCGGGTCAGATTGCAAAGGCCTGCAACAATATGCTGCTGGCGATTCTGATGACCGGCACCTGCGAAGCATTGAACATGGGCGTTAAAAACGGTCTGGACCCTGCAGTGCTTTCCGAAATCATGAAGCAAAGCTCCGGCAGCAACTGGGCATTACAGGTATACAACCCTTACCCCGGCGTAATGGAAGGTGTTCCGTCCTCTAATGATTACCAGGGCGGATTCCAGGTAAACCTGATGTTCAAAGACCTTGGTCTGGCCATGGACCTGAGTCAACAGAGTGCCTCCCCGATCCCCATGGGTTCCCAGGCCCGTGCCTTGTTCAGTATGCATAAGGCAAAAGGCAATGGTGGCTTGGATTTTTCCAGCGTGCTCAAGCTTTATCAGGATGAAAATAACGCCTGATCCCTGCATGATTTTGCGTAAATGCTTTCGTGATGAGCTTGCGTAATGTCTTTCATCATTCCTCTTTGCGGTGGTGGGAATTGGCACCACCGCGTATCAGACTCACTCATGGCCGGTTAGGTCTCCGGGTCTCCCTTACTGACAGAGACAGATTCAGACGCCGGGTCGCAAGCCCTTCTATTCTCATCTATTCTTAAAGACGTGCCTGCTTTTGAGCCTGGGGCCTTTTCGATTATCCCAGCAACAGGGCAATGATATTCATTAGCTGCCGGGAAGGAACTCACAGCAATAAAAAGAGCCTTGCGGAGGTAATACAGATGTCGATCAGGCGATTCAGAATAGGAATCAGGACAGCCGCCGGATTTGTGGTGGCCCTGGCCTTTATATTGGGACTTGGTCTTTTTTCTTTGAAACAGATGGGGGAAATCAGTCAGTCATCGGCCGAGATCGCTGAGGACTGGTTACCACGCCAGAGAGCTCTTGGGGATATACAGGCATCCATCAATTTTTTCCGAACCCAGGAACTCCTGCATGTCATGGCTGATTTCAATCAGGAAATCATCGACGCCGACGAGCGCATGAAAGCCGCCCAGAAAAGACTGCTTGACCAGATGGCCGCCTACAAGGAACTGATTTCCTCTGAGGAAGAAAACGCGCTTTACCAGAAATTGCAGGATGCCTGGAATAACTACCTGACCACTCACGACGAAATGATCGAGCTGTCACGGGTCAAGTTCAAGGAAGAAGCCAGAGAGATGATGACCGGCGCCAGCAATGTGCGCCTGGAGCAATTGCGTAATGTCTACCTGTCCTTGTCTGACTTTGCCGCGGCCGGCGCAGACGCGGCAAAATCCCGCGCCCAGGTACTCTACAACGAAGCCAAGTCACTCATGATCATGGCCATCGGACTGGCTGCAGTGATTACAATTGCCTTTGCCATATTTCTCACCCGCAGTATTAACAGACCTCTGGTCGCCGTCGTGAAAGCCGCAAGGTACATCGCCGGCAATGACCTCACCCACACCATCGAAGTAGAAGGACAGGATGAGATCTCAGATCTGCAACGTGCGCTTGCCGAAATGCAGGACAGATTGCGCAACACGCTCCAACAGGTCACTTCAGCTGCCACTAAGGTCAACTCTGCCTCTGAAAACCTGAACGAATTGACCCAGGATTCAACCAGCGCAATGACCAAACAGAATAATGAGATTCAAATGGCGGCCACTGCGGTAACCGAAATGTCAGCGGCAGTTGATGAAGTCGCCCAGCATGCCAACAATGCCTCTGAGGTTTCCCAGTCCACCGAATCTATTTCGAGAGACGGACGTCATCAGGTCAAAGAGACCCGTCAGTCATTGGTGGAATTGACCAGCTCTGTCAGCAATACTGCCGAAGAAATACAGGCACTGGCTGAGCGAATTAACGAAATCACCCGCGTACTGGAAGTCATTGGCGGTATTGCGGAACAGACCAATCTGCTGGCGTTGAACGCAGCCATTGAAGCAGCACGGGCCGGCGAACAAGGACGAGGGTTCTCAGTGGTGGCGGATGAGGTGCGCGCCCTCGCTCACAGGACTCAGGAATCCACCCAGGAAATCGCACAGATCATAGAAAGCATTCAGTCGGTTTCCCGCAAAGCAGTCAGCTCCATGACTGCCAGTAATGAGCACACTCATAAAACCTTGTCCCTGGCAGAGGCCGCCGATACGGCTCTGGAAGAAATCATGAAGATGGTTGGCCAGATCAATGAAATGAATATCAGCATCGCCACGGCTTCGGAGGAACAGGCACAGGTCGCTCGTGAAGTGGACCGCAATCTGGTCAATATCCGGGATGTGGCCGATCATACTGCTGAGGGAGTTCAGAGAACCGCCGGCGCAAGTAGTGAACTGGCAGAGTTGGCGCAGGATCTTTCCGGTGTGGTAATTAGCTTTAAACTTTGATCTTTGAACGTTTTTAAAGTTTGAAACCCAGGCAGGCTTTACTAAAAAACAAAAAAGGCGGATCTCATCACCCGCCTTTTTCACTTCCATCTACCGTCATGTTTAACGGATCAGTTAAACGACCCGGTATCAGAACTGATACCCGACACCCACCATGTAAACCATGGGATCGATATCCACATCAGTCTTGATCTGGGAGCCGGACTCCAGATCAATGGTGGCGGTGGTATCAATATCGATGGTCCAGATTGAAGCGTTCAGTACCACGTTATTGGACAGTTTATAGTCTGCTCCCACCTGCAACGCATAACCGAAAGAATCATCCAGTTTGATATTCCCGTCGCCCAGTGCGTCTTTGAAATCAGAGGTCAGCTCTTCCTGGAAGAAGGTGGTATAGTTCAACCCGATGCCCACATATGGCTGGAACGCAGACTGTGCATCCATAGGAAAGTATTGCACGGTAATCGTGGGTGGCAAATGCTTCACTTCCGCGGTTTTCAGATTGTCGACCGGTGCACCTTTCGCTGTTACCGTATGTTTGAAAGGAGTAGCTCCAAGAAGACTGACGCCAACTTTATCTGTCACCATATAGGTCAGTGTCAGGCCCAGTTGAGTATCGTCGTCCACAGTGACACTGGTTCCGTCGAGACTGGCACCATTCAGTGTCAGCTCTGTGCTGTCATCCTGAGGGTCTACCATAGCCAGTCCGGCACGTACCACAATGTTTCCTTTTTCATAGGCCAATGCAGATCCGGATGCGAGAATCAGTCCCATGGCCAACGCGGATAATCCCAGTTTACTTGCTTGTTTCATACTGCTACCTACCTCTTAACGTAAATACGCTATCTTGATTTAAAACAATGGATTAAAAGCTTGGATAGGATGCAGTTTAGTAATAAGGAGTTGGCGCATTATGACCTGGATCAATAAGGGTGGCTCGCTTTTCTCCTGTATTTTCTGCAAATGACTCAAGTCAAATTTTGACGCCACCGTATAGCTTGTTTCTCCTGACCAGCCACTTCTCAACCTCAACCGCCCAGAGCACAGTTGAAGAAATGGCGAAACAGACCAAAAGGTCAAACAGCGGTAAAGGATGGGTATGGAAAATCCCGTTAAGCATAGGTGTATAGATCACCGCCATCTGCAATAGGACAGTAAAACCTACCGCAGCCAGCATTGCGGGATTGGAAAACAATCCCTGGGCATACAGTGACTGGGATTCGCTTCGGACCGCGAGTGCGTGAAACAGCTGAGACAGCGTCAGAACCGTGAATACAATGGTCTGCCAGTATTCGGCCCCGCGGGAAATCGCCCAGGCCTGGGACCCAATGGACAATCCACCGATAAGCAATCCGACCCAGATAATATGCTGCCACATGCCATGCGCAAAGATATTTTCAGTCGTCGACCGTGGGCTCCGTTTCATAACATTGGCATCCGCCGGCTCAGCCGTATAGGCAAGACCTGGCAGTCCATCCGTCACGATATTGATCCAGAGTATGTGGATGGGCAGCAATGGTATAGGAAGGCCCAAAAACGGCGCAAGTAACAGGGTCCAGATCTCACCCGCGTTGGAGCTCATGGTATAGCAGATGAATTTACGAATATTATCAAAGATCCGACGACCTGCTCTCACCGCGTTGACAATGGTGCTGAAGTTATCGTCGAGCAACACCATGTCCGCCGCGCCCCTGGCAACGTCAGTGCCTTTCATCCCCATGGCAATGCCGATATTGGCGTGCTTGATGGCCGGCGCATCGTTCACGCCATCACCGGTCATGGCAACAAACTCATCATGTCCCTGGAGCGCTTTAACAATTCTTAATTTCTGATCCGGGCTGACCCTAGCGTATATCCGTACCACTTTTACTTCCTCTGACAACCTCTCATCACTGAAAGAAGCCAGTTCAGCTCCAGTGACAACCCGATCAGTGTCCTGTGCGATACCCAACCGTCTGGCAATCGCCTCCGCGGTGGCGGGATGATCACCGGTGATCATGACCGGCACTATCCCGGCCGTATGACAATCGTGTACGGCCTCCGGCGCTTCCTGTCTGGGCGGGTCCACCAATGCCACCAAAGCAACAAATACCAGACCTTTCTCCAGTTCTTGCTCTATTTCTTCCTCTGACATCTGTTCCCGCCTTTGGAGAAGCACTTTACTCTGCTTCTTCATAGCCAGGGATAAAACCCTGTAACCTTCACGGGCCAGCCTGTTAACCGTATTGAGATAATCGTCTGCGTTCAGGAAGTCACTGACACCATCCAGGCCCATTATCTGGTGACATCTGGGAATAACCGCTTCAGGCGCTCCCTTAACCAGAACAAGGTGATCATCATTCTGACGATGAACGGTCGTCATCATCTTGCGATCACTGTCAAACGGCAAGGCATGAATCCTGGGCAGACGATCTGACATCTCCTGTCGGTCATAACCATTGGTCAGTGCAAATTCGTACAGTGCCTGCTCAGTAGGCTCACCGGTGATTTCACCGTTCTTCTCAGTGACATCATTATTCAGCGCCAGGACGGCACCACAACTATCACGCAGGTTTAGCGGCATAGCGCTGAGATCAGAACTCTCACCTGCTGCCGAAATGACCTTCTCTGCCGTCATCCGATTCAACGTCAGAGTTCCGGTTTTATCCGTGCAGATAAAAGTCACGGACCCCAAGGTCTCTACCGCCGGTAGGTTACGTACCAGAGCATTGAAACGAATAAGCTTGTGAGCCCCCAGCGCCAGGGATATGGTGACTACTGCGGGCAGTGCTTCCGGAATGGCAGCCACCGCCAGTGAGATGGCGGTCAGAAACATCAACAGTACCGGTTGTCCCTGGAGCAATCCCGCGACAAATACCAGGGCGCAGATGGCAATGACGGCCAGTGCGAGGTATCGACTGAAGCTGGCCAGCCTGACCTGTAAGGGGGTCTTCGCCTCCTTACGCTCTTTCAACAATGTCGCGATACGCCCTACCTGGGTTTGCAGCCCGGTATCAACCACCACGCCTCTGGCTTTGCCTTTGGTTATCAGAGTGCTTTTAAACACCATGTTTAACCGGTCCCCCAAAGGCACATTCGCTTGCGACAAAGCGTCAGTATTTTTCCTGACGGTGTAGGACTCTCCGGTCAAAGCAGATTCATCCACCTCGAGTTGCTCAGTCATCAACAATCGCAGATCTGCCGGTACCTGATTACCGGCTTCCAACTCAACAATGTCGCCGGGTACCAATAGCGTTGCCGACAATGTCCGCAGCGCTCCGTCCCGCAGAACCTGCGCCTCAGGTGCAGACATCTCTCTCAAGGCTTCTACCGCTTTCTCCGCCCGATATTGTTGTGTGGCGCCAATAAGTGCATTGATGAGAACTATGCACAGGATAGCAAGCGTGTCCTCCATATCGCCCACCAATCCCGAGATCGCTGCAGCAGCCAGCAAGACCAGGATCATGACGTCAGTGAACTGGCGCAGAAAGATACTGAATACAGTCTTACCACTACCTTCCGGTATGCGGTTCTCACCAAACTGCCGAAGGCGCTTATCAGCAGTCTCTACCTCTAGCCCCTGATTAGTTGTCTCCAGTTCAGCACAGACGGCTTCCTGAGTCAGAGTATGCCAATTTCCGGACATAAAATGTCTCCATGACAAAACAGAAAAGCATTTTGAGCATATTAGGACGAAATACGGTAGTACTTAAGTACGGGGAAGAAAAAAGCAGGCCTCGATCCAAGACCTGCGGGAGTGGATAACCCACCTAACGGAGTTATTCCGAATGAACAGGATCTACTCTAGAACAATGCCTGGGAATTAAACTTGCTCCAGATCATTTTTTCCACAACAACAAAAACTTACAGTTTCTCAGAAAAGGCTGAAAAATCGTCGGTTGCAATACATTCAGAATCAGACGGGAATATCTTCACGCTTGAAAAGATGGACGCCAGCGATTGTCCAGCGCCCATCGGACTGTTGCTCCATAATGTAGTAGGCATCCCACCCATACCCTTCAGGCCCGATAATCATCAGGTGTTGCACCCGATAAGGTTCGGCCACTTCCAGTTCCAGATAGGTCACTGACTGCGGACGATAGACGGCTGAGTAATGATAACGGACCATGTTAATAAAGTTTTCCGCGGTGATCAGACTTCTTTTGACATCGGGGGAAGCCAGCATGAATGCCGTAATTACATCACCGGATTGAAAGGCATCGATCTGAGTCTGGATCACAGCAATGATCATTTCCCGTTCCATCGTTGACTCGTATTCTTCAGCGGGACTGGGTTCTGCAGTCGCCACCAGCACCAGGGCGAGCCACATACAATATGGATAGAGCTTCATCGGGCACCTCCAGAAGCTGATCCGACAGACTGTGACAATATCCACTTTGATCTATGTTACTGTTTACGAGTATTATCCTCCTCCATATCAACTACCTGATCCTGAACTTAACAATCACTCGTAACTGACTCAATTCAAACATGAAAAGACTCTTATATACCGCCCTGATTCTACTCGCCTTCATTGCCAACCCAGCATTCAGCCACGATGTTAAAGAGGGGGACATTCAAATCGATCACCCCTGGATGCGCATGGTTCCGGTCCCCGGAATGAACGGTGCCGGCTACATGAATCTGGTCAATGCCACCGACAAACCGGACAGGCTCATTGCAGTGAAAGGAGACTGGGCCAAGAAGTTTGAAATTCATGAGACCCGTGATAACAATGGGATGATGGAGATGTCTCCAGTGCCGCAAGGAGTTTTACTACCCTCCGGTGAGCGCGTTGAGCTGCAGCCGGCCGGCTACCATGTCATGATCATGAAAATTGAGCGTCAGATCAGACCTGGTGAGCGTATGCCGGTTACCCTGGTATTCGAAAATGCCGGTGAAATTGACACCTTCATCGTCGCTCAACCTCTTTCCGGTGACGAACGCCAACACCACTGATTTTTACTGCTTTTTTCCTTCCTGACTCATAGCCAGAGAACTTGTTCCGTCCTCTGGCTATGAGTTTTGCTTATCTTATTAACGATTAATATTTGATCACTCTCTTAGACTTTAGTCTAATACGTTGTATTAGACTAAAGTCGCAACTCGATACGAACGTCTGGCCCGATCCGCAAACCAAAGAGAGGCATCATGTTGACCGAAGCACAACTGCGTCAGCTTGAACGCAGAGAAAACAGTATTTTCATGCAATGGGTTTATAAGCGTGTATCCAGAGAAGCACTCTCTGAACATGAACGCTTTATACTGTGCAGGGACTGCTTCAGGATCAGTATTTATTCATTGGCGGTGATCAGCTTACTTCTTCCACAGGGCCTGTTACTGGAAACTGCCCTTTTTGCCGTCGTTCCCAATATGATTTTCATCAGTAAATGGCGAGGCTATCTTCAACATAAAAGCCTTCACCCGGTCCAAGAACCTTCAGACAAGTCTGGCTAATATTCAGATAAGAGACTGACCGGCTCTTATCTTCACCCCTCGTTTAATCCCCGACTCGCTTCTTGTCCCGCTCCGTTATATAGTTAAGTATATAACGCTTTATAACCAAGATTTCGCATACATTAGGAATGGTTTCGAAACTGGTGCACATCCCCTTCTCTGCGCTGCAAGACCAAATCAACGTTGGCTCTCCCGCAGGCTGGCGAAGATGTATCAAGGGTATTTATCAGAAAATCGGAAGTTGTCGATGAGAAGAATCGTACTGTGTTTTATAGGGATGTTTTTAGTCGCTGCCACGTCTCGTGCAGATGAAGCCACTATCGCCGTTGCCTCCAACTTTACCGCAGCAATGCAGGAACTTACGAAGCAATTTGAATCAGAGTCCGGTCACAAACTCCAACTGGCCTTTGGCTCCTCTGGAAAGTTTTTTGCGCAGATTTCTCACGGTGCTCCCTTCCATGCCTTTTTCTCAGCCGACCAGACCAAACCCGAAAAATTGGAACGCTCGAATCTTGTCGTGCCGGGATCCCGGTTCACCTATGCCACCGGAGCATTAGCCCTCTGGTCCACTCGTCTCCCAATCGAACAGGGTGGCACCATATTGAAAGAAGGGAACTATCGCAAACTCGCTCTAGCCAATCCCAAACTTGCCCCATACGGTGCGGCGGCTGTCGAGGTTCTGACAAACCTGGGGATCAACCAGGTGACGAGAGCCAAATGGGTACAGGGAGAGAATATTTCCCAGACCTATCAATTCGTTGGTAGTGGCAATGCCGACCTCGGTTTTGTGGCGTTGTCCCAGATTTTGTCCAGGGGACAACTCAAAGGCGGTTCATCCTGGGTGGTTCCAGAGGAGCTTTACGCCCCAATCCACCAAGATGCCGTCATCCTGGCGAAGGGCAAAGGTAACGCTGCGGTCATCGACTTTTTCCGCTTCCTCAAAACCGAGCAGGCGCGTTCCATTATCGCGTCTTACGGTTACAAGACAAAATAACGGCAATCCTGAGTAAAACGGTTATGGGATTTTCTGAAGCAGACATTAGCGCCATCGTTCTGACGTTAAAACTGGCAACTACTGTTACCTGCCTGCTGCTGTTGATTGGAACCCCAATCGCCTGGTGGCTTGCCCGCACTCGATCATGGTGGAAGGGGCCGATCAGTGCCATTGTTGCCCTGCCCCTGGTTTTACCGCCAACGGTGTTGGGATTTTACCTCCTGATTGCCATGGGTCCTGATGGTCCTGTGGGTGAACTGACCCAGGCATTAGGTTTGGGTACGCTCCCTTTTACGTTCTGGGGTCTTGTTGTTGCCTCAGTCTTCTACTCCATGCCTTTTGTTGTACAGCCGATCCAGAACGCCATAGAAGCCATTGGCGAGCGCCCGCTGGAAATCGCTGCCACCCTCCGTGCCGGCCCTTTGGACACGTTCTTCACCGTAGTCATCCCCCTGGCTAAACCAGGTTTCGCCACCGCTGCAATCCTTGGTTTTGCCCATACTGTGGGAGAATTCGGGGTTGTCTTAATGATTGGCGGCAACATTCCGGATGAAACCCGGGTGATCTCGGTACAAATTTATGACCACGTAGAGGCGCTGGAATACACCCAGGCCCACTGGCTTTCCGGGGCAATGATTATCTTCTCTTTCCTGGTTCTGGCGGGGCTTTACATGTTTCAGCACCGAAAGCATTCCTTCCGCATGCCCGAGGGTAATCTGTGAACACTGCACCGCTTGAACTCCATTTCCGGTTGAATTTACAGCACTCAAGGGAAAACCGGTTTGTTCTGAACGTCGATCTCAGCCTGCCCGGCCAGGGCGTGACAGCAATCTTCGGTCACTCAGGTTCCGGAAAAACCACATTATTAAGATGCGTGGCCGGGTTACAGAAATCTGATGCCGGAAGATTGCGGATAAACGGTACGACCTGGCAGGACAAAAAGCAGTTTTTACCCCCTTACAAACGCCCAATTGGCTATGTTTTTCAGGAATCCAGCCTGTTTCCGCATCTCTCTGCTGGACAAAACCTGGCTTACGCCATTAAACGTTCTCCTGAACGCATATCAGATCAGGAATATCAACAGACATTGAATTTGATGGGGATTGACAAACTGCTCGACAGATTGCCCTCGCAGCTATCCGGCGGCGAACGGCAGAGAGTCGCGATTGCCAGGGCATTGATGATCCAGCCTCGCATCCTGTTGATGGACGAACCTCTGGCCTCCCTGGACTTTGCCCGTAAACAGGAAATCCTCCCATATCTTGAGCGGCTAAAGTCCCGACTGGCGATTCCAATTCTTTATGTAAGCCACTCCGCCGATGAAGTAGCCAGGCTGGCTGATCACCTGGTCGTTATGGATCAGGGCCAGGCGGTGGCGCAAGGCTCAATGCGTCAGGTGCTCGCAAATCTCAACCTGCCAGTGAAACTCGGTGAGGATACCGGCGTTGTCATTGAAGCAAGGATTACTGAAAAAGATTCTCAGTGGCATCTTGTTCGTGCCGAGTTTTCCAGAGGCGAACTCTGGGTACAGGACACCGGAGACGATATCGGTCAAAAGATCAGGATTCGTATCCTGGCCAGAGATGTCAGCCTGTCACGACAACTGCATGACGACACCAGCATCCTGAACCGGCTCTACGGAGAAGTTACCCAGATTCAACCTGAAGCGAATGAGGCCACTGCTCTGGTGCGTCTCAGAATTGGTGACCACGACCTTATTTCCCGGTTGACCTGCAAATCCATTCATCACCTCAGATTAAAGCCCGGCGATCGTTTATGGGCGCAGATCAAAACAGCCGCTGTCGTCAGATAAATCAGTGAAAATCCCCCTCGCGCAGCGGATTATCTATGATCCGCTGCAAGGATTACACTGGAAGCCTTGAATAAAGCACAGGCCCTGTCACCGACGGATAGCGCCAGCTCCTGGATACTGGCGTTGGTGATATTGGCACAGACCGATTTTCCTTCTCCCAGATCAATCACGACATCGGCATTAACCGCACCTGTATCAATATGACGGACTTCACCCACCAATTTGTTTCTCGCACTGGTCGCTACATGGATATCTTTGCTGATCAGTATCCATGACGCTTTCACCAACGCCAGAGCATGGTGTCCAACTTCAAGACCCAGGGTTTCCACGCTGTCCTGAGTAATAATGGCAAACAGGGACTGGGACTCACTGACCTTTAACTCCACCTCAGCATTCACCGCGCCACGGGTAATACTGGCAATCACCCCCCGATATTGATTGCGTGCACTGGTTTTCACGGACCCTGCCCTCATAAAATCAGCCACATCATCAATAGAATGTAGCTTTCGTCCCAATCGCGAAATAAACTCATCATGCTCTTTCTGAAGTGCCAGAAACCCTTCGATGATGCGGTGACCATAAGCCGTAACCCGACTCCCCCCGCCTTTTGCCCCACCAGCTGAGCGCACGACCAGTGGCTGATCAGACATATTGTTCATATCATCGATCCGATCCCATGCAGTCTTGTAGCTGACCCCTACCTGCTTTGCAGCCCGGGAAATCGATCCACACTCTGCGATAGCGAGCAACAGGCTTACCTGGGGGGAGCTGAAGGTATTTTCACCATTATTCAACAGACTGAGTGTTGCCTGGAGGTTGCTTTTTTCTCCTGCGAGGTGCATCTCCTGGTTTGATTCAGACCCGGGTTGACCGGTTTTTTGTCGGCTCATTTTTCACTTCGTATTACGAATATGCCCCCAGTTTAGCAGTATCACATCGAAGTGGCGTTATCTTTACTTTTAGCGATACACCAACAAAGATACGAAGTGACATGAACGCCGCTTAAACTGATTGTTTGGTGACAATCTGAACTTCATTTGCCGAAGAAATAAAAAAGCCGGCAGGAAATTCCTGCCGGCTTTTTTATTTGGACGCCCCACTTAAAGAGGTCTGTAGACTGAGGGTTAGGATTAAAATGCCTTGTAACCTGATACCTTTATACAATCGGAAGGTTATCCGGATCCAATTCGGCGTTACTGGTGACTTCCGAGACCAGCTCTTCCATTTGTCTCTCGGCTTCGCCCACTTTATCAAACCGGGCAATATGAAACAGCGCTTCGCCTTCATTAACCAATGGCAGATTCACCCGTCCAACGACAATACCGTGATGCGGCGCAGTCACCAGGACATCCTGAGTGCCAAAAGGTGAACCGATCACGCCCAGCGTTTCCCCCTGCTCCACTCGTGCCCCCAGCTGCACCACCGGCCTCAGAATACCGTCGATTTCCGCTCGCACCCAGCGGCTTCCTTTCGCCACTGCCGGCTTGAATTTGCGTTCAGGCCGGCCAGTTTTAACCGGGATCATTCCGAGCTGACGCATGACATTCGTCACACCTCTGACCCCCAGCGCAATAGAGACTTCGTTAAACCTCAACGCTTCCCCGGCCTCGTAAGTAATAACAGGGATATCGTGCTTGTCTGCAGTCTCACGCAGAGAACCTTCCCTTAGTTCAGCATTGAGAATCACAGGGACTCCGAAAGCCCTCGCCATTTCGGCGGACTCTTCGTGCTGCATTCTGACGCGGATTTGAGGCAGGTTGTCCCGGTGTACTGCCGCAGTATGCAAGTCAATCGCATGGGTACATCGTTCCAGAATATTGGAGACAAACAGATTCGCAATTCTTCCACCCAGGGTTCCTTCCTGGGATCCGGGGAAACAACGGTTCAGATCCCTCCGGTCGGGTAGATACCGGGACCGGTGGATAAACCCGAAAACATTCACGATAGGAACGGCAACCAGAGTGCCGCGAATACGGTTCAGTGTCTTAAGCTTCAACAGACGCCGAATCACCTCCACCCCATTGATTTCATCGCCATGAATTGCCGCGCATACTAACAAGGTAGGACCAGGCCGCTTTCCGCAAACCACCTGAACGGGAATGGATAAGGGGGTGTGGGTATATAGTTGCGCCACCTGCAAATCGATGGTCTGGCGCTCTCCGGGATAAACGGTGGTGCCGTTCAGTTCAAAAGCTTTATTGGGCATTTTAACGCCTGAGCGCGATTTCAGCGCAATTATCTTTTAAGTATAAAGTTTTAAGTAAGCCGTCTTTAGAAAAACAGCTGTTAAGTAAACCTTGTTTCACCATACCAATCATTCAAGTCGCTATCTCAATTCTGCGACTCAGGTATTTTACCGACCAGATAAGACTTCTGAGCATTTACCAGGAAGCGTCCCCGCAAGGCTGTTCTCCCCAATAACATCCGGAACTTCATGTTTTCTCTGTTGGTCAGGGTAAACTCGGCGACCCACTGGTGATCTCCTGCACGAATGGCGGTCTCAATGACATAGCGCATTTCCCTATGGCCACCAGAATCAGTGACTTGCCGATAGTCCACAACCGGCGCTTCGGATGTCACTACGTACTCAGAGTCTTTCTGGAACGGATGAATCGAAAAGCGGACAAACTGACGACCGTCACGGTCAAAGGGTTCAACCTTAAAGGCATGCAATGCAGAAGTTCGGGCACCAGTGTCCACTTTTGCCTTGATATGAGAAATTCCCAAGTCTGGCAGGCACAACCACTCCCGCCAGCCAATCGACGGTATATTCACCTCAATTCTTAACTCCCTCTTTTAACAATGGGTCTTATTTAACCCTCTAAATTCCTTTTATGCATCATTTTTTTACCGGGTACCGGCAGATTTTCATCTGCCGGGCGTAGAGGAGTAATCCGTTTCCTCAGCACGAAGATTGGACTGATAGACCAACTGCTCTTCACTGTGCGTCCGGAACGCTTCATCTCCCTTGTGTTTCCTACGTTGTAACTTGATGCTGAGATTATCTCCTGCCACCAATAGACAGGGCGTTATCAGCAATGTCAGGAAAGTGGCAAAGGTCAATCCGCCGGCAATAGCGCTGGAAAGCTGCGTCCACCATTGAGTGGAAGGCGCCCCAATACCCAAAGACGGTGCGATCAGATCCACATTCACTCCGAGGACCATCGGCATCAGACCCAATACGGTTGTAATCGCCGTCAGTAACACCGGTCGCAAACGCAGTTTTCCGGTATAGAGCGCCGCTTCAAATGGTGAGGCTCCGCTTTTTCTGACGTGATTATAAGTATCGATCAGTATGATATTGTTGTTGACCACAATCCCCGCCAACGCAATCAGCCCCAGACCTACCATGACAATGCCGAACGCCCGTCCGGTGACGAGCAAGCCCAACAGAACCCCGGCAGTAGAAAACACAATCGCACTCAATACCAGAGCCGCCTGATATACACTATTGAACTGAATCACCAGGATCAACGCCATCAGCATGATAGCGACCATAAATGCCTGCCCCAGGAAAATCATGGTCTCCTGCTGGTCTTCATCTTCCCCGGCATAAGTGATTCGTACACCATCGACCGGATTCTCAGCCAACGAGGCTTTCAAGGCCGTCAGGCGTTCATCCGGCTGCTCGCCGGGCAGAACATCCGCTTCCACTACATAAGTACGCTCAGCATCCAGGCGGCGAATCGTGCCAGTCTTGTCAGCTGGCACCAGTTTGGCAAAGTTAGACAAAGGCACCGGTCCATAAGGCGTGGTCAGCATCTGCTGGCCGAGAGTGTCCAGATTACGCACTTCAGTCGGCATCCGCAGGCGGATATCTACCTCTTCATCTGCATCATCTGGACGGTAATCCGCCAGTTTCAAACCAGTGGTTACGAGCTGAACCGCATTTCCGACAGTGGCCACATCTACACCGTACCGGGCGGCTTGTTCCCGATCCACTTCGAGGCGCCATTCGATTCCCGGCAATGGCCTGTCATCAGAGATATCGACAAGGCCACCCAGATTTTCCATTCGGGTTCTGATTTCATTGACGCCGGCAATCAATTTGGCGTCCTCACCACTCACACGCACCTTGATCGGTTTGCCCTGAGACGGCCCTTCATCCTGTTTACGGAACTCCAGGGACAATGGCAGATCCGCCGCCCTTGAGCGCATTTCCTCCAGAATAAAGTTAGCCGGACGTCGCTCCTGCCAATCCTGAAACTGGAAGGTCAACTGACCGATCACATCCTCACCTAATTGTCCATCCGGCTGTCCAATCGACCGGGCATAGAGCGCCCTTACCTCTGCCATGCCTTGCAAGCGTTTTTCCACCATCTTGACCATGATGTCTTTTTCATAGATGGAATAATCGCCCCGGGCATGAATCAATAGCTGGGCAGATTCCGGCTCCACATCGGGGAAAAACTCAATGCCGTGGTTATAACGGCCGTAGCTCACATAGATCAGTACCAGCACAGCAACGAACATCAGCAGGGTCTTACCGGGCGCCGCCAGCAGACGGGCCAGCAACGCGCCATACATATGAGTAAAACGGCTGACTTCCGGCTCCACCTGATCGACCGCAGTCTTTGGCTTCTTGCTGATCAGAGCTCCCAATACCGGCAGGAACACCAATGCCATTAGCAAAGAGGCCAACAGACAGACAATGACCGTCGCGGGAAGATATTTCATAAACTCCCCAACCATTCCCGGCCAGACCAATAACGGCAGGAACACGGCCAGGGTTGTCGCGGTTGAGGCAATAACCGGCCAGGACATTCGGGTGGCTGCCTGGGCATATGCTTCCTTGGCGGAAAGGCCTTCCTTGAGGTTTCTGTCAGCCAGTTCCGTTACCACGATGGCTCCGTCCACCAACATGCCGGCCACCAGAATCAGACTGAATAACACCACGATGTTCAAGGTGTATCCCAGACTCTGGATGATTAACAATCCAGTAAAGAAGGCCCCGGGAATAGTCAACCCAACCAAGGTGGCTGGTTTGAACCCCATCGCTGAGATGACAACGATCATTACCAGAATAACGGCGAACAGGACGTTATTCAGCAGATCCTTCAACATCGTCCGAATCTCTTTGGACTCATCCGTGATATAGGTAACATCAAGGCTGTCCGGCCAGGAGTTCTCGGCTACTTTGACGACCGCTTTGACCTTCTCAATGGCGTAGATAATGTTGGCCCCGGCCCGTTTGGAAATTTCCAGAACCACCGCAGGCTTACCGTCTACTCTGGCGAAAGACTGTGGGTCCTTGAAAGTACGCTGCACGGTCGCAACGTCTCCAAAGGTCACGACCTGACCGTCAACATACTTGATCGGCATTCCCAGCAGGTCGACCAGATTCTCAAGCAGTCCCGGAACTTTAACCGTTAGGCGCCCGGCACCGGTGTCTATATTGCCAGCAGCTACCAGTTGGTTGTTATTGGTAACCAAGGAGAACAGTTGCGAGTAGTCGATGCCATATTGCTCCAGCACCTGAGGGTCCGCAACCAGCTCCAGAAGATCTTCACGATCACCACCAATCGAAACTTCAAGCACCTCCGGAATGCTTTCCAGATGACGCTTAAGCTCTCTGGCAATAAAGATCAGTTGCTCTTCCGACAGGGGCCCCGCCAAGGCCACATTCAATACTGGAAACTGAGAAACGTTGATCTCCTGGACATGAGGCTCTTCGCTTTCTTCAGGCAACTTGGCCTCTGCGGTGTCCACTTTCTCCCGAACATCAGTCAATGCCTGGTCCGGGTCAAATCCGGCCTGGAATTCGAGCGTAATCGCGGCGTACCCTTCGGCCGCCACCGCCGTCATTTCCTTCAGCCCTTCCAGTGACCGCAACTCCTGCTCCAAAGGCCGCACCAGGAGACGCTCGGAATCATCAGGTGCGATCCCTTCATGGGACACGGAGACATAAACATAGGGAATGGTAATATCCGGATTAGATTCTTTCGGCATGGATGTATATGCCGTATACCCGCCTATCCATAACATGATCAGTACGATAATCGCGGCGCGACTGCGCTCCATTATCGCCCGGATGAGCGTTCCCATCAGTCAATCCTCTCTTCTTCCAGGTCAGACTCCGGTACGGCATTGACCAACTGTCCCTCAGTGACGAATCCCTTTCCAAGGGTAATGAGACGTGTTTCTTGCGGCAGACCGGATACCCAAAGTGCAGTGTTGGTCGCTTTGACTCTTTCTACAGAGGTAATCTGTACATGGTTATCATCAGTTAAATGTTCGACACTCAGATTGCCCTTGTCATCCAGGCTCAACAATGCAGGGGAAATCTTATGGGCTTTTACTTCTCCAAGATCTATCGCCAGTGTCGCAGTGGCGCCGGCAATTCTTAGGTGCTCCGGATTGCTTAACTCCGCTTCAACCCGATAAGTTCTGGTCGAACTATTAGCCTGATAACCAATAAAGCTCACACGCCCTTTCACTTCTTTACCGTTGAGAAGTCTGGCCACCATCTGATCACCGGCTTTGAGCTGAAGCACATACTGCTGGGGAATCTGGCCAACCAGTTTCAGTTTGGTATCGTCGACAATTTCAATCAGTTCAGTACCGGTCTGCACGGTGGCACCGACTTCCACGTGACGAGTTTCAATTACGCCATCGAAAGGGGCTTTAATTACCGAATGCTGTAGTAACTGGTCCAGGCGTGCCACAGCGGCTTCGGCACTGGCAACACTGGCTTCTTTCACTTTAAGTTCGGTATCTGCCAAAAGGCCTCTTTTGAACAGTGATTGCGCAGCGGTCAATTCGCTCTTGGCTACTGCTGCTTCCGCCTTTGCCTCAAGCATCCGAGCCGGGAGATCTTCCTCACTAAGAGTCAGTATCACCTCCCCTTTCTTCACCCGTTGCCCCTTTTCCACACGGATTTCTTCCACATAGGAATCCAACCGTGAGCCGAGCACCAGTTGCCGCCAGGGTTCCACCTGCCCCTGTACGGTAATGGTTTTCGCCACAGAAACCGCGCCAATTTCACGAAATGCAACCTTCGGCAACGCTTTCTGACCTGTGTCAGTCGCTTCAGGCGGGGAGTCTTTTGCTGTTTCTACGCTACCGCTGGCAACCCAGGCGGTGATCAATATGACAATACCTAAGGCAACCCAATAGGTAGGAATACGGCTGATCATTTGTGCACAGTCCTTTCATCTTTATTCATTCTTATTATTCTTGAATCAAAACCAGTCATTGTATGTCGTTATGCCATGACTGGCTTTGTATTTAAGCGCCAATGATCCAGTCATTTGCGCCACCCTCAAGGTTTTCCCAAGATTGGGACAACCGAATAATCAGAAATGCGAATAGCCCGAAGCACTGAAGGCTATCCCTATGGAGATCCAACTCCTTAGGTTTTGGCTACTTCACCTCAAAACGGGCGACCGCCAGTACCTGATCAGAATTATCCGTGACTTTGACAGTCCAGGAGCCGGTCATATGTTGATCAATATGCTTGCTCGAAGAGGCTCTCATGGGGGACCGGTGTGGCTTGATACGAATTCTCGCCAGACGTCTATCACCCAGATACCAGTTATGGAACACCTCTTTGCCTGTCATACCTTCGATCTCAGTAAACAAGATGACTTTTACGGCCCGGTCCTCGCGAGACTGCACAGCCCCTTGGATCTCATTGATCGGCTCAAAATTTCGGAGCTCTGTTGTCAACACCACCCGTCGCAACTGATCTGTATATACTGATACTTCGGGGGCTTCGCCGGCTATATTTTTAAGCTCAACCGCAGATACTTGTGCTGAATCAGGCCTATTCCTGACGGTCTCTTCGCTTTCGGGAATAGTAGTCTCTTTATTGGTCTCAGCTACATTACCTGAAACTAAATTGACTTTCTCAGTAGACGTTTTACCTACTTCTTTTGTGACACTCTGGGTTACCAACGCTGGCTTTTTATTTATCAACACTGGCAGATCTTCCGATGCCAGGTGACCTGCTGCTGGTTCTTTTTCAGCTAATGGCTTTTCTTCAACTGAAGGCTCCTCTTCAGCTGACGGCTCTATATTTGCTGAATTTGCTAAAAGCTCATTACTCGCTAAGGGCTCTCTATCCGCTAAGGGCTTTCTTTCCGCTGATCGCTCATTAATTGCTGAAGTCTTTCCATCCGCCGAAGGCTCTTCATTTACTGAAGGATCTATATTGACCGAGGCGACCCTATTTTCTGTGTTATTCGCACTGCCTGATTCCGTCTTATTGCCAGTGCCAGAAACTGTTTCGAGTGTATTGTCGGCAGACACCACAGTCACCACCTCTTTGGAGGTTTCTGTTTTCGATCGGGCCAGTGCTTCCGCCGCACTTCCTTTCGCAGACACCGCCCTCGACAATGCCCATACCGATAACGACGCCACAACAATGACGATAATAACGGCCAGAAATATCCTGTCCCAATGGTAAACGGTGACATAGCCGGCCTTCGGCTCTGCGGATGAGGTTTTATCGGTATTATTAACCTTGATGACTAACTTATCTGACATTGATGACGACGCTCTATAACTGGCAAGTCGCGGAATTCTACCCTTGCATACCGGTTTAATCACGCTCAAACCGAGTAATTCCGAGCCATTTATAACTAAAACGACATGCGCAATTAGCCTTTAGAATGAAAAATCTTTTTCACATGTTACCTTATGTAATTTCAAAGACCCCAATATTGTGCACTTTTCCGCACTTTTCAATTCATAACTTACGCATCGTTACATCCGTTACAAATTGTCACTTCTGAGCGGTTCTTGCTCACACTAAACTTGCTACCGTCATTTAGAGACTATTTTTTATTCCATTGCCATATATCCAATGCAGGTCGGGTTAATTTGAAGAAGTTTTTTCATTCTGCCAAATCCGTAAACTTTTCCTTCTTCCTTGGCCTTCTGTTTTCTGCCGGAGTGGTCGCCCTGACCTATTGGAAACCGGCCAACATTCCGTGGACACTACTCTCTGCTGTTACCGTATCGGCCGCTTTTGCCATTTTTTCCATTATCCAGATCAAACTGAACCGTCAGCTCGCCCATAAAGTCAAAGAACTGAATGAAAGAGATTTTAAACTAAAGAAGCTGGGTAATGCTGTGACAAATAGTGGCAGCTCAATCATCATCACCGATGAACTGGGCAATATTGAGTACGCCAACAATAAATTTGTCAAAACCACCGGCTACTGCCTGACAGAAATCAAAGGCAGAAGTCTGGACATCCTCAATCCCAAAGAAGCAAAATCCGCTTTAGAGCAGCAGTGGGAACAGGAACTTCTCTTCGACGGCTGGGAAGGTGATGTTCTGAGTTGCCGCAAGTGTGGCAGCAGCTTCTGGTCTGCCGTTTCGATCTCCTCCGTCTGCGATAGTCAGGGCTTTGTCACCAACTTTGTGATCTCCTGCATTGATATCACTGAGCTCAAAGAAGCTAATTCAAAAATGCAGATCATGGCGCTTTATGACCCTTTAACTGGTCTGGCCAATCGCCGATTATTTATTGATCGCCTGGAGCAGGCAGTACGCGCAGCCAAGCGGGATCGCAAGAAAATCGCCCTGATGTTTCTGGATTTGGACCAGTTTAAGCGTATCAATGACACGCTGGGACACGATGCCGGGGACATTTTGCTAACAACTGTCTCAAACCGTCTCAAAGAGTGTGTCCGGGAAAAGGATACCGTCGCCCGACTGGGAGGTGATGAATTCACTGTTCTGTTGACTGATGTGGAAGACAACCTGTCCGTCACACCGGTGGCTCATCAGATATTAAGAGCACTGAAAAAACCGGTTAAGCTCAAAAAGCATGAAGTTATTGTGTCCACCAGCATTGGCATCACCTTGGCCCCAACCGACGGAAGCACAGCCGATTCATTAATGAAAAACGCGGACCTGGCACTTTATCGTGCCAAAGAACAAGGCCGGGATTGCTATCACTTTTTTACCGAAGAGCTTAACGCTTCTGCTTTACGGCAATTGGTACTGGAGCAGGAACTCAGACATGCACTCCAGTATGACGAGTTCACCCTGCACTTCCAACCGCAGGTCAATCTGCGAAACGAACATGTCGTCAGCGTGGAAGCTCTGTTGCGCTGGTATCATCCAACCAAAGGTCTAGTCAGCCCTGATGCGTTTATTCCAGTTGCCGAGGAAACGGGCCTGATTGTCCCTATCGGCAGATGGGTGCTGAAAAATGCCTGTATGCAAATGAAGATGTTGCAGGATTTAACAGGTGTTGACCTAAAGATCGCCGTAAACCTCTCAACCAGACAGTTTGATGACCCGGACCTGGAAGACACCATTGCCGATGCACTCTGCCAGACCGGACTCGATCCAAAGTGGTTGGAGCTTGAAGTCACCGAAAGCATGCTGATGGGTGATATAGACCTGGTGATCGAGAAACTTAAGCGCCTGAAGGCCACCGGGGTCAGCATTACCATAGATGATTTTGGATCTGGTTATTCCTCTCTGAGTTATCTGAAAAAACTCCCGGTCGATATTCTCAAGGTAGACCGTGAATTCGTGCGCGATATTCCAGAAGACCTGAATGATATGGAAATCACCTCAGCCGTGATTGCCGTCGCACACAAGCTGAACCTGAAAGTGATTGCCGAAGGTGTTGAGGACATCGATCAGAGAGACTTTCTGATGATCAACAAATGCGATTATGCCCAAGGCTACTTTTACAGCAAACCTCTGCCGTTTGAAGACCTCTATCAATACCTGAATAACGTTAAACTTGCGCAAACTGCCTGACACGGCGTCACAGAACTTTCTCCCTGTACATTGATTTATTTCACAATTCTTTAATCATTTCGACCTATCCCACATAATCTGGAGGATGGTTCACAAGCACCCACTGTTACATTCCGTATAATTTCTTTACGAAATTTGGAGTTGCGACAATGCAGTGGATTATTCATATCATGGAAGTGGTTTTGCTTGGTCTCATAGGCTTTCTGATATACAGCCTGATCAAGAATATTAAAGCAGATAAGCACCAGGGGATTCTGGAAGTACGGGTGGCACCCAAGGCGCCCTACCGGCCAGAGGGTGAGCGCTACGCCAATCATAGCGAATCCATTAAGCAGCTACAGCTGTTCTGGGGCACCCAGACGCTGGAAATGAGGCTTGAAGGTTTCAATCCGGAGCTGTTAAGCCACCCTTCACTCAGATCCTCCCTGCTCGATTATCTACAGGGAGCCAGCAACGCAGTTGCGGACCACTTTGAGTGCAATCAGGAACAGCGCCTGCACCTGCAGAGTTACCTGATGAGCAAAGGACTCAGGTTTGCGCATTTGGACGTCACTACCGAGTGGCTTCAGCGGCTGGATCAATTGCTCGCCTGCGAAAACACCGATATTTACAACGCGGGTTACGAAGCAGCCTCACTTTGGGTGGCACATCGCACACCACCAAAAGAGCGAAGCCTTTTAAAAAGCATCACCAGCTGGGGTCTGGTGGCCTAAGCGTCCATAGCGAGTTCAGAGACGTTTCCCTAGTTCATCACTCGTCGACAAGCATCCAGCCAGGAGCAATCTGAATGATATCCTGGCTGGCTTCATTCCCTTCATCATCTATCAAAACGCCGGAAACTGACGGCTGACTCCACTCCCCGTTGTCCATCCGCTGCATTGAATCCAGATCCACAGATTTCAGCAGATAGACACCACCATCATGCCGGATTTTTGTGCGGTGAGAGACACCGTATACGAAACGGCAGTAGTCCATTTTCAGTTGCTGCAAATCCCTTTCGGCTCGAACAATCTTTCGTATCAGGACATCCTTAAGGCTTTCCGAGTAGTCGCTAGTCATGCTGAGATACCTTCCGATCGTCCTCTATAAAATGTCCCGAGTATTCTGCAAAAGTCGCTCACATGTAAGCAAGCTACAAGACTTTGAAATGCCAATCAGGTCAACCGGAAGACAAAAAATAGGGTTCTGGGCGTCAGTCAGAATGGTTGCTGCCGGGCCCAGCCCAGTTGATAAAGATCGTGACGTCGGTCTTTCAGATTGCTCACTGTCCCTTTTTCGCGAAACTGTCGTAGGCGTTTCAGATCAAGGTCCGCCACTATCATGACTTCCTGATTGGCAGTCGCTTCTTCGACGATACCATCCCGGGGAAAGCCATAGTCAGAGGGCGACAGAACCGCCGACTGGGCAAATTGGTTATCGATCATTTCAATGGCCGGAACAGTCCCTACAGTGCCCGACAACACGACATAGCACTCGTTTTCAATGGCTCTTGCCTGGGCACAGTAGCGAACCCGAAGGTAGCCCTGACGGTTATCCGTCCAGAATGGTACCAGCAGCAGATCCATATTCTGATCTGCCAGCAATCGTCCCAGTTCAGGAAATTCCACGTCATAACAGATCAACACCCCGACTCTGCCGTAATCGGTCTCAAATACGGGCAGTTGATCGCCCCCCTTGATATTCCAGTACTCCCGCTCGTATGGCGTCGGGTGAATTTTCCTCTGTGACTCCACCTCACCGGACGAACGACAAAAATAGGCGATATTAAACAACTCTCCGTGTTCGAGCACAGGTACAGAGCCTGCCAGCACGTCCAAATCCAGTCTCACAGCCAGGGATGAAATATGGCCGATCACAGCCTGAGACAGACTGGCCACAGATTCAATTGACGGGTTGCTCTTACCCGAATCACTGTTGGTACCTGCGGCTCCCGGAATACCGGCCAGAGGAAGCGAAAAGAATTCCGGCAGCACCACCAGGCGACATCCGTATCCCGCCATGGACACCAGAAAATGCTCAATATTCTCCAAAAATGCTTCCTGGGAAGCATGCTGCTTCATTTGCAACTGAATGCTACCAACCCTCAGGCTATCAGGCTGCTCGCAGTTCGGTGAATTATTTGGTTCAGATTGTCCCGTCATCAATACTTATTCCCATTTCAATACTTATTCCCACTTAAATATTAACTCCCACCTTCAAAGATGCATATTTCAAGGACATTTGTTTCAAAGGCGTATTGTTCAAAAAAAATCAGCAGCCAGATCATCTCGCCTGGGGAGATTTGTAATCTTTCCGCCGGAGTTGATAGTAGTTCTCTGTCTCAGCCACCAGTTGTCCTTCGGCGTCAAAGACTTTGCCGATCAAGGTGTAATCGCATTTTCCGTCGGCATCCGCACCAAAGATAATTCGCTCCATCTCCTCTTCTGCAATATCAAACTGGACAAAAGCATCTGATTTTACCGGCAGGTAATATTTGATGTTCATCTCTTTCAGCGTTGGATAATAATCCGCACCAAACTCATATATCGCCATGACGCCACCGGGAATTTCCGCCAGGGTGAACAAGGCACCGGCATACATACTGTTGATGTGGTTGGTATTTCCCTTAAGTGGAATTCTGGCTTTCAGATGGCCGCGTCTTAACTCCGTTACCTCAAACCCCGCTCTGGCGGCGAACGGAATGGCGAAGCCGATAATTTTGTTGAGGGCCAGATAACCACCTGACTTTTTGAACCGACTGAGCAACCCGTGAGGGTTTTGGATCGCCTCATCATCGAATACCCGGGACGTAAAAGTGGCTAGTGCTCCAACGACATTCATCAGTGACTCCTTATAATTTTTTTAAAGACAAACTTCCTGAGATTTTATTTGCCTGTCCTTTTGGGAAATAGTGGCCTCACGGTCAAATAAAATCCAGCGAGTTCAGCCACAGGCGCTCAAGTAGTAAATACCAGTCTTTCTCATTATAAACGCGAAGAAAATTTTTATAATTCATACACCTCGGTGCGAATAGTCATATAGACTGATACACTAGGGTGTGCTGATGTTTAATAAGACTCTAGCATGAGCCTCTCATAAAACATCAACACACCCTGGACGTCTATCGTTTTGAGATGGCCTTTCCTATAATGTGGCTATTGTGGCAAAGGAAAAGGCCAGCGGAATTGAGGTGAAGAATTGATCAGATTGCTAATCGTGGATGATCATGAACTGGTGAGAGCCGGTCTGTCCCGAATGCTGAAAGATGAGACCGGCGTTGAAGTGGTTGCTGAAGCCCGTTCCGGGGAGGAAGCCGTCAGCCTAGTCAGACAACGCCCTATCGACATTATCCTGATGGACATCCGCATGCCGGGCATTGGTGGACTGGAAGCCATGCGACGCATTCACCGGTTCGACGAAAGCATTAAAGTCATCGCAGTTACCGCCTGTGAAGATGATCCTTTTCCGTCTCGCGTTATGAAAGCCGGCGCTTCCGCCTACATCACCAAAGGCACTGATATCTCGGAAGTCATGCGGGCTATCCATATCGTCAACGCCGGGCAACGTTACATCAGCCCCAACATCGCACAGAAAATGGCCTTGCGTCCCTTCGAGTCGGAAGATGCCGACGTATTCGGCAATCTCTCCGAACGGGAAATGCAAATTGCCATGATGATCGTGAACTGCCAGAAAGTGCAGGAGATCTCTGACAAGCTCTGCCTGAGCCCGAAAACAGTAAATAGCTACCGCTATCGTATTTTTGAAAAACTATCGATCAGCAGTGACGTGGAACTCACCCTCCTGGCGATACGGCACGGAATGTTGGATGCAAACCAAGTTGGCGGACTCTGATCAGAACTTCGATTCCAAAACCTACCTCAAAACCCTGACTTCCCGACCCGGCGTCTACCAGATGTATGACGCCAAGGGCGCGATTCTGTATGTGGGCAAAGCCCGCAACCTGAAAAAGCGTGTCAGCAGTTATTTTCGCAGCACGGGTCTCTCCATCAAAACCCGCGCGCTGGTGGAGCGTATCCGTAATATTGAGGTCACGGTCACCAATTCCGAGACTGAGGCTCTGTTACTGGAACAGAACCTTATCAAGACACAGCGACCGCCTTACAACATTCTGCTGCGTGACGATAAATCGTTTCCTTACATCTACCTTTCAGGAGATGAGGATTATCCGTCCCTGACCTTTCGCCGGGTGCGCCAGAAAAAAGCCGGTAAAGGCCGCTTCTTCGGCCCCTATACCAGCGCCGGTGCCGTCAGGGAAGGCCTGGTCCTGCTGCAGAAGATCTTCAAGATCCGCCAGTGTGATGAAAGCTTCTTCAAAAACCGCTCACGCCCTTGCCTGCAACACCAGATCGGTCGGTGCAGTGCCCCTTGTGTCGAGATGGTCAGCAAAGAACGCTATGCCGAGGACATGCGCCATGCCACCATGTTTCTGGAAGGTCGAAATCCGGAAATCATCAAGGAGCTGGTCGCAGAAATGGAAAAGGCCTCTATGGAACTGGCCTTCGAGAAAGCTGCTGCACTCAGAGATCAGATCAATCATTTGAGACAAGTCCAGGAGCATCAAACCATAGAAGGCGTCAGTCGCAATATAGACGTTTTCGCGATGGCACAGGAAGCGGACCAGATAACCATACACGCCCTCTTTATCCGGGATGGTCGGGTCAGCGGCTCCAAAAGCTACTTCTTCGAGGAGCTCACAGAAGCTGACTCCTTTATGAACGACTTTATCAGCCAGTATTACTTTGGCGATCATGCTGTCTACGGTCTGCCCCAGGAAATTCTCACCGATCCTCCCTTGCCGGAAAGTGAAGCCCTGCGAGATGCCTTCAGTGAAGCCTTCAACCGCTCGGTTCGCATTGATCATAATGTCCGCAGCCAGCGCCTGGACTGGCTCAAGTTAGCGAAAACCAATGCCAGCCAATCTCTGACCATCAGAGTCCAGTCTCAGGAAGCCCTGGTATCCCGCTGGCAGCAGTTCTGTGATGCACTACATCTGGAGTCCACCATCAACCGGGTGGAATGTTTTGATATCAGCCACACCTTCGGTGAAGCGACCGTGGCATCCTGCGTTGTATTCGGCCCTGAAGGTGCCATGAAAGATCAATATCGCCGGTTTAATATCAAGGGTGTAACAGCCGGTGATGATTTCCACGCCATGGAGCAAGCATTGGAACGACGCTACAACAAACTTCAGGACAGCGATATCGGACTGCCGGACGTGGTCCTGATAGATGGCGGCAAAGGCCAGCTGGGCATTGCAGAATCGGTGTTTGAATCCTTACAGATCGACGGCGTTACGCTAGTCGGTGTCGCCAAAGGCGTCACCCGTAAGCCCGGATTCGAAACACTGCTGTTGGCCGGTGGTAAATCCATCCTGAACTTGCGCAGCGACAGCCCCGCGTTACACCTGATCCAGCAGATACGGGATGAAGCGCATCGCTTTGCGATCACCGGGCACCGACAGCAGCGTCAGAAAGCCCGTGGCAAGTCCGTCCTGGACGATCTTCCCGGTGTCGGACCAAAACGTCGCAAAGATCTATTGAATTACTTTGGCAGTGTCCGCAATATAGAGCGGGCCAGTCTTGAAGACATTCGAAAAGTCCCTGGCATCAGTCAGGTATTAGCCCAAACCATTTTTACGGCCTTTCATGAATAAACCAGCAGTAAGATCAATTTTTCTCAATTTGCCCAACCTACTCACGCTTGGCCGACTGGCGCTGATTCCTGTCATCGTCCTGATCTATTATCTGCCATTTGAGGGCAATTACCTGACCGCAGCAGCCATCTTCGCGCTGGCAGGCTTCACTGACTGGCTGGATGGCTTTCTGGCCCGGCGCTGGAATCAGATGACTCCCTTCGGTGCCTTCCTCGATCCGGTGGCTGACAAAGTCATCGTCGCCGTGGCATTGGCAATGCTGGTGGAAGCCCACCACACGGTCCTGCTGACAGCCCCTGCCATCGTGATTATTGGTCGAGAAATTGTTATCTCAGCACTGCGGGAATGGATGGCCGAAATGGGCAAACGTGCCAGCATCGCGGTGAACTTCGTCGGTAAAGTCAAAACCACCTGTCAGATGTTCGCGATTATTGCCCTACTGGCCTTCCCTCCTGATACCCAGGGTGCCATTTTAGGGATGGTGCTTCTCTATGTGGCCGCCGTTCTGACCTTATGGTCCATGATCGTCTATTTAAAAGCTGCCTGGCCGGAACTGACCAGCGATCAGAATAACCGCCCCTCATAAAACAGCTTATAATTTAGCCGTAATTGATTGAAATTTATCAATTTACTAAGAGAAATACATAGCTATTGATAAACAGGCTTGACAGCCATCCTCAAAGAAGTAAACTATGCGCCACCTGAACGGGATGAGGCAAATTTCTCAAACGTTCTAAAAGGTTATTGCGGGAATAGCTCAGTTGGTAGAGCACAACCTTGCCAAGGTTGGGGTCGCGAGTTCGAGTCTCGTTTCCCGCTCCAGATTTTCGAAAACCCCGGCCAAGTCGGGGTTTTTAGCTTAAGGCAAGCATAAAAGGCGCGGTGGCAGAGTGGTCATGCAGCGGACTGCAACTCCGTGTACGCCGGTTCGATTCCGACCCGCGCCTCCATTACACTTCCCTCTTAAGCCCGGGTGGCGAAATTGGTAGACGCAAGGGACTTAAAATCCCTCGGTATTTGATACCGTGCCGGTTCGATTCCGGCCCCGGGCACCAATATTTTCAATAACTTAGAAAACATCCCTAACCTCAATATCCTCTTCCCTTATTTCCGTGTAGACATAATGTAGACGAGCTTTACTTAACTCTGATTGTCTAATACACTCAAAAAGCTCTTTAGCGTAGAGGCATCAGAATTAGTGCCTAGTCGGGCGTTTCGCCAGACTCTAACTTATTGTCCGCATTGGGGGCGCGATAGAAGAAGTTCTAGCGCTCATCTTAGTAAAGAGCATTAATATAACCCTCTATTTGAGGCATAAAGCTTTAAGGGTTTTATGTGAGTCGTGAATTTGAAGAAGCTTTAATTACTGAGTTTTCTAAGGCAAAACCACAAGACTTTCGAGTCAACCTCAAAGAGCATAAAATATTCTTATGCGGCGGCCCTGTAGATGCCGCTCAACCTGCGCCACCAAGCTTCCGAGATAGACTAGTTGCCTACCTTGAATGTCGACGAAGAGATATTTCAAAAAGCATCATTCTTGCTGAAAGCTTTAAAGATTACTTCAAAGAAAATGCATACTCTGATCTTCTCGTGTTTGAAGATGATATAGGGAGTATCTGCTCTCTAGTTGTTATTTTCCTTGAAAGCCCCGGGTCATTAGTTGAGCTGGGAATGTTTTGCTCAAAGCCGAACTTTTTTCGAAAGTTATTAATAGTTGCACCCAATGAAGAAATACAAGCAGAAGATTCCTTTATTTTTCTTGGTCCACTAGGGAGGCTCTGAATAACTCCCCAAATCAGTCATAATACGGCCAACTTCACTCATCAGGAATACTATCCATGGATCAGATGACTTTCTCCGAAGCTGAATACCAGAATAAGAAGCGTAAGACCCGCCGGGAAATCTTTCTGGAGCGAATGGATAAGCTGATCCCATGGAAACGCATGGAAAAGAAGATCGCCCGCTATTACCCCAAGGGCGAGAACGGCCGCCCTCCGTATCCGTTATCCACCATGCTTCGTGTCCACTGCATGCAGCTATTTTATAACCTCAGCGATCCTGCC
>NZ_AQXX01000110.1 GCF_000376785.1 Hahella ganghwensis DSM 17046
AATAGCGGGCGATCTTCTTTTCCATGCGTTTCCATGGGATCAGCTTATCCATTCGCTCCAGAAAGATTTCCCGGCGGGTCTTACGCTTCTTATTCTGGTATTCAGCTTCGGAGAAAGTCATCTGATCCATGGATAGTATTCCTGATGAGTGAAGTTGGCCGTATTATGACTGATTTGGGGAGTTATTCAGAGCCTCCCTAAGTTAACAAATAAAACCTATCAACATTTGGTGGCTCTCAGGATCAATACCGGCATGGAAAACTCCACCATTCCCTGCGGCGTGACAAAGGGCTGAAAAGCTTCCTCGGCCTCAACCGCCAGCCTTTCAAACTGGTCTTCATCCAGCAAACCACCCAAGGTCCAGGCACAGGCTCTTTCAGTTGAAATTAACGCATTGATGGAGGGAAACCGCACCATTCCGTCATGTCGACTGACGGTTAGATCCGGACAGCGAGATTGTGTAATACCCGCTTTTTCGGCCATTCCCAGCAATAAATTCCTGTCACCGGCGGAGAAAGGAGCTCTGAAAGCTTGAGCGATGTCAGGGCCAAACAGGCGATGCAATAGTTCCGTCAATACTGAATACCCTGGAGAATGGTCCAACGCATCACATACCGCGACTGCCATTTTGCCCCCAGGTTTCAGTACCCTCATCATTTCTTTCAATGCGAGTGACTGGTTCTCAAAAAACATGAACCCAAACTGACTAACCACGGCATCATAACTATCGTCATTGAAGGGCAGTTCTTCCGCCTGTCCCTGCCTCCAGTCAATATCAATGCCCTTCTCTGCAGCAACAGCCAGCATCTCAGGATTTATATCAAGTCCTGTTACCAGGCGACCATCCCCCGTCTGTTCTGCCGCAGTGCAAGCAAATGCCCCTGTACCACAGGCAATATCCAGTACTACCGAACCTTTTTCGATTCCCGCCAGCTCTGCCATGAAGCCAGCCCAGGGTTTAAACAATGCCGGAACAAAGTGACGGTCATAGATTTCAGCAGGCGAGCCTTGATAAGACGTGTCCATAATTACCTCCACATGCTTGTTTGCTATTTTGATATCTAAGGATAACCATGACATTTGAGCCGTCCTTAGATAAGAGGCAAAATGTGCAAAACCGAGGCTTTTTTGCCATTTCGGAGAGAAGCAATGACGTCAGACGAACCGATTAAAGTCACACTGATTGCGACACCAGAGGTTGATGCATCAGCCTTGACCGGGATTCATGGTGTACTCTCTTCTTTTTCACATATGGTTCCAGGTTCCATTTCATTTAAACCTGTCATCGCCTCCCCCGACAATGTCTGGACCGATAGTGTCGGCACCGACCGAGTGAGGTCCGATAAAGAACGGACAGCCAGCGAGTCTCCAGAGCAGATCATCCGGAATGTAGTGGGGATGCCATTACCTCTGCAGTCCCGGCTTTCAGACATTCAGCACACTGATGTGTTGATCATTCCTTCACTTTATCTCCTCGACAATACCTGGCCCGAAAACCCCTACCCCGACCTGACCGACTGGCTTTTGCGCATGCACCGACAGGGTACCCTGATATGCTCCGCCTGCACTGGCGCGATGCTGTTGGCCGAAACCGGGTTGCTGGATGGACAGGAGGCGACTCAGCATTGGGCATTTGAACAGTTATTCAGAAATCACTTTCCTAAAGTCAGACTAAATATCGATAAAGTCCTCACTATCACCGGTGATAACCAGCAAATTATCATGTCCGGAGCATCTGCCGCATGGCACGATCTATTGATATACCTGATATCCCGTTACGCCAGTCCTCATGCCGCCCAAACCATCGCTAAGTTTTTCCTGTTAAACGCCCATACTGAGGGGCAGAAGCCTTACATCATTTTCAATGATTGCTCTCAGCATGAGGATGGTGCGATTCAGCGTGCCCAGCAATGGTTGGGTAAAAACAGTCGTGTTCCTCATCCGATAGAGCACATGCAGAAATTATCAGGACTCTCACCGAGGACCTTCAGCAGACGTTTTCAGCAAGCCACAGGCGTAACACCGATCCACTACATTCAGCACCTTAGAGTGGAAAATGCCAAACTCCTACTTGAAACCTGTCGCATGTCAGTCGATGAAATAGGTTGGGAAGTGGGCTACGAGGACCCTGCCTTCTTCAGGCGATTGTTCAAACGCCTGACCGGAATGACGCCAAAGGCTTACAGACGCAAGTTCCAGCCGGCTGATACCAACACTGAAGCCGAAAATTAACCGCCCGTCAAAATGACACAGTATTGCAATTAAGTTTGACTACAAAAGATCAGAATCTGTACACTTTCGCTCCACGGCTGATCAATGCCGTTATCAATGAACTATTGCAAAGGAATGCACGATGAAAATGATACTGACATCATCTCTTATTTTCTGCCTGGCTCTCTCCAGCGCCGTTTCCCACTCTACAGACAATTCACAGCGATGCGAGCGGGCCAAACACCATCTGCAAAAGCAAAAACTCATCAAAAGACAAAAAGAACGCAATGGTTACACCATTTCGGAAATGCGCAAGATCAAAGACCGCATTGAACGTCTGCAACTGGATATAGACTACTATTGTGGGTAATCATCCGCTGTAAATGTCGGTAGTCGGCCAGTGTAGTAATCTGCCGGCTAGTCTAATTCTTACCAGCCGGCTCTACAGAAAGCCGGTAACAATACGGTTAACATTATCGTTATTGAAGGTAACAATATAAACCTCTATAACGATAATCCTGCCAAGGAAGAGAAGGACCGACATAATAACAACCTATCATATTCACTGGCAGATAGGCCGCACAGAAAATGATGGAAATAACAACTCTGTAAACGTCAATTCTGAACTCACTGCGACAATTTTCTCCTATTTTTTGCTCAAAGCATGATTTTTAGTGTCATCTTTTTGTAACATGTTAACGTTTTTATTGAACGCTCGTTTAATAAAACACCACCAATATAATTAAAAGGAGCATTTATGACGGCAAAACTCAAAACACTCATCGCCTCAGCCTTGCTGGCAGGAGTGCCACTGACGGCAACCGCTGCTGAAATCAAGAATGTTATTCTGATGATCGGTGACGGTATGGGGCCACAGCAGGTTGGTATGCTTGAAACCTACGCCAAGCTCGCTCCAAACTCCGTATACGCTGGCAAACCAACTGCTATTCACCGCCTCGCAGAGGAAGGTGTTATCGGTTCATCACTCACCTACCCGGAAGATGCTATTGTTGTGGATTCCGCATGCTCGGCAACCCACCTTGCCACAGGTACCCTGACCGCTTCTGAGGTTATCGGGATTGATGGCCAGGGCAACCACGTCGAAACGATTCTGGAGAAAGCAAAGAAACTGGGTAAAGCAACCGGTTTGGTATCCGATACCCGCCTGACCCACGCAACACCAGCCGCTTTCGCTGCCCACCAGCCACACCGGTCTCTTGAAAACTCCATTGCTTCTGAGATGCTGGAAGTAGGCCCTGACGTCATGTTGTCCGGCGGCATCCGTTACTTTATTCCGGCGTCGACCAATGAAAAAGGCGACACCTATAAAGCGCTTGAAAAGCTGACGGAGGGCAGTGTTTATTTGAAGTCCAAACGTAAGGACGAGCGTAACCTGCTGCAGGAAGCCAAAGACAAAGGCTACAAGCTGGCTTTTAATCGCAACCAACTGGATGACGCTGATGGTGACAAGCTCCTGGGCCTGTTTGCATATTCCGGTATGATGGATGGCATCCGTTACCGTAACGCCAAGGACAGTGCTGACCGCACTGAGCCTTCACTGAAGGAAATGACTGAAAAAGCTCTGTCTATTCTTTCCAAGGATAAAGACGGCTTCTTCCTCATGGTTGAAGGTGGCCAGATCGATTGGGCCGCACATACCAACGATGCCGGAACCATGCTGAACGAACTGCTGAAGTTTGATGAAGCCGTTAACACCGTTTATGAGTGGGCGAAGGGTCGTAAGGACACAGTGATCATTGTGACAGCCGACCATGAAACCGGGTCCTTTGGTTTCAGCTACTCTTCAAAGGATTTGCCAGAACCACAGAAACGTCCCGGAGAAGCGTTCAAAGAAAGGGATTACGCGCCTAACTTCAACTTCGGTAGCTTCGACATTCTGGATGGTCTCTACAATCAGAAGCTGAGTTACTACGATATGCTGAGCGCGTTCGGAGAACTGGACGAGGCTGAACAGACTCCCGCAGCTCTGATGAAAATCATCAACGACAACAGTGAGTTTGATATCACAGAAGAACAGGCAGCTCGCATCCTCAAGGACAAAGCCAATCCATACAAGGTGGCTGGTCACAGCTATTTGGCCGTTGACGATGTTCCTGCAATCCAGGACTTCGATGCCTTCTTCCCTTACAACGACCGTGGCAATCTGATCGCTCGTGAGCAGGCAACCGCACAGAACACTGTCTGGGGTACCGGTACTCACACCCACACTCCGGTGAACGTGTTTGCCTGGGGACCAGCAAAAACCATATTGCCGGTCTCTAACATCATGCACCATTCAGAACTTGGTCAGTACCTGAAAGAACTGATCAAGTAATTCCTTCAGGGCGGAAGCTTAGCTTCCGCCCTTTTTCTTCAAAATGCGATCCCGGCGCCAAATTCATAGTAAGTGACATCCCAGTCTGCATAATCTCTGAGCCTGGCAATCAGATAGATGTTCTGAGTCAGGTGATATTCGGCTTCAGCCCTGAGAATCCAGTCTCTTATCAGAATATCCACACGCCCAACGTAGAGTTCCAACCCAAACGGTTGAAAAGGCTGATAGCGTAGGCCGACCTGCACACCATGACCTCTCTCCCTTTCTTCACCCTTTTTCAGTGATTGCCAACTCATGTTGCCCAGAACAGAAAAGTGCTCTGATACCGGATGCCTAAATCCAAGACCAAGCTCATTCCAATATTCGACAATATCACCGGATACAGGGCCACTGGGGCGAAAGTTAACATCAGTGTGACGGGCAAAAGCGAATATACCTTCGCGCCCCTTGACCTCCGCATAGAGAGATAGACCGTCTCCATTTTCAAAGGGAGAATAGTCCGGGTTTGCTTCTGAGTAGCTGGCATCCAGCCGATAAATGAGCTCTCCGGCTCCAACATTGCAGCTAACCAGAATAAGTGTCAGGCACAAAAGGACATTGTTATTTTTCACGGAGATAATCCTTTCCTTCTTACTGATTGTTTATCCAAAAACAAAGTATAGACGGATGAAGAACGTTTACCCGGAGTGCTAACGCGATAAATAAGCGCCATTTACGGCCCATTATCTATGCGATTCACAATTTCAAACCAAATTAGTCTACCTCCGGCCTACATATTTTGTCAGAATTCCGCCTCCTGTTCGCCACACTTCAATGCCATACTGTTTTAATCCTGGCGGCAGAATTCAGTATCTGGTGGATAAAAAAATATGGATAGATATTCCCTGACGACCTCAACAATGATTCTCACACTGGCAATGCTTCTCGGAAATACTGCCTTAGCAGCCACCCCAAGCTTCGATTGCGACAAAGCTTCCCAATATATTGAAGAGCTCATTTGCCAATCCGATGAGCTGGCTCAGTTGGATTCAGAGTTGGCAACTCGCTATAAAAAAGTCAGGGAAAAATTACCTGCAGATGCCAGAGATTCATTCAAGTCCGAACAGTTGGACTGGCTCCGCAATAGGAATCAATCCTGTCACCAGGATGAAGACAAGGCGATTGCCTGCCTGAAGCTTCATTACGAAGAACGCAATGCAGAGCTGGCTGAACTGCTGGCCTTCGATTCAGCCAACGCTGCCAATGACAGTACATTGAGAGTTTTGCGTATTACCCCGAAAGGCAATGATGTTCCCGCAGGCCAACAAATTGTCTTTCAGTTCGATCGCCCGGTAGTTCCCATTGGGCGCATGGACAGGGATGCCGCCGAAATACCGGTCACAATTGTGCCTCAGTTAAACTGTGAATGGCGTTGGCTGAATACCAGTGCGTTAGCGTGCCAACTTCGTGAAGAAGACCGCATGCAGCAAGCCACTTCCTATACCGTCACGATGAATCCGGGCATTAAAACCACCACTGGAATAACTCTTGGCAAACGCATACAACATCAGTTTACTACTGCTCGCCCTAAAGCCACTTTTACCCGGTTTGTTAACTGGCTTTCACCCGGAACGCCTCTCATCCAGGTCACCTTCAATCAGCCTGTCAGCAAATCCTCGGTAGAAAAAGCGCTGACAATGACAGCGCGAAGAGCAGAAGACAGTCAGCCGGTCGGTATTGTGGCATTTCCCGATGACATTCCAAGATCACACCCCTGGAGTCTGTTCTCTTCCCAGGATGAAGAGCAAATCAAAGTCGATGATCGACTGACAAGCATTGACGGAGAAGAAGCCCGTCGTGTTTGGGTTATCGAGCCGAAGACAGAGCTTCCGCTGGATCAGACCGTCTGGTTTAACATTGCACCAGGCCTGAAATCCAGCGAAGGAAAAGAAACGGGGGTGGAAAGCCGCACACTGGTCAGCTTTGAGACCTACCCCGAGTTCCAATTTCTGGGATTACGCTGCAAGCCCAAAGGAGAGAACGCTCATATCACCATTCCTTTGGAGACACTGGGCAAGCTGGGAGATGAGCCTGACCTCATCAAGAAATGCGCACCATTAAGTCCGGTGGCCCTGGTGTTCTCCTCTCCGGTTGTCAACTCCATGGTGAAGAATCATATTTCGTTCACACCCAGACTGGATGGCAATCGCGATGACTATGACCCCTGGGAAAATACCCAGGACTGGACTCATCTAACGTCACCTCATCGCAGTGGACGCGATTATCAGGTCTGGTTGCCGGAGTTGCTGCAAGCCTACCAGGACTATTCCGTCGCGATTGATGGGGACAAACTGCAGGACGAATTCGGACGCCATCTGGAGCAGTCGATTGATTTCCATTTTTATACAGACCACAGAGAGCCTAATCTCAGAATGGCACACTTCTATGCCGTTCTTGAAAAAGGGGTAGACAGTGACGTACCGCTATACGTCACCAACCTGGAAAAGGTGACGGCTAACTATAAAAAAGTGGGCGACAAGAGTTCAGTCAATGGCCTTCAGAAAGACATCACCACCCCTGAAGCTGAAGATATTTCCTACGCCGTTCCCCTAGGTGTACGGGAGTTGATTGGGGATGATAGTGGAATACTCTATGGCAGCCTTCATCCAACCCCGGTTCCACCGGATTGGTATCGGGACCCGAATATCCTGGCAGAAGTGACTCCCTTCCAGGTGCACTTCAAACTTGGCCACTTCAACTCTCTGGCCTGGGTGTCACGCTTTGACAATGGTTTGCCGGTAGAAGACGCCAAAGTCTCCTTATGGAAAGGATCTTACGAGAGTATTACCAGTCTGCAGCCCATGAATGCAACAGCCAGTACCGATCAGGAAGGCCTTGCAACATTTCCCGGCATGGAAACACTGGACCCGGAGCTCAAGATGATCTGGGGAGGCGAAAGAGATAAGCGTCCCGGATTATTCGTCAAAGTTGAACATGACGACGACATCGCCATCGTTCCGTTGAACAGTGACTTTGTTGTCAGAGGTCGAGGCGCTTATCCCCAGATGGAAAAGAAAGGTGGCCACACTCATGCCTGGGGAGCCACTGCTCAAGGCGTCTACAAGCTGGGAGATAATATTCAGTTCAAGATATACGTCCGGGATCAGAGCAACAAAAATTGGGTATCTCCAGCCAAAGAAGGCTACGAACTCCAGGTGCTCGACCCACAGTCCAAGGTGGTTTACGAAGACAAAGATGTCACGCTTAACGAATTCGGAGCCTTTGATGGCGAGTTCAAAGTACCAGAGCAAGGGGCTGTCGGCTGGTATCAATTTCAGTTGATGCCGAGAAAAAAAGACGGCGAGAAATACTACCGTTTCAACTGGACCCCGATGTCAGTACTGGTCAGTGACTTCACTCCTTCGCCGTTCAAAGTAAAAACGGAAATGAACGGGGACGTGTTCAAAGCCGGTGACATGGTCGAAGTTTCCTCGCTGGCTACGCTACATTCCGGTGGCCCATTCACAGAAGCTGAAGTCCGCCTGACAGCGAGATTGAGTGAGAAACCGTTCAGAACCAGAAACCCTCTGACAACCGGCTTCATATTCGGCAGCAGCAGCGGTCAGTATCTGACCTCCAGCCAGAGCAATCTCCTGGATCTTCGAGGAAAACTGGATGGTGCCGGTGAATATACCGATGCCTTTACCCTGCCGGAAACAGAGATTTATTTTGGCTCTGTGGTAGTTGAAGCTGCGGTGAAAGATGAACGAGGCAAGTTTGTCGCCGCCGCAGCATCCGCAGACTATGCCGGCCGAAACCGCTTTGTAGGGTTACGTAATACGAACTGGATCTACAAAAAAGGGGAAACCGCTAAACTGGAAGCCCTGGTCGTCGATCAGGCGGGAAATCTGGTTCCGGATGTTGATATAAACATTTTGATTAACCGGCGTGAATACAAGGCCTCACGGGTAAAAGGTCCAGGCAATGCTTACCTGACCAAAAATATTGCTGAATGGGTGGAAGAAACCCGTTGCGATCTGACAAGCCGCGATTCCGCCACTACCTGTGAATTTGTACCCAAACACCCCGGCTCCTACCAATTTGCGGCCACGATCAAAGACAGCGATGGTAAAGAACACTCAACCACCATTACTGGCTGGGTTACTGGAAGCGGCAGCGTCATATGGGACCAGACAAACGACGCAACCCTGCAGATCGTACCGGCACAAACTGATTATAAGATTGGCGAGACTGCTCGTTATCTGATTAAAAACCCTTACCCGGGAGCCAAAGCTCTGGTGACCGTTGAACGTTATGGTGTATTGGACAGCTGGGTACAGACGCTTGAGTCGAGTACTCCTGTCATAGAATTTCCAGTGAAAGCAGACTACCTGCCGGGCTTCTACATTTCGGTCGTGGTCGTCAGCCCCAGAGTGGAGAAGCCACTGGGTCCCGGCATGGTGGACCTTGGCAAGCCCAGCTATCGCATGGGATACATGCGGGCTCAAGTATCCGATCCCTACAAAGAGTTGGATATCAAGGTTTCCACCGACAAAGAGGTGTACAAACCCCGGGACAAAGTGAAAGCCAAAATTAAAGTCACCCAGAAACAGACCGATGCTGAAGGCGCTTATGAAATTGCCGTTGCGGTCGTCGACGAGTCTGTCCTGGCACTGAATCGGAGTGGGGATGATTACTACGACCCCTACTCCGGGTTTAACCGACTTGATGCCCTGGACGTGTATAACTACAGCCTGATCAGCCGGTTGGTGGGCAGACAGAAGTTTGAGAAGAAAGGCGCCAATCCTGGTGGAGACGGAGGCTCTTATACTCAGTTGAGATCTCAGTTCAAATTCGTCAGTTACTGGAATCCTTCCATCCTTCCTGACGAGAACGGCGAGGCCGAGGTTGAGTTCAGCGTACCGGATAACCTGACCGGCTGGCGCATCTTTGCGTTCGCTGTTACCGCGGATGACCGAATGGGACTGGGTGACGTGAACTTCAAAGTGAATCGCCCGACAGAATTACGGCCGGTGATGCCTAATCAGGTCATTGAAGGCGACCAGTTTAAAGCCGGGTTCAACATCATGAACCGGACCGACAAGCCACGAAATCTGAAGCTGAATGTGAAGGTTGAGGGTCCTTTATCTGAAGAAAGCCAGAATACCTTTGAGTTTATTGTCGAGGCCGCTCCTTACGAGAGGCAGAACATCTGGCTGCCAATTTCAACCAAAGGGCATGGAAAGCTTAGGTTCACAGCCCGGGGAGGCGATCAGTTTGACGCTGACGCGGTTGAACACAAAATGCCTGTTAACAAACGCCGTTCGCTGGAAACCGCTGCGACCTACGGCACCACCACTAAAGACCGAATCAGCGAAGAAGTACTTGTCCCTGAGGGCATCCACACTGATGTGGGATATATCGGTGCAACATTGTCGCCATCGGTTATTGGTAACGTGGATGGCGCTCTGGAGTACATGCGGGACTATCCTCACATGTGCTGGGAACAACGCCTGACCCGCGCTGTCATTGCGCGTTCTTATGTTGAGCTGGAAGAGTATGTTGCAGAAAATATCCAATGGCCACATCCGAAAGAAGATGTCATCAAGACACTAAACGCCGCTGCTAACTTTCAGGCACCAAACGGAGGAATGACCTATTGGATTCCTTCAAACGATTACGTCAGTCCCTACCTTTCTGCCTATACGGCAATGGCATTCAACTGGTTGCGTGAGAGCGGCTATGCTGTACCGGAAGCAGTAGAGGAAAGACTGCACAAGTACCTGCTGAACCTGTTGCGCAAAGATGATTTCCCCACGTTCTACAGCAAGGGAATGTCTTCATCTGTCAGAGCTGTGGCTCTGGCCGCGTTGGCAGAATCAAGCAAGATCGGTCAGGATGACATCCTTCGCTATGAATCCCACCTGCCGGAGATGGACCTGTTTGGCAAGTCCCACTTCCTGAAAGCCGCCATTAACACCAAGGGGGCAGCACAGAATGTTATCGGTAAAACTGTTGATGATATCCTTGGTCATGCCAACCAGTCCGGCGGTAAGTTCCAGTTCAGTGAACCTTGGGACGACAGCTACAAGTATGTGCTGGCGACACCTTTGCGCTCCAATTGCGCGGTGCTTTCCAGCCTGTTGCTTGCCCAGGAGGCTTCAGATCTGAGTGATACCATCGCCGACATTCCGTTTAAACTGGTGAGAAGTATCACCCAGGGTCGTGGTAACCGGGACCACTGGGAAAATACTCAGGAAAACGTCTTCTGCCTAAATGCATTGGTCGAATACTCTGCCTTGTATGAGTCTAAAGAACCTTCCATGAAAGTATCCGTCAGTTTTGATGGCAGCGTTCTGGGAGATGCCTCTTTTACTTCTAAAGCCGATCCCATGGAAACTGTCAGCCGCCCGTTGAATGAGACTGATCCCGGTAAATCGGCTTCTCTCGAAATCTCGAAGGAAGGTGACGGACGAGTATACTACTCGGCACGAATCACTTACGACCTCAAAGAAGCGAATGCCAGCCGGACCAACTCGGGCATAGAGATCCGCCGGGAATACTCCATTGAAAAAGAGGGCAAATTTGTCCTGCTGGAAAGCCCCATGGAGATCCAAAGAGGCGATCTGGTCAAAGTGGATCTGTTTGTTTCGGTTCCCACGGCCAGACACTTCGTTGTGGTCAATGATCCCATCCCCGGAGGGCTGGAGCCGGTGAATACCGACCTCGCCACAGCTTCACAGGTAGACGCGAAGAAAGGGGATTTCAAAGCTGCCGATGGCTCATGGTTCTACCAGATCTCAGACTGGTCCTACTATGGCCGTTACTTCTGGAGCTTCTATCATAAGGAGCTCAGACATGACTCAGCACGCTTCTACGCCGACTATCTGCCGGCCGGCAACTACCTGCTCTCCTATACTGCGCAGGCAATCGCCGAAGGAGATTTCCGTGTGATGCCGGTGAAGGCTGAGGAAATGTACGATCCGGATGTCTACGGAAAAGGCTTGCCAGCTCAGCTGCGAGTTGCTGAATGAAGCTAATCAGTGCCGTTAAAAATCGACTGTCCGCCCAACGGCGGACAGTCAGATTGGCAGGAATGTTTTTTGCCGGAACTCTCAGCCTGTCCGCTATTGCTCTGATTGTGGGTACTTACCTCTCGACACAGCCGATTCCGGAAAACCTGTATTCCCCAGCCACCGAAACAACCAAAAACACTTATATGGACCGATATGGTCAGCGGCTGAATATTACCTATGAAAATGACTGGAATGAGCATGACCTCATCAGACTTCACGATATCCCTGAGTTCCTGCAGAACGCTTTTATCCAGTCAGAGGACAAACGATTTTACAGCCATGGGGGCGTTGACTGGCTGGCCCGGCTGAACGCGGCCTGGCAGAACCTGATGGCCGGCAGAATTGTCCGGGGCGCCAGCACCATCTCGGAACAGGTGGTCAGAATGCTGCATCCCAGGCCTCGATCTTTCTGGTCGCGGTGGGTGGAAGGTTTTGAAGCCAGTGATTTGGAAGAACGCTTTTCCAAAGTCGAGATATTTGAGTTCTACCTCAATCAAGTCCCTTACAAAGCTCGTCGCCGCGGTGTTGTTCAGGCCGCCAATTATTACTTTGGCCGAGACATCTCGACACTGAACGACAAAGAAATGCTGGCCCTGGCTGTACTCGTAAGATCTCCCAGATGGCTTGACCCGGAAAAACAACTCGCAAACCTAGATCGCTCGATTGATGATCTTCTGACACGACTTGACCTGGAATCAAACCATCTGGAAAGCATCCAGGCTCTGCGATTGGAACTCCATCAAAACGATATCCCCTACGACCTGTCTCATTTTATCCGTTATGCCAGCACCACTGCGTCGGTTCAGGCTATGGAAAAAGGCAGCATTCACACCACCATCGATATTGAGCTGCAGGAGAAAGTGCAACAGATTCTGGACAACAGACTGGACCGACTGGCCCGATATCGGGTACAGAACGCCGCAGCACTGGTAGTCGATCATGAGACCAACGAAATTCTGGCCTGGACAGTAGGATATGCCGGCAAGGACAAAAAAGCATTCAACCAAATTGACACGGTCACCACCCCCAGACAACCGGGATCGGCACTGAAACCTCTGGTGTACGCCAGCGCCATTCGCAAAGGCTGGACTGCAGCCACCATGCTGGATGACTCGCCTCAGGAAGAGAGCGTCGGCCTGGGCATGCATACCTACCACAATTACAGTCGGGATCACTATGGGCCAATTTCACTTCGCGAGGCACTGGGTAACTCCCTGAATATTCCGGCTGTCAGAGCCATCCAGTTTGTTGGTCCGGGCGAGTTCCTGACGTTCCTTTATGATCTTGGAATCGAGAGCCTGTCAGGACACCCCAATGTCTATGGAGACGGCCTAGCCCTTGGCAACGGAGAAGTCACTCTCTTCGAACTCGTGCAGGCATACACTGTCATGGCCCGGATGGGAGATTTCAAACCGTTGTCGTTTATTCAAGGAGAACATTCCCAGACAACCAGTTATCGGGTGTTATCTGAAGATATTGCCAGCCTCATCGCCGATATCATGTCTGACCCTGCCGCCAGAGAAAAAGAGTTCGGCTGGGATTCAGTCCTGAACTTCCCTCACCAGACGGCCGTCAAAACCGGCACCTCCAGCGACTATCGGGACGCCTGGTCGGTTGGATTCAATGATCGCTATACCGTGGGTGTCTGGATGGGCAACCTGGATTACACAGAGATGAACGAAGTCACCGGCTCGTCCGGACCTTCTTTCGTTCTGCGATCGGTCTTTAATGAGCTGAATAAACATCGGGAAGTACGGCCGCTGTACCTGAGCAATAACCTGGAAAAACAACGGGTATGTATTGAAACAGGCATGCCCGCTACCGACAGTTGCGAATCACGAGACGAGTGGTTCATCCGGGGCACTTCACCTGTCGCCACCGAAACCGCATCAGAAACAGTGAGAATCAGAAAGCCCAGCAAAGGCCTGCTTATGGCAATGGACCCCCGCATTCCGGATGATTCCGAGTACTTCGAATTTGCGTTGAACAACATTGCCAACGTCGAATCCGTAAAGTGGTATATCAATGATGAACTGGTCGCCACCACCAGCAAACCCAATTACAACTGGCAGTTATCCAAGGGCGAGTTCAGAACCAAAGCGGAAGTGACCATCACCGGTGAGGCTGAGCCCGTGGTGACAGAGGAAGTGGAGTATAGGGTGAATTAATCACTTATCTCTCTTCCTTGCCGAGAGACACTTTGTGCAACAGATACTTGCCTTATCGGAAAGACTGGAGCTCCACCTGGTGGAGCTCCTTATGACTCTAGTCTTCAATCACACCAATCAGATCAGCCACATTCTGCATCAGCTTGCGATTGGCCCGATTAATATCCTTGTTGACTTCAGAGCCATAGGCGCCGAAGCGAGCCACAACGATATTTTTGGAGGGAATGACGACCAGATATTGTCCGCGGTGTCCACGCAGAGACACCGTATCTTTCGGCAGATCCAATACCCAGATCCCCATATCATTGAGCCACAACTGCCCGCCGTAATATTCAGAAGCTCCCGGCGACATCATTTCCTCAATCCATTGCTCAGAAATCAACTGCTGACCGTTCCAGACACCTTTGTTAATCAACAACTGACCAATCTTGATCCAGTCGTGAGGGGTCAGGAATACACGGGCGCCACCGCGAAAAGTACCAACTTCATCGTGCTCGACAACCGCGTTATTGATTCCCAGAAGGGCAAAAAACCGGGTTTGATAAAAGTCATAGATGGACTGCAGATCCCCACCCATTTTTTGGCCCAGGTACTCAGAAAGTATCTGCGTTGTTCCAGTGGAATAATGAAACTCAGTGCCTGGCACATAATCCACAGGCTTATCTTTGGCATAACCGGCAGAATCACTGTTGAGATACCACATGGTGCCCAGATCACTGACGCCGTTTTTACTGGCCTCAGCCCACTGTAACCCGGAACTCATCTGCATGAGGTTTTCCACCGTCATCATATGGTCGCCAGCATAGACGGTATCATATTTGGTCACCAAACCCTGAAGGTCCATTGTCCCAGACAACAATCCCGTCACAGTCTTCGCCATGGACCAGCTAAGCATGGGGCTATCTTTACTATGGAACTCATCATATTGTTCGGCAATGATTTCCCCGTTGTGGGCGACCACCACACCAAAAGTGTTATACCGCCCGGAGTAATCGGCATCCGACTCTTCAAAAAATGCATCCAGTGATATGGAGGAATCAATATTTACTGGCAACGGAGTTGCCGAAGGCAGATCCTGCAATGTGACACTATTCTCACGGATTTGATCCGGAGTGAAGTCATAGGCCAACGTGCATCCTAATCCATCACGATAAACAGATGTTCGCACTATTGAATCATCATCGTTCTGGTAGGTCAGCGTGACTTGTTTAAGCGCCGTATCAAGGTCGATCTGAGGGTCACTTTCCAGCTTGGCAAGTGATTCTGGAATCACTGTGCCGGTAATAAAATCAACCGATTCATTGGAAATGAAGTGACGGGAACAGATCTGGTTCGCACTATACCCGAGTATTTCCTCCGGGTTAGTTTTGCAGCCTGCGAGTGTTCCGGTAACGATCAGCGCACCACCAAATCTGGTGACAGTTTTAGAGTTGAGACTTGCTAATATCAGTTAACGATTCCTTATTAGTGGTATATTAGATTGGATGTCAGTCCTTATCGGGAGAGCATTATAGTGAAGAGCCGTCTCGTTTGTGAATGGATAAATTGTAGCGATTTATGTCAGTGGCGGGCTCGGCAGCTTATTTAAGCAACCGAACCTTCACCTTCCGTCCCTTGAGCTTTCCGTTCATCAGTCGCTTCAAAGCGGCCTTTCCGATATCGTTATTTACAGCCACATATGAATGGAACGGAAAAATATCGATCTTACCAATCTGCTCGGCTTTAAACCCTGCATCGCCAGTAAGTGCCCCCAGAATATCCCCGGGGCGAATTTTGTTTTTCTTCCCCCCATCAATACAGAGGGTTGCCATGGGAGGCTTCGTAAAGGCCGTTTGTTGATCATTGAGTTTCGCTGCATCACACCATTGAACAGTATTGCCCAACAAAGCTTCAATCCGGTTCACCCGATGACCTTCCGCCGGCGTTACAAGACTTAACGCCACACCTTCGTGGCCCGCACGACCTGTACGACCAATTCGATGAACATAAACTTCTGGATCTCGGGGCAGTTCAAAGTTAATCACAACATCCAGGGCTTTGATGTCCAGGCCACGGGCCGCCACATCTGTCGCCACCAGAATCGAACAGCTTCGATTGGAGAAACGAACCAGTACCTGATCTCTGTCACGTTGCTCAAGATCTCCGTGCAGGGCAAGAGCACTGTATCCATCTTCGGTAAGTTGATCTGCCAGGTCCTGACAGTCCTTTTTGGTATGACAGAAAATCACCGTGGATTCAGGTTGATGATGAGCCAGCAACCTCTCAATCAGCAGGTACTTCTCGTTGGTGTGCTCAAGTTCATAAAAGTGCTGCGCTATTCTTGTTTGGTCATGCAGGCTTTCAACAGTGACTTCCGCCGGGGAGTTCAGATACTCAGAAGCCATTTTGGCTATTTGATCTGGGTAGGTGGCCGAGAATAATAATGTCTGACGGTTACTGGGGCATTGGCTGATAATGCTCTGAATCGAATCAGCAAAGCCCATATCAAGCATTCGATCCGCCTCATCCAGAACCAGCATGGACAAGTCTTGCAATACCAGCGTGCCTTTACGAAGGTGCTCCTGAATTCTGCCCGGCGTCCCCACAATAATATGCGCCCCATGCTCAAGAGAACCGATCTGGGGCCCGAACGGCATCCCCCCGCACAATGTCAGTATTTTCACGTTATGGGTTGCACGCGCCAGTCGACGCAATTCCTTCGCCACCTGATCTGCCAGCTCTCTCGTGGGACAAAGCACCAGCGACTGAATCCGGAATTGCTCAACCTTCAGATGATGCAGCAACCCGATCCCAAAGGCAGCGGTCTTCCCGCTTCCGGTCTTGGCCTTGGCGATCAGGTCCTGACCTTTCAGTATCAGCGGCAGCGACTCTGCCTGTATCGGGGTCATCTCGTGATAGCTCAACGACTCAAGATTACTTAATGTGGCTTTGGACAGGGGAAGTGTGGAAAAAGATAGGGGCACGGGATTCACTCATTCATTTAAATTGATTAAAACAGCTTATGTTTAACAAAAGGTATAAACCGCGGCGTTTCAGCCGCATAGTCACGATATTCAGGAAACAGCTCTGTCATAAACCGTTCTTCCATCAACGCTTTTCCTGTCACGGCGAGCAGCACGCAAACAACGCCCAGGACATTGACCCAATGCCAGTTATAGCCGGCGATGCTCACCATCATCACCATGAGGCTGGTGTACATGGGGTGACGAACCAGATGATAAGGACCGTTGGTGATCAGTTTTACCTGGGTTTTGGGTTCAGGGTAAATACTGAAGTTGCCGATTTTATTGTATGCCAGGGTCGTTAATCCGAAAGCGATCCCACACCCAGCGATGATCAACCACCAAGCACTGCCCCGGTTGATCCAACCAACCGGCCAGCAGCTCAGAGCAACACCCGCAAGTTGAAGCATCACCAGACAATGGCTTTTGATACTGGGCTTGCGCATTGAGTCGCTCCTATAAAAAACGGAGCTCAAGGCTCCGTTTATTCTGTGTCAGGCTTCGGACTCAGCCTGTTGTTGTCCGTTCTCGCTTTTCTGGTGATAGCTTTTACGCATCCGCTTTTTTATCTCCTGGCGCTTCAGGATCGCTTCCTTGGCACCGGAGCCGATATGGTCTTCGCCACGCTCTTTAGCCAGTTGTACCTGTCGCTCACGAGCGATGAAGCGCTGACGCTGCTCTTCCGTCACCTTATCGAAACAGTGAGGACAACTGACACCCGGCTGATATTGGTCACTGGCCATATCCTCTTCACTGATCGGCATACGGCAGGCGTGGCACTGGTCATACTGACCTTTTTCGAGCTGATGGTTCACCGCAACACGGTTATCAAAAACGAAACACTCGCCTTCCCAGGTGGACTCCTCTTCCGGCACTTCTTCCAGATATTTCAGAATACCGCCTTCCAGATGATAAACATCTTCAAATCCCAGCTCTTTCAGATAAGCGGTGGATTTTTCACAACGAATACCGCCGGTACAGTACATGGCGACTTTCTTGTGCTTGGATGGGTCCAGGTTTTCCTTCACATAATCCGGGAATTCTCGAAACGTTTCGGTCACCGGATTGATGGCGTTTTTAAATTTACCGATCTGTACTTCGTAGTCGTTACGGGTGTCGATCAGCAAAACTTCCGGATCATTGATCAGCTTGTTCCATTCTTTGGGCTTCACATAGGTGCCCACCACTTTACGTGGATCAATGCCCTCTACCCCCATGGTCACTATCTCTTTCTTGAGCTTGACCTTGGTGCGGTAAAACGGAATTTTATCGTCAAAGGATTCTTTATAGCTGAGGTCCGACAGGCGTGGATCAGACTTGAGATAATCCAGCAGTGCATCAATCCCTTCGCGGGTACCGGCAACGGTGCCGTTGATGCCTTCTTTGGCAAGAAGCAGTGTGCCTCTTACACCGTTCTTTTCCATGACAGCCAGCAAAGGCTGGCGAAGCGCTTCAAAGTCCTCTAAGGAGACGAACTTGTAGAGCGCACAGACAACATACTGTGACATATAACTACCTTCTCATTGCGCGCTGGAACGTAAAACCAGAGCAAAAATTCGGGCGCCATTATAACCAAATATCGGCAGGATGCACGCAAATCTGATCAATTATTGCACACTACTTTATAGATTCGTCCAGTTCCTGACGGTTTGATGCCATATCCTGAGATTTCTGACTTTGCTGAACTCGCCAGAGCTGGGCATAGGTACCCTCTCGTGCCAGCAGCTCCTGGTGATTTCCGACCTCGACAATGCTGCCGTCCTGCATCACCACGATCTGATCGGCATCTACGATAGTTGATAACCGATGGGCAATCACCAGGCTGGTGTGCCCTTCGGCCACTTCCTTCAACGCTTTGAGTATTACCTGCTCTGATTTGCTGTCCAAAGAGGAGGTAGCCTCGTCAAATACCATAATCGGCGGTTTCTTAAGGATTGCCCTGGCGATCGCAACCCGCTGCTTCTCTCCACCGCTTAGCTTCAAGCCTCTTTCTCCCACGACGGTTTCCACGCCCTTGGGAAGTTGATCAATAAAGTTATCCAGGTGAGCCATTCGGATGGCCTGAAATACTTCCTCTGACGTTGCCTCAATCCGTCCGTAGCGAATATTCTCAAAGATTGTGGTGTTAAACAGAACAGTGTCCTGAGGAACAATGCCAATCGCTTTACGTAACGATTGCTGGGTAACCTCACGGATATCCTGACCATCAATGGTAATGCTGCCGTTGCTCACGTCGTAGAAGCGATATAACAGCTTCACCAGAGTCGATTTACCGGCCCCGCTACTTCCGACAACCGCCAGTTTTTGTCCTGGCGCGATACTGAAAGTGACATCGCGAAGAATGGAGCGCTCGCTTTGGTAGCTGAAATCCACATGCGCAAACCGGACCTCCCCCCGACTCACTTGCAATGATGGAGCATCCTCTTTATCCATCACCGCGGGAACCTGATTCAGCAGTCGAAACATGCGTTCGATATTGGCCAGAGAGCCTTTCATTTCCCGGTATACAAAACCAAGGAAATTCAGCGGCATGAATAACTGCATCATGAACGCATTCACCAGCACAAAATCACCAATCGTCATGGTGCCGCGGGTGACGTTGTAGGCCGCCAGAACCATCATGGATGTCATGGCCATGGCAACGATCAGTGACTGGCCACCGTTCAGGGCAAACAGGGACAATCGGTTTTTCCTCCTGGCCTGCTCCCACTGCTCCAGGTCATGATCATACTGGCTGGCTTCATATTGCTCATTGCCGAAGTACTTCACTGTTTCATAGTTCAGAAGGCTATCCACAGCACGAGAATTACTCTCAGAATCCGCTTTATTGGCTTCCCGGACAAAGCCTGTACGCCATTCTGTTGCCACCACCGAAAAGGCCACATATATCCCGACTGCAACAGAGGTAATGATGGCAAACCAGACCTCATAGTTAATCAATAACAATCCCACAACGAGACCAATTTCCAGCAATGTGGGTCCGATATTGAATACCATGAAACGCATGAGAAAACTGACACCCGAGACGCCACGTTCGATATCCCGGGACAACCCGCCGGTGCTGCGGTTCAGATGAAACTCAAGATCCAGGGAATGCAGGTGTTCGAAGACCTTAAGACCGATGCGCCGCATAGCACGCTCTGTTACCCGGCCAAAAATGGTATCGCGAATTTCACCAAACAGGACGTTGGCAAAGCGGACAGCACCATAGGCCAATAATAGCCCCAGCGGCATGGCCAAGAGAGTCATGACCTCAGACTCTCTTATACCATCCAGATCATCCACAATGTACTTGAGCAGGAAAGGTAATCCCACACTGGCCAGTTTGGCGGCGATAAGGCAACTGAGTGCGAGTACGATCCGGGGCTTGTATTCAAGCAGATAGGGAATCAGTGATTTGAGCGTCGCCCAACTGATGGCGACAGGTTCGCGCTCATCATAATCGTTTCTTCTGCGCATGAGACTCCAGAGCTATATCGGGGGTAGGGATATTTCCACAAAAAGGCCCTGATCTGGACCAACCGGCAGATTATGATTATATGATATCCCGTCAGGCTCATATCCAGGGATTCTCTGAAATACTACGGGTTGCCAATACGGCGATGCCAACCTTTTCAGAGGTTCCCGAGCAAGACGACTAAGCCGCGAATGCCAGACCGGTTTCCCGTCCTCTCACCCACATAACCCGAGCCTGCCGCTCTCCCCAATAATCATGCTTGATCTGCAGCGGGTTACCACTATGCTGCGGCAACGGAACCGCGACCCTGGCCCCACCGGCGGAATAATCCAGGATCTGACAGTACTCACCATTTGTGTCATGCCCCTTGATAAAGGCCATTTCTGCAGACTGATCAACTGCCATCCGGTGGTGTTGCCGGTTATGGTATACGGGAACCTTATCATTTAATGCGGCGTATAGATTCCCCTTGTTAAGGCTTGTCACATTCTGTTCGCGACGAATACCGATGGACCAATGCAGCTTCTCATTAATTCCCAGTTGCAATCCAACCGCCTCTGCCTGCTTTGTGCCGATTGGCCTGGGATAATCTCCTAACAGCTCGTAGAAGCCTTTCTGGAGATTATGCACCTCCCCCAATGCCTGCTGGTCCGCGCTTGAACTGATCACTGAATCCCGGTCAATCATCAAACCGTGAGAGGTTGCCTGATCAAACATGAAATTCAACGCCAGATCCGAAAGTTCGGCCTCAGGAAATCCACCGCCAACATCACTGTGAGCCCCGGGCATCCACACCTGTAATATACGCCGGTTATCATATTCGCAACGTTTCTCCGAACTTCCCGGATGCTGAGTCCAGAGGTCAGGTGCAAAAGGTTTGCGCAACTCATCTATCGCTAACGCCTGGACAGCAAACTCCACGGTGTCAGACAACTGAGTGTCATGAAATCCAACCCATTTTTTTGATAGCTCTCTAAGCCCGGAAACAGGAATCCCCAGAGCACCAACGGTATCCCAGACGCCCATGAAGCTGATGGCAACCTTTCTCCCTCCCTCTATGACACTATCCTGAAGATTACGCGCCAGATACTCGTAATCCATATTGATGCGACGAGCCGGATCAGTACGGTAGTAACGATAGATACAGGGAAAGAATTTGAGATCACGCTTGTGCAAGAGTCCAAACAGATTCACGAGACCCGCCAGCGACCTGACAGTATAGGCTCCGCGACTGAATCCAAACAGATAGATCCGGTCACCTTCGGACCAGTTATTTACCAGGAACCGATAGGCCTCCATGATGTTATCTGAGACGCCAGCTCCCAGGGCTCCCCCTATCCACTTATCCCAGAAGCCGCCGGTGCCGACTCCCGAATCGTAATACACCACCTGCTCAACGCCATTGGCCCGCGGAACAATACTTCGAACAAGTTTCAGGACATTTGAAGGCAGTGCAGATGGATCCTGGTCAGACTCTGGACGGTTCCAGGTACCATCACAACAGATAATGATGGATTTAGACATGGCTTGTTCCCCCTACGCCAACCTCTCCTGTTAGTCTTCCCTGAAAATGCCGGGATGGGCGGGCAGCAGTTCCAGGCCCAGCGAGGTCGCTACTCCTAAAGTTATCGCCCATTGATCAAAATGTAGTCATCATTTACCGATTCAGCAACACCACGCAGGGGGTTTTTCTAAGGTATCGATTCAGGAGCTCAAAGTTACTGTTATCCTCCCAGGTCGGTATAAACTTACAGTGGCATAAACATGTTCCGTGGCAGTGTGTGACTGTAAACGCATTAGCTTTCTTTACTTGAGGATTTTGGTCACACACTATCTATGTAATAGTGATTCCCAGAGCTCTGCCTTGCTTCAAACCAAAAAGGCCGAGCTATAGTGATTGGACAACCATTTATATTGATTCGTGGTTCTCGTTATGAACAAAGGGTCGACCGGTTGGTCTCATGGCAACCGGACAGAGCAGGAGAACGAATTCCATTCTGCTCTCGAACACCAACGGGATCGGGATCTGGCTATCCGTCAGAAACCCGGAATCATTTTTTATCCTGTTGTCTGGCTGATGGTCACACTGGCCATACTCAGCTATCAACCCAGTAACGCGAAAGCAGCCTGGCTGATAGGGATCGGCACGTTCATCATCCTCTCCTCACTTTACCGCCTATACAGTACACGTAGATTCGCCGCCAAACTTCAGTCAGGTCAACCCGTTTCCTTGTGGTTACTGACTCACGCGATCATTATCAATGCAGCCAGTTGGGGGCTGTTCCTGGTCCTGGCGTTATTACCGACACCGCTGTCAGAACATTACTCACTCATATTTACCGGCACCCTCGCTCTGGCAGCAGGCGGAGCTAATTCCCTATCCATCAAAACACGGCTGGTCTACTGGCTGATGTTTTCTCTACTGGGGCCGGCCATCATCGTTTCATTGAGTGGCTATTCCCTGATGCCCGCCCCTCTTGGACTGCTCCTGCTGGTTTTTGCCGGAGGAATGACATGGGTAAGCAGCCTGCCCCGAAAGGAATACGAAAAGGCTGTCATCAGCAACCTCAAGTTGAGTCACCAGGCCAACTACCTGACCGAGCTCACCACACTGGATGGATTAACCGGAGTTAAAAACCGACGTTTCTTCGATCAACTTCTCAGTTCAGAAATCCGAAGAGCAAATCGCCTGGAGTATCCACTGGCGTTACTGATGATCGATATAGATCATTTCAAACGGATCAACGATGAATTTGGTCATATTGTGGGCGATAGCTGTCTGATTAATACAGCTAAAACACTCCAAAATCACATCCAGCGTTCCAGCGATGTGGTGGCGAGATATGGCGGGGAGGAATTTGCCGTCATCCTACCTGGCGTAGAAACCGAGGACGCCATCGCACTGGCTGAGACTCTTCGGGTCGAAGTGGAATCCACCATTACCTGGAACCTGACCCAGCCGATCCGGGTTACTATAAGTATAGGCGGCGTGTCTTTGTTACCCGTAAAATCCACGCAGCCCCAGGATTATCTGGCAATGGCAGATAAAGCCTTATACGAAGCCAAAAAACAGGGAAGAAACTGCATTTACTGGTCGCACGGAGACGGCAGCATCAAAAGAGTGTCGGAGAAAGGTGACGACTAGCAGGCTGTTGCAAAGCGTTGGCAAGGCCGCCGATACAACGCAGGTTGTTTTCGACAGCCTGCTAAGTCCTGCCCAAAACCTTTTGCCGGTAAGCACCTGGCGTTAAACCCAACCAATCACGAAATGCATGGGTAAATGAGCTCTGTTCCTGATACCCCAGCAGGAAAGCAATTTCACTGATCGACAATCGACTATGCTCAAGATAGCTCTCTGCCAGCTCTTTGCGTATTCGGTCCAGCTCAATCTGATAAGAAGTACCCTCCTCTTTCAGTTTTCGCTGCAATGTTCGTGCACTCATGTTCAGACGTCTGGCAACCGGTTCAATGCCCACCTGCTGACTGCGCAGCATATCAAGCAAGGCACGATGTAACCGCTCCAGCACAGACTGCGCCTGAGAACTATTCTGCTGTTCCAGCAAGAGCTCTGCATGATGGCTCAATGCTGTAAACGCAACATGATCGGCATTACTCACGGGCCATTCGAGCACCTGACGATCTACCCATAAAATGTTATGGGGCTGATCAAACAAAATTTCACAATCCAGTAAACCCTGGTAGGGCGAGACATCTTCCGGGGCGGGAAAGGTAAACTCCATACGAATCAGAGGAACCGGACTATTCGTCAGATATCGGGAAAAATTATAGAGACCACTGAACACACTGCCGACCAATTGGGCCAGTACAGGATGCCTGCCATCCGGCATAAATAAAGGGTTGGCCTGCCAGCAATAATAAATCAGGTGACCATCCTCTCCGATCACAGAGCGTCCCAGATCATGATTAATCATTTCAAACCGAATCACCTGATCCAAGACTTGGCCGATAGTGGAGCAACTCATCGCAGCATACCCCAATACCGGGAAAGTATTGGGCCTGACCATAGCGCCGATATCCAGACCAAAACTGGAACTGACCTCAGCTCCCACGGCCATCAAGTTTAAGTAATCTGTCACACTGATCTGATACGGCAATGGGTCCAGCCAATCTGAGGGTTTTCCCAGCTTAAGACTCATCTGTTCTACAGACAGTCCATGCCTGGCCGCCGCCTCCAGTAAAGGAACGATATAAGGACCGATGACATGCCCGGGTGAGACAGCTCCGGATGACAAACTTGAATAAACCACACAATGACCTGTTGTATGAACGAATCAAAGAAGAATACCAATGCCCGCTCAATGCGTCAGCCGGTATGTTTTACCGGCCGACGGCGGCAAAAAAATGGCGGACCGGTTACCGAACGGAGTCGTTCAGTTCTCATGGTTAGATTTAATGGTTATTTTAGCGTTATCGGTTAGCGCCAACGGAAGCAAAAAAGACCGTTTACAGGCTTCTTCCGGCAGTATCCGTCTATACGTCATAAGAAAAGCTAAAGTTATACATTTTTCTTCTACCACTTTCTCAGAAAACTAACCTAAGCTACTAATTAACCGTTAAAAACAAATCATCGCATTATGCAGAGTTTTTCATAGAAAATGACTATTTTGTTGATTAAAAAACAAACTGGTTCATGAGGGGAATTTTACTCTTTGGGCGCGTTCTAAAAGTAAGAGGGATCACTTTTCGCAGAGTTCGAAGAAATGCGGGCAGGTTTTTTGCTTGATTAAAGATAAGACAGAAATGCTACGGAAAATTGATCTACAGCCGATAAATAGTATTAGCAGGATGACGAAACCAAGGTAGTAATAATGATGACGGAGATAGCAGCGATGAGTAGCCAAATTCTTCAGTACAACAAACGCTTAGAAAGACTTTACAGCAACAAAATGTCTCAACTGAGTCGCGCAATGAACAGTGGAAACAAATTGCGCTGTCTGGTGCTTCAAGCTGAGGCTGACGCAATTTGTCAGGAACTTAAACAAATCGCCACGGCAAAATGAAAAGGCTTTTCAGGCTGTCTTCATTTTGCCGGAGATCCCGGATCTAGAGTACAAAGCCTGATTCACCGCGGTTTTAACGCCCTTCGCCCGCTTTTTCCATAAGCAGGCCATCAACCAACGACACTCAATTTTGCCTTCTTGATTCTAATCATTCTCCTATTTCATCACGACTGCCAACTTTCCTTTACAGCATTGTGTGACAAAGTACACAAACCTCGCCTCCTGGCGTCAGTATTTTTTACAGAGTACTAAACAACTCTTTGAGTTCAGGGGATTTTTCAGCTTGGTAATAACCTCGAGAGATAAGGAATTATACCTATCCTCTGATAAAGATATTTTGCCACCCGAAGAGGTATTCACCGGATACAGTTGACACTCTTTTACATTTTCATATACCTGCCAGATAGCCGGATTTTGAAAATAACCAATTGTTCACTCTCTTTGCTTGCCAAAGATACTCAAGGGTCAACATAATGACGCCCAACCTATTATCCGACAGATTCTGAAAATGACCTCCAGACCATTTTGATTTATGACGATTGACCAGGAAATCGACAACATTCTTGCGCTAACTCACACAATTGCCGTCGTTGGAGCCAGTGAAAAGCCACATCGTGACAGTCACCGGGTAATGTCTTTTCTACAGTTCAAGGGGTATCGGGTCATTCCGGTAAATCCAAGACTGACCGGCCAAACACTTTTGGGTGAGACCGTCTATGCCTCCTTGAAGGATATTCCTGACCGTATTGATATGGTGGATATATTTCGTCGTAGCGAAATGGTGCCGGAAGTAGTGAATGATGCATTACACACCGATGCCGGAACTATCTGGATGCAACTTGGCGTTATTAATGAAGAGGCTGCAAAAACCGCCAGGAATGCAGGCTTAACAGTCATAATGGACCACTGCCCTAAACTAGAACTGGAGCGTCGTGGTCGATGACCTGGGACAACTGATGGACAAACTAAAACTGATTATTCGCAATGCCTTTATCGGCGGTGTTGTCATTCTGCTACCGCTGGTCATTCTCGGACTATTTTTCCGCTGGCTGTTCCGGACCGTCACTGATCTCATACAGCCGTTCACAGATCTTTTCATCAAATGGACACAAGCTCCCGAAATGCTTGGGGATCTGGTTGTTATTCTACTCATTATCCTGGCGTGCATTCTGGTGGGGAGTATTACAGCGACAGGTATCGGACGTTATCTGCATGCCAAGTTTGACCACCATCTGCAGCGACTCGCGCCTGGATACCAGATGGTTAAAGACATTGTGAACCAGTTATTTGGCGACCGTAGCAATTCGCCTTTCAAATCCGGAGCGGTGGCTGAGGTACAGGTTTTTGGTATTGATACTCCCACCTCTGTCACAGCCATTGTCACCAGTAAACACGAGGATGGGCGGTACACGGTGTTTGTTCCCACCGGCCCAAACCCTACCACGGGCTTTGTGTTTCATGTTGCGGCTGAGTGCGTCAAGCTGCGACCGGATATCAAAGTAGAGTCTGCCATTCGCACCATCATTTCCTGCGGCGCAGGTTCCTCCCAGCTCTTCAAATTTGGTAGTGTTCCCAAAGAAAACAAAGAGAACGTCAATGGAGTCACGACAGCTGACGTAACTTCGTTAACCCGGGAATGATTTAGTATCACGGGCGGTTTATCAGAGGCACTCTAGTTTTCAATGACAGCAATCAATGGATCTGAACTGTCAGTTCGCAGCCAGCCTGCGATACTCCATCGGTCCCGATTGGTCGGTAGCACTTCATGGGGAAACACTTGACTCATAAACAACACCAGACGACCAGCCTCAGGGAGAATATCCTGACAATCAAGCTGTTCGGATACAACGGGTACAACCTCCGCATCTTCCCGCTGCGACCCGGTATACATGCGAAGCGCTCCTCCCTGATTTGCCCTCCACCCTGTATTCAGGTAATAGGTAAACGTCACCATTCGCGGACTTGAGCCATCAAAATTATCGATGTGCCGCTTGTAGAAGGCCCCAGGCTGATACAGGGCGTAATGGGCTTCAAAACGCTGCAACCCCAGAAACAAGGTTCGATTAAGCCCCTGTCGCAGTTCTTCAATAACTCCCATAAACTGAGCTTGAGCATGGTTATGCCCCGTCAGCCAGTGAGTCACATCTGCACGAATAGACGTTTCCAGCGTCTTCTGACTCCCTCGTCCGATCTTTGCCTGCTGAAAATCCCCTTCATTAAAACGATGGCGAGCATCTTCCAATAAGGCAGCCGAAAGCTCTGAGGGCAGCCAATCATCTGCCACCCACCATCCAACACGGCTCAAGTGGTCGGCAGCCTCTTCAATAAAGGACCTGAGGGTCATCTGTAGTGTACTCAAATAACGAAAGGACGTTCTTTTACTTGCCCGGACGAGCGCTGGCCAACAAGGTGTGGCCAGTGGAAAGCCAGTACATTATAAGGACTATTTCAGAATAAGTGTGAGCGTTATTTCAGGCTGCGTTACGCTGCTGAACAGGGGCATGCTGCCTGACAAACTGCCCAATGTCCCTGATCGCTGAACGGGATTGAGGCAGCAACCGAGCGGCGAAATGCCAGACATGGAACATATGTGGCCAGACATGCAAATGAACAGACACCCCCGCACGTCTGGCACGCCGCGCAAAATACTTACATTCATTGAGTAGAATCTCATCCCCCCCAACCTGTATCAGAATCGGCGGCAAGTCATGCAAATCACCAAAATAGGGTGAAACTCCAGGTTCAATCAGAGAACTACCAGATGCATAATGGCGGGCGAAGAAACGAATTCGTTCCGGGGTGATCAATGGGTCTCGATGGATGCGGTGGGAAAGAGATGAAAAACTGCAGCTCAAATCCAGCCAGGGAGAAATACAAACAGCCCCAGAAGGGACCGGAAGCCCGATATCTCTGATCGCCATAACAGTCGCCAGAGTCAAGCCGCCACCTGCGGAGTCTCCGGCGATGACAATATTCTTGGCTTTGACGCCATTTTCCAACAAATACCGGTAGGCCTGAACAGCATCTTCCAAGGCTGCGGGATAGGGGTTTTCAGGTGCCAGACGATATTCCAACATCATGACCTGGGCCTGACTGGCACGCCCTATCCGGCAGGCCAGTTCCAGATGAGTTCGATTGGAACCGACCACATAACCACCGCCATGGAGGTATAGTATCACCCTGGCATCACACTCTCTTTCATGGCTCAGCCATAGAGCGGGAATACCAAAGGCCAGTCCGGCCTCACATCTAAATCCTGTAGGAGGGTGAACAAACCAAATGCTCTGTGAGGAACAGAGCCGATAGGCTAACAGATGATTGGGAATAAAGCGCATCCCCAACCGAATCATGTCTTTGACCATTTTGGTCCGGTTCAAGAGCACACCTTTAGTACATCACATTTCTGCCAAACAGCTTTATCTAATATATAGACCAAGCTTCTATGCTGTACAAATTGCATCTATAAAGGCGCTCCTCAGGAAAGGCTGATTCCAACCTCATTTCACAATTTCAGCCACTAAATCAGTTTTTTGGATACTCATGCGGGTATCTACCTATGGAAATACAGACCATCGACACCTACATAAGAGTAATATTCTTTTCATTTCACAGCGTAGCCATGAGCTACACTGAATATTTACAACCCCTCACTTTTCCACAGGAGCATGTGTATGTACTCTAACCTGAAACATGTCGGCATCAGCGATCCTGAACGGATTGACAGATACTCTCTGCGCACCGAAGCAGAGAACGACATCCTGAAAATCTACTACAAAAAGGATAAGGGCGACCTTTTCCAGAAAAGCCTGAAACTGAAGTTCCCACGCCAACAAAAGCGTGTACTGGTAGATTCCGGCACCAATAAATACGAGAACACTTCAGAAATTGCAGCCAATCTGGTGCACGTTCTGGAAGAGCTCGACCGTATTGCGGATAAATCCGGTGAGCATGTGGATGTGAAATCCAAAATCCTGAAAGATCTGCGTCACCTCGAACGAGTCGTAGCCAACAAGATAGAAGAAATCGAGAGAGATCTGGCCAAGCTCTGATCCTTTCATAATGGGAATGGCTGATCTGACCTGATCGCCACTTCCCTTTATTTCCTGTACTACATTCAGGGCTTCTACTGGTACCTTCCCATTGTCAGTTTGGATAATTTGAGCGACCACTTAGACATTCTGACAAGATCGCCTCCATCGCCTAAAAAGGCGGTATGATGAACATCCCTCGCTGAAAAGTGATGCCTTTAGGCGCAATCAATCAGTGAATAGAATCATCCAGCCAGTCAATCTGGCCGTTTAGACTGAACCTCAAGGGCCTATCAGTGTTCTATTGGACACTCCTATGGAGCCTGATACCGACCCTTTCCCGAGAAATGCTATGATCGACTTGCTGTTGGAAAGTGCCTGGTTTTCGGCAGATATTGTCCTGCCAATATTCTTCTTGGTCGCACTCGGTTATTTGATGCGACGCCTGAAACTGATCGATGACCATTTCATTGAAAAAGGGTCAAATATCGTTTTCAAGGTGGCTCTCCCGATACTGATCTTTTTAAACGTATCCTCCCTCCACCTCGGCGAAGTGGTTCAGGGAAAGCAGTTGATCTACGCCATTGTCTGCACTATTGTCGGCTTCCTGATCGTTTGGAAAGTTGCCAAAGCACAGCAAATCTCACCAGAAAAGCTCGGCGTATTTGTCCAAGGGGCGTTTCGGGGCAACCTCGGTATTATTGGATTGGCTTTATGCGCGAGGGCTTATGACAGTGCCGGCGTAGCTGTCGGCTCTGTACTTCTGGGATTCATCACCCTGCTCTATAATCTGCTCTCGGTCTGGGCGCTGACAGTCGCACAACATCAGTCTGCCAAGCTCCCATGGAAGAAACTGTTCACAGACATTATTAAAAACCCGCTGATACTGGCCATTGTGGCCGCTCTGATTTTTGCTGGCTTACAGATTCAATTGCCCGGCATCGTGAAAACCACAGGACATTATTTTGCGGATCTAACCCTCCCCTTGGCCCTGTTGTGCGTTGGAGGCTCAGTAAACGCCAGAAAACTGCGTCAATCTTCCAGACTTGCAATACAGGCCAGCCTCTACAAACTGATCTGGTTGCCGGTCACACAGATTATCATTGCCTATCTGATAGGCATTGAAGGACTTTATCTCGGAACACTGTTTCTGATGCTGGCCAGTCCAACGGCGACGGTCAGTTTCGTCATGGCAAAAGTCATGGGGGGTAACAGTGAGCTGGCCGCCACCATCGTAGCATTGTCGACACTACTATCCTTTTTCACCATCAGTATCGCGATTGTGTCGCTCAAGCTGCTTGGCTGGATGTAGCCGGATGGCTCGCAGAAAACTAACCGAGTGATTTCACCATGCGGATTTCGCAGGCGGAATGACCAGTGCAGCCCAAGGGGTCATCTATTTGCCTGAAACCCATTTTTTTGTACAGAGCGATTGCTCCGGACAAAGCTTTTGTGGTTTCCAGATAACACTGCCGGAACCCGTGTTTGGTGGCATACTCAAGGGTCAGGCTGGCCAACTGAAACCCCAGCTGATGGCCTCGACACTCAGGAAGAAAGTACATTTTCTGTAGCTCTGCCGTATTCGGATCGCCCTTCAAAGGGGCTATCCCACCACCTCCATAAACCAACCCAGCTCTCTCAACAACCCAATAGGCAGCGCCAGCAGACTGATAGGATTCGAACATACGGTCTACACCGGGATCACAGACACCATAACCGGACTCCCCAACCAGACCAAATTCAGCAGATACGTCTCGTATAATTTGTCCTATTCTGAGGTTGTCAGAGGGCGCGATCAGGCGAAGTTTGAAGACTGATTCCAAGCAGATACTCCTTTTAACACCAGTTTATGGCGCTTATTTACCGAAGACAGGAGGAAAGCTTACGATAAAAAATCAGAGACGGGTATACAGAGAATGACAGAGGCAACGGCGAAAGGAAGGGATTCCGAAATATAGCTAATATTACGAAACAGGGAAAAATAAATTTTGGGATAAAAAAAACCGGAAGACATGGTCTCCCGGTCACAAAGTCACGGTCTCACTCTTACCCCACACCCGTTGATATACATATAAGGAGAAGCATATCAAACAACCATCAAAGGCAAGAATTGAAAACACGCTGTCGTATACACAGCGCACATTATGTTGATCTGACACCTTTTGCGCAATACGCACAATCCGCAAAATCTAGTAAAAATACCAAACTTCGTCACAAACGCGTAGAATCCTCGGGTTTATTGCAAAAGTGCCATATAGAAAAGAATGGTACATACACTGGACTGCTCTCTTGACTGGGAGACTACATATAGTCAGCTCAGTCCTGTGAAGTACGAACAGTTCGCTGTAGGTCGACCAGGTTATTTGCTAAAGTTCTGGTGGGTGTTGCCATTGGATCAACACCCTCTGGTTGTATAGAAAAATAGCGAAGGGTCGGTAATGACAACTAAAATAAAACCCGAGTCACGAACCTTGATTAGAGCGAAGATTTTACCTCCGGCAGCTCCCTCCCACCTGCTGCAGAGAGACAAGTTTGATGAACTGTTGCAGGAATCGGAACCGGCCAGTCTGATTCTGGTCCAGGCTCCGGCAGGTTACGGCAAAACCACCACCGTGGCAGACCGTCTTGCAACACTGGATGCCCGATGTGCCTGGTTTCGCCTCGACGAACAAGACAATCTCAGTGAGCAGTTTGCTTTTTACCTTGCCCATACACTGGATGAGGCAACAAATGGTGCCTGTAGTGAGACAATCAAATCTCTGACGGGGCAAAACTATCCCAATCTTCAGACTTTTCTGACTGATCTGCTTTCGGAGCTACCTCTGGAGGGAGAACCTCTATATCTGGTTCTGGATGATTATCACTTGATGACCAATCCCGAGATTCACGAAGGAATTGCCTTTCTTCTGCGTCATCATCCCTCATACCTGACCTTGGTTTTGCTGACCCGAACCACACCACCTATCGGCATTGCCCAGTTGAGAATGCAGGGAAGAATGCTGGAGTTTTCCAGCAGGGATCTGTCATTTACTGCGGATGAAGCCCAGCAATACCTGGATAACAGGTTACGGTTTGAAGTGTCCCGGGAAAATATTGAGCGGGCCAACCGCCGGGTTGAAGGTTGGGTCTCTGCGCTACAGTTGCTGGCCTCCACCGCCAGTACCAGTGCCGAATTCGGCAGTTACGTGGATCAGTTACATCAGGGTAATCAATACATCTTCGATTACTTCGATGAGCTGCTTCGCCACACTGTCACCGAAGAACAGCGTCATTTTCTGCTGAGAACCAGCGTCCTCGACCGCTTTAACGCCTTTATGGTGATGCGTATCGCAGATCAGACTGAAGGGCAGGCGTTACTGGTAAATCTGTTGAACATCGGGCTGTTTATTGTCCCTCTCGACCAGAGCGGCCTGTGGTTCCGGTTTCATCCGCTGTTTTCGGCTTATCTTCGCCATATGCAAAGCTGCATACTGCCACAGGAGACTCGCAGCCTGCATCAGCGAGCATGCGATGCCTGGCAGGAGCTCAACATGTATGAAGAGGCCGCCCACCATGCGGTTCTCTCCAAGGACCAGGAACGCATCACGAATATTCTGCTGAAGCAGGGTCGGGAGTTCTTTAAAGAAGGCCAGTTCAGTCTTCTGCAGCGTTGTTTTGATGGTCTGGACCGGTCGATTATCGCGGACCAACCTGTGCTGACGCTTTTAAGAGCCTGGGTGGCCCAGGGGCAATATCAATTCAAGGAAGTAGAGAGCTGGCTGAAAGCGGCAGAGGTGCGACTTCAAGGGCATTGCAGTGAAGACGAGTGGAATGCCATTGTCGGTGAGTTCAATGCTGTCCGCGCACAAGTTGCCATGAACCTGGATAATCCTGGACAGGCAATGGAGTACGCCAAAGTTTCGATGACCCACGAACCGGTTTATCTGCCTACATCGAAGATTGCAGCCTCTTCAGTTTATGCAGAATCACTTTTTGTGCAGGGACAGCTAAAAGAAGCGCTGTCACGCATGCAGGAAACAGAGCAATTGGCATTGGCCGAACACGCTCATCCCAATGTCATCTGGGCACTTTGCCAGCAATCAGAAATCAGTGTTGCCCAGGGCTACCTGCAAAAAGCCTACAACATCCAGGAAAAAGCGCTCCAATATGCCGATGAGCACAATTTGCATCATTTGCCGATACTGGAGTTTCTCTACCGGATTCGCGGCCAGATCATGTGGGAATGGCACCACCTGGAAAGTGCTGAAAAGTGTGCATTGAAAGGAATTGAGGTACTTGAGGCGCAGGGCGAGCGCTGGTTTATCCAGAACTACATCCTGCTCGCCAAGGTGGCACAGACCCGGGGTCGCCAATCCCTTTGTGCAGACTACGTTCAGAAAGTGCATAAGATGCTGGCATCCGGTGATTATCACATTGACTGGACTGCCAATGCCCACGCAACCATGCTGACGTACTGGGACGCAGTCAGAGACCAGGACGCCATTCAGCGCTGGCTGACAGTGGCACCTGAATGCAATGCTCAATCAACGACGAATCATTTTACCCAGTGTAACGCCCGTAACTGGGCCCGGGCTTACATCAGCCTTGGCAACTACGATATGGCGCTCCCCATCCTGACTGGCATCCAGCAGGTGGCTGAGCAATATGGTCTGCAAACCGACTGCAATCGAAACCTGATACACCTGGCCCAGCTACACTGGCAGAATGACAACAGGGAGCTGGCCATGCAGCACATGGCTGAAGCCTTAAAACTGGCCAGCACCACTGGTGCCGTTGGAAGTTTCCTCCGAATAGGTAAAGTCCTGATCAATATTCTTAAAGCGCTGATCAATGACAATCACCTGGACGAAATGGAGCAGCAGAGAGCAGAACGCCTGATCCAACTCTCTCAACAACAGCGTGATTTCAGCCGTGCCATACGGATTACACTGGATGAGGCCATCATCCAGGACATTATCGACCGGCCGGATGTACCGGAACTTATCAGGACCTCGCCTCTTACCCGTCGTGAATGGCAGGTTCTCAGTCTGATTCACGCCGGATTGTCCAATGATCAGATCGCCGAGCACATGAAAGTGGCGCCCACTACGGTGAAAACCCATATTCGAAGTCTTTATCAAAAACAGAATATTACCCATCGCTCGGAAGCCATTGAGCTGGCTAGAAATCTGCTCAGTAAGATCCAGGGGGAGTAGGACCAGGTATTCACTCACCCCCCACACAGGGGAGGCTGCACAGGCCTCTCCTGATGTTGATCCCGCCTATCTCCTATCCATAGACGATTGCTCCGCCCCACCCCTCCTCCCTTCCTCATCCCTACTACTACGCCAGGAAAAATAATGCAGGGAGGATGCTGTCACAGGCACTCGCAGGCACCATCTGTTATCAAGAAATAATAATTGTAGTGATTGGGTTCTAGACTAGGGAATGAAACACTTATAAACCCTAACAAGGCCCAATCAGGTTACTTTGTCTGACATATAGATCTGGCTGGCATGTAGGCATCGCGACGATGGTCGAATACGTGACACCTTGTTAAGGCCTGTATCTTGCTGAACCAGGGTAACCACATTCCTGAATTTAGAGTGAGGCGACATGCAAGTTGATCGTGATTGGTGGCGTGGTGCAGTCATTTACCAGGTTTACCCCCGGAGCTTTTTTGATTCCAATGGTGATGGCATTGGTGACCTGCCAGGCGTGACGGCTAAAATGGACTATATAGCCAGTTTGAATGTAGACGCTGTCTGGCTGTCGCCCTTCTTTACCTCCCCAATGAAAGATTTTGGGTATGATGTATCCGATTACCGTAATGTTGACCCCATTTTTGGGACCCTGTCCGACTTTGATGATTTGATCGCTGAAGCACACAAACGGGGCATTAAGATCATCATTGACCAGGTTTTGAGCCACACTTCCGATCAGCATGCATGGTTTGTGGAAAGCCGTAGCAGCCGGGATAACCCGAAAGCTGATTGGTATGTCTGGGCGGAACCCAAAGCTGACGGCACTCCCCCCAATAACTGGCTGTCCGTCTTCGGCGGCTCAGCCTGGGCCTGGGACAGCCGCCGCAGGCAATACTATCTGCACAACTTCCTGACCAGTCAGCCGGATCTGAATTTCCATAGCCCTGAAGTGGCTGAGCAGATTCTCAGTGACGTCGAATTCTGGTTGAAGCGTGGTGTTGACGGTTTCCGCCTGGATGCGATCAATTTCTGCTACCACGATAAGAAGTTACGGGATAACCCGCCCAACGAAGAAATTGCAGAAGGCTCCATCGGTGTGCGCAAGGAAAACCCTTACGCCTACCAAAGCCACAGGTTTGATAAAACCCAACCGGAAAATCTGGCATTCCTGAAGAAAGTCCGGGCGTTGCTCGAAAAATATCCCGGAACCACAACCGTCGGAGAAATCGGTGATGACAATTCACTGGACACCATGGCGGCTTATACGTCTAACGGCGACAAACTGCATATGGCGTACTCCTTCGACTTTCTGACCGAGCAGTGCAACGCCGACTTCCTGCGCACCACTATCGAGACCATTGAAACGAAACTGAATGACGGTTGGCCCTGCTGGGCAATTGGCAACCATGATGTCAGCCGTGTGGCCACAAGATGGTCTGACGGAAGCTATTCACGCGAGAGAAATCTGGTGTATATGGCCATGTTGCTGACTCTGCGTGGCAGTGTATGCATTTATCAGGGAGAAGAGCTGGGCCTGGAAGAAGCGGAGCTTGCGTATGAAGATCTGGTGGACCCATACGGTATTGCCTTCTGGCCCGAATATAAAGGGCGTGACGGCTGTCGAACTCCGATGCCCTGGAATTCGGATACAGCCCACGCAGGCTTCACCGACGGCACACCCTGGCTACCGCTCTACAAGGGCCATATTGAAGCCAGCGTCGAGCAACAGGACAGCGATCCTGAGTCCATGCTAAATGCCTACCGCAACTTCCTGGCATGGCGCCGCACGCAGGAAGTGTTGCTCAAAGGGGAAATCGAATTCCACAAATCCGGTAAAAATACCCTGGTCTTTGAGCGTAACTATGACGGCAAACGCATGCTGGTAGCACTGAATATTTCCGATAAGCCGGTCGCGGTCAAAGTTCCCCCGGTATCGGATGCGGCTGGAGAAGATCTGGCAATCGTGAATGCGGACTGGAGCAGTGGAAAAGTCCATCTCCCTCCATACGGAATCGGTCTGGCCTGGCTCGCTGACTAAGCCCAACAAACCGCCCCCGTTGAATCAATAAAGGTTTATGTCGATATGGCTAGTGTAACGTTACGCAATGTCTGTAAAAGTTATGACAGCATTGAAATTTCGAAGAATATCAATCTGGACATTGAAGACGGTGAGTTTGTGGTCTTTGTCGGTCCCTCAGGCTGTGGCAAATCCACCCTTCTGCGAATGATTGCAGGCCTCGAGGAAATCACCTCGGGAGACCTTTATATTGGGGAAGAGCGGGTAAACGACAAGCCCCCCATGGAGCGGGAAGTTGGCATGGTATTCCAGTCTTATGCACTTTATCCGCATATGGACGTGGCAGAAAACATGGCTTTCGGCCTTAAGTTAGCCAAAACCCCGAAACCAGAAGTTGAGACACGGGTCCAGCAGGCTGCCAGAATTCTACAGCTTGAAAAACTGCTCGAACGCAAAACCCAAGGACCTCTCCGGTGGACAGCGTCAGCGGGTCGCTATTGGCCGGACCATGGTTCGTGAACCCAAGGTTTTTCTATTCGACGAACCACTTTCAAATCTTGATGCCGCTTTACGTGTACAGATGCGTATTGAGATTTCCAAACTGCACAAACGCCTGCAGAGCACCATGATCTATGTGACCCATGATCAGGTTGAAGCAATGACCATGGCTGACAAAATTGTGGCCCTGGATCATGGTGTGGTCGCCCAGGTGGGAAGACCGCTGGAGCTGTACCACTACCCTGCCAACAAGTTCGTGGCAGGTTTTATCGGCTCTCCCAAAATGAACTTTATTGACGTTCAGGTGCGCTCAGCCAACAGCCAGAATGTGACTGTGTCACTTCCGGGCGCTGTTGAGTTAACGATTCCCGTGAATGGCGAAGGTCTGCAATCCGGCGACAAAGCCACTCTGGGTATCAGACCGGAGCATTTTGTTGAACGGGAACAAGCCGACATTGTCCTGAACGGCATGGTCAGCGTCGTTGAAAGGCTAGGATACCAGACTCTATTGCACACAGAGGTGGAAGGGTTTGATTCAACACTGACAGTCAGAACCCATGGCTCCAACCCCGTCCGGGAAAGTGAGGCCATTGCTTTGGGAGTCCAGGCTCAACACTGTCATCTGTTTAAAGAAGACACCAGCGCCTGTCCAAGGTTGTTTCGGGAACCTTCTGTCGATTTTTAATGATCAAAACAGCCGGAGGGAAACCCTCCGGCTATCGTCTCGACCCTGAGTATCTACTCAGCGCTTTACCCGGCTTTTCTGCCGGGTTTTTTTTGGTGTTTCCACCATCTCCGACAATAGTGCTTTGGCCCCGGAAAAGTCAAAGGAAGTCTCTTCTCCCAGTTGTTCCGGGTCAAATCGTATTCCACATCCCGCTTTCACAGTTTGGGCAGGTTCTGCCTGGCCTTTTTTCATTTTCAGCCCCTTGTATTATGATTCGGAATTCCTGGCATATTGGTCTAAAGTTGTAGAATATACGCGCGGGAACATCACCAACAACGATTTGTAGCAATCTGACGTGAATTGCTACTGATGGCAATAAGAAATTAAAACGCTATCGGGACGTCTTATGCACGCGCTAGTAGTCGAATCCAGTCGCCTCTATCACAAGGTGCTCTCCAACATGCTGGTTGCCTATGACTTCGAAGTCAGTATTCAGGAGTCCAGCAAATCAGCCATCGAGGCAATTGAAAAACAACAGTACGACGTTATCTGCGTCTCTATGCACTTGCCGGACATGACCGGCATTGAATTTACGGAGACAGTGAGGAGTGGCCAATGTAACGCCGACACCCCCATTCTGATCGTGACCTCAGAAAGCAACTCGGACATGTTGTCCAGAGCCTTGAGTGCCGGTGCCACCGACATCATTCCCAAAGATGCCCTGACACGCCTGGAAGAGCGTCTGCACAGCCTGATTCCCTTGGGGCCTTTTCGATACAATGTCAGCGGCAGAGCCCTCTACCTGGAGGATAGTCTGACTATCGCGAAGGCGATGGATATCAAGCTGAAGCGGCTTGGCCTGGATATGGACCACGCTTTCTCAATCGCCGATGCGCTGAAACTGATGGAAAATCAATCCTACGATCTGATCATGACGGACATCGTGCTGGAACATAATGAGACTGGAATCGACTTCATAAAAAAGATCCGCAGCTCCCCTCAATCTCCCTATGAACAGCTCCCCATTCTGGCTGTCACAGGTGTGGATAATGTCAACCGAAAGATACGGGCGCTTCGTGCAGGTGCCAACGACTACGTTACCAAGCCGGTGCTGGATGACGAACTCTACGCCCGGATCAGTAACCTGGTCGCCTCCAAGCGTCTGATAGAACAATTATCCCAGGAGCGCCAACGCCTTCTCGATCTGGCCACCACAGATCATCTGACCGGCCTGTATAATCGGCACTTCCTGGTGGAGGTTGCCAAGCGAAAATTCTCCGAGGCGTACAGACACAAATCAGATCTGTCTGTCATGGTCATGGACATTGACCATTTCAAACGAATCAATGACTCTTACGGACACAATATTGGTGATCTGGTCCTGAAGTATATAGGTGAAGCGCTGCAGGGCTTCTTCAGGGACGGGGATTTTGTTGCCCGCTTTGGGGGCGAGGAATTTGTCATGTTGCTCACCCATTGCAATCTCGAGCAGGCGAATTATCGTGCCGAAGAGCTTCGCGAACTGATTGAAGATCTGCATCCCAACAGCATCGATGTTACTGTCAGTATTGGCACTTCTTCCATTAGTAATGAGCGTAAGGAATATTTCGATGAAGTATTTGCGCGCGCTGACCAGGCGTTATACAGCGCTAAAGAGAACGGCCGCAACCAGATCATGTCACTGAAGCCCGGCTGACAAGGCCTGTACTGGCATATTCATACCTGAACACGTTGACTTTCTGCTGCATGACATACATCTGCCCATCCGACTTACCGCCCAGAGATTCAGCAACCCTGACAGAGCGCAAGTTTCGCGGATGGATCAAACTGATCAACCCCTGACCAGGCATCGTCTCAAATGCCAGATTTCTGACCATTCGGGCAGCCTCGGAAGCATACCCCCTGCCCCAGAAGTCTCTGTGCAATAACCAGCCGATTTCCAACCCCGGCCAGCCTTCAGGGAAAAATAATCCCACCCGGCCGATTAATCCCGGGCGACCTTGACGTTCGACCGCCCACAAACCGTATCCTTTCATTTGCCAGTGTCCGAGCATCAAGGCAATATTCTGCCAGGCAGAGGCAGGAGTCATCGGTTTTCCACTGCCTACAAACCTCATAACCTCAGGATCCGCCACAATTCGCTTATAGGCGTCATAATCTTCCGGCTGAAACTGCCGAAGAATCAGGCGATCAGTCTGGAGTCTTTCTGGAATTCCGGTGACCATTTTGTAAAATCCGACCTTCAAATTTATCGCTACTGGTCATATAGACTAGACTAAATATTAACATGGCAATGATGTTGGCATGCTAATTTCCAGCCACTGGATGTGCCTGTGCGGCCTCATGCCTCGTGAGACAGGGCCGGACATAAGCAGAGTTTGGCATTACCAGGCAAATAGGAGGGAGCTTATTTGCCAGTAGAATTAATAGTATCAGAAGCGCCATATACCTATAACATACAACCTAAACAGGTGCCTGAATGCCATCGACAAAGCAAGATTTCAGTTTTATGCAGGAGTTTGGTTTTAAGGAAATCGTAAACTCCGCCGCAGATGGAGTCATTGTCACCCGGGCAGATAATATCGACCCACCAGGCCCTGGTATCGTATATGCCAACAGCGCAATGACCAGAATTTCGGGGTATGCGCCACAGGAGCTGATTGGCAAGAATCCCCGAATTCTACAAGGGGAAAAGACCTCACCAACAACCATAATATTGATTCGTCAGCATCTTGAGAAGAAGCAGCCATTGCGTTGCCGCATTCTCAATTATCGCAAAGATGGCGCTTCCTACTGGGTAGAACTCAGCATTATGCCCCTGAAGGGGCCTGACGGAGCAATCACACATTTTGCTTCCATCCAGCGGGATATCACCGCATACAAAAAAGTCGAAGACCTTTTACTTGAACTTCCCAATCTGGATTCGGAAACAAAACTGTTCACCTCCGCCGCTTTCTTTGACGCTGTCGATAAAGAATGGCGCCGGGCATTTCGCCATCATTCCGTCTTTACTTTGCTAATGTTCCAACTGACCAGCCGCAATAAGGTGATCGACAAGCTGGCTCCTTCTCATGCGGAGCTAACCGGCTCCCTATGCCGGGATTTATTCCGAAAAGAGGACACCGTCGGACGCACCGGCAGTAACGAATTCTGTGTCTTGATGCCGGAAACCGATGAATCCCATTCACAACTGGTCAAGAGTCGGCTGACACAGCTATTTCTATCCCGAAGAAATCAATCTGAAAACCTTCTCAAGGATGACCTGAATCTTGTCAGCACTGTCACTGAGGTCAAACTACTGGACGAGAATTCTCAAACCATATTTATCCGTGCCCGTCAGCAACTTCAAGCTTCCATGCTAGACGCGGGTTAGCAACTACAGCAAAATCATAATACCTATGAACACAAGGCATCCGAAAGTAGCGTTGCCTGCGCTATAAATTTAACGTGGCAGGACCAACCAGCGTGATCCATTCACTTTGACCAACGAACAATTTCTTCAGCAATACCAGCCAGGGGTAAGACCTGACTGGCAGCACCCAGCTTGACTGCTGCCCCCGGCATACCCCAGACCACACTACTTTCCTCGTCCTGAGCAATCGTTGGCGCTCCGGCCTGACGCAGTCGTAACAAGGCCTCTGCCCCATCTTTCCCCATTCCGGTCAACATGACACCCAGCGCATTCTTGCCCGCAGCACTGGTGACCGAATCAAACAGAACTTCAACACTGGGCTTGTGACGATTTACCAAAGGGCCATCATTTATCTGACAGACATATTTGGCACCGGACCTCACGACCTCAAGATGCCGGTCTCCGCGAGCGATATACACCCGACCTGTTGTTATCGGCGCCCCTTCATAGGCCTCCTCCACACGCAAAGGAAGTATTCGATCAAGCCGCTCTGCAAAAGAGCGGGAAAACGCCCCGGGGATATGCTGTGCAATCACGACACCCGGCACAGAAGTCGGCAGGCCGATCAATACATCACGAATAGCATCCAGTCCGCCGGTGGAAGACCCAATTGCCACCAGTTTATCCGTTGTTGCAAATAGCGGTTGTGGTGCTTCTTCTTTTGTATACTGGTCACGCCGTTGTTGCAGTCGCTGTAATTGTTGCTGTTTACGGAGAAGCTTATCCCTGGGGACTGAAGCAGCCATGAGGATTTTTTCAATAATAACTGCCGCTTTCTCTTCTATTCCTTCCCTCAGATCAAGCTTGGGTTTTGCGATAAAATCAATCGCGCCGGTTTCCAGTGCATCCAACGTAACCTGTGCTCCCTGGTCAGTCAGACTGGAGATCATGACAACCGGCATGGGGCGTAACCGCATCAGATTGCGCAGGAACGTAATCCCATCCATCCGTGGCATTTCCACATCCAGTGTCAGCACATCGGGGTTCAGTTCTTTGATTTTCTCCCGAGCCTGAAACGGATCGACAGCGGTATCAATTACTTCCAGATCGGGAGATTCACTGATAATTTCAGTCAATAATTTACGCATCAGCGCGGAATCATCCACCACCAATACTTTATATTTTTTACCAGGCACAGATGTATGAACCTCCCCCTACTTTCAGGCATCCCATCAGAATATATCCACGTCGCCAACTTCCACCGGAAGTTCCCTTAGGGTATCCATATAATGCGTCTCCCGTTTTATCAAGGTGTCATTGTGCAGTGACTCGATTCTCTTGAGCAGCACCTTGCCGGTTTTGGGGTTGTAGAGAATTTTTCGCGGATGATCTCCCCCCAAATCTTCAGCCGTGATTTTGAATCCCTCTACTTCCAGATAGCGCCGGACAAATTGAATATTTTTTTGGCCAACACTGCCCATTGCCCGAATGACATTCCCCCCCCCAAATAATTTGAACTCTAGCTGGTCACGGGTGCCACAGAGCTTCATAACATCGTTGATCAGGTGCTCCATTGCATAGTTTCCATAGCGGTAGGCATCACTGATCACACTGACACTTCCCTGAGTATTCTGGGGTAACATGAAATGATTCATCCCCCCAATACCGCTTTTGGGGTCTCTCACGCAGGCTGATATACATGACCCCAACACCGTACCGATATACTCTCCCTCAATCGTGACGTAATACTCGCCCGGCATGATCTTGGCAACATACTCTTTGCGGTGAGGATCCCAGAACCGGTTCACATTATGGAACCAGGGCAGGCAGGGTGGCGGAAGATGTTTTTTGGAAACCACAACAGGCTCCTCAGATTCTCTCGTATATAGTATTGCCAATGGATCTGAACTGATCTGAGATACCATGCAGAGACTCGGAATGACCCAGAATCAAATATCCGTCACTGGATAAGCTACTGGCAAATCTCCTGACGAGTTCGACTTTAGTATCCCGATCAAAATAGATAACAACATTACGGCAAAAAATCACATCGAACGGCTTATCGAAACGAAAGCCCTGAATAAGATTCAATTGTTCGAAACGAATATTCTTCCTCAGCTCTCTGGATATCTTGGCGTAACCTTCATTCTTGCCTTTGCCTTTTAAAAACCATCTTTTCTTCTGCGCAATTGGCAGATTCTTGACTCTTTCCAGCAGATATACGCCCTGCCGCGCCTGATCCAGTACTGCCGTATCAATATCCGTAGCCAATACTTCCCAACTGAAGCCATGTTGCTGCGCCGCCTCAGCCAGGGTAATGGCGATGGAATAGGTTTCCTCTCCTACGGAACATCCGGCGGACCAGATGGAAATCCGTCGCTGATTTCTCTGCAGTAATTGCGGGATCACCTGATTCTGCAAAAACTGGAAATGGTGACTCTCACGAAAAAAGGAGGTGAGGTTAGTAGTCAATGCGTTGATAAATTCCGTGAATTCCTCTTCCCTATGGGATTCCAGGTAAGATACATAATCGTCGAAACTATTGAGACTCAACTGACGCAATCGCTTCGTCAGCCGGGAATAGAACATCTCATATTTATTGTCGGCAACCACAATGCCAGAATAGTCCTGGCTGAGACGTCGAAAATAATCGAAGTGTTTCCGGGTAAAATGAAAATCCCGCTCCAGTCGTGCCATGGTCATACAGCGCCCCTGTCTTAGGTCACAATGACATCCTGCAGGCCAGCTGCTTTAATTGCCTGTCCCAGTGCATCACTTCCCGCTTTCCAATCAATGATTCCACCATTGGCTGACAATCTTCGCTGAACCGCCAGAAGCAGCTGTAATCCCGCCGTATCCACCACTTCAACGTTACTTGCGTCAAACTGCACCTTCTTCTCGTATTCCGGCGCCTGTAATTGTTCATGCAAAGCTTCTACGTTAGCAATCGTCAAACTGGCGGGCAGTGTAATGGCCACACTCTTCTTTCTCGTCATTTGTCAGTCGCCTCAATTACCTGGAAAAAGGTTTCCGGATCCAGCAACGAGTCCACATCAATTAACAGCACCATACCCTCGGCTGTATTGACCAATCCTTTCAGATAGCGAGTATCCAGCTTTGACCCCAGCTCCGGTTTCGCTTTGATCTGAGCGGGTTTGATATCAAGAACGTCTGCCACTCGATCAACCACCATTCCCACAACATGATCCTGTGCCTGATCATCGACGGAATGCTTGATAGAGACCAGTATGACAACTGTTTCCCGGTCGTATGGCCCACTCCCTAATGAGAACTTCATTCTCAGATCTACGATCGGAACTATACCGCCACGAAACTCAATAACTCCTTTGATGTATTTGGGCACATTGAGAATTTCCCTGGGCTTACTCCAGCCACGAATCTCACGAACCCGAAGAATATCCAAACCATAAGCATCCTCCCCCATCCTGAATGTCAGAAACTGGGAAGAACGTTCTTCACTCGCACTTTGACCTTGCTTCATCAGAACACTTCCCAATCGTCTTCATCTGCCTCAGGTTTAGATGTCTTGGGTGGAGGGGCTGCAGACTTATCCTTGTTATTTCCTTTAGAGGAAGTGGCCGCTGGAGCCGCCATTTTCCTCGGCTGAGTTTTCTGAGGTAGCGTAATACTCAGCTCGTCTTTGGCCTGAAAGAAGGACATGACTTGCACCATCTGCGCAACACTGTCCAGGGATGACTCTGCCGATGACGCCGTTTCCTCTGCCAACGCAGCGTTCTGCTGGGTAATTTCATCCAACTCTGATATGGCTCGATTAATCTGATCGATGCCGGAGCTTTGCTCTTCTGTCGCCGCAGCAATATCTGATATCAGATCTGAAACTTTTTTAACGTTGGCAATGATGTCATCCAGGGTTGAGCCAGATTCATTGACTAATTCAGAACCTGCCTGAACTTTTTTCACACTGTCCTCGATCAGTTCCTTAATCTCCTTGGCGGAAGTCGCACTGCGCTGAGCCAGATTCCTGACCTCAGTCGCTACTACAGCGAAACCGCGGCCCTGCTCTCCTGCCCGAGCAGCCTCCACAGAGGCATTCAGCGCAAGAAGATTGGTCTGGAAAGCGATATCGTCAATCACACTGATAATTTCGGCGATCTTACGACTGGATTCGTTAATTTCCGCCATGGAAGACACCGTCCGTTTTATTACTTCACCGCCCTTGGATGCTGAGTCCCGCGAATGGTTTGACAGTTGGTCTGCCTGACGAGAGTTATCCGCGGTATTGCGAACATTACTGGCGAGCTCTTCCATACTGGAGGCTGTCTCTTCCAGACTTGAACTCTGCTTCTCTGTTCTTTCAGAGAGCTGATTGTTACCTGTGGATATCTCATGGTTGGCGGCCCGGACACTCTCTGTTGCCACCAGTAATTGATTCACGATACCGTTTAATCGTTCAACGCTGCCATTTACCGAATCCGCGATATTGGCATACTGCCCATTGTAATCTGTGTTCATACGACCACTGAGATCACCTTTGGCCATTTTGCTTACAACAGAATCAATGTCTTCAAGTACATTGTCCACCACCTGCACAAACTCGTTCAGGCCTTCTGCCAGTTTCAGGAAAAACCCTTCCTTGCCTTCTGCAGGAACACGCTCTTTCAAATCACCTTGCTTGGCGGCCAATACCAGTTTTTCCACTTCACTTTCGGCGTTTACCTGATTGGTGACATCGCGCCATTCAACAACAAACCCAAGAATTTTGCCTTTACTGTCCCGAATCGTACCGGCGGTAAGATCAAAGTGGCTTCCGCCCAATACCAGGCTGGCTTCATGAGGAGCCTTCAGTTGGGAAAGTAACTGACGTTGGTGGGCAGGATTCTTGTGAAAGAAATCGATGTTCTGTCCGAGCAATTCATCGGCGTTGAACTGAGGCAGGCGTTTACGAATCTCCGACTCTGCCGCTTTCAATACCCGGGTCACGGAGGGATTCATATAAACAATATTGTAGTGCTCATCAGCTACCATCAGAGCCGTCGAGGTAGTTTCGATTGCTTGCTGTAGCCGGGTCATTTCGACCTCTGCCTGTCTTTCCTGAGTGACGTTACGCCACTCAACAACATACCCAAGGATCTCGCCATTGCCATCTCGAATAGCACCGGCAGTGAGGTCAAACAGCGTGTCGCCCAAAGCAAGATTGGCATCATAGGGGCCAGTCAGACTTTTCAGTAGCTGACGCTGGTGTGCAGGATTTTTATGGAAGAAATCGATGTTCTGTCCGATCAGTTTATCCGCATCAAATTGAGGTACCTGTTTGCGAATTTCATCTTCCGCATCTGAAAGCGTCTTGGTCACCGCAGGGTTCATATAGACAATGTTGAATTGCTCATCTGCCACCATGATGCTGGAGGTGGTCGTTTCGATGGCTTGTTTGAGGCGAGTCATTTCCACCTCTGACAGTCTTTCCTGAGTCACATTGCGCCACTCCACCACATATCCGAGTATTTCGTCCTTATCATCCCGAATGGCACCGGCGGTCAAATCAAATAAGGTATCCCCCAACGCGAGATTGGCTTCATAAGGCCCTCTCAGGCTTTTTAACAGCTGGCGCTGATGCGCCGGATTTTTATGGAAGAAATCGATGTTCTGGCCAATCAGTTTATCAGCGTCAAACTGAGGGACACGTTTGCGAATTTCGTGTTCTGCATCCGAAAGCGTCTTGGTCACCGCAGGGTTCATATAGACGATATTAAATTCTTCATCTGCCACCATGATGCTGGAAGTGGTTGTTTCGATGGCCTGCTTAAGACGGGTCATCTCAACCATTTGGGCACGATCACGTTCAACCTGGGCCTTCAATTGGTCACGCAACTCCCTCATTGAAGCGAATACTCCACCTCCCCCCTCTAAATCCTGATCATAGTTGCCTTTAGCCAGTTCATCGGTAATGAGTGAGAGAGCTGCAGGCTCAGCACCGAGCGTTTTCATCAGTTTGCGACCAAAACCATAAAGCGCTCCTACACCCAGAATAATACCGATCGATGTCACAGCCACGACGGTAAACATTTCAGTGTCCAGACTGGCTTCCACTCTGTTGGATATATCTTTGTAGGCGCTAAGAACACCGTCTTCCAACGCCTCCAGAGACACCTCCAAATTGTCAAAGCTCTGTTGAAAGGTCTGAAAATTAGACGCTGCCTCAGCATAATTTCGGCTATTGATGATCATTTCAGCTGATCGCAAGAACGCTCTCATATCCGGTTCGACTTCCTGAACCATCGTCGTCAGCTTTTCAGAAAAGACAATGCCACTGATTCGGGTTAAGTCCTCCAGCATCCGACCCTTGTGCTCGGCAAACACCTCTCGTGCCTCACTTTGCATCTGGGAATCATTGATCTCCAGAGAGAGAAGATACTGATATATACTCCCGCGGACACCATCGTGCCGCATATCCAGATCTCCGACATACCTCAGTTGCTGGACCGAGTTCTCCATCTGCAGCTCATTCTCATGCACCAGCCGTGTCTGACTGAAAAGGCTGACCAGGATGACCAGCAAAATGACAACAAATAGAGATCCAACCAATACCAGCGAGCGTTTGACGGTCATGTCCAGTCTCCTGACATATATCTGTCTTGTAGTTTGAGGTTTATTCCGCTTCTTCCCTGATCCCCAGGGCCTTTATCAGGTCCAGCATGATGATCATGCGTCCCGAGTATTCCACAACACCTTGAGCAAACTGCGTACTTCGACTTTTCTTGATTTGAGGCGCCTGCTGAATTGAGGACAAAGGAAAACGAACCACATCCGTCAATTCATCCACAACGACACCCTGTACCTTTTCACGGCCGAGTTCCCGAACATTGAACATGACGACGACCGTATGCTTGTCATAATGAAAGTTCTTCAGCCCGATTCTTTTCCGTAAATCAATAATCGGCACAATGGCACCACGTACATTCACCAATCCGCATTCCCAGGGTTGGGCATGGGGGACCCTGGTCACAGGCTCCCATGCACGGATTTCCTTGACCTTCATGATTGAAACGGCATATTCCTCACGATTCAGACTGAAAGTCAGATACTCATCTTCGCCTTCTGCCGGAGAAGTGAATTCCTCTTCCTGGATTGTCTTATCCTGCTTGGGCATAGGTTTCCTCAACCTCCTTCTGAAGCATTGCCAGTCCACCAACATCCAGAATTAACGCCACCCTGCCGTCTCCCAGGATGGTGGCACCTGAGACTCCCTGAACCGAGTGATAGTTGTCTTCCAGAGATTTGATCACGATCTGTTGCTGGCTGGAGAGATCGTCGACAAACAATCCAAAACGTTTATTTTCATGCTCAACGATCACCACAATACCGTTTTCCAGAGCTTTCTCTTCATGACCCACTGGCGCATCCAATGCTTCGGACAACCTCAGGACGGGAAGATACTGTCCTCTGAGCTTGATCGCTTCACCTGTCCCTGTCACGTTGTGGACCATCTCGGGGTGAGGTTGCAGTGACTCAATGATAGACACCAATGGAATGACATAGACTTCTTCCGCGATATTGACCAACTGACCGTCCATGATGGCCAGCGTCAGCGGAAGACGAATGACAAATCGTGTGCCTTGTCCCAGGGAAGATTCCACATGAATACTCCCGCCCAGGCTTTGAACATTCCTTTTGACCACATCCATACCAACCCCCCTGCCGGAGAGGTCGCTGGCCTGTTCTTTGGTGGAAAACCCCGGTAGAAATATCAGTTCAAAAGCCTGTTGGTCGGGAATAAAAGCATCCTCAGAAACCAGGCCTTTGCGCTTGGCTTTGTTGATCAGTATTTCGGGATTGAGACCTTTGCCGTCATCTTCCACTTCAATCACAATATTGCCGACCTGATGGTAGGCCCTCAGCCAGACAGTCCCATGTTCAGGTTTTCCTTTTTCAATACGTTCCTCCATGGTCTCAATACCATGGTCAACGCTGTTTCGAACCAGATGAACAAGGGGATCGGTAATTTTCTCAATGACCGTTTTATCCACTTCGGTGGATTCTCCGCTCATCACCAGTTCAATGTCCTTGGACAGCTGCTTGCTCAGATCACGCACCATTCGTGGAAAACGACTGAAGCAGAAGGAAATTGGTAACATGCGAATCTGCATGACTCCTTCCTGCAGCGCACGAGTCTGGCGATGCAGTTGAAGCAGGCCTTGCTGTAGCCGCTCCATGCCCTGAAGTGCTTCATCTTCACTCAGGAGATTCAGCATGGACTGAGTGATTACCAATTCGCCCACCATGTTGATTAAGGCATCAACTTTGCCAAGGTCAACACGAATAGACTGACTCTCGGAAGATCCCGCAGATACGGCTTTTGCCGTCGACGCTTTTTTTGTGGTCGATTCTTTCGATAGTTCCGGGGTTGTATCTTTTGTCTTATCTTCAGGGATTTGAGGAGAAGAAGAGGTTTCAGCTACAGGCTGAGATATGGCCTCCACAATCGGCACAATTGCCAGATCGCATTCATCTTCAACCCAGGCGAAAACATCATCCAGGACCGACTGATCGACAGGGGTGCGCAGAATCAAGGTCCAACCTAGGTAGCTGTTCAGTGGCTCATAGTTTTCCCACTCGGGTAGTTGGTCTGTGTCGCACGCCACCTCCAACGGGCCTTGCTCCCCCAGTTCCCTGATGATTCGCAAAGGGTCATTTCCGCGAAGCATCATCTCTTTATGAGGCGTGAAGACAATTCGCCAGCCAACCAGCTTTTCGCTGCTATCGTCATCAGCAACCGGCTGCGCTGAAGTAGACCCGGAGTTGCCGGTTAACTCCCCGGACATGATTGCTTCCAGTGGAACAAGGTGCTCAGCCAAGACCTGCTCTTCCAATTGAACACCGGTCTTCGCTGATGTCAGCAAAAGTCGCAGGGCATCCACAGAACCAAGCAATACATCGACAATTTCCTGGCTAAGCTGACGTTTACCCGCCCTGATTTCGTCAAGCAGATTTTCCATGACATGTGTAAACGCAGCAACTTGCTGAAATCCAAATGTGGCGCTTCCCCCCTTAATGGAATGAGCAGCACGGAAAATGGTATTGATTGTTTCTGAATCAACAGAGGCGACATCGAGATTTAACAGACCAGACTCAATGTCGTTTACGGCCTCATCACTCTCTTCGAAGAAAACACTGTGGAAACGTGTAACATCAACACTCATGAGCTACTCCATGCTTTTCTGACCATTGATTCTGGCAGACGATCCGGGGCTACCCCAGGACTTTTTTTACCGTGGTAACCAACTGATCAGGATTAAAAGGCTTGACGATCCAGCCGGTAGCACCAGCCGCCTTACCCTCTCCTTTCTTGTCGGCTCCGGATTCTGTAGTCAACATCAGCAGAGGCGTAAATTTATAATTGGACTCTGCCCGCAAATTTTTAATCAGCGTAATTCCGTCCATTACCGGCATGTTGACGTCTGTGATCACCAGATCATATTTATTGGATTTAGCCTTCCCCAGTGCTTCCTGACCGTTGGAAGCTTCGTCAACATGATGTCCAGCTCCTTTCAGCGTAAACGACACCATTTGCCGCATTGAAGCAGAGTCATCCACTGCAAGAATCTTAGCCATAAAATCCCCTTTCGAACCGCACAAATTTTGACCTTTCATACAAGGTTAGCAGCAGTCGTAAAAATCGCACGACGCCATCAGCAGCTTTTAAGCTTGTATGGTTAATTTTTTTTCATCTTCCAGAGCCGTGATACAATATTAAGTACCCTGATCATTTAATGGTTGAGATCAATAACGGCTCTGACCTGCCAGTTATCAATATTGAATTCCAACTGCTGACAAACAGCATTTACCATTGGCAGACCGCGCCCAAAGGTGTCGTCATTGTCTTCCAGATCCAGATTCCCAGGAGAGATGCCCTGGCCGCTGTCTGTTACTTCAATTGTTAGATTAATCGGCAGACGACTGGAGATCCTCAGGCCCAGACGAACCCACCCGTCCTTAAGGCTTTGCAAGCTTTCCTGCCTGAGCTGATAGTAGTTCTCGAATCCGTTGTCCTCGTTCTTCCTTTCTGAAGACAAACCCAATACACCGTGCTCAAGTGCATTATTGAACAGCTCAGATATCACCATGAAAACAACTTCCTTATTCTCACGAATCGCCATATGCCGATTCAGCCACTGCCTGACGATCATCAGCGGATCACCAGACTTCAACTGAGGCGGCTGCCATTCAAATTGCATTGATATGGCAGGTATACCGATAACACCATCGTCTTCATGCGATATTTCTTCTTCTGCATCATCCGGCGCAATTCCTTTTTCAGAACAGGTAATCTCAATCAGTGACAAGTCGTCCTGCAAAGCTGAATTAAATTCATAGATGGCCTGTAATACCGTACTAATAAGACTGCCCTTGCTATGACGTAAAGCCTTGACCAGACTCTCCTCCCCAAACATGTCCCCTTCTGCATTGGCACACTCGGTAACCCCGTCAGTTGTAAAGATCAGCCGGTCAGCTTCGGTGAGAGGTACTATTTCAGTGTCTGCTTCAAACTCTTTATCTTCCATGACTCCCAGGGGCATGTGGGTCGACTTGATCACACGATGTATCTGATTTCGCTCCCCCAGAAGATAAGCATCCGGTAAACCACCACACCATAGTTCAATGCGGCTTCTGGCCTGGTTGATTTCCCCTGCCGTGGCACAAAAAAACATAGTGTCGGGGAGCAATCGTTTGAGGATTAGATTTAGTTCCCGAACAATTTCACCGACAGAAAGGTTTCGTTTACTCATGGTCCGAAAGGCTTGAGTTACGGGGATCGAGCCAACAGAAGCCGCTAATCCATGGCCAGTAAAATCGCCAATGAGAAAGTAAGCTCCACCATCCCACTTTTCATAAAGCAGGACCAGATCCCCGTTGAAAAAAGACACGGCCGTACAGCGTGTGTCAATTCCCGGAACATTCCTATCGCTGGACTTTTGAGAGGCCTCCATCAAATGACGGGTCATGTCATATTCTTGATGAACGCGACTGCGGAAATATTCCAATTCCTTGTTTTGCAATAACACCTGACGGTTCAGAATAAGAATACGTTCATGGGCCTTTATCTTCGCCCGCAGAATATTAAAGTTGATGGGTTTGACCAGGAAGTCATCGCCCACTTCTAGACTTTGTGCCAGCTCTTCCTCATCCGAAAGAGCTGTCAGGAATATCAACGGAACATGCACTCCAGCCTGCTCTTTTTTGATGGCCTTGGAGGCAGCAAGGCCATCCATGACCGGCATCAAAAGATCCATGAGTATCATATCCGGCTTGTTTTCGCGCCAAAGCTCCAGAGCAACTGCACCGTTTTCTGCCACATGGCAGACATGGCCAACGTCTTCCAGTTCCATGACCAGCCGTTTACGGCAATAGGCCTCATCTTCCGCAACAAGTATTTCCATGAGTTTTCTCCCTGAATGTCAGGAGATGGTAAATTTCTTGTCAAATCTCGATATTTCAAAAATTTTCATGATCCCAGGGGAGCAATTTACGATTTTAATCTTTGCCTTATCTCCCCCCAGATAGCTGCGCATATTCAAGAGCATTCCAAGTGCAGAGCTGTCAATATGCTCCGTCTGCCTTAAATCTACGGTATATTCTGCATCCTTGTTATGGGATTCGTAGGAGCTTCGAAATTGCGAAATCTGGCTGAAATCAAATCGCCCCCGGATATCAATGATGACTTTTTTTTCGTCCGATGAAGCTCTGGACTCAATTGTCATAAAGAACCTCTGTAACTTGCAGTTAAAAAAACTAAAGATGGTTAAGGTTAAAAAATATGGTCCGTGAATATCGAAAACATCTGATAGCCCTACCTAAATAAAGCCAAACTCCAATATCGTTCATCCAACAGCTACCCGATTAAAACAATTCGATATCGTCACCATTTAACTGAGCTCGTTCAGATCCATGAATTCCCAGGTCCACATTCTTTACTCCGTTAATTTTCTGTTGCAGTCGCTGGTAGTCCTCAGAGTTCAGTATCCGGTTTTCAGAGAGCTCCAGCAGAATATCCTGAATTTCATGGACCAGCTCCATTCGCGTCGTTAACCGCCCACATGCCTGAGTGGCAATATCTCCAAATTGAAACCCCTGGACACTGCTATCTACCAGGCGCTTTATTTGTGTGGATAACTCCGCCATACGCGCAACAGCTTCATTGATCTCAACATTGATCTTAGAGCGCTCCTCGATCAACTGCTCAACATACCCCCGACCATTTAGCGCTTCTTTCATATCCAACGATGCGACCTCACCAACAATTTCCCGGACTTTGCTGATCGCATTTTTGGTTTCACTGGCTTTACCTTTGATCTGGGTGTTCAGCTCACTGGAGCCGCGGGACAACCTTCTGACCTCATCGGCAACAACTGCGAATCCACGCCCCGCTTCTCCGGCACGTGCCGCTTCGATTGCGGCATTCAAAGCCAATAGATCTGTCTGGTCAGCAATTTCCTGAATATTTCCAAGCAGAGCAAACATCTGGTCCAGCTGGCCAACCATGTCTTCGATTCTGTGAACGGCATTGACACTTTTTTCCGAGACATTCACCAGCAATTCCACGTAAGTGCCGATAACACTGTCCAGAGAACTGGCAAACTCCTCCATGGATAACCGTGGCGAGTATTCATCTTTATTTGAATTTGACTGCGTGCCCCTTACTCTGTCCAGAACTTCAAATGCCAATTCACTTTGCCGGCTTGAACTGTCGCTGAGTTCCACGAATGAATGACTAAGGGTTTCTATATTGCTGATTATGATGTTATTCAGCTCTTCTGAGGCCTCACGAATCTCCAGGAGAGCCCCCTCACAGTATTCGGAAGTTTCCCGGATAATCTGCTGTCTCTCATGCTCAGAGTTTTTTTGATTATCTGCAGCTCCCGCTCCCCGAGGAACATGTTTGATCGTCTTCAACAAGGGAATAATTACTAGACAGGTAGCAAAACTGAAGGTCCAGGGAGCGACGGAAGCGGGGACAAACCAAGATATGAGCATGATGAGCACCGGGGGTGCGACTAGGACTACCCTTCCCCCCAGTGCTTTAGGTGTTGCTTCATTCATATCTTCAACCATGGATATAGTGCTTCCTACTAAAATAGGGTTGTGACCTGAAGAATCCTGCAGTTACTAACTATAGCTGAAAGTTCTGCACTGCAAAGTTTTGACCGGACCGATAAATCAGACCTTTCCTTGGTATTTCAGACGGCTTGGACTAGGATAAATTCAAGGCAAAAGGATCCAGGAGAAGCCTTATGGGAACACCATACGAAATTGGATTGTGTGGAGAAATCCCCGGTACGATACAAACTGCCTGTAGTGCTACTCTGCATATTACGGCATGTGACCGGGAACAGATCGCCGCCATGATTGCGGAGGGTCAACAGCTGGACGTAATCCTCTTATGCCAGCCATTGTCCGATGCAGAGCAAATAGCTCTGCTCCAGGAAATCAATCAGCTTGAGTTGGAAGAAAAGCCACCCTGTCTTGTAATACTGGAATCTCCCGACGCCAATATCATGATGAGTTTTATCGATGCCGGTGCTGACGACGTTCTGGACTCCGAAACCGGTAGTGAAGAACTGATCACAAGAATTCACAAAGCGGTCTTAAATCGGATAGCAAGCCGGCAACTAAAGTCCCAACTCAAGCTCGCTAACGAAGTTGCCATGAGCGCGATGACAGATACCAGCGACCTGGGAAACAATATTCAGTTTCTGGTTGAAGTCAGTAAGTGCGACAACTTCGACCAACTTGGGATACAACTGTTTCAGGCCCTGGATTATTATGACTTGAATTGCAGTCTGCAGATTCGTGGACGTTTCAACACCAAAAACATGGAACGCAGCGGTATCGCCCGGGAACTGGAAACCCAATTATTGACCCATTTCAGTAAAGCAGCAAGATTCCATCAGTCTGGAAAACGACTGTTCTGTAACTACGGGAGCATTTCTTTATTAATTAAGAATATGCCGATAGGCGACGAAATACGCTGTGGAAAAATCCGTGACAATATATTTGCCCTGCTACAGGGGGCAGACGCCAAGGTCACAGCATTGGACGATGCCACTGAGGTGGAACTTAGAATGCAGCTACTCAACGATCTGTCGCGGCGAATGCTGACGGCATTGACCAATCTGGAAACAAGCTATCTGAGTATTACCAACGAAATTGTGACCGCCACTGAACATACCAATGAACAAATCACCAGCTCACTGCATTATCTGGGCTTGTCGGAAAGTCAGGAACAGGCTATCTGCGACATCATGAGCCAGCTGATCACCAGTACCAACCAGACCTTCAATCGAGGAGTTCAGATCAACCAACAACATCGGAAATACTTTGAGCAGATAGAAGCGGCCATCACTCCATCCGAGGATGAACAGACTGATTCTGTCACTCAATTGCAAACCCTGCTTGCAGCCACCTGATACAGGTAACCGAAAGTGCTACTCGATGCCTACATCAGTTTGCAGGCATTGAGAACCTATCTGAAATTTTGGCTTATCTAATATCGGGGCCGGAAATTCCGTCTGGGCTTTTCTTCCCTTGGGCGGGCTTCGTTCACTTTCATGTTACGTCCCTGTAGATTGCTGTCGTTAAGTTGCTGAATAGCGGCTTCTGCTTGCCCTCCATCTGGCATCTCAACAAATCCGAATCCTTTGGACTTACCGGTTTCCCGGTCACGAATCACATTACAACGGCTAATTTCGCCATATGCCCCAAATACTTCACGCAGGTCATCTTCCGTTACCTGGTAGGGCAAGTTTCCTACATATATGTTCATCACACTTTCTCATTCAATCCCAGCGCTTGTATGGAGCACACTATCAGTAACCAAGCGACATTATCCGATAGCAATCAGCCAACCTCTGGCTAATGGGGTCCTCTACACTGGGTCCGTATCCTATGAAAGTCTGAATTCGTGACGGCCCTAGCATGTAGGCATTGAAATTAAATCTGGTTCATAAAGTTTTATACGTCAAATAGGATTGAGTAAAAAAGTGCCACATACAGATGACAGTTTGGTGTAAGAGCACTTTTAAAGAGGAGCTAAGAGGGTTAGAGAGAGTCGAGAAGCTCTACTTTCAGCACGCATTTTTTGACTTCATAAGTGTGCGTGACTGACGGGAAATAAGGTTCATCAATCGGAATTGATATTGGGCCGGCATCAGAGGAAAAGGTCGCTGTGCGCTGCGATGGGGCTATTTCGGCAGACTCTTCTATCAGATAATCGTTGAAACAGGCTTTTTCAAGTACATCAAACCCTGACGCCTCCTGACTTACGCTAAGCTCAGCTGCCCGTTTTAGTGCAAATTTTTCCGCGTCGGCAAACGACACGTTTTCATAAGTTTCGTAAGTCACCTGATAGTAGCGCTCAGATAACTGGATCTCGCTATATCCATGGGGTCTTTTACCCTCTTTGGCCATATACAGAGGCCGGGATTCAAATGCCGAACACCCGGCAAGCCATATCAGTACTCCGGCAACAAACAATAATCGCATTGTGATTTTTCCTTGGGGCAGCCATCTCACCAGTATCAGAGAGGCCAATTTATCACAGTTTTTATTCGGAATACTGAATGGCTTTAACAAAAAAGACCCGGTCCAGGAGATCATCTCCCGGCCGGGTACGCGCAACAAAAGGAAGACGAGGAAAGTTTTGCGCGATTACCCCTTGACTCCCCCGGCCGTCAGCCCGCCGACAATCCATTTCTGGCAATAGAGGAATATCACGGTGATGGGTAAACCAGACAAAACAGCTGCGGCGGCGAAATCGCCCCACAAATAATTCTGTTCATACAAATATTGCTGGGCCCCGACGGCAAGCGTCAGGTTGTCGACGTTCAGCAACAGAATAGAGGCAATAGGGTATTCCATAATGTTCATGATAAACGCCAGGATAAACACCACCGCCAGAATAGGGACGGACAACGGCAGCAGGATATATCTGAATGCCTGCCAGGTGGTTGCACCGTCGACAATCGCCGCTTCTTCAAGCGAACGATCAATGGATTCGAAATATCCCTTTATGGTCCAGATATGCAACGCCATCCCACCAAGAGATGCCAGTATCACAGCACCGTGGGTATCAATCCCCAACCAGCTGATGTGATTACCTATCTGGTCAAACAAGGCGTACAGAGCCACCAGGGAAAGTACCGGAGGGAACATTTGAAAAATCAGCATGGATTTCAGAATGGTACTTTTCAGTTTGAAACGCATGCGTGCAAAAGCATAGGCACTGGTGGTGGAAAGCAACAATATCAGGCCACTGGAAATAACGGCAATCTTGATCGAATTCCACAACCAGAGCAGTACCGGAAACGGAGGTTGCAACACCGTACCATCAGGTTGGGTATAGGGTATGCCAAGCGCCAGCGACCAGTGCTCCAATGAAGGATTTTCCGGTAACAGACTCCCGGTGGCAAAGTTCCCGGTGCGAAAAGAAATGGAGATCACCATCAACAACGGAAACACAATAAGCAAAATAAAACACAAGAGCCCGAAGTGGGTCGCCCAGACACGGTATTTAACAGACTTGGGTTGAACCATGGCCATATCGATAAACTCCTAAACCTTCACCTTGGACAACTTGAGATTAAGCAGGGACAGCGAACCGACCAACAGGAAGATCACTGTAGCGATTGCTGCAGCCAGACCGAAGTTCTGCCCAGAATCCTGGAAGGCAATCCGATAGGTGTAGCTGACTAACAGATCGGTTGTACCGGCTGGTGTGGTGGCCCCAATAATGTCTGGTGCTCCGCCGGTCAACAGTGCGATTAGTACAAAATTATTGAAATTAAAAGCAAAGCTGGCGATCAGCAACGGAATCAACGGGCGAATAATCTGAGGCAGGGTAATGCGGAACAGATTATCCAGCGGAGTGGCTCCATCCATCGCCGAGGCTTCATAGAGATCCCTCGGAATGGCCTGCAGCAAGCCCATACACAGCAACATCATGTAGGGGTAGCCCAACCAGGTGTTGACGATGAGGATCATGGCTCTGGCCAGTCCGGCGTCACTGAACCAATCCGGGCGTACTCCAAACAAACCTTCCAATACCAGATTGATCTCACCGAAGTTCTGATTAAACAGACCCTTAAAGACCAGGATGGAAATAAAAGCCGGTACCGCGTAAGGGAGAATTAGCATCATCCGGTAAAAGCCTTTGCCTTTGATTTGATCCCACTGCAGCAGGTTAGCGAGCATGAGCCCCAGGGCAAGGGTAAATAACACGGTGAGTGATGCAAATGCGATAGTCCAGACAAATATCTGCATAAACGGCTCCCGGATACTCGGGTCCGTGATCACTCTCAGATAGTTCTCCCAGCCAATTGTCACCGTCCAGCCGGGCGACAATGTCTCGCCCTCTGCGTTCTGGTAAAAACCGATATCATCGTTGGGATAGTAGGCAACCTGATTGCGCTGATCGTAGAGAGTTCCATCCTCCTGAAGGGTATACGCCGGGCTCATGGCAGCAAAGTCTCGAAGCCCCGCCAACCTTAGGCTTTTGCCTTCCGTAGTTTTCAACTCCACCTGCCGCAGTTCATTCTTCAGCTTAACAATATCTTTAAGTCCCAGTGGCGCTGCTGATGGTGATGAACCTGCCGCTTCCAGCTCCAACGCAACTTCTTCCTCAGCACTCATGCCAAAGGCACTGGTCCCCACCATCTCACCCGAGGGCAGTTGCAGCTGCAGAATATACTGCTCCCCTTCGGGATAAAGCTTGAATTTATACCTCTCGTCGCCTGTCTGGTACTGCTGGGCAAGGAGTTGTTCCTGAACCCGGTCAAATGTCAGCAGATTACTGGCGCTGTAGTTGGTAAACCCGATACCGACGGTATAGATCAGGGGGAAAATGACAAATACCCCCATGCCGGCAATGGCAGGGTATATATATCGATGGGCATATGCCTTGTTGGAACTGAAGATGTAAAGTGCTGACCCGATCACTACCAGAAACAACATGGCAAAGGCGAATTGATCCTGAGCATATAGGGCCACTGTCAGATAGAGCGCCAAAAGAAACGTCGCGCCAAGAGCGGCCCACTTGAAAATACTGGTATTCATAATTCGCTTGCGTTCAGCAACTGAAGTTGAAAGGGCGTGACTATGCATGGATATGCCCCACGATTTGCATTAATGATAGATGAAAGACAGCTCTTACAGAGAACGGAGACGTGCCTCCGTTCTCTGTAATTCTCGTCGGTTTAGCGGGTGATCCGCTGTGCTGCCATGTCCAGGGCCGCATCGACAGATTGCCGACCGGAAGTAATATTTTGCAATGCAGGTCCCATTGAAGACCAGAATGCTCCCATTTCCGGAATATTGGGCATAGGCTCGCCCAGTTCGGCATTTTTGAAGGTTGCCGCAATATTTGGATCAGTGGCAAGTTCAGCCATAAACTCTTTGTTGGCGACCGCCCCCAAAGGCACATCATCATTGACCATTTTCAGACCCTTGACAGTGGTCATATAGTTTTCGATGAACTCAATTGCCAGTTCTTTGTTGGGGCTGGCCGAGTTAATGGTCGCCGCGGTAACACCGATAAACGGCTTCCCAGGCTCGCCTTTGATGGTAGGAATCGTGGTCACACCGAAATTGATGCCACTTTTCTTCAGGTTACCCCAGGCCCATGGTCCATTGATTACCATGGCCACTTCACCTTTATTGAACTTGGAATCCATAACCCCATAGTCCGCGCCTTTGGGCATCACACCCTTATCGATCAGGTTCTTGATCATATTGGCAGCGGCCTTGGCGCCGTCATTGTTGACACCAGTATCTTTGATATCATAACCGGAGTCAGACTTTTTGAACGGGTATCCGCCATTCGAGGCAAACAGAGGCCAGGAGAAATAGGTGTTGTTGTAATCCCACAGGATCGCTTTTTTGCCGTCGGCACTCAGCTTCTTATCCAGGGCTTCAATTTCTTCGAAGGATTTAGGGGGCTCGGGCAACAGATCTTTATTGTAGATCAAACCAACCGCTTCAATGGCCAGAGGGTATCCATAGACCTGACCATTCCAGGAAACCGCGTCCCAGGTGAAGTCAACTATTGCATCTTTGGCTTCTTTCGAAGGATTCAGAGGGGTGATCAAACCGGACTTGGCCCATTCGCCGAAACGATCGTGCGCCCAGATGAAGATATCCGGCCCATTGCCAGTGGCAGCCGCTTGCTGAAATTTGTCCGTGACACTGTCAGGGTGTGCAACCGTCACAGAGATACCCGTTTCCTTTTCAAACCAATCGCCCACTTCCTGCAGACCGTTGTAGCCTTTGTCACCGTTGATCCATACAACCAGCTTTCCTTCTTCGATATCTGCGTATGCAGAAGAAACCATTCCTGCAGATACCAACATTGAGGCGGCAACGGCGCCGGCCAGCTTTTTCCAAGCGTTCATGCTTTATTACCTCGCTATGAGTTATTTTTGTTGTCCACAAGCTGGTGTTCCGGGATGACAATATGTAACCAGTTCAGCTAATTGCCTGCGATACAAATGAAATCGAACACCAGGGGGCTATACTGTGTATACCGATACTGCTAAATTCGCGCACCCCCCACATCATCCCTGTTTTTAATCCCCAAGGCGTATTAGGGGGGAGTAGTACTCCCCCAGTGAATTTCCATATAGGCTTACCCAATGCATAAAACCCAGCCAGAATATGACAAAGTATTCATCCTAACGATGCAAAATTGAACTAGAATAGTTCTTGCCTTGAGAATTGAGCAGGTACAGGAGTTTACCCATGCAACTCACAGATAAGACCCCTGCCCGCCTGGTGCAGGTATCACTGTTTTTCTCTTTAGCCAACTTCATATTCAGCGGAGTTAACGCCCAATCCCTGGTGTTATTTGCGGTTTTTACCGTATCCGTCTACACCACCACCCGGATATTTATCCTCTTTAACCAGATTCAACAAACCGCCGCTGTCGATCTGAGCGAGCTGAAATCCTACATGCTGATTGCAGCTGTATTATTCATCGGCATCGCGACCTTCGCCTACTCCTATGTATTCGGGGTCTTCTACTTATTTATCACCGGTGTCTACTTTATATCACCCTATGATCGCGACTGGCTTGCTGGTCGATCCAAAATTGTCGTATTTGACAACAAAGTGGAATACCGGGAAGTCTGACAAATCACTTCTCTGATCAGGGCGGAACCATACCGCCCTTTTTTATTGCTGCAATTTTTCGCCTCGACTCCCGCTACCGACTCAACTACCACAGGCGACTGCGCCTGAAAGCGGATGTGCTGGGTAAATACCATTTGATGATATGCGAGGATCATTCATGAGAACACTGGGCATTCTTGGGGGGATGAGCTGGGAATCTACCGCATCCTACTATCAGAGAATTAATACCGGGGTCAGGGAAAGACTGGCAGGACTCCATTCCGCTTCTTTACTGATAGCCAGCTACGACTTTGCAGAGATTGAGCCACTTCAGGCGGCGCAGGACTGGACGACTCTTGGTCACACCCTGAGTACGACCGGCTCCAAACTGGAACAGTCAGGCGCAGAAGGATTGCTTATTGCGACCAACACTATGCATAGGGTCGCTGAGGAAGTGGAATCTACTACCAACATCCCCCTTATTCATATCGCTGATGCCACTGCCAGCCTACTCCGACAAAATGGAGTTCAAAGGATTGCCCTGCTAGGAACAGTTTTCACGATGCAAATGGGGTTTTACAAGAATCGGTTACAGGAAAAAGCCGGTGTGGAAGTCCTGGTTCCCAAAAAAGACCAGCAAGCTGAAATTAACCGGGTCATATATGAAGAATTATGTCAGGGAGTAATTAGAGACGAATCCAGAGCGGCTTATCTTCAAATCGCGAGTGATTTGCAAAAACAGGGAGCTGAGGGTGTGATTCTCGGCTGTACCGAAATAGGCCTGTTACTAAAACCGGAACACACGGAGCTTCCCTTATTCGATACCACGGAGATTCACTGTGAAGAAGCTGTGTCCTGGATGTTGGCCCAGGACTGACACAACCCCGTATTGAAAGGGGCTATTAAAGGGGACATAGAGATTATTAATAGCCCACTTACGCTATTTGATACCTTTAAGCCGAAGAAAAAGATACCAAACCATGCCTATACCGCTGCATCTAACCTTGCTGTTTCTATCAAACATCACAGCTTTGCTCGGTGGCTTTTTACTGGGCATGACGATCCACGAAACCATCCGGTCCTCACTACCGGAGTTCCTGCAGGAGAAAATAGTCGCCTTTATTATATTTGGAATGTTACCGGCGGCGTTGGGCCTTTATTTGATGGGATTCATATTTCGTTATCTGATTGCAGGGCGGTGCCCCAAGTGCGGTGGACGATCCATCTACCATGCCAGTAGAAGAGAAAATGCCATATTTGGCGGCACTAGCATGGTACCTATTACATACCATTGCAAGGAGTGTGAGCATGTCCATCGGACAAGGATTTTCCCGGCTAATCCGATGGACTCTTAATCATCAAGCAAAAAGGGACGGAGAGCGTCATACCTCTGAGTTGGTAAGAGCTTCCGCAGCACCCAACAAACCGGTGTATGCCTCCATCACAACGAAAACGGGTATCGCCTCCTGATATCCACGCATTCTTCCCTTGTGCTCAAATGCTTCCCGGAATCCACTGGTTTTGAAGAACTCCGTAAACCTTGGAATAATGCCGCCACAGACATACACGCCACCCAAGGCACCAATAGTGAGCGCCGCGTCTCCTGCCACTTGTCCAAAGATCCGACAGAACATGGAAAGTGTCTGTTCAGCCAAATCATCGGTATGCTGTAATGCCGCTTCAGTGATCTCAGCCGGTTCGCTGAATACCGCGTCCCTTTGACTGGCCTGAGCCAAGCCCCGATACAAGTTGACCAGACCTTCTCCACAAAGAATCCGCTCTACAGAAACTCGATCGTAGAGCTTCATTAAATATTGCAGCACCTCGATCTCAAGCGCTGAGGTAGGCGCATAACTGACATGACCACCCTCTGTAGAGAGGGGCACCCAGTTAGCTTTGGTTCTGATAAGCCCAGATACGCCAAGCCCGGTGCCAGGCCCAATCACCAGCCGGGCTCTTGCGGACGTGACCCGATCGTCATCGGCATCCGGCCCTCCCACTTGCACCAGCTTATCTGCAGCAATATGGGGTACGCCCAGCGCCATGGCCGTAAAATCATTAATACATTTCAATGAGTCCAATCCAAGTTTGGCCTGGATTTCTCTTTTGGAAAAGACCCAATGGTTGTTCGTCATTTTGACGATATCATTATGCACCGGACAGGCGAATGCGATACTCGCTTCTGATACACGATCAAGCTGACAACGCTTGAGATAATCCCGTACCGCACCGTCCAGATTGTCATAATCAGCACAGGGCAAAACTTCAATATGCTGAAGGTCAGTAGAACCAGGTGAAACCAATGCAAAACGAGCATTGGTTCCCCCAATATCCCCTACCAGGGCAAACTCACTATTACTCATCGACACCGCTCCAAAATACAGCTGCTCCCTGCTCGGGATTGCCGGCATTTTGCCGCAAGGCACCGAATAACTCACGCCCAAAATTAACATGACGTGGAGATAGATCCACCTCTGCCAAAGGTCTTTGGGCAAGTTCTTCCTCACCTACTTTTAATTCCAAGGTACCGGCAAGGGCATCAAGACGCACTAGATCGCCGTTTTGAATCTTGGCCAGAGTCCCGCCATTAGCGGCTTCCGGGTACACATGAATGGCTGCGGGCACCTTGCCTGAAGCGCCAGACATACGGCCATCTGTTACCAAGGCCACCTTGAAACCACGGTCCTGCAGTACGCCCAGGTAAGGTGTTAGCTTATGTAATTCAGGCATACCATTGGATTTTGGTCCCTGAAATCTCACAACAGCGATAAAGTCCTTTTCCAGTTCACCTCGTTTGAAGGCATCTGCCAGATCATCCTGATCCTCAAAAACAACGGCGGGAGCTTCCACTACCCAATGTTCATGCGCTACTGCCGATACTTTAATCACGCCGCGCCCCAGATTGCCCTGCAGGGCCTTTAGACCACCATCGGGGGCAAATGGCTCAGAGGCAGGACGTAATACGGAATCATCCAGGCTTTTTTCAACCGCAGGAGACCACATCAGACTTTCATTCTGTAAAGTGGGCATTTGAGCGTACTGAGCCAGACCTTTGCCCATCACCGTCTCTACATCATCGTGGAGCAGACCAGCACTCAGCAACTCGCGAATCAGGAAAGGTGTCCCTCCGGCTTCATGAAATGCATTAACATCCGCCTGACCATTGGGGTAAATACGGGTCAGGGAAGGAACTGCTGAAGACAGTTCATCAAAGTCATTCCAATCAATAACGATACCGGCCGCCCGGGCAATTGCCACCCAATGCATCGTGTGGTTGGTGGAACCCCCGGTACATAACAGGGCAACCAAAGCGTTGACGATCGTTTTTTCATCAACCATCTCACCCAGACCTAGCTCACCTCCATTAGGAGCAGACAAACGTACAATCTGCTGAGCCGCTTCTGCGGTCAGTGCATCACGTAATGGAGTATTGGGATGAACAAATGCCGCACCCGGAACATGAAGACCCATCACTTCCACCAGCAACTGGTTGCTGTTCGCGGTCCCATAGAAGGTACAAGTACCAGGGCTGTGATAGGACTTACTCTCGGATTCCAGCAGTTCATCCTTGCCAACTTTACCTTCGGCATATAGTTGGCGAATTCTCTGTTTTTCTTTATTAGGGATCCCTGTCGGCATTGGCCCGGCTGGGATCAAAATGCCCGGCAAATGCCCAAAACTCAGTGCGCCGATCAGCATGCCTGGAACAATTTTGTCGCAGATACCCAGTAAAAGCATCGCATCAAACATATTATGGCTAAGCGCTATGGCTGTGCTCATTGCGATGGTGTCCCGGGAAAAAAGACTTAGCTCCATCCCCGGCTGTCCCTGAGTTACTCCGTCACACATTGCAGGCACGCCACCGGCAAACTGAGCCACGGACCCCATTTCACTGACAGCCTGCCGAATGATATCCGGATACCCGGCATAAGGCTGATGCGCAGACAACATATCGTTATAAGCAGACACAATCGCGATGTTGGCCTTATTCATCAGACGCAGCACATCTTTTTCAGGCTGAGTACAGGCAGCAAAACCATGTGCCAAATTCCCACAGGATAGTACACCTCGCTGTGGGGACTGACTTTTGAGGCTCCTCAGCCTTGTCAGATAAGCATCCCTGGTGGGTCGGCTTCTCTCGATAATCCGCTGGGTAACACTCTGGACAGTTGCATGCATGATCAATTCACTCGCTGATATTTTTGTTCGAGGGCTCGTAACGTTCTTACCTATCAGTAATTTTCTTACCTATAAATAGTCGTCTACTTACTAAACCCGGTAAATCCTATTTTACAAGACAAATGGTAATGGCTTTGTTTTTTGATTTTCATCAGTATCAAAACAAATTTTGTAGGTAATATTACAAGATTAAAACAACATTTTCATGCTAAAGACCTATCAAGGGCAATTTTATTTTGTTATATTTACTACATCTCACAATAACAACAGCTCAACTTTACCTCCAGGAGGTTCGCGATGACGATTAAAGTAGCTATTAATGGTTTTGGCCGTATTGGTCGCAACGTTCTCCGTGCGCTGTACGAGAATAACTACCGCAAAGACATCCAGGTAGTTGCCATCAATGATCTCGGCGACGCCGCTATCAATGCCCATCTATTAAAGTATGACACTGTTCATGGCCGCTTCTCCGGTGAAGTCACTCACGACGAAGAATCCATGACAGTTAATGGCGACCGCATCGCTATACTTGCCCAGCGTGACCCCAAGCAACTGCCCTGGAGCGCTCTTAACGTTGATGTTGTTTATGAATGCACTGGTTTTTTCACCAGCAAAGAAACCGCAGGCGCTCATATAGAAGCAGGCGCCAAAAAAGTCATTATCTCAGCGCCAGGCAAAAACGTGGATGCCACTGTTGTTTATGGCGTTAACGACAACCTTCTTACAGCTGATCATCAGATTATTTCCAACGCCTCATGTACTACAAACTGTTTGGCCCCTGTTGCTCAGGCGCTGCAGAACTCCGTCGGCATTGAGAGCGGCCTGATGACAACCATCCACTCTTATACCAATGATCAGAAACTGACTGATGTTTATCATGAAGATCTGTATCGGGCTCGCTCGGCGACTCAGTCAATGATTCCGACCAAAACCGGCGCAGCCGCAGCTATCGGTCTTGTATTGCCGGAGCTTGACGGTATGCTCGACGGTATGGCCGTCCGGGTTCCGACCATCAATGTATCACTGGTCGACTTCAGCTTTGTTGCCAGCAAAGAAACCAGTCAGGAAGAAATTAATCAAATTCTGCGTGACGCTTCCCAGAATTCATCTATCCTCGGATATAACGATGAAAAACTGGTCTCTACTGACTTCAATCATTCAGCCTTCTCCAGCATCTTTGATGCCAACCAGACCAAGGTGAAAGGCCGTCATGTCAAGGTTATGGCCTGGTATGACAACGAGTGGGGCTTCTCCAACCGAATGCTGGATAATACGCTGGCATTGATGAAGGCAGGGCAATAAACAAGCAAGACACTTGCGAGTTATATCTGTCTCGTATCGGTGAGAGACCCATAAGTAGAGGAAAATAAGATGTTACGCCGCACCAAAATCGTCGCAACCCTCGGCCCTGCGACCAGTTCACCAGAATCCCTCGACGCCATCATCAAAGCTGGCGTTGATGTGGTACGCCTGAACTTCTCCCATGGAGAGGCCGAAGATCACATTGCCCGCGCTGATTTGGTCAGGGAACTTGCTCAGAAAAACAACCGCTTTGTCGCTATTCTGGCGGACCTGCAAGGACCCAAGTTGCGTATTTCCCGCTTCGTGGACGGAAAGATCAATCTCACCAAGGGGCAAAGATTTGTCCTGGATGCCAAGCTCGATAAAGATGCCGGCGACATTGATCGTGTCGGCATCGACTACGAGCAGCTGATTAATGACGTCAACCCCGGCGACATTCTTCTGCTTGATGACGGAAGACTGGAACTGGAAGTCGAAGACGTTATCGGTTACGAGATCGGCTGCCGGGTTCTTATCGGTGGCAAGCTTTCCAACAACAAAGGCCTCAACCGAAAGGGAGGCGGCCTCTCAGCCAAAGCACTGACAGAGAAAGATAAACTGGACATCGTCACTGCTGCAAAACTCAATGCAGATTATGTGGCCGTTTCGTTCGCCCGCTGTGCCGAAGACATGCACGAAGCCAGACAACTTCTGGCAGATGCCGGTTCAACGGCTGGCGTCATTGCAAAAATTGAGCGCGCCGAACTGGTAGATAATGACGAAGCATTGGATGCCGTTATCCTGGCTGCTGATGCAGTCATGGTGGCTCGAGGTGATCTGGCCGTTGAAATCGGGGACGCCGAACTCGTTGGTGTCCAGAAACATATTATCGCCAGAGCAAGAACGCTTAACAGAGTGGTCATCACAGCGACGCAGATGATGGAGTCCATGATCAACAGCCCTATGCCAACCCGAGCAGAAGTTTCGGATGTGGCCAACGCTGTGATGGACTATACCGATGCGGTAATGCTTTCAGCTGAATCAGCGGTAGGAGAATATCCTACTGAAGCAGTAGAAGCGATGGCACGAGTATGTGTGGGCGCTGAAAAGCATCCCTCGACCCATATATCGAAGCATCGTATCAATCAGGCGATGGAAAAAGTGGACGAAGCCATCGCGCTGTCAGCAATGTATGCAGCCAACCACCTCCAGGGTATCAAGGCCATCATTTGCATGACGGAAACTGGTGCCACGCCATTACTTATGTCGAGAATCAAATCCCCATTTCCTATTTATGCATTTTCTCGACATCACAATACTCAGCACAGAATGACTCTGTACAGAGGTGTGCAGACGGTGGCGTTTAACTCAGATGATCACCCTCACTCTGAAATCAATCAGATCACCGTCAATGAACTCGTTAAGATGAAAGTGGTAAGTGAAGGCGATCTGATCATCATCACCAAGGGTGACTACGTTAATGCTCAAGGCGGCACCAACACCATGAAGATCGTCAGAGTAGGAGACACGATTAAGTAGCGTCAGAAGACCTACTATTTAAAAGAATTTATTCCTGCCGCCGGACAGGTATTTCCGGCAGGCTTTTCAGATCACACTCTCGCACTCGCAATCAGAGTGACTTACGCAGGGTTTCGGAGTCCCATCCTACCCTGCTCTTTTTTGCCTGCATTTTTTCAATCTCATAGAAACGCGCTATTAAAAGTACAAAAAAAGACCCAGGCTGGTAAGCGTCCGGCTATCACAGGTTGACCGGACCGCTCCAGTTGTGAGGCAGTAATTCAGCAATGGCACTGTTCTTCTGCGTCGGCAGACGCGCCAGTACATCTTTCAGATAAGCATAGGGATCATGTCCGTTCAGTTTGGCCGATTGGATCAGACTCATTACTGCCGCTGCCCGCTGACCACTGCGCAGCGATCCGGCAAACAACCAGTTGGAACGACCCAGCGCCCAAGGCCGGATCTGGTTTTCCACCCAATTATTGTCGATGGGCACGGCGCCATCCTC
>NZ_AQXX01000111.1 GCF_000376785.1 Hahella ganghwensis DSM 17046
CCGACGTGGTAGAGCCGAGTTTCTTCGCGTCGCTGATCCAGCGTCGAACCAGATTGGCATTGAGCCCGTTATCCAGAGCGATGGCAGAAACAGAGACCCCCGGCTGTTGGCAGGCAGCAATAATCTTAGCTTTAAATTCTGCGGAATATTGGCGACGTTTTCTGGAGGAGCGAGGTGCGCTTATGACAATCATAACAAGTGTCCACTAAAAAATAAGTGGACACTATCCAGTCAGTTGGTAGCGCGCTCAAGATGGGGTTACCGGACGCTTACGCATATAGGCCCGGGGGGCGAACCAGTGTTGATTGATCCTGCCTTGTATTATGGATGGCGTGAGGCAGAGCTGGGTATGACGGCACTGTTTGGTGGATTTCCTGAGAGATTCTATCAGGCCTATGAAGAAGCCTGGCCTCTGGAGTCGGGGTGGCAGGAGAGGCTACCGCTTTATAACCTGTATCATCTGTTAAACCACCTTAACCTCTTCGGTGGTGGCTATTTATCCCAAGTCCGCAATGTTTTGCGGCGATTCTCCGCTGAACCATCCTGAATGTGCTTCTTCGTATTACAATCTGGTGCTCTTGTCATCAGGTATTCTGGTGCATTCTAAAAAGAATCTCAGGGGGCCGCCTGAACAGGTTTTTCCGGTTGTTGATGATGCTGGCATTCACTTGATCGTTTGGATTCGCACTGATTGAAATCCATAACACAGTTTCTGCCGCTTTCCTTGGCGGTATACAAGGCAAAATCGGCGGCGACAAACAGGTCATTGGCACTATTGAAATTATCATTTTCCAGAGTTGCGTAACCCAGGCTGACTGTCAGATTCAGGCTGCCATGCGTGTTTCTTTCCACCCTGCGGCGAATCCTTTCAGCCAGGACTGATACTTCATGTTGGGAGGTTTGCGGGAGTATCAACACAAATTCTTCGCCACCATACCGACAGGGGATATTAGGCTTGCGAACCGTGGCGTTAAGTATTCCTGCCACTGTCTTCAGAGCACTGTCTCCCTGGGCATGACCGTAGGTATCATTAAAGCGTTTAAAGTGATCAATATCGATCACCACCATGGAGAGGGGTTGTTCGTGCTGTCGTGCGCGGTCGAACTCGATATTGATCTGATCGTCGAAGTAACGCCGGTTGTAGAGTTGGGTGAGCGCATCTTTGTAGGTTTTGCGCTTGAACTCATTCAGGCGGCTGGCGACGGCCAGGCTCAGCAACACCATTTCAATCAATGACCCAAGTTGGAAGGCATTCTGAGTAAAAGCGTTGTGGGGAAGTATGCCAAAGGTTTTCAGCATATATATCACCACACCAATCAGCAGAGATGAGAAGGCCACCATATAATAACGGGAGGCTCCTGATCCCTTCATTAACGCGATGACGGCCATGGCAAATATATGGATGGCGATGACTAGTGTCAGCACCGCCAAAGGAACGATCATGGTGTGATAGCTGACAATTGGGGAAGCCACCATGCAAACCAGACTGAGAATTTGTAAATAGTAGGCAATACGATCCAGCCTGGGGGAAGCGACCCTTGAAATCAGTATCGATCGGGTGAATTGGAGCCCGCCCATCAGGGAAAGGGAGAGGAGTATCAACAGGCTATGATTGGCCATCCAGGTATTATCAGGCCACAGATACTGGAAACTCAGACCATTGTGGACGGCCATATAGAGCCCGTAGCTCACCACATACAGCAGATAGTGGGCGAAAGTGCGTTCCCTCACCGTCAGGAACATGATGAGGTTGTAGATGGTCAGAACGATGAAGCCACCATAATAAATTCCCAAGGCCAGATATTCTCCGGCAATCAGGTTCATCAGATCCAGTGGTGAATGGGCAAATAACCCGATGTTCAAAGAGCCTTGAGTCTGGTATCTAAAATAGTAGGTTTGCTGGCTGTCTGGAGGGACTTCGACAGGAAACAGGAAAACCCGGTGATCAACCGGGCGCTGATCGAACTCAACACGGTCTCCGGTGGCTATCTGATTCCAGTTGCCCTCTTTGTCTTGAGACCAGAAATCCAGATAGTCGATAAGGGGGTAGTCCTGCCTCAGGATAATGTCGACGGTCTCTGGATAGGGATTAATGACCTTCAGCTTGATCCAGAATGCTGAGGTTGTGAAACCGAAGTTAGGTGACTCGTCGCCACTGGCAATGAAGCGCTGATCATTGGCTGGCTCGAGAACATCCTCTATCGTCAGCTCTCCCGTTGTGTCTTCCAATAGACTGAGATGGCTGGCCAGTGATATTTCTGTCAGTTCTGAGGTAAGTAAAACAGGGTGAGGTGCTGCCTGTTGATCCGGATTGGCGGCGACTGCCCCCTGAACGCCTAGGCAAAGGAACACCAGTACTTGAAACAGGGCTTTTAGTATTCCAGATCGGGAGAGACAGGGGGAAGTCTTGAATGTCACAACATCGATCATGTTAGGTGCCGGGCTAATTATTCGGATTCAGGCATGGATGTTCGCTGACAGTTATGGAAATCCTGCTCCACCGAGCTGACTCAGCTATTCAAGGCTTATCCTTCTAGACCTATTGGTCTAAGTTTAGACGGTCTCTTTTACGATGTCAGTCAATAAATCCTCTTTATGTTCTTCATTCTGGCCATATCCGGATAGATGTGAAAACAGTTCGGCAATTGAATGAGTGTCTGAAGGCGTCAAGGAGGTCAGTATGTCCAGTCCCAGTCTGCGATAACTGTCAAACTGCATTTCGTCAAAAAACTGATCAACGGTGGATTGATCCGGGAAGCTGGGATTGGCTCGCCAGTATGAATACACATTCGCGCTGGGGTAATCACTGATTACTGCCTTGATGTACAAAAGCTGCGCTTTGGTTTTGTCCTGATAAGTGACTTCCCCTAGCGCAAAAGGTTTTTTGTGCCGTCCTTTGTCGTCCACTTCGGTGATCGGACGTATGTCCAGTTTCACGTCGGCGCCGAAGTCTGCCTGGACACGCTGTATCGTGCGCCCCAAGTCGCTCAGGGTCGTGTCCGGATCGGCACTGGCATCTGAAATGATGATGTATTGGCAACGACGTCTGATCAGCTCATAAAGGCCCAAATTGTCAAAATGCCCGCCGTCGGAAAGATGAATATCAGCTTCGGTTTCTGAAAGTCCAATCCCAAGCATTTCACGAAACATGAACCGGTACCATTCCGGCAGCCAGCGACGTTGTTGGAGTGCTTTGGGATTACGAGTCCAGAATCCGAGACGGGCGTTGATCAGCACCATCAGTATGCTGATCGCTCGGGAGTTGGTGACATAAGTATTTGGATCAATTGCTGCACCGGAAATGGAAAATGCATTGGACAGCGTCATTCTACCCTCAAGGTAATCACTGGTATGCCTGTATCCGGTGGCCGTTGAGCCGCAGTAAAGTGGACTGAGAAACAGGGAGGCTCCGTTGCGGGTGCGTAATTTCTCATGTTTTGAACTGGTGGTATTTAACGTTGTGTTCACTATATGGAGAGGACCGCCATTCTCCGGCCTGATATCGGTCAATAGAAACTTTGCCGGAATTGGCGTGCTGGTTTCGGGGGAACTCATTTCAGGCACTGATATTTCCGGCATATAGGCGTCCGTCAGTCTGCCCCGATAGTAGCTATGCAGAGACAGGCCATTAATATTGCAGATTAGCGCCAGTATGATGGACAGGCTGAACCAGGTGAAAAAAGCTTTGCTCTCCATCCACTCGGTATTGGCGCAAATATGATAGAGCGCGGTCAGCATCCCATAGCACAGCAGTGATAATCCAAGAACCGCCAGAGTATTTCCGGTATTGGAACCGGCTCTTTTGCGTGCCAGTCTGATCGAAATAAGACCGCTGATAAGAGGGATCAGATAAGTGCTGTGCTTGGTAATCAGTGCCATTCCCTGATGGTCAAAATAGTGCAAGACCATCTCCTCGGCGCCGGTGAATACGGGTAGCAGTCCCAGAGCTGTGGCAATCACACCGCTTGCCAGCAGTCTCCCCATCCAGATTCGAACTGTGTTTTCCGGCACCATACTGCGTAGCTGAGAGGTGGTGGTGAGAGCAAACAGAAACAGACTGAGGACAAAGAGAATCAGTCCAATCTGTCCCGCAATCAGCAATAACATAAAGCCATCATGGCCCTCTATGGCGTGAGCGCCAGGCAGGTGAAGCCAGAGAGGCCAGTTCATGGTAATCCAGTCTTCGCTGGCGACGGCCAACACACCGAGTATGATCGGCAGTAGCACAAACAGATTCAATAGTGTCCCGGCCAGTATGGCGGCTCCCAGCGTCCAGCCGGAGTAGCCAGTACCGTTGATCAGATAGCTGCCGTGAGCACGCAGCCAGTCCAGAACATTACCATGGCCATTTTTAAGGGGGGTTGATCCCAGGTCCTTATGTCGACTGACTGGAATCTGGGATCGTAGCCAGGTGTAGCAAGATGAGATATATCCGCCTCCGGAGACAGAAGACAGGTAATCCACCTGAGTCAGCAGTTCCCGGCGCGAAAGTGCCTGCAAAATTCCCAGGTTAAAGGTGGCGGAACGAATACCGCCGCCTGAAAAGCCCAGGCCAACCAGGGGGGCATCAGGTTGATCAACCCCGGCAGCAGCCCGTCTTTTGGATATCCACTTCAGTTCCTGTTTCTGGACATCTTCAAAATTGGTGGTGTACAGCGGTTCATCATGATCTGTTGCCTGGTCCCTGTTGGCATTGCTCATAGTGTTTTCCCCAGTAGTTGGCACTCCGGTGGCTGATAATCTGCGGGTGTCGCGGGTGTGTCCTGGTGAACTTTCAGATATTCCAGGATCGCCATTCTTTCATCGTGGGTCAGAACCGGTCCGATAACGCCTTGGGGCAAAGGGTGTTCCTTCGGAGATTGCTTGTGCTGAGCCCAGATATCTGGATCTGCCGCAAAGGCATGCCCGGTATTGAGGTTCCCTTCGATACTGGTATCCATCCAGAAGCCTTCCTTACTGACTCCCTCGGTCTCCCGGGTAATTAACGTATAGCCCAGATTGACCGGATCATAGTCGCGTTGTCCCAGGAGAAACATCGAGCTTCGGGTTTCGGGCGGTGACAGTAATTGGTAAATAGAGGGGACGGATCCGTTATGCAGAAACGGTGGTGTGGACCACCCTCCTTCCAGAGGGCGTGGTTTATAGCCCAGAACCTGCTGTGGCAGATCCAGCGTTCCGAACCCCTCCAGGCACTGCTGTTCGTCAAAATCGACGTTGAAGTCTGCATAAAACCGGTTTTTGATCATAAGACCGACTATATTCAGCGCTTCCCCTTCAGTCAGTTGTTTCACGTTGAGAGCGTCCATCTGAATTTCTGCATACTCCTGCCCATGCTCGATGTTCCAAAGCAGTGCGATCGTCTGGCAGGTTAAATTGCAGCGATAGGAATCTGATGGAGCGGTTCGCGCATCTGGAATATTCGGTAAAGGAGAAACTAACTGCGATAGCTCGCTTTTGATTGAGGTAAAGAGTGCTGTTGGCAATTCCACGACTGGAGATTGTTCAGGATACTGATCCAGCAGGTTTGCCAGATCGCCGGTATTCAGCCCCTGGGCCTGCCGAATGTCGATCACTTCTGTCAGGCGATAACGCACCTCTCGGATTAACTGGCGATAAAGCAAGGGACGCAAAGTATTACCAATATCTTCATTGGTGACACCGGTACGTGAGAGGTCATAGCGACGTTCAAGGAATCCCTTGGCCGTAGATTCATCCGTACCAATATGTGAAACGGGGATCACTTCGATTTTCCACTCCACCTCTGGACCGGGCTTCAATGGTGCAAGTGATTTTTGTTGTGCAGCGTTGGCCGGGTGAGGGCCGTGACAGCCCCGGCAGTTCTTCATGAACAGTTGTTCGCCTTGTGTGGCCAGAGACTGGTCAACTTTTCCAAAAAGATCTTCAGGCCATTTGGGAGCCTGCAAGGTCTGCAGGGTATGTTCAATTTTCTGTAAATCCGCAATCCTGACAGAGCTGCGGAAGCGTTCCTCTGGAGGTAATGGACCTCCGGTGTCATTTAACAGTGGAATTCTGGCCCCTACTCCCAGTGCTTCACCGATGTTACGTGCCAAAGGCTGTGCCACTGAACCGTTGTACTGAACCCAGTCGAACTTCCAGATATTCCAGACATAGGGGTAGCTAACCGGTGCGGCTCCAACCTGATAGTTGGATGACACCAAGTGGTCGCCAAAGACAGTATTGCCGATACGTCCCAGAGCATCAGTCCGCCCGTAACCCTCTACCACCGGATACAGGTGTTTCAACGGGTTATTCTGGGGACTGGTGACAAACTGTTTGATGGAGGTCCATAACTGGCTGCGCAGATTGGATTTACCGTCCGGATAGCGGCCACCCAACACCCCTTTGGCAAATTCATCAAACTTGAACGGGTTGACCGCCGTGTAAACCAGCGAGGCAATCAGCATCGGGGCAAAAGCACCTCGGGTGGTATCGCTGATGGCATGCATGGCCTGGCCGCCGTCTATGCGTATTGCATAGGTCTTACCGTCTTTGGTGTAACTCAACTGACCGTTATGGCAGGCCGCACAGGTCACATCCAGGACGTTGTCCCCGGTATTGGGATCATAGTGTTTGGTAAAGCCGACAGGCAATTGGTCCGGATTGCTTTGGGTCGGAGCACTGTCAACCAGGAAACGGTATCGCCGCATATGGTCCGGGTCTGCAAAACGCAGATCGGAAAAGGGTAGTCTCAGATTGATGAATCAGGCGTAGCGAATTGCCCCTTCTGATGCACCTTGAGGCATTGATGTACCCTGTGGGGTGTAGTAATAGGTCTGGCGGGATTCGGATTCCCTGGTTTCGCCCCAGCCCTGGTCCAGATAAACCAGTTCGTCATAATTTTCTTGTGGGGGAATAGTGGAAATCGGCCATAACACATACCAGGCAAAAGTGATGCAGGCAGCCAGGAGCAGGACCAGTGTCAGAATGAGCAGCCACTTCAGTCCTTTTCCGATCCAGGACCAGAGTTGGCCTCCAATTCCTCGGGAGTTCATAGATAACCTCGGTTTGATATTGTTATTAAATACTCTTCAGATACTCGATCAGGGCATAGCGCTGGGGTTCGGTCAGATCGGTACCGTAAATGTGTCCATGGTTGTGATTACCTGCCAGCGTGGTGTCAAACAGGCTGCTGTTTTCGCTGGGTGAGGTTTTGAATCCAACCTTGTTGATGTCCAGCTCCCGGTTTCCGACGTGGAAGCTCGTCGGGCGTTGTGCCGGCGGTAGTAACAGATCGTACAAAGTGGGAACGGAGCCATTGTGAAGGTAAGGCGCAGTGGCCCAGATGCCACTGAGTGGCCGGGCTTTGTAGTAATCCGGCTTCGGATTGGCGTTGGCACTGAACACCTTGTGATAATCCTTGATGGAGTCAACGGCAGAATCAATCGGATGGCGAAGCGAGGCGCCTATCGCGGTGTTGATGACCAGATCGATCGTGCTGGCATTGGTACCAAAGGTAGGACCGACAAAGATAAGTTGCTTACGTCCTTCAAAGGCCCCCGTTTTGGCTGTCGCATTGATAAAGTTCTCTGCCATTCTAGGGTCCGTACCAATTTCAGTCAGCGGGACCAGAGTCACCTTGAGCTGTTGATCCTTCGCATCGCGCTGGCTGAGTCGATGGCAAGACTGGCAGTTTTCCTGGTATAACTTTTCCCCCTGGGAAACTTTACTGTCATCAAGCTTGCCTAATATCCCTGTTGGCCATTCAGGTGGTTTAAGTTCGTAGAACTTTTCCTGCAAAGTTCCTAATGCGTGGAAATCCACAGAGCTTGGGTAACCGGCGATGCCGGAGTGGTTTTTAACGTCGGCACTGCCAAATACGGCTAACGCCGTTGTCACGTTTTGTATGAGTGGCCCAGGAGCGGTGTTTGGAGCGGAACCGTTCCATTGCACCAGGTCCAGATGAGGCGCGTTCCATAAAAACGGGTAGCTTACCGGGGCGTCAGCGGGGCGTGCATTCTCAGGAATACCGAGTAATTGTACCGCCACGGTATTGAATATCTGGCCAAACGCGTCCAGTCTGCCATGTCCATAGGGGGTATCTGAGTGGTTCATTTTCTGGCGTTTTTTCAGAAAGCTGAGTCTCTCTTGAACACTTTTCAGCGTCTTCTCTTGCGCTTTGCCATCTGAAGGGCCGCCCATTACCTTAGCCGTAAAGCTCTTCAGCTTTTCAGGTTGTTTAACGACAGCTTCCAACGCATTAATAACATTGCTTTCAAAGGTGGGGAAGTCAATCATCGCGGCACCGCCGTCAATAATAACCTCTTGGTTTTGGTAAGAGAAACTGCTGGTGTGACATGCCGTGCAGGTTAACCCAACCCAGGCTGTCCCATGTTCATCAATTGCTTTACTGAAGCCTACAGGAAGGGCATCGGGATTCTGAGGTGTTGACTTCGACGGGATAAATCCAAGCCCGGTCATGAACGCATCATTTCTTATCAGGGCAGAGCTTTCGGCCTGCTCAAGGTGAAGAAACCAGTCATAGGGAATCATTTTCGAGCCGAATCCCAGATAATGCATAGTGTCGCGGGTTTGTTGGCTCCACCCCTGCTCCAGGGTGATCATGGACGTATCAGGTGGAGAAGGTATTGATCCTTGAGTATCCTCGCAACCAGTTGTCATTCCAAACAATAAGCCGCCAATAGCGACCGTTAAGCACCTTTTATACACTGCCAACATTCGTATGATCCATCGATACAGAAATAATTATTAAAATAAGGAAAGGTTTCCGATGGAGTAACTATAGTAGATATCTGATTTTTTTCAGTTTACAAGGTGATAAAAAGTATTATTGAGGAGAGGGCTGCGGCAGCCCGTGTATTGGGCTACCGACAGAAGTCAGGCGAGATGGTATTGGCAGAATGGGCCAGGATTAGACTGTCAGAATAATCTTGCCACGGGTGTGACCTTTTTCCAGTTGAGCATGAGCCTGTGCAGCATCAGCCAGAGGGTAGCGTTTCTGGATATTGATGATCAGTTGTTTGTCGGCCACGTAATCAAGAAGCGTTTGTAATTGCTTGGCGTCAGGGTGGACCGTGTAACCCCTCGCGTGTTTACCCTGCTCCTTGGCCGCCTGGACGATTTGTTCTGCGGTAATCGTCGGCAAAGTAACCAACGTGCCTCCAGTGGCGAGAAAATCCAGTGCCTGCAGGCCCGTCTCGCCACCCACAGCATCAAACACCAGATCCATATCTTTGAGCTGAGAAAGCGATTTCTCATTGTGATAATCCACGGGTTTGATTCCCAGCTCTTCAAGAAAATCATGGTGTGAAGTTGAAGCGGTACCCCAAACCTGGGCACCGTTATGGCGAGCCAGCTGTGCTGCAATATGTCCGACGCCTCCGGCCGCTGCGAGTACGGCGACTCTTTGCCCAGAACACAGGTTGCCGGTTTCATAAAGCCCTTGCCAGGCAGTTAAACCGGCCAGAGGCAGTGCCGCTGCCATTTCACTGTTAACTGAATCGGGTACGGAAGCCAGTATCTCGGGTATAGCCACAACGTATTCACTGTAGGCACCTGCGGGCAGTGGAAAATTCACCATGCCGCAAACACGCTGTCCGACTTCCCAGCCGGTGACGGCTGAACCTTTACTGTAGATTTCACCTGAAACATCGTAACCGGGTGTCCAGGGTAGTCTGGATTTGGCTTTCTCTGCGACAAATCCAAGGCCGCGGCGGGTTTTATAATCGATGGGATTAATGCCGATGGCGTCGACCTTGATAACCACCTGATGAGATTGCGGTTCGGGAATCTCGGCCTCGATACTCTGAAGTACGTCAGGGGCTCCGAATTCGGTTATCTGGATCTGTTTCATGGCGTACCTGTCTTAGTCTGTAATTTTTATTGATTGCCTGCCAGGCCCTTTCCGGTATTGCCGCCCGGTAAATAACCCGCAAGGTGAATTAAAATGGAAAGAGGCGAAGTATAACCTTTTCGGATTAAGCTCTCCATGGCGAGTCAATGTCGCGTATTACGTGGGGGACAGAAAGGATTGCACTATGCGGCGTCCTGCCTGAAAATGCAGAAAGATTATGAATTAGCCAACCGGAGCCCCATCCTGACAGGGAACCCGGTACCTAAGGTGAAAGAAAGCTCAGTAGAAAGTACATTCAATATGTTAAATGCGATGAAAAACATTGTTATCAGGAGATTGAGCCTCCTCCTGGCGGTGTCCATGTCCTTTGTGACTATTGCCGATGCAGCAGAGTATCCTTGGCAAAAAGGGCAGTCCATTATCGGTGAGGAAAAGGTCCTGATTGCCAAACGGGAATATACTTTTGTCGATCTTGGTGAGGAATATAACTTCGGATTCAATGAATTGATCCAGGCTAATCCAGAGGTTGATGCATGGTTGCCTGTCGCTGGAGACAAAATTGTCCTGCCAGGAAAGTTTTTGCTGCCGGATACTCCCCCAGAAGGTATTGTCATTAACCTTCCCGAATATCGCCTTTACTATTTTTCGCCAGAAAAGAAAAAGGTGATTTCCTATCCTATTGGAATCGGAACGGTCGATTTCCCGACACCCGAGATGGATACCACTGTGAAAATGGGGTTGGAGAAGCCCACCTGGTATCCGCCGGAGTCTGTGCGCAAACAACGGTTAAAGGAGTATGGAGAAGTGTTGCCGGCTTCTATCCCTGCCGGTCCCGATAATCCTCTGGGCCCTTTTGCTCTGTTGCTGGACTCTAACGGTTATCTGATTCACGGGACTAACAAAGGTGTTGGCATAGGAATGAGAGTCAGTCACGGATGTATTCGACTTTATAACTGGGACATCGAGGAACTGGTTTCCATCACGGCTAAGAATACCCCTGTCAGAATAATCAAGCAGCCGGTCAAGCTGGCGATCAATGGGGATCAGATGTGGGCAGAGATTCATGCAGAAGAAGGCGACAGCATTACGCAGCGAAAGCGGTATTTCATCAACGCACTGACACGGCTGAATATACCCGCATCACGTTATGATCTGGACGCTGAAGCTATTGAAAGAATGATCCGGCAGAACACCGGAATCCCTTCCGTTGTTGGCGTCATGATTCAGAAGTCACCATCCCTGGCGGCTGCGCAATAGTCGGCGCGGTAGGCGCGCCGGTTACACAATTATCCGAATCAGATTTGTCACAAAAATTATTTGCTGCTGGCTTTCTGCAGCATTCTGCGAGCACGTTCGTTTGCTTCCTCTGCTGCTTTTTGCGCCGCCAGTGCAGCGGCCAAAGCTTCTTCTGCTTTTGCGTATGCAGCATCTGCACGAGACTGTGCAGAGTTGGCTGTGCTCAGGGCTGTGTCGGCAGTGTTTTGTGCGTTGGAGACAGCTTGTTCTGCCTGGTTGGCAGTACGGGTGGCGTCATCCAGAGCCTGGCGATCTTGCTCAGACATGCTGGCACAACCGGAGGCCAGTGCAATGACAGATCCTAAAACTAAGATTTTCTTCATTTGTATCCCCTTAAGTGTGGATTAATTTGTTCAAGTCGTAGTATTGGAGCCTCTTGTTGATGACCACCGGTGAAACAGCTTAATTCAATCCGGTTTCAACAGCCGAGTGCCGTTCTTTTTATCATTGCCAGTTTAGATGGCTTACACGACGGCGTCACTGTGTTGTGCCAGTGTAATAGGGGTTGAAGCGCAAGAAAAGATAATTTACCGAACCTGTTGTCACGATCAATCTACGCGGTCTGCCGTGAGTTGACCGGAAAATATCAGAGTAAAATACTCCGGTATTTCGCTTCATCCGAGGATAAACAGGCAGCTTTTGAATATCGGTGGCATAATACACGGCAAGGCCGTAAGAGGTTTGCCAAGTAGTCCCCTACTGCCCGCCATAATAATAAACCGAGGTACCGCTGTTTTGTCAGTCACCCGATATCGACATAATATTATTTTGATGCTGATTGTCATGGGATTGGCGGTCGTTATCAGTATCCTGGCCAGGGACTGGGCGCACAGATCTGCCGTGGCGGACCTGGATCGGGATGCAGGCTATGAGTTGCGTCGAGCGGTTGCCGGTTTACAGGCGATACTGGCGGAATATGATTCGCTGCCACATATTCTGGCAATTGATCCTCGCCTGCAGCAGGCATTGCAGGATCCCACTAATCCGCAAATTATCGATGAAACCAATCGCTACCTGGAATCTATCAATCAGATCGGAAAATCTTCCGATGTTTACCTGATGAATTCCGAGGGCACCACTATTGCCGCCAATAACTGGCGCAGTGTGAAATCATTTGTCGGGAACAATTTCCGATATAGGCCCTACTTTCGTGATGCCATGGAAGGGCGTCCCGGTCGTTATTTCGCATTGGGTACCACCTCCGATATCCGGGGCTTTTATTTTTCTTTCCCTGTCTCGGACGATGACGTCATTGTAGGTGTTGTGGTTGTGAAAATCAGTCTGTCGGATGTCGAGCAGCAATGGGCAAGCCCTTGGGGACAGAATACCTTTGAAGTCATGGTGACCGACCAGTTTGGTGTGGTATTTATTTCAACACGAGCTGAATGGCGATTTCGCTACACCAGGCCAATTTCGCAGAATGAGCAGATAATATTGAACGTTGAGCGCCGCTATTCCGATACAGCGCTGCAGCCGATTCAGTATGAAGAAGCGGAAAATCCGACCAAACTGCTGGCAACTGGAGCCAAGTTTGTCACTGTGGGAACTGATCCAAATGCAACAAAGGTTTATCTTGAGCGTGAAGCCGATATGCCGGAGGCTGGGTGGCAGGTGAAATTGCTAATGCCACTGGACAGGGTAAAGCAGGAAGTCAGTAACGTGCTTCTGATGAGTTTGTCCATGTTCCTGGTCATTGTGTTGCTGGCAATGCTGCTTATGGAGCGCTATCGTCGGGAAAGAGCGATGCGACATGCTCAGGAGCAACTGGAAGCCAGAGTTGAGCACCGTACCAAAGATCTTTCTGAAGCCAATATTCGCCTTCAGAATGAAGTGGCCGAACGCAAAAGAACCGAGTCAGCCCTCAAGCAGACCCAGGAAGAGTTAGTGCAAGCGGCTAAACTGGCATTGTTGGGGCAGTTGTCGGCGAGTATCAATCACGAGCTGAACCAGCCACTAACGGCACTGCGCAGCTACGCACAGAACGCCCAAGCGTTTATTGATCGGCAATTGCACGATAAAGCCCAGATGAATTTGCAGGAAATTGTGCAACTGATTGACCATATGGCCAGCATCATCGGGCAGTTGAAAGTATTTTCCCGTAAGGAAGCGGAGTCCGTGGGAGCTATTCATGTTGGCGCCTGCATATCTGCCGCCCTGAAAATTACAGAGTCAGAAATTCGGCGTCATCAAATAGATCTAGTGATGAATACGGAAGACCAGGATGTGTTTGTCTTGGCAGATATGGTAAGACTGGAGCAAGTACTTATTAATCTGATCACTAACGGTGTCCAGGCTATTGCAGAAGCGTCAGCGGATAATTCTGAGCGACGTCTGAATGTCGACGTGACGGAGCACCGGGACCATGTTCGTATACAGGTTCAGGACAGTGGCCCGGGGATATCGGAAGAAGCGCTGTCACATTTGTTTGAACCCTTTTTTACCACCAAGACCCAGTCTCAGGGGCTGGGTCTTGGCCTGTCAATATCACACAGGATTGCTGAGTCGATGGGAGGAAGCCTGACAGCCCGCAACGCCGTTGGGGGGGGCGCGGTGTTTATCATTTCCCTGCGCAAGGCGGAGGTCCAGAATGAACCTGAAATGCCGGCAGAGTCAGCGTCTGGTCTATCGATAGACAAGTAGATTATATGTTGCGTGAACAGCATAGAAACACGTTTTTAATCAAGAATGAGAAAGTGGTGAACTCCATTGCCAGAAACTGAAAGCCAGAATGATTATTCAGACCTGCTGAGCAATATGCAGGTGTTGGTGATTGACGACGACCGTCATGTTGCCAATTCACTGTGTCAGACCCTGGAGCTGGAATCGATCCAGGCCAGAGGATTCTATAATGCCAGGAGCGCTCTGGAGCAAATGACCAATGACTGGAATGGCATCATTGTGTCCGATATCAATATGCCGGGGATCAACGGTCTGGAATTGATGGAGCGGGTGCATCAGGTGGACCGGGATATACCGGTCATTCTGATAACCGGGCATGGTGATATTTCCATGGCAGTTTCCGCTATGCGGACCGGTGCATATGACTTTATCGAGAAGCCCTTCAGTAACGAACGATTACTGGATACGGTCAAGCGGGGTCTTGAGAAAAGGGCACTGACCATGGAGAACCGGGACCTGAAGCGGGAATTACAGGAACAGAACCTCCCCGGACCCAGAATTCTCGGTCGCACCCAGTCTGTCCAAAGACTCAGACGTGTGCTTACTCAGATCATGAATACTCCTGCTGATATTCTGTTGATTGGAGAAACCGGAGTCGGTAAGGAACTGGTCGCCCGATACCTCCACGAACACAGTAATCGTCGAAACGGTAACTTTGTGGCCATCAACTGCGGTGCGGTGCCGGAGAATCTGATTGAAAGTGAGTTATTCGGTCATGAAGCCGGCGCTTTTACGGGTGCCGACAAAAAACGTATTGGCAAGTTTGAACATGCTAACGGCGGTACATTGTTTCTGGATGAAATAGAAAGTATGCCGCTGACCCTACAGGTCAAGATTCTTCGGGTGTTGGAAGAGCGTAAGGTCGAACGCCTGGGATCAAATCAACTGATTCCTTTGGATATCCGCGTCATTGCAGCTACCAAGGTCAGTCTGAAGGATATGTCTGATCATAGTGAATTTCGCTCAGATCTCTATTACCGGTTGAATACAGTTGCAGTGGAAATTCCGCCGTTGAGAGAACGTCTGGACGATGTCCCCTTATTATTTGAACACTTTGCCCTGATTGCGGCTGCCCGTTACCAGCGTGAGACGGTGCCCATCAGTGTCGAGCACCGCCATAAGTTGTTGACCCATGACTGGCCGGGTAATGTACGGGAGTTGAGAAACCTGGCGGAGCGTTATGTCATCATGGGGGAGGAATGCTCTTTTGAAATGGAGCAGATGTTGACCGATCAGGAAATCCAGAGTCGGCAGACTTTGTCGGAAAAAGTGGAATTTTACGAGGAAACCCTGATCAGGGAATCTCTGGCGACAAATCACGGAAGTATTAAAAATACCATGCTGTCTCTGGGGCTGCCTCGTAAAACGCTTTACGACAAGCTGAAAAAGTATGGTATCAATCGTCAGGAATACCGTGAGGACTGACAGAGGCCGGTTGTAATGATTTTTATACCGGACTCTTGATCCAGAAAATCATTGGTTTGGAGGTTTCCTCTGGCTCACCGATATCCTGCCAGCTGTAACAGGTGTTGAGTTCAGGACGTTGTTGATATCCTCGAGCTTCCCAGAATTGATTCAGAGGTCTGTAATTTGGCGGACGTTGCGGGTGGTTTTCCGGACGTTCGACGGCGCAGAATGTTGTCCATCTGAAGCAATTGTGCCAGGCGAAAGCTTCTCTGGCGTCGAAAAACATGTGGCCGATGCCTCTACCCCGAAAGTTTTTATCCAAGACAGACTCCCCGAAATAGAAGTACTGGCTGATATTCAGACCATGTTCTTTAAAGGGGGCTTGAAATTCTTCATCTGCATCGATCAATGGCAGGCCAGTGGCGGCACCAACGACTTTTCTGTTGACCTTTGCCAGGATAAACACGCTTTTATCGGAGCTTGCATATTTCTTCAGATAGTCTGATTCATAGTCGAGGCTTCCTTCATATAAGTAGGGAAACTCACGAAAAACCTGAAGACGCAGTTTGGCAATATCCTCAAGCCAGGGGGTAATGTCGCGTCCACTGACCGTGTCTATTTCTATTTGTTCCACTGTGATTCCCTGATACCCCCTATTTGGTTTAGCTACAGTATATCAACCCTGCTCCAGCATGCTTACCTTTGAACGGCAAAATGTGGCTATCGCGACCAGAACTTTTTGTTTGGTGCCTCTGCCTTTTGGGTCTAATTGAGACCTGAAGGCGAGGGTTCCGCTACCCAATGGCCTGCGCAAACCGGATTGCTGTGCAATACTTAAACAAGCATTGGATATTATCGGTTGTCTGATGTGCAGTCTATTACCGGAAAGTTTCTAACTCAGGATAAGGAGATTGCTTCATGATTGAACTGCTTCAGGGAGATATTACCCTTCTGGAGGTTGATGCCATTGTTTGTCCGGCTCATAAATATCTCAGTAAAGGTCGTGGCTTATCTGCTGTCATCCATGAAAAAGCTGGGCCGGAACTGGATCGGGTGTGCGAAACACTCGGAAGTGATTGCACTGCCGGCAATGCGGTCATCACACCGGGATTTAATCTCCCCTGCAAATTTATTATCCACTCAGTAACGCCGCTTTGGACTGGCGGAGATCAATGGGGCGGTTCCACGTTATCTGTACTGGGTGATTGTTTTAGAAACGCCGTCAGGCTTGCTGAAGAGAATAACGTCAACACCATCGCTTTTCCTGCACTGGGTGCTGGCACAAATCGTACTCCACATTCTATAGTTGCCCATGAAGCGCTCGAGATTCTGATACCTGCAACGGAGAGGTTTCAGAGATTGATTGTGTGTCTGCACAATCCAGTTGAGTTAGAAGAATGGAACAAGGTATATCAGAAGTTTTATGGTGATTAGGGAAAGTATATCGTTCCGACATCTGGTGGGTGTTACACAACGATATCCAATCTCACTAAAATCATGAGAAAGACCGGTATAGATTGGCGTAAGATTATAACTTGGTGAATCAATTAAGCTGTGCGGAAGCCGAAAAGTGCCGGGAAGTCTTCGAACCCTCTTCAAAATATTAATTCTATGCTCATTACCTTTATCTGCCTCAGCGGAAATTTATCGTTGGGTGGATGAAAGTGGCAGAGTCCACTTCAGTGACACCAGCCAGAACAAACCCGGGCAAATCGAAGTTAAGCTGAAGACAGAAAAACTGTATTGGAAGAAGCTTGAAATTGATGTCGACGGCAAAGGTGGAAAGTTAACTGAGAGCGATACTTCCAGAATTCAACAGGATGTGAACAATGTTTATCGGTTTTACGATCAAAAGCTCTATTTTGATATATATAAAACTGTGCCGGTGAAAGTAGTCGTTTATTCGGATTTCAATAGCTACAACACTTTTGTTCGTTCCAAATCAAATATGGAGCACGGTCGTACTTCAGGGATGTTCTTCAGAAGGGACAACCTGATCGCCATCTATTTACGCGAGAACATGGAGCAATTCTACCGAACCCTCAAGCATGAGACGAGTCACGCGGTTGTACACATCCTGACGGATTATTTGCCAAGTTGGTTGAATGAAGGGCTGGCAGAAAATATGGAAACCTTGATCAGCCGGGATGGTGAACTCATTATTCAGCACCATAGTCATAACTACAAGCGTGTAAGAATGCAGTTTGAGAAAGGCTCATTGATGGGGATACGAGAGTTTTTATCTCTTACCAGTGGTGACTGGCAGGCTGAAGATAGAAATTCAGATTACATACTTCACTCCCAGGCCGGCGAGCTTACCCGCATGCTCCTGTCCTCCCCCAGTCAGAGAAGTTTTATCACGCAATTGATACATGGCTTCAAACGCGGAAGCAGAGTCCTGACCTTTGCACTGGTTGAAAAGGAATACATCGGCGGGCTTAGTGTGATGCAGACAAACTGGGATAATTGGGTGCGCAGAGAAGAGCAATTACCTATTAGGCTTTAATTTAAGTTGAAGAATGTCAACCGTGACACAGTTGAGAGTGCCACGGTTGAATTAATTTCGGTCATCGAAATATTACCCTGTTTTTTTCGGGATTGTGATCAAGATGTCTTTGCCTTGGTGGCTGATTTCCATCCTGGATTCATCAATAGGATCAGTCAGCTTGATTGATTGCGAGAATCGACTGGTAGAGATCGATTTTTTTCGCAGACTGTCGCTGGAATCCTCTTCGCTCGATTTGATTTTACCCGATACGGTCAGAACCTTGTCTGCAAGCTCTGTATTGAGCTCCATATCCTGGCTATCAGGTACCGTCACAGTGACAACATACTTATCTGACAGGTTCTCCATGTCGATTTTGGGTGAGGAAGGAGATAGACCGAAACCTTGCTGACTAAATATCGAATTACCGGGCATCATATTATTCATAAGGTTGTCCATGTAATTCTGCAGTTCAGAGAATTTACCTGTCGGGTCCCAGTTATCAGACCATGGGTCCCAGTCTCCGGGCCAAGTATGCGGATTGTTAAACGAAGGATACGGCAGGCCTGAATAGGGCCTGTTTTGCAGGTCTTCAATTTTCTGATGCAGGCTCCAGGTGTAGTAACCGAGGACTGCTATCACTCCTATGCATATCGCAAGTGCAAGACTGAGCCAAGTTTGCTTTTGATTGGTTTGCATGATTCACCTCCAAGCTAAATGTCACGAGGAGATTGAAATCCGTTTAATGTCATCGTTGTCAGATGGCTTTCTGGGAATTTCCAGTTTAAGGAGACCATCTTTTAACGTCGCTTTGATATTGTCTGCATTGGCGTCGAGTGGAAGAGACAACGTTCTCTGAAAGCTGCCGTAATGGCGCTCCATACGATAGTAGTGCTTGTCTTTGTGCTCGTGGTTTTCTTCCTTTTGACCCTTGATCGTCAGTATTTCCCCCTTCACTTCTATAGTGAGGTCATTCGCGGTCATGCCTGGGACATCCAGAGTAATGTCATATTGGTCATTATCACCTGCAACATCAATTCGTGGGCGATAGTCCTTCATTGCAGGAGATCTGCCTGCAAAGCGTTGATCAGAGATCCTCGGCTGTAATGTAGGAACACAAAAAGCACTGAAGACATCATCAAAAAGCTGGTCCATTTCCCGGTGAAGACGGAGCAGGGAGCTCGCGCCCGGGCTATATGCAGGAATTGAATCAGCGTCCTCGCGGGATACTGGTACTTGATCGGTGGTTTCTTGGGAGTCTTCGTGTTTGAACCAGTTCCAGGGATTGAGTTTCTGTAGATTCATCTTCAATACCTCCATTATGGTGCTTGTCCGGCTAGTGTACAGATGGAAACGTTGAAAATTGATTAGCAGATATTGATATCTCACTGAGGGAAGTATGGGCGGTGTCGGAAATTTCAAGTCCAGACGTAAAGGGAGAATGCAGACAGCCTTGTTTGGAAGACTTTCACCCAAGGGTTTGATGATTATTCAAGATGTGTCGACAGAAAATCTCCTACCTTTTGTCGGTAATGTGTTGGTGCATAGCGATAAAAGTCAGTGTGTACGGCGCCTTCCACTGCCCAAAATTGTTTAGGGGCTGCGACCGCTTCATAAAGGCGTCTTGATTCGGCAAGCGGTGTATGTTGATCTTTCATCCCCGCAATAATCAGTACAGGTGCTTTGATCTGTTGAACGGCATGGATCGGTTGCAGCGATGCCAGGGGAATATCCAGTCGTAGAGGGATCTGAAGATAAAGCAATGGGGCTAACAAGTTAGCCACGGGTCCCATCCGCATTTCCAGTCGATGGTAAACCGCGCTCTGAATTGACGGATAAACGGCTTCCAGAATAAACGCATCGACTTCCAGAGGCTTTCTACCGAGTAAGCTTGCTGCGCCTCCCAAGGAGTATCCTAAGGACACTACTTTCTCACAACCTTGTATGATTCTCAGAAATTTGAGTGCATCAGAGGCACTTTGGGCTTCTCTGAAGCCGAAAGTGATTTCGCTTCCCGGGCTTTCACCATGAGCCTGCAAATCGATAAGAAAGACAGAGTAACCTTGATTACGAAGAAAGCGGGCTCGGTCTATCATCGCAGACCTGTTTGATCTGATGCCATGCATAAGCAAAGCGCAAGAGCTGGCGCCTGTCACAGGAGAAAACCAGCCATGCACTTGCCCGTACACGATAGACTCTACTGCAAAATCATCTGGCGGGTTAGCGATAGTTGTCCGGGCGGGAGCTGTTAAAACGGTCCCGGCTATCCATGAGGAGACGACACCGCCCGAAGCCGCCAGTAATAACAGTACCAGGGCAGTCCTTTTCAAGCGGGAGGGTCGTCGCATGATGCTATTCTGAATCGTTTTTTAGGAACGGAAAGTGATCGTGCCAGCTTAGCCCGCCTTCTGAACAAAGTCAGGTTTTATTTCCCGCAGCAGACGTTCAACCAGTTGGTCAATTTGTTTTTCGGCTTTTGCCAGTGAATTAATCAGGGCATCACCACCGACCTCCTGGTATTCAACGGCAATGCATTCCATATCTGTCAGACCAATGAATTCGAGGGCGGTTTTGACACTGGGTTCCAGGTGGTTCATATACGCGAACTCACCTCCCGGGTTCATTCCATAACCTCCCCGAGATGATAGCAGGACGACTTTTCGTGGTCTGTCTGACAGTAGTGGTGTGTACGGATGGTCTGTTTGATTTGGGTCGAAGTCGAAAGTTCTTCCTATGCGCACGATGTTGTCGATCCAGGCCTTAAAGGCAGAAGGTACACTGAAGTTATACATGGGAATTTCAAGCACAATGATGTCTGATTGAGAGACTTCGTCGATTAGTTGGTCACTCTCTGACAGAGTCATTTCCATCCAGGGTTCAATGCTGTCAGCAGAAGAAAAGGCGGCTTGAATCCATTCGCCGTTTACTGGTTGTGGTGGATGGGCACCCACATCGCGATAGATTGTGCGGTGGTGTTCGGACAGATCGCGGCTGTTCTCGCATAACTCATTATTGTTTTCCGATAATTCATTCCAGCGGGATACGAAATGATGAGTCAGACGCCGGGTCAATGATCCGTGGGCATGGGTTCCAGAGCGACCGGGACGGCCGCTCGCATCCAGGTGGAGTAGACAGGTCATAAAGCCTCCATAAAAGATGAATAAAATTCATCTATTGATTGACAGAAACTTAAATAAAGCCAGATACTCATTCACTTCACAAATGATAAAAATTTGAGTTATGGTTGAGAATAATTCATCTATAGCAACGACCCGAATACCTTCACTTTCTGCTTTGCGGGCGTTTGAAGTGGCGGCACGCCACCAGAGTGCCAAACGGGCGGCGGAAGAGCTGTCAGTGACGCCGACAGCCATTAGCCACCAGATTCGCCAGTTGGAAGAGAGCCTCGGCCTAGCGCTGTTTGTTCGAAAACCAAGGCAGCTCGTTTTGACAAGCCAGGGCAAAGAGCTGCAGGCTGTGCTGACGGAGTCATTTGATAATATACGCATGGTTCTTCAGCGTCTTAAATCAACGCCTGCGCGCCAGGGGGTGACTCTGTCGACTACTCCAGCCATTGCGGTGAAATGGCTACTGCCCGGGATTTCTCGTTTAAGAAAAACTCATCCCAATCTGGATTTAAGAATTCATGCAACACACGAAGTTGTTGCGCTGGATGGAATCACCGCCGATCTGGCGATACGTTATGGGAAAGGGCACTGGCCCGGACTGGTCGCTGAAAAACTGTTTGATAACAGGTTTGTGCCTGTATGCAGTCCGAAGCTTGCTATTCGAAAGCCGGCAGACCTATGTCATTTTCCCTTGATTCACTTTGCGCCGGAACATGCCAAAAGCCTTCCCATGGACTGGCCTGCCTGGCAGCAATGCGCTCAAGTTGCTGGTTTGGATACATTGGCCGGTCCGGTGTTCTCTGATGAGACCCATGCGATATCGGCGGTGATGAATGGTGAGGGAGTGGCTTTAATGAGCAAGGCTTTGATCATGGAGGATCTGATTCATGGTCGTTTGGTGCAGCCTTTCGGTCCGGAACTGAAAGCTGATCCATTTCATCTGATCTATCCGGATAAAAGGAAAAATGATCCAGTAATCAAAGCCGTTAGGGATTGGGTGCTTGGACTGTCCTAGGCATGTGAGCGATGTGCGGAATCACAAGCCTGCCAGGGAAGCCAGGTGAGGCCTGCCTGTAGCGCCTGAATCATCGATTCTCTTGGACGATCCAGGTATCCATATACCCGAATGCCATAGACATGAATCATCAGACTGGCAGCATAGGTTTCTGCCTGTTCCCGGGGATACTCCTGGCTTAAACATTCGGCGTAGAGGTCTTCCATTGCACCCAGGTAGGTGCTTACTTTAGTCAATAGGCTGCAGCCTGATGCGGCAAGCTCCAGTTGGCTTTTAATCAGGAAACAACTGCAATATTCCGCGTCTTCTGATTCATCCACCATTTGGATCAGGAGCTGGCAAATACCTTCGGATACCGTGGGAGCACTTTCCAGCGTTTGACGCACCATATCCCGGGATTGACGGGAATAATGCTCCAATGCTGCCTCATACAAACCTTCCTTGCTTCCAAACGCCAGATAAAGGCTGCCTGGTTTTAGGCCTGTGGCCTTGAAGACTTGCTGCATAGAGGCACCGTTAAACCCCTGTTGCCAAAACAACCGGGTGGAATCCTGTATTACCTGTTCTCGGTCAAACTGGGCTCTGGCCATACAACTTTACGTCTCATACCTTCAGGGGCGCTCTTATCAAGAGAGATAGCGCATATCGACGGTGAAAGTATAACGCCATTTTGAATAAATGTTCAAAATGAACTTGAATAATCGTTCAAGCAGTGTTTGAATGATCGTTCAAAATGAGTTGACGGCCCGCTATTACCGACAGGAAATGAATATGATCAAGCTCTATTATCATCCCAGCCCCAACCCCATGAAGATTGCATTGTTTCTGGAAGAAACAGGATTACCTTATGAGGTTATTCCTGTAGATACCTTGAAAGGGGAGCAACACACGGCAGAGTTTCGGGCGATCAACCCCAATGGAAAGACGCCGGCGATCGAGGACGAAGGTGTGCGGGTATTTGATTCAACTGCTATTTTACTTTATCTGTCTGAGAAGACAGGAAAACTGGCTGGAGATCTAGAACATCGGGCTGAGTTACTATCGTGGCTCATGTTTATTGGTACCGGTGTTGGTCCATATTCTGGCCAGGCAGTCCATTTCAAACATATGGCCCCGGAAAATCTGCCCTATGCCATTAACCGATATCAGCGTGAAACTCAGCGTCATTATCAGGTTTTGGATCAGCATCTTGTAGAACGCGACTATATCGTCGGTGATCAATACTCCATTGCCGACATTTCAGCCTGGGGTTGGATTGATCGGGCTTCCATCGTTTTGGGTGAGGAGGTTCTGGCTTCTTTCCCAAATCTAAAGCGTTGGTTTGAGAGGATCAATAGCCGCCCGGCGGTGGCCAGAGTGAAAGAAACAGGCAAGAACATTGACTTCAAAAAAGAACGGGATGAGGCAGCTATGAGAGCTTTGTTCCCGCAGAACTATCCCGAGGAAATAAATGGATAATAGTATGATTGACTTATATTTTTGGCCCACGCCCAACGGGCACAAAATTACAATCTTTCTTGAAGAGGCTGGTCTTGATTACCAGATCACGCCTGTGGACATCAGTGCAGGGGACCAATTTAGGCCGGAGTTCCTGAGAATCTCTCCCAATAATAGAATGCCGGCTATTGTTGATCATGCTCCTTCTGATGGCGGTGACCCAATATCGGTGTTTGAATCGGGGGCTATTCTGATATATCTGGCAGAAAAAACCCGTCGCTTTTTACCAGAAGACATCCGAGGCCGGAAATCCGTGTTGGAATGGCTGACCTGGCAAATAGGTGGGCTTGGCCCCATGGCAGGGCAGAACCATCATTTTGTTCAGTATGCCCCTGAAAGAATTGCCTATGCCATGGAGCGCTATGTGAATGAGACCAATCGACTTTACGGTGTGCTCGATCAACGACTTTCACATCGGGAATGGGTCGCGGATGAATATTCAATCGCAGATATGGCGATTTATCCCTGGGTGGTCCCGCATAAAAACCAACAGCAGGATCTGGATGATTTTCCGCATTTAAAACGCTGGTTTTATGAGATGGCAGAACGACCTGCTGTAAAAGCCGCATATGAAAAAGCCAAGCCGTGGACTAACAGGCCGGCTGTGACAGAAGAAGGCAAAAAAATACTCTTTGGCCAGACAGCGACAGCTGAGGCTTAATCATCGCCAGGGAAATGGCCTGAGAGTTTCAGGCCATTTCCCTTATCCTAATAACAACCAGATAGCTACAACTATTAGACTTCCGCCAAACAGGACCGCCTGCATTTTTTGTCCCATTTCCCCCGTCAGTCGTTTCAGCAGGAGTGCGCCTCCGGCGATCCAGGTGATATGGGTGCTGATGTTCAGCACTGCCAGCATGACGACCAGCCACAACACTCTGCCGGTAGTGTCCTCGCTCTGACTTCCAAACAGGGAAAACATTAGAAATACCATAATCCAGCCCTTGGCGTTAAGTAATTGGATTATCAGGCCATCTTTGAATCCTAAAGGCTTAGGTGCAGATAAATCAGGGTTGAATAAGGGGCGAAAAAAATTAAATGCCAAATAGAAAAGATAGCAGGCCCCAACGCTTCGTATCAGAGCATAGAATTGCGGATATTCCTGCAAAATGGCCCCCAGGCCGAAACCAATAATGAGGGACTTGATAAGAAACATCAGGTCAATACCCACCATCAGCGGTAATGAGCGTTTTACGCCCATGTGAGCACCACATGCGGCAAATACAATATTTGCTGGTCCAGGGCTGAACACCAGAGGGAACATAACGGCCAACCAGGCCAGAATAAAGCTCAATGACATTGATTTACTTCCTGAAGACGATATTAGGTTGAGAGCCCCTGCTAAGAGCCTCTCAAGTTAAGTTGCGTCAGTAAATCTATGTCAGCGTGTTAATGGGATTCTTGTACAAAATTGCATTTACCCAGGCGGCCTGGAGTAATACCGTATACACGCTTGAAGTTACGGTGAAGGTGGCTTTGGTCGAAGAACCCACACTCAAGTGCCGCAAGTGACGGTTCTACGCCCCGGTCCAGCATGCGCTTTGCCTGACGAGTCTTCAGCAGGATCAAAAATTGATGTGGTGTAAGGGAATACTGCTGTTTAAACGTTCTTATAAGCTTGAACCGGCTTTGCCCTGTCAAATCTGATAGCTCATCCAGAGTGACGTTGCGCTGCCAGTTCTCGTAAAGATAATCCCTGATTCGCTTGTTTCCTGGTACATCATGCCCCTCTTTATGTGGTCGATGCTGCTGATAACTGTGTCTGAGAAATAACTGATAGAGCATGGTTTCCAGCAGGGAATCCTGCGCTAGCAAGAAACTTTCAACTTCCATTGCCAGATGTAGCTCCAACAGCAGGTTGAACAATGCGGGGTCATCAATGATGGGGCCTCGGATGAATACCTCGACATTGCTAAAGTTGTCCTCCAAAGTTCTTTTCAGTAAAGACTCCTCAAAATAAAACATGCGATACCGCCAGCCTCCATTGCTGGCAGAAAATCCGGTATGAGTCTCCGACGGATTGATCGCAACGATTTTCCCTTGAGGTACAACGATTTTGCTGCCCTGGTAATCCAGTCCTTCGGCACCCTGCTGGATGATCCCGATGGCTAATTGATCATGCCAATGCCTGGTAAATGCAAAGTTTTTGAACGACGCTGACAGCAACTCAATGCCGTCAATACGTGAATTTCCCCAAAGCTTGGAATATTCTTTCATCTTCAGTTTTTTAGAAGCTCTTAAGTTTTTTAAAGACGAACTTTCTGAGATTTTATTTGCCTGCCCTAATGGGAAATAGTGGCTTTCCGGTCAAATAAAACCTCAGAAAGTTCAGCCGCAGGCGCTTAACAGGACGTCAGGTCCTGATGATTAACGGCGTGGCGATGACATATAAGCCGGGCCATATTTCCGCAAAGATACTGCATGTTGTAGTGATTTGTCATAAACCTATAGCGATTATTTATCTTCTTCTCAGCCATAGACGCTACACTTAAGTATACCCCCTAGAAAATCAGGAGTGATCGTCATGAAAACACACTCTCTGATCTGGAAGATCACCCTGCCTGTTGTTGCTGTATTCCTCTTGTCTGTTATTGCCATCTATTTTTACGTTCCGAGCGCAATGGAAACTAATGCCGTAAAAGAGGCAACAGTTTCGGCGGAACAAATGGTTCAGCAGTTCAAAACATTGCGTGGCTACTACACGAAAAATGTGGTTCAGAAGGTTCTGGGTAACTCCTCAATGAAGGCATCCTTTGATCATCGTCAAAACGTGAATGCCATTCCTTTACCAGCCACGATGATTCATGACCTTAGTTCGGAGTTTTCTCAGGAGGGAATGACACTTAAGCTATACAGTGCTTTTCCTTTTCCCAACAGAGCCGGGCGAAAATTGGATGGATTTGGTCAGGAGGCATGGAAGAGTCTCAACAGAGAGCCGGATAAAACATTTTCAATGGTGGAGAAGACGCCCGGCGGCAACTCTATTGTGAGAGTCGCTGTCGCCGATAGAATGGTCGCTGCAGGCTGTGTTGCATGCCACAACTCTCGTCCGGACACTCCTAAAAATGATTGGAAACTGGGAGATGTCCGGGGTGTCCTGGAAGTTGATATCAATATTGACGAACTCATCGCGAATGGCCAGACCTTGGGAATTAAAGTTGTTGCGGTCATGATCCTTGTTCTGGTTGCTGTTCTTTTGGTCATTATTGGTCTGTACAGAGTATTGGTCCATCGCAGGGTGCATCGTGTTGCTCTGGCACTGGAAGGGATATCTGGTGAAGGTGGAGATCTGTCTCACCGTCTGGAAGTTGATGGGGAAGATGAGGTCAGTCGGATTGCAATGGCCTTTAATCGATTCGTTGAGGAATTAAGTACGACCTTCAGTCAGATTGCCGGACTTTCCAGAGAGGTTGCACAGTCATCCAAATCTCTGTCCCTGATAACTGAACAGACCAGTCAGGATATCCAGCTACAGCAGGCCAAGACCGAATCAACGGCGACTTCGGTTAATGAGATGACTGCCACAGTGGATGGTGTAGCTGAAAGTGCCAGCCAGGCTTCTCAAGCTTCTTCACGGGCTGATGTCGCCTCAAAGGAAAGCCAGAATGTCACCCGCTCCGCTGCGGCTGCGATTGGTCAGGTGTCTGAAAGTATGCAGGATGCAAAAGATGTCGTCGATCAGCTTTCTGAAGACAGTCGAGGGATAGGGGCGGTATTGGATGTTATTCGAGGAATTGCAGAACAAACAAATCTTTTGGCTCTGAATGCGGCGATTGAAGCCGCCAGAGCGGGTGAGCAGGGCCGAGGTTTTGCGGTGGTCGCGGATGAAGTTCGCAGTCTTGCCCAGAAAACACAAGCGTCAACCGAGGAAATCCACCAAATGATTGAGAAACTGCACTCAGGTACTCAGGCAATGGTGTCAGTGATTGAAAAAGCCTCTGATAAAACCGCGCAGTCCGTTGATTTTTCGCAAAAGACTTCTCAATCAATGGAAGAAGTATTCAATGCTGTCAATACTGCTAATGAAATGAACGCTCAAATTGCCTCAGCAGCCCGTGAACAGCATCAGGTAGTGGAGGAAATTAACCAGAATATTGCGTCCATCAATGAGTTATCGCACCAGTCTTCTGATAGCGCCACTCAGATTGCCGCAAGCGCTGAAAAATTGTCGCATTTGGCGGAAGAGTTGAATACATTTACCTCCCGGTTCGGTGGTTAATCCCGGGTGTTAGTTGTCTATCCTTGAATCTGCCAATGCAGCGGGGAAAATGCGCTGATACCTGTTGTGTGATCAGGTAAATGAATCGATGACTTGCTAATTGTAAAGGAGAGAGGAGTATTCATGACTGACGAATTAGTTGAGATGTTTCGGCCTACAGGCCCTAATGAGTTAGAACTAGTAAAAGCATCTGGTTATAAGTGTTGGCCGCCTCGTTTGCCCGAACAACCAATCTTTTATCCGGTTACGAATGAACAGTATGCGCGGGAAATCGCGACTCAATGGAATATCAAAGACAGTGGCGTGGGTTATGTTACTCGGTTTTTCGTGAAGGCCTCATTCATGCCCAAATATAAGATTGAGCAAGTAGGGGCGGCTCACCATGCAGAATGGTGGGTTCCTGCTGAGGAGCTGGAAAGTCTCAACGATAACATTGTGGGGGAAATTGAAGTGATTGGTGAGTACCGAAAGTCGGACTAGTGATCCCCTCCGTTTTATTGGGAAGAAAAGCTGTCTTCCTTCTCTGTATTTAACCGTTTTTCACGGGTAAGAGATATTTAAGATTGATTAAAAGTGACACTATCTTCCTTTTTTTGTTCTTGGGAATTCCTCTGGTAATGGATTTAGCCATAGCACGGATGTAACCCTCTCTATTAACCCATCAGATATAGCTCATATTTTCGGAGATTTTCTTGTTAGTTCGATTTCTGTTGTCGTTTTGTGTGTGTTTTTCGGGATTGGCTCTGGCGCAGTCAGATGTGCCGTTGATGCCGAAGCATTGTTCATTTGATTATGACTACCATCAACTCTCACTCGAAAACGGGTTAAAGGTACTCCTGATTTCAGACCCGGAGGAAACGCAGGCCGGAGTCTCTATGGATGTGGCGGTCGGAACTAAGGATGATCCCAGTGATATGCCGGGGATGGCTCATTTTCTGGAGCATATGCTTTTCCTGGGATCTGAAAAGTATTCCGATGCCGATGTCTATAGCCGTTATATTGAGCAACACGGTGGATATGCCAACGCGACGACTGATTATGCAAACACAAACTATTACTTCCAGATAAATACAGAGTACCTGGAGGGAGCGCTCGCCATATTTGCTGACCAGTTTGTCAGTCCGACACTGGATCCGTATTACATTGAACGGGAGAGTAATGCGGTGAACGCGGAGTATGAATACAGGAAAAATAGACTTTATTGGCGTATGAGAGATGTTGCTAATGAAGTGTATGGAGCACGCCATCCGCGGGCTAGGTTTGGCATGGGGAATAGCAGTACGTTAAACCGGGTGTCTGCTGGTAATTTGACCAAAAGGGTTCGGGCCTGGTGGGAAAATCAATACAGCGCGGACAAAATGGCTCTTGTCATTCGCTCCTCGCAGCCAATGTCCGAGTTAATTGATATAGCAAACAAGTATTTTTCGGAAATTAAAAAGTCTGACGATTCGTATATTCGTTTTCCAACACCGCTGGAATATCAGAACCTTCCCGGTGTCGCCAAGTTGGATTTGGGTAAAGCAAAGCGGTATATGGTGCTTCATTTTCCTTTAACGGGAGATTTATCTGATATTCACCAGTATGCAGCGGAAGAGTTCGTTAGCTTTTTACTGGAGCAGCAGGTGGAGGGCACTTTCGCAAATCGTCTGCTGGTAGATGAATTAGGTGACGGAGTCAGTGTTGAGTTTAATCTGGATGATCCGAACTCCCCCAGAATCGAGATGTATATAGATATTTACTATGACGGTTCCCAGCAATATTGGGAGGTCATTCGGCGCTTGATGGCCTATGTAGATCTGTTGCAAAGTTCGACGCTGGAGGAATGGCGATTTGATGAGTTTTTGCAAATTAAAGCAATGCAATGGTGCTACTCAACCAACTGGGATGCCAGTGAGATGGCATACAACTTTCAGCGTTATGGCTTCAAGTATTCGATTTCGAAAGGATATGCTGCTGAGAGCTATGACCCCGAGACTGTTAAAAAACTCCTGAGCTTTATCAGAGTGGACAATATGCTGGTATTAGTCAGCAACCCGGATTTTATGACGAGTCAGTACTCGCGATGGTTTGGCACAGCATTCGATTATGAGCCAATCGAAGAAAATAACCTTGTGCACTACATGCCCAAGGTCGAGCGAAAAGTGAGAGAAACCACTCGTAATCCTCATTCGAAGAAAATGGTGGAAAAAGTAGAGGATTATTCGTTAACGCTACCTAAAAAGAATCCTTTTATTCCCAAGCATCTGACCAAATCCAGCTTGGTGGACCAGAAAAGCCCTAAAGCACTTGATATTCACCCTAATGTTGATGCGTGGTACGGCAATGATCGAAGCTTTAACAGTCCTACAAGTATGTTCTATGTTTTGCTTCGGTCTCCGGTAGCAGACAGTAATTCGCAGAATGCAGCACTGGTTTATCTGATGAAAAGCTTTCTTGAGGAAAATCTTCAGGAATCGATTTCTGCCGCAACAGATGTGGATACCTATCTGGATATCACACGAGAGGCCAACGGTATCGGTCTGTACTTTGTTGGATATCGGGACAGTATAGAGCTTTTGCTGGATGAGGTTCTCAAGCAATTAAGAAATCTAAAGGTTGATGAGGATACCTTTGCCGGCTATCGATACGGCTGGATGGGGTACCTAAAACGAAGAGACGAGCAGCCCCCCCTTAGCATCGCTAATCTGTTGCAGACAAAGTTACTGTATGCCCCGGATTTCAGTGACGATGATATTGCTGCCGGGATGCGTGGCAGTTCTTGGGCAAGACTGGTAAACCTCATGGAAGACTGGAAAAGCGCCATGTGGGTTACTTCTCTGGTATATGGAAATGTCAGTGAAACTCAGGCAATCGATTGGAATAAGAAGATCGCGAATTCGTTGATCAAAAAGGAAGGAAAGGTCGAAGTGGTTGAGGCTGTGATGAAGCTTCCCTATGGTATCAACAGGCTTCTGGATGAGACCGCGTTTTCTGACTCTGCGGTACTGGTGTATCTTCAGGGTGAATCGACCGGACCAGAAGAGAGGGCTAAGTTCCTGCTTCTAGAGCGGTTGTTGGCCTCTCGATTTTATTCAGATCTCAGAACTGAAGAGCAATTGGGATATGTCGTTGATTCCCGGTATGAAAGTTTCGTTGGTTACCCGGGAATCACCTTTTCTGTACTTTCACCCGTCGCGGCAGCAAATGTCTTGGAAGACAGTATCCTGGAATTTGTTGAGAAGTTTGCCTCCAACCTTAAAGCGTTACCTCCAGAGGAATTTCAATCCTATGTCAGTGCGACTGTAACGGAATTGAAGTCAGAGGCAGATGACCAGGAAGAGCAGGCCGACCGGGTGTGGGATGCAATGAATAATGCGGGTTATAACTTCACTGTCAGAGAGGAAATTGTCAACTCTCTGGAGAACTTGGATAAGGATGCTTTTTTCGATTGGTACATTCAAAGGGCGCTTCCAGGGAAAAGTCGACTGTTATCGATCCTGATTGAAGGAGATTCCCATTCCTTGAGCTGGGGTTGGAAGAGTCAGATTGGAGATACCCGCATAGACTCAATTGACGACTTTAGGGAAGTTACTGATTCCTGGAAAATCCTGGCTGGAAAGCAAAACCTCAATCGGGATTAGAGTCACGTTGTGGAGAGTCCTGCTGGACTCTCCATCCTACTGGATCGTCGGAATGAGGCTCACTTGATCGCAATCCATACCCTCCTGGCTTCTTAGTTCAGATTACAGGTGCCTCACCCCTTCGTACCACTAATAGCCACACTGTCGCCAGATCTCTCAAAAAAACCTTATTGATTGCTCTGAAGTGGAAAGAGTATCCTGGCCTGACACACTTCGTAACACAAAGCTGCAAAAGCATTCTGTTCGCCGATAAGGACTAGTACTAAAGTTAGAGGGCAGATCTGTATGAAATTCATAGGGTTACTCCTTGGCTGATAGTAGGAAAACGGGACTATCTGTCCTGTTGGGCAGACTTTGGCGTTGGTATAGCATCCGTACGCTGGTACTTTTGTGCGCCTGTTTGTTGGTATTTCTGCCAACCAGACCACCCTCTCTGCAAGCATTGGACATACAATTATTTGAGACAGCCCAGTCTCTTACTCCGATAGCCGCGGTTCGTACCTCCAAACATATTTCCCCCGATCAATCCCCATGGTGGACCGGTGTCATCGAGGGTTATCGGTCGGGAACTGAAGCGATTCCGCAGGATCTTTCGGTACCTTACTGGCTTCCCCTGGCAGAACGAGTCGCTATTCTACTGATGGCTGTTTATTTGCTGCTGGGACTTTCCCGTATGGGGTTGGCCGCCGGCTTTTGGCTGACGTTTCTGATACTTGCCGGCATCACAACGACGGAACTGGGAATGCTGGCCTTACAGGGGAAATGGTGGCCTCTGGGTAGTGCGATTCAGTTTTTGGCAGTGGGTTATCTTCTGATGCTGTTCTGGTTGCGTCCTCACCAGGAGATCCAGGTGTTGCAGACGAACCAGCATGATTTGGGCCTGAAGCTGGCTGGTCAGTTTTATCAGCAGCAGCGGCTGGACCAGGCCATGGAGGCATTGGAGTTCTGTTATGCCACTGATGAGGCTCTTGAACTTTGTTACAGCATTGCCATTGAGCAGGAGAAAAAGCGTCAGTATACCGCCGCCATCAATACCTATGAGGCAATCCTCGAACAAACCGGGTCATTTCGAGATGTCAAAGAAAGGCTGCAAAGCCTGAGAGCGGCCAACAGTGTTCTGACACAGCACGCCACAGGTTTGGAAATGGCCAGTACACTGGCGATACCTGAAGCCTCGGTTAAGCCTGTATTGGGACGTTATGAGATTCAGCAGGAGCTTGGCCGCGGTGCAATGGGCATTGTTTACCTGGGCAAGGATCCCAAGATTGCCAGGCTTGTCGCAATAAAAACGTTGAACTATCAGCAGTTCGATAGTCAGGAGCTGGATGAACTGCGCGAACGTTTTTTCCGGGAGGCTGAGGCCGCCGGACGTTTGAGTCATCCGAATATTGTGGCCGTTTATGATGTGGGTGAAGAAGTCGATCTGGCCTATATTGCCATGGATTATGTACAGGGCTGTGCGCTGGATCGATACTGCCGTGCGGATGAATTATTGCCGGTGGCAAAAGTCTATGAGCTGATGGCTCAGGTCGCCGATGCCTTGCAGTATGCTCATGAGCGCAACGTCATTCACCGGGATATCAAGCCTTCCAATCTGTTGTATAACCCTGAAACCGGCCAGGTGAAAGTATCTGATTTTGGCATTGCCAGAATATCGGATGATTCAAAAACCCGAACAGGGCTGATGTTAGGCAGCCCTCTTTACATGTCTCCTGAGCAGTTGAAGGGGAAGGCCATCAAGGCCACAGCCGACCTGTACAGTTTGTCGGTGACCTTTTATCAGCTGCTGACGGGAGCCACACCTTTCAAAGCGGATACCTTGCCGGAGCTTTCCATTCAGATTCTCAATAAAAAGCACAAAAGTGTGCGGGAGTTGCGTGAGGACCTTCCAGCCAGTGCTGTCCGGATTATCAATAAAGGATTGCAGAAAGAGCCCTCCAAACGTTTTCAAAACGCTGGAGAAATGGCCGCAGCGATTCGTGAAGCATTGGTCAGCGACTTCGGTCGCGAGGTCGCCTGATAACTTTTTTATCTTTTTCGCGGAGGATGTTTCATGCCTGTATTAGCTCAACTGGTCGACGATGTGGTGGTCAATAAGTTCAACCTTGAACCCGGGGAGCTCAAGGTCGGTCGTCATCCGGATTCTGATATCCAGATTAACGATATCGCCGTTAGTGGAAATCACGCCCTGATTGAAGTGGAAGTGAACAAGTATCTGGATGGTGTGTTTGATGTTTTTATCAGTGACCTTGGAAGTACTAACGGAACCTTCATCAACGATGAGCCGGTTAACAGTCGTCGACGTCTGAATAACAACGATATTGTTCGTATTGCATGGAACCAGTTCAAGTTCATCGAAAGCCTTTCCGGTACGTTGGAAAAAACTGCCTATACTCTGGAATAAATGCTGATTGCCAATCTTGTTCTGACCTGATAAATCTATCCGTATCCTAACTTTTTAAGGAATCGGCCAATGGATGTTGCTACATTATCCCTTTATACCCTGGTTGCATTTGGGGCAGTGCTATCTCCAGGGCCGGCGGTACTCCTGGCGATTACGCTCGGTACACAGGTAGGCCTCAGAAAAACCTGGTTTGCCATTGCTGGAAATGTTGTGGGTCTTGCTCTCGTGTCCTTACTTTCGGCGATAGGGCTTGGGGCTGTACTGGCTGCATCAGGGATGGCATTTATGGTATTGAAGTTCGTCGGTGCGGCATATCTGATCTACCTGGGAATTAAGTCCTGGAAGGACAAAAACTTCCTTAGAGTTGATGATAGTGGGCAGGCGATTAATGATCAGGTCAAAGGTCTGGATTTGTTTCGCAGAGCTTTCCTGATTGCGGTAACCAACCCCAAAGCAATTCTGTTTTTTACCGCCTTGTTTCCTCAATTCGTGAATACCGAAATCGCCGTTGTATCCCAATTGGTGGTGCTTACGGCGATATTTATGGGAATATCCTTTACCGTGTTGAGTGGATATGCCCTGATTGGCAGTAAGGCCCAGAAGTGGTTATTTGAGCCAATTCGGCTGCGCTGGTTCAAACGGGTAACTGGCGGTCTGTTCGTCAGTATGGGTGTGCTGCTGGCTACCCAGACTCGTGCGCAACCCGTGTAGTAAAGTTCAGGCCCTGTAGCATGCCAGTATCAGGGCCCAGAACTCCGAAAAATCGTTGACCACGACATCCGGTTTATGAGGAAAACGTTCTGAGCCGGGAAATATCTTCTGCAGCCAATTCAGATCCCATTGCGCTCCATTAAAAAAGACACTCGTAATTCCCGCTATATTGGCGGAGATTGTGTCGGTTGTACTTTCTCCGACATACCAGATCGACTTATCTAATTTACACTCCAGCTTTTTGGCTGCCAGGTAGATTTGATCCGGATGAGGCTTTCTTCTGGGGGCGTCATCACCGCAAACTTCTACGTCAAACAGGTGAGCCCAACCGTTACCCTCAACAGCCGCCAGTTCGTGAACGAAAAATTCCCTGTCCCTGTTGGTGATCACGCCCACTTTCAGGTGGATGCTTCTCAGGCCTTCCAGCATCATTTGTACCTGCGGTTCGAAAGGCAAAACGGTACCGTAGTGATTACGGTAATGCTGGTTAAATGCCTGGTGTGCAATAAGCTTGGCTTCCTGATCTTCACCGAATAGCACCTCGAAAATATCTGTCCGTGATATCTTGCGGTCGGCTTTTACTTTGGGGTGTAGTTGCTGGTAATGGCGAACATGTTCCACCAGCTTGGCATCCTCTGGTGTTTTGCTCTGCTCTGGTTTAATCAGCCGGTCGATCAGTTTCAGTTCTTCGAGTAAGGGAAGCATGTCGTCTACGGCGTGGTACATAGCGTCCAGGGTATCTACCAGTGTGGCGTGCCAGTCGAACAAGACCAGGGAGGGTGGGGTCAAGCGATAGGCGTTGGGATGCCAGTCCGGTTCAATTCTTGGTGGTGGTGGAGGCCTTGGCGGCCACGCCGGGGGGCGGTGATCATGAAGGCGTATGTCAAAAGACGCCAGCTTTTGTTCCTGCAGGAACTCCAGTGCATCCATCAGTTGTTCGAAACTGTCAATCACCAGTCGTGGTGCTTCGGGATTCTGCTCTATGTTATCTATGATCCTGTCGATCCATCTTTCTTCCCAATGAGCGCCGTTATAAAACACCGGTGTAATGCCCGCTATGTAAGCGGTTTGCATGTCTGTATGGCTATCGCCGACATACCAGACATGGGGAGATATGGGTTCGCCAAGGTTACTCAGTGCCTGATGAATGACATCCGGAGCAGGTTTGTACTCTGTAACATCGTCGGCACAGACACTGGTATCAAATAACGGTTTCCAGCGCCCCCCTTCCACCAGGCTCAGTTCGTGATCCAGAAACTCACGGCTACGATTGGTGGCAATCGCCAACTTGATCCCCATTTGGTGGAGTGTGGAGAGATACTCGTAAATCCCTTCCTGGAAAGGTTTAACGTCACCATAGTGTCGGCGATAGCACTGGTTGTAGGCGTTATGTGCCCGACGTTTGGCTTCTGTATTGTTGCCGAAGACGGCGTTGAATATTTCGGTTCTGGAAACCCTTCTTTCCGCAAGTATCTTCGGGTGTAATTTCCGGAATATGCGAATGTAGCGAACCAGTTTGATATCGTCTGGTGATTTACAGAACTCCTCTGGTATCAGCTCCCCCACCAGATCCAGTTCCTCAAGCTGGGGAAGCATCTCCTCCATTGTCTTGTACATGGCATCCAGAGTGTCCACAAGCGTACCATGCCAGTCGAATAACATTACTCTCGGAGACGGAAGTGAAAGCTGATGAATGCTGGGCTCTGACATTAGCGCTGGTGACCTCTTTGGCGGACAGACCGGGCATCGCTCGATATTCATAGGGGTATATAAAAGTTAGCATCCTGCGGATGAGCTGCAAGCAGAACTGAGTCAAACGCCATTGACTGACGTATCAACCGAAAGCTTCACTTGCTGTGAATTTCTCGGAGATGTCTTTATGAATCAAACCAGTATTCGGTACTTTGTTGCCATTTTCTTGTGCTTTGCCCTGCAGACGGCCAGTGTTTCTTATGCAGACCTGAAGGTTCAACCGTTGCTGCGATCACTTGATTCTCCATGGGGCATGGCGTTTCTGCCTGATGGCGAAGTCTTGATTACGATGAAAGAGGGGGCGTTGCTGAGAACAGATCTGCAGAACAAGAACCCCCGTTGGATCGAGGGTTTGCCTGATTCATCGGTGAAGGGGCAGGGAGGCATGCTTGATGTTGCGTTACATCCAAACTTTGAAACCAATCACTGGATCTACCTCACCTTTACCCGCAAGGTTTCTGGCGGATATACCACCGCGCTTGCGCGGGGGGTGCTCAAGAGCAACAGTCTGGATAAAGTGGTGGTGCTGTTTACGGCCAATGCGGTGAATACTGGCGGACGCCACTTTGGCTCCAGGTTGGCATTCGACAATCAGGGATATCTTTATATGACTGTCGGCGATCGGGGGGAAAGAGAGTTTGCCCAGGATTTACTGCACCATAACGGTAAGGTGCTTCGTTTTCATGATGATGGCCGCATTCCTGAAGATAATCCTTACGTGGGGCGATTGGATGCCCTGCAGGAAATATACACCTATGGACATCGAAATCCTCAGGGGCTGGTATTTGATGAGAGGAGTGGTCGTATGTGGCTGCATGAACATGGCCCCAGAGGTGGTGATGAGCTCAACCTGCTGAAATCCGGTGCCAACTATGGCTGGCCGGTGGTGACATATGGCAGGGAATATTCCGGATTTTCCATTACTGATAAAACGGAAATGCCAGGAGTGGAGTCCCCCGTATTTTATTGGGATCCTTCTATAGCACCTTCTGGATTGACCATTTATCGCGGCAACCTGTTCTCTGATTGGGAGGGGGATCTGATCGTGGGGGCGCTCAAATATCAATTGGTTACCCGGGTACAGATGTCGGGAGACATAGCGTTGGGTGAAGAGCGTTATCTGGGCAGCCGTAATGAACGCATCCGTGATGTCGATGTAGGGGCCGACGGCGCGTTATACGTTCTTACCGATGGCAATGACGCCCAGCTCTGGAGAGTGCTTCCAGAATAGGGTCTGCTGACTTACTATCTTGCTCGATTTGTATCCTATATAGCACTCTGTCGCATTTTTGCGACATGTAACCTATTGAAAAATAAAGCGAAATTTATTGCTATCTTGAAGTTGTCGCAGATTTGCGACAGTTTTCCGGGTGTCCTCAGCAGTAATCAGTATCGATATAATTCTATCTTATTGATTTTAAATAAAAAATAAATATTGGCATCCATATTGATATGTATCTGGCATAAGGGAAGCCGATGAGGTGCCCACTGGTAAGCTGGTGTCCATAGGGAATCGGACAAGATTTCGCAGGGATTGTGAAATCTCATTCTTCGGATTGTGGCCAGTGCATAAAGTCTACCGCAGCGATTAGCCAGTGAGTATTCCAAGGGGACCCTTTTTACATCGCCAATAAATGGAGGTGGCGGCTCTGGGACTTCCGGTCGCCGTCTGAAATTTTCGAGATGAGGTTAGTTCGATGAAGAACTCTTTAATTAAAAATGTTGCCGTATTTTCTTTTGTTGCACTGACTGCTGGTGCAGGTAACGCACTTGCAGATGATTCCATGGAAGCTCAAATGCTGGAATCTGAAGCCAAATTTGTTTCTCTGGATGCTGATAAGAGCGGTACGTTGTCTCAAGACGAGGCTGCTGCCGACAGCGCTTTGGCTGAAGCCTTTGCTTCTGCCGATGCCGACCAGGATGGTCAGATCAGCAAACAGGAATTTGTACTGTATAGCGGTGACGCTACCGCTGCAGGGAACTGATAGTAATCAGTTCTTGGTTGGTGTTGATTAAGCTTCAGTACCAACCGATTTAGCGTCTTGGAAAGACTTGTCTTTCTAGCCCTGTTGATGTCGTTTATTGAACTCTTTTCTTGAGTTGCCGGCCTCTTCAGCAGTAATTCCAGTTCGGTGGATTATTGCTTCTTGAAGATGGCCGGATCTATTTCATATTTTGCCAGTAATTTGTAAAAGTCTGTACGGTTGCGCTGTGCCAGTTTAGCGGCCTGACTGACGCTGCCATTGGTAATGGCAAGCACCTTCTGCAGATAGCCTGACTCAAAATGTGCCCTCGCCTCGTTAAATGATGGGAACTCCGGTGCCCGATTTGCCAGTGCTTGTTTGACCAGCGCTACGCCAATGATTGGTGTGGTGGTCAGAGCAATAGTCTGTTCCACGACGTTGACGAGTTGACGAATATTTCCCGGCCAGTGAGCTTCACAAAGTAGGGCGAGTGCTTCAGGTGCAATACCTTTCACGAATCCATTTCTTTGATCTCGTTTGCTTGCCAGAATGTGCTGTACCAGAGCTGGAATATCTTCACTTCGCTCATCAAGGGGAGGAAGGCTGAAGTTGACGACGTTCAACCGGTAGTAAAGATCCTCCCGAAAGTCTCCAGACTCCATGGCTTCATCAAGATCTCTGTGGGTTGCAGAGATAATGCGAACATTGATGGGGACCGATTCGAGGGAGCCGAGGGCGCGTACCTGACGTTCCTGCAATGCCCGTAACAGTTTGACCTGTAATGCCAGGGGCATATCACCGATTTCATCCAAAAACAGAGTGCCACCCTCAGCAGAACGGAATAAACCGGTATGGTTTTTTACAGCGCCGGTAAAGGCTCCTTTGATATGGCCGAAGAGTTCTGACTCCAGAAGTTGTTCCGGTAATGCGCCACAATTAATTGCCACAAAAGGTTTGTCCGACCGGGGGCTGGCTCGATGCACGGCTCTGGCCAGTACTTCTTTACCTGTTCCACTGGGGCCGGTGATCAGAATGTTGACGTCTGACTGAGCAGCCATTTTTGCCTGATCCAGCAACTGTTCCATGGACTTGCTGTTCGTGATGATATCTGCCCGCCAACTGTCAGAGAGATGGTGGTGGGAATGTGTCAGTGCATTTTCGATGGAGTCAATCAGTTGGTGTTTTTCGATGGGCTTGGTGAGAAACCCGAATACTCCCTGCTGAGCTGCAGACACGGCTTCGGGAATAGTGCCGTGGGCACTCATAATGATGACGGGCAGGCCAGGATATCTCTGTTGTACTTCAGCGAACAAAGCCATGCCGTCCATGCCATCCATTCGCAGGTCAGAGATTAATAGATGAACCGGTTCTCCTTGCAGCTGCTTCAGAGCGGCAGTGCCGGAAGTTGCTGTGGAAACCCGGTAATTGGCCGATTCGAGGCGAATAGTCAGCAGCCTCAGCAGGCTGGTGTCATCATCAACGAGAAGAATATGAGGGGGGCTTGAAGACATCTATCAAGGTTCCGTTTGGGTCGCTTTTTTCTCAGTCAGGTTCTGTTCGATATTGGTTAGCGCGTCAATCTGCTCTTTTAACTGAGAGACTTCTGTTTCCAGCACCTTGTTGGAGTTTTCTATTTTGTGTAGTCGTTTATTTAATTGGGCCAGCGTTTTGAAATTTTCCAGCCGTCTGTCTAATTCTGTCGTCAGCCAGGATTTATAGCGGCTAAGCTCTGGCGTCATGCTGTCGCTGCCGACATTTTCCAGGATCTCCAGTGCTTTAAGCCATTGTTTGTGATCTTTTTCATTAACACTGAGAATGGTGGCCTGTTCCATGGTCAGGTTTAGATGATCCTGCGTTGTGGACGCTTCCTGCATCAAGGCGTTGATTGTGACCAGTCGTGCCTGGCGTTCCTGTGGGGTAAATGACGCGGCGATACCGTATTTATCCATCCAGGAAAGTGACGGCATGTGTTCTGCTGGAATGGCCGACGGTGGCGGAAGATCTTCAAGCGACTTTTCCTGAGAAGTAGCACCTGTCAGTTTTGGTTTTTCCAGCATCAGGAAATCCTGCATACCGGCACAGCCTGACAGTATATGGATAAAGCCGAGTGACAGGATAAATCTTATTAATGCTCGTTGGTTCATATCAGAGTTGCCAACATATCATGAAATTCCTTTAACTGATGTTCGATTGGCGAAATTCACGTCCTTGGTTAAACCGGGCAGGCAGATACTGAAGCATATACTATCCAGCTTGTTCTCAGCTAACCGTAATTCCCCATCCAGTGATTGGATACTTTCCCTGGCCACGGATAATCCTATCCCTGACCCTTTTACAGCCCCTGACCTTTTAGCAGATCCCTGAAAAAACGGCTCGAAAATATATTCCGCTTCTGAGGGCGGTATTGGTGATCCTTCGTTACGTACGTCTATCACCAGGTGGTCATTATTTATTGACCAGACCACCCATATCTTGCCACGTCGGCGTCCGTAAGCAATGGCATTGGAGATTAAATTATCCAGAGCGGCATGTAGTTTTTCCCTGTGGCAGTTTGGCGATACCTGTGGTCCGCCAATACAGATTTTCTGTCCGCTTTGAGATAGCGCAAGCCAGTGCTGTTGTGTGGTATGAGTCACCAGATCGTTCAGATCAAAGGCCGGCAAATCTGCAGGAAGGCTGTTTTCATCCTGGTTTGCAGGAGATTTTTGCCGGTTTTGGGTATCAAAATTCAAACGATTGAATTGTAACAGGTTTTCGATCAATTTCTGTAGGTATTTACCATTTTCGTCTACCAGTCTGATCACTTCTTTTTGCTGTAAGGATAATTCGCCTACCAGTTCATCCTGAAGTAAAGATGTACCCTCCCGGATGCTGGCCAGCGGGGTCTTGAGCTCATGGGACACATGGCGCAAAAACTGCTGCTTCTGCTCCTCAACCTGAGTCAGGCGCTGTTGAAGCGAATTAAGTTCTTCGGCCAGTTGTACGAGTTCGCTGGGACCGAATAATTGGATTTGCCTTTGTTGACCAGTGCCGAGCCGGCGTATGGCCAGGCGCAAATGCCTGATCGGGCGGACAATCAAAACAGTAAACAAGGCAATTAACAGCAAAGTAATAGGAACCAGAAACAGCGCTGATTGGAAAACATTCTGGCGCACATCGGAAGCTTTTGTGCCGAGAGCCCCGAGCAGGGACTCTGTATGCTGTCGGGTCAGGGTAATTAACTGGTCAAGCTTGTTTTGGATCGTACCCAGGTTGGCAAGGTTCTCTGCCAGAGTTTTACTTTTGGGGCTATCGTTCTGGAGGGACCGGGAGAGAGTGGCTTCCGCTTTCTCAATATCCTTTATCAATTGACCGGCGCGGTGACTGCGCAGCAGGTCTTCAATCGTGTGCAATGGTGTCAACAGAGACTCGGCAGAAGTGTGGTAGAGGTCCAGCAGTGCTTTGTCCTCCAGCACCACAAATTGTCGGGCGATCCGTTCCATATCTATTAACGCCGCTCGTGCACTTCGGCCACTTTCTGCGAGCGTGACGGATTCCTGGGTCACTTCTCTACTGTCAATTGTCAGTGTCTGCAAGGAAATCGCTGTTGAGTAAAGCAACCAGGCCAGTGGAGTGACCACTACCATCAGCGCCATAACAACCAACTGCCAGACTGTCTGTGGTTGCAGAAACCTGAGTATCCGGCTCATGAAATCCTCGTGCACATCAAAACCTCAGAAGTGTAACCCGCGGGCCTGAAGGGTGCCATGCTCCAAAAGGTTCACGCTGGTTGTTTATCCGGTAGATAAGTCGCTCACGCACCTTGTTGGTGCGGCCGGTGAGTTCTAATGGTGCGGGTAATTGATAAATGAATGACCTAGGGTTTCTCCCTATTTCAAATGGACTAAATAAAAAATCCTATAAGCCTAGATGCGACGCCGCTTGTCAAGAGATTGTCAGTCGGGTCTGGGTTATAAGTCAATTAGTTGGCATAGCGGTTGCTGGATAGTGCATTAAGGTGAACAACCCAATAAATTCCTCGCCTGGTAAGGACATCGTTATCAGGTAATGGCACATCTGAGGTGAGGCAAGGTAGCACTAATGGTCTTCAATAAAGAAATGATCGATCTTCTGCAACTGCTCCGAAAGCGGTTTAAAGAAGAACAACTAGGGATTTTACAGCTAAGTAATCCGAATGTGTTGGATGATATGGTCACTATGGCAACGTTATCCACATGTCACATCACCAAAGATCTGGCTTACGCTGCAATCCAATTGGCAGACTTGTCGCTTTCTCGCCATGATCTTGACCCTCCTGAATCACACTCTCTTGAAGACCAGGACGAAAAGTCAGCCTATCGGACCTATCGCGGTCAGAAAATCCTGGTGGAGGATAAACCACGTCGCACCAGCGGGGAAGGTAGTAGTGGTAAGGTACGTATGTACCGGGGGCAAGTGGTGGCCTCCTAGTAAATATATTCGGAAGGGAGGGTCACAGCTTTTAAGAGATTCATTGGGCTTGTATCCCTGATTTGCATTAACTGTTTCGGCGTTTTGGCTAAGAGAGTACCTGCAAATCCTAGAGCGTTGACTGACATGCCTGCAAAGTGCTCCTGCTTTCTCGGCACTATCATTATCCACTCCCGTGTCATCAGCAAATTATAGGCTGAGGGTTTGTCACTGTCGTTTTCAGCCAGCTTTAACTCACGAATCCATTGCCTGTAGATCTGGTGTAAATATCCGGCTGATGTCGGGTAATGATTGTTTAACCGGTGCAGAAATGAGAACCGTTGTGGCAGGCCATCTTCGTCTCCGGATTGACAAAGCATTTCATAAAGTGGGCAGACTTTATTGATGTTCGCCAGTCCGTAAGTGCCTGATTCGGAATCGTCGGAGTACGGAATTGCCTGCAAATGCTTATGCCTCTGGCTTGCCCCTGCGAGTTTTCCGCCATTAAAAAACACCAGAGCGGATTGCCGCGCCAATACTTCCAGTGCCACCTCAAAATCCTGCAGTGTTAATTGACTGTCTTGCTCCTGAAATGTCGAAGTGACCACGAGGAAGTGGTTTGGCAGGACATTGAATTTGTTCAGCAGGCAAACATAACTGTCGTTGAAATGGCCAACATACAGATCGGGTTCATAGGGTAGGAAAGGATTGGTTTTACCCGCTGGTGCTGAGCCGTCATCGGTAAGTGTCGCAGCCGCTTCACGCTCCCGACTCTGTGCAAGGACTCTCAGTAAGAAAGTCAGATTCTGGTCTCTGACGTACTCGTCCCTTGTTGGAATGGAAATCAGTGCTCCGGTTGATAGTGCGCGTTGAGTAGTGGAGATCAGTGATGAAAGAAAGGAGGAGGCTGGTAGCAAATTCATTAAGTGATATTGTTTATTCGATAAAGGTAAGCATCATAGTATAACGGGCCGGGCAATGGGTGTGGAATAAGACTGGTCGGTAACGCCTTCACAAGAAGGCAACGGAAGTGCCGTGGCAATCCGTTACCATTGCGGCTGTTATAGCCAGCCTTGCCTGATTGCGAGGGCTGGCAAATTGAACCGGTTGATCAGGCAGCTCTGTGGCCGGATGAGCCGCTGGTTGGACCCAGTGCGGCATGTTGTGACTTGCAGAGCTCTGAACCATCAGACCAGTGATAAGTCATCTGAATAATGCGGGCATCGGAACTGGCTCTGTGCCGTCTTAATCCCAGCATTTGTTCGACCCTTTTACGGGTTTGATGCCAGACATTCTTCTGGGATTCCGTCATCACGGAACTCAAAGGTTCGAGCTTGAACTCCATACTGACGCCAGCCTCCTCGAACAGCAGGGACAGCCATGCATAATCCTGACCCCAGGCGTCTGAATAGACAGTTTCGCCGGCCAGGTGATGATTGAGCATGTTGGCCACATCCCTGACTTCACGGCCTCTTTCAGAGAGTACGTCCCGGTTCAGGCCATGTACTTTTGCGGCTTCCGTGTCCCATGCGGTCCAATGTTGCTGGGGCCTGATGAGACTGCAGAAAGAAGCGCCGTCACTACCGATAAATCCCACCTCAATGGGATAGCTTCCCTGACCGAATCCGGACGCTTCAACATCAATAACAATAGGTAAGCAACTCTTGCTTTCATTGATTGCCATGATAACACCATTAGTGCTTGATTTAATTATTATTTTTTTGTGTATACGAACATCATTCGATGCTGTTTTGTTGATCAAATTGTGGATCAAGGATGTGGCAAAATGATGAAGACTGCAACCCTTTTGTGAAGCCTGTTGATGCAGATCAACCGGGGGCATTTGTCATTGCGATGAAAGCCTCTGAAAATGCTTTTTGTATCAATAAATTGATATTGTTTTTCAGAGGCGTGTTAAGGCAGGGATACGGTGCCAGTTATTCAGATTTGAGCGTTAATTCACCTGCCAGTGGGCTTGCAACCTGCTGGCGTATTTCCTCCGCGCTAAGCTGCATTGCGCACAGATGATGTAATTTCGTATAAGCCGCCTCTACTGTCATATCGGCAGCGGCAATCAATCCTGTTCGAGCCAGTGCAGAGCCTGCTGCATAGCTGTCGGATTTGACCCTGCCGGTTGTGCACTGAGTCAGGTTGACCAGAGTAATTCCCCGGCTGTGGGCATTTTCAAGTGCTTTCATCAGGGCTTTGTTCATACTCGGACCATTGCCGACACCGTAGGTTTTTAATATCAGTGCCCGGCACGGAGCTTGAGCCAGAAGATCGATGACCTCTGCTTCAAATCCAGGGTACAGGGAAAGCACTCTGACCTGATTCAGATCATAGTTAGGAAGCTGGAACCGGGTAGTGTCAGGCACGGGGAGAAGCGCGGAGTGATTTAGCTCGATATAAATGCCCACGTTTGCCAGTTCTGGATAATTGGGGCTTTCAAATGCTTCAAAGCCTGTTGCTTTCAGTTTACTGCTGCGGTTACCTCTGAGCAGGTGCCCATTGAAGTAAAGGCACACCTCCGGAATAACATAACTGCTAGCCAGTTCAATGGAGGTTACCAGGTTACTTTGGGCGTCGTTACGCAGTTCGCTGAGTGGAATCTGCGACCCGGTCACAATCACCGGTTTGGTCAGACCCTGTAGCAGAAAGGAGAGTGCCGAGGCTGTATAGGCCATGGTGTCAGTGCCATGCAAGACCACAAACCCGTCATAATCATCGTAGCGATCGCTGATGTCTTTGGCGATTCGCAACCAGTCCTTTGGCTGTATATTGCTGCTGTCAATGGGATCCGGGTATTCGTAAAGGTCATAACCTGGCATGTCTACCGCGATGCGGGGTGGAATCTTGAGATCAATAAGTTTTTGTAGCCCGCCGACGGGAATATATCCCATGGGGGACCTTACCATGCCGATAGTGCCGCCGGTGTAGATGATCAATATATTCTTATGCATGGTTCAGTCCTCCACTTGCATAAAGCGCTTCACCACGCGGGCAAATAGCTCAGGTTTTTCGGCATGTAGCCAATGACCGGTATTGGGGATAATCTTGACTTCGGCATGGGGAAACAGGTTCGCGGTGTGCTCCCGATGATGTGGTTGGATATAGTCAGAATTTCCGCCCTTGATAAACAATAGCGGCCCGGTAAATGGCTTGCTGCTGCTTTGGCCAGCCATAATTTGCTGATATTGGCTATTGATCACATCCAGGTTCATGCGCCACTGGAATCCACCTGCTCCTTGTTTGACCAGGTTTTTCAAAAGAAACTGCCGTACAGGAACTTCAGAAACATAGGCCTTTAATATCTCATCTGCCTGTAGTCTGGACTGCAATGTGACTGGGTCAATCTGGGCAAGGCCTTTCAGTATGCCATCATGATGAGGTGGGTATTGCACCGGGGCGATGTCTGCCACAATAACATGGTCTATTTGCTCCGGATAAGTCAAAGCCAGCTGCATGGCCGCTTTCCCGCCCATCGAGTGCCCCAGAACATGCGCACGCTGAATGCCGGCAGATTGCAGATAGTGATGCACGTCTTCTGCCATGCAGGCGTAGTTCATTTGTGGGTGATGAGGGGAGCGGCCGTGATTTCTCAGATCAAGCATATGCAGTTCAAAGTGATCTGTCAGCAAACGGGCAATGCCCCCTAGATTCTCCATGGAACCGAACAACCCATGGAGCATGACCATGGGAGGGCCATTCCCCAGAATGCGATGATTGAGTTTCAGCATGCAGTATCCGTTGAATGAGTGGAAGGGAGCGCCCCATTATCAGGATCAAGGCGCCAGCACCAATAGGCAAATTCCCCTAATGCGGTGGAGTGTAACAGATATTGACTGTGATGCCTGACCGCCAGCGACTGAATCTCACGGAACAACACTGGTAATGGTGTTTCATCTGGTTTTAACTGGCTGGCCGATTTGACGTAACCCCACATATGGTAGACCGCATTGCGTAGTCCGCCTAACTCCGGAGGCTGTCTTCTGGTTGATTCCAGGAGCTCTCGAAGTGCCTCGAAATCCAGCTTCTCGCTGGCCAGGTCCGGCCCGATCCTGCGATAGAGAGCATTACTTCTGGCCATAACTGAATACTTGTACTGAGCCCAGAGCTGGTGGCCTGAAGTCGGTCGAGGAATTCGAGCAGACTCAGATAATGGAGGCTGTAACCCGCCAGACGAGAGTCTCGTGGATAGTGGAAGTTCCAGCCAGTCCTTGATGAAGGGGCGTGGCAATTTGTCACGAATGGTCATTTCCGCAGCCAAAAGATTCCAGTTGCGCCGATTACAGGCAGTGTCTTCAGATGGAAGAGAACTTTCTCCCAAGAGAGAGGCAAGTGTGTCCAGATGTTTGAGTATTTCTTCTGTGCCTAAATAGCCTGGGTCTGGTGTCATCAGCATCGTTGTTGTCGTTTTATTTACGGTGTTAAGAAATGAGCCAATTAACAAAACTGAAAATTAACCCTGATATCAAGTGGATGCATCCACTATCGACAACTATAAATTTTATAAGACAGCTTATCTAATTTGCCATTTTGGTACGTCAGTCTGTCTTTGTGCTTTTGGAAGTCGAATAGACAACTGCAGGTGCATTAAGGAGTTTAAAAGTCATTCCCTCAGGATGCTGCAACCCCGACAATTTCACCTCCTGAACCGGGATCAAATCAACACCGTCAATATTCTATGTCGTGACACCATTTAAAGGAGAATAAGGTGACTCCCTCAACTGCTACACAAATGGAAAGACGCCGGGTGCGGCGCATACCTGCCATCGAGCTGCAAACCAATATCCGTGAGAAAAAAGGGCTATTTGGTGAAACCTGGTCAGAAGTTCGAGCGATGGACTTTACTCACTCTGGAGTCTGTATTGACAGCGATCGTCCTCTCAATGTCGGTCAGATCATCACACTCTCTTTCTATCTGAAGATGGAGATTGGCGAGATTAAACTGGAAAAGGTCCAGGGCGAAGTAAAACACGTAAAATTTCTTGGAAGTCTGTGCCGTTGTGGTGTTGAATTTTCGGGCATTCGTGCTGGGTCAGAGCAAGAGGCACAACTTACCCGTCTGGAAAGTCTGCTGTCCCGGCATCAAAGTGTGGTGGATAGAATTTAGAGCCAGTCCTGACGATGATCGGAGGATAAGGGATGCTCCTCCGGCCTGTTTACCCCAGAAACTGGCACGTTCGCCTCTTGGCATCCGGTGCGATCAGTTTCTACGATGTCTTAACATCCGCTGGTGCCCCGGTTTTTCATATAGACTGTCATGACAATTTTGAGTGCCAAGATGACTCGGCAGTGTCTCCAAGGCAGAGTGGGCATCTCCAATTAATGACGAAAGTCACAGCGCAGATAAGCCATCTCAATTGGCGGCGGACAATGGAGCAACGCCTCAAGCACTGACAGATATCCCCGGAGGCGTGCCTGTTCAATAATAATTAAGAGGATAGGGTCATGGATCAAACCACGCAGGCTGCACCTGAGGTGCATTTTCGTAACTGTACGCTATGTGAGGCAATGTGCGGAATCAGAGTTGAAACCCGCGGTGAAGAGATTATCAGTATCAAGGGTGATGCGGAGGATCCCTTCAGTAAAGGGTTTATTTGTCCGAAAGCGGTAGCGCTGCAGGACATCCAGAATGATCCTGATCGATTGCGCCAACCGATACGTCGTACCACAGACGGCTGGGAGGAAATTTCCTGGCAGGAAGCGCTTGACTATACCGCGCAACGCCTTATTCAGGTCCGGGAGGAATTCGGTAAAAATGCTGTGGGGGTTTATCTTGGCAATCCCAATGTGCACGATCATGGCAAAATGCTGATGATGGTGCCCTTCCTGCGTTCACTGGCGACACGGAAACGATTCTCCGCCACCTCCCTGGACCAGCTGCCGCATATGTTGGCCAACCTTAAAATGTTTGGTCATCAGGGATTATTCCCTGTGCCCGATATTGATCGAACAGATCTGTTTATCTGTGTCGGCGGGAATCCTGCCGCGTCCAACGGCAGTCTGATGACGGCGGCAGGTGTGGATAAGCGTCTGAAGGCTGTTCGCTCTCGCGGTGGCAGGGTGATAACGATAGATCCCCGCAGGACAGAAACGGCCAGCCTCGCCGATGAGCATATTTTTATCAAGCCGGGAACCGATGTGTTGATGCTGCTGGCGATGTTGCACACCCTATTCGAAGAGAACCTTGTTCATCTAGGTCATCTGGAAGGACACCTGGATGATATTGAACTACTGCAGTTGGCCAGTGATGCCTATGCGCCGGAGACTGTTGCCTCTGCCACCGGTATACCAGCAGAGCGTATTCGTGAATTAGCGCGTGAACTGGCCGGAACTCGTCAGGCACTTTTATATGGACGTATGGGGACCAGCGTACAGGAATTTGGAGCGGTCTCCACCTGGTTGATCTATTGCCTGAACATACTCACCGGGCATATGGATCGTCGTGGCGGGCTAATGTTCACGCTACCGGCACTGGATCTGGTGACCTTTACCGGAATGGCGGGACTGACCGGGCATTTTGGTAAGTACAAGAGTAGTGTGCGGGGATTGCCTGAATTCGGTGGAGAGTTACCCGCCGCGACGATGGCAGAGGAAATGCTGACAGACGGACCGGAAAAAATACGTGCCATGGTCGTCGTGGCGGGTAATCCGGTTTTGTCTTCTCCAAATGGCGGCAAGCTCGATGAAGCTCTGGAGCAGTTGGACTTTATGGTCAGTCTGGATATGTATGTGACGGAAACCTCCCGTCATGCGGATATTATCCTCCCGCCTACAGGACCTCTGGAGCACAGTTATATCGATGCGGTATTCACTTCCGTGGCAGTGAGGAACACCGTGAAGTATTCGCCCCCGGTATTTCAGGCCCAACCGGGGAGTTTTCATGACTGGGAAATTTTCCTGGAGCTTTCGCGCCGCCTGAGCAGCCGGGATCTGAAAACTTCAGTGCAGGCGGAAATCCGACATCGCATTCTAACTTCACTGGGTCCGGATGGTCTGGCGGATATTTATCTGCAGCTGGGGCCCTATGGACGCGAGCTGCCGGCCTCTGATCGCTGGGGAAAACATGTTGAGAAGGTATTGCAAGTGTTGGATATCAAGCATCCATTACGGCAACTGTGGCAGGCTGGGGCTATGAATGAACAATATCAGGATCTGCCCAAAGGCCTGAGTCTTGCCAAACTTGAGGAGCATCCTCACGGACTGGATCTGGGGCCTCTGCGACCGATACTTTTGCAGCGTCTGTATACTCGCAACAAGCATATTCACTTGGCGCCAAGGTTATATCTCCAGGACCTGACCAGAGTCAGAAAACTGCTGAAGCAAGCTGGCAGTGACAATCTCCTGTTGATCGGGCGCCGTCATGTTCGATCGAATAATTCCTGGCTGCATAACAGCCATCGCCTGGTGAAAGGAAAAAACCGCTGCACCCTGATGATTCACCCCCGCGATGCCAGCCGGCTTGGTCTGCAAAATGGCATTGAAGCGGAGATAGCTTCCAGAGTCGGAAAGGTTCGCATAGAAGTCGAAGTCACAGACGATATCATGGAGGGAGTTGTCAGTATCCCCCACGGATGGGGCCATAAGCGGAAAGGTGTGAACTGGAAAACGGCTGCCGAACATGCCGGGGTCAGTCTCAATGACCTTACCGACGAGCAGTTTATCGACCAGTTGTCAGGAAATGCCGCCTTGAACGGCGTACCGGTCAAGGTAAAGTCAGCCGTTCGTAAGCGCAAAAACAGTACAGGGAAAGTCTCAACGCGTAAGGCAAATAGTCGGGCAGCCGTTCTAGCGAGTAATCCACCATTGTAACAAGGGGATCACCAGGGGCATGCTGGCCATGGCCAGCAGCGTCTGACCGCTGATCATGGCGGCCATAAGAGGTGCATCTCCTCCCAACTGGCGGGCCAGAATATAGGAGGCTGTTGCTGTTGGCAGGCTGCCAAGTATGGCAAATACTCCCAAGGTGAAGTCTGGAAGTCCCACCAGCATGCCCGCACCGACAAAGATAACGGGGAAAAGCGCCAATTTGAATAAAGTGGCGCTGAGCATGCTGCTGCCCTGATTGCTCAGGGCTCTAAGATTCAACGCGGCACCGACACAAAGCAGGCCCATTGGCAGCGCCATATTGCCTACGAGGTCCAGCACCTGATTCACTGTATCCGGAAATCTCACTCCAAGAACATTGAAGATCAAACCGGCCAGACTGCCCACTATCAGGGGATTGGTCACAATCGCTTTTAGAATGCTTTTCCATCCTGGCCGGATCTGTTGTGCATATAAAGCGAAGTTACCGATGCACAGCAGATTCAGCAGAGGAATCATGATTGACATGGAGAGTGCGGCCACTGCCAATCCCTGATCGCCCATCAAAGAATGAGCAGCAGCCAGTCCGACATAGCTGTTGAACCGAATGCCCCCCTGATATATCGAGGTGAATGCCGGGCCGGACCATTTTATCCAGCGTTGCATCAGCCAGAGCAGGATGGTGGCAACTATGAATGCCAAAGAAATGGCGTAAAACAGGCGATCCAACAGCAGACCGTCGCGGTTGGCGTAGGTCAGTTTGTCCACCAACATTGCCGGAAACAGGAAGTAGTAAAGAAATTTTTCCGCAGGAGCCCAGAATTGATCGCCGGGAAAATCCAGCCTGCGCATGGCATTTCCAATCACGATCAGAATAAATATGGGTAACAGGGCGAGGGTAATCTGCATCCGGGGTTTCTCTTAAAACTACCAGCATTGCCGTTGCGGCGATGAATTTTCGTTAAAATGCTGAGTGAAGTTCACATGCCGGGCAATACGCACTAGCCCGCATTAGGGTGAATCCGCTTCGCACCTACGTCATGGCTGGATTCTGTTTGGGCACGGGGTCGCTTCCTAGTCTATTCCAAGAATTTTATGCAGCTGCACGCTCAGCTTCCATTTCGGATGTCTCATGCAATACGCCAGAGCGGCCTGGGTGTTGGATTGCTTGATATCGTCTTCACCGCTTTTGACCAGGGGATCAGCCATCGGAGAAAGGTAATAGTGATCGGCCTGTATATGGGAAAACTGCTCCGGCATTGCGGCGGATTGTGGATAAACCAGTTTGAGTTCGTCACAGGATTCTATAACCACAGGCGCTGTACCCTTGGGGCTGACACATAGCCAATCTATGCCTGGTGGTGAGGGGAGGGTGCCGTTAGTTTCCACAGCCACTTCAAACCCCACATTGTGAAGCGCATCGATCAAGGCAGAGTCCAGTTGTAATAGAGGCTCTCCGCCAGTACAGACCACAAACTTGCGGGATGACTCCGGTGGCCAGAAGCTGTTTATTCGCTCCGCCAGTTCCTCTGCCGTTGTAAAACGTCCACCGTTCTGGCCATCTGTGCCGATAAAGTCTGTATCGCAGAAATTGCATACTGCATTGGCCCGGTCTTTCTCTCGCCCGGTCCAGAGATTGCACTTACTGAATCGGCAGAACACTGCTGCACGTCCCTGTTGTGCTCCCTCTCCCTGCAAGGTATAGAAGATTTCTTTAACGCGATACATACAGCATACCTGTCCGGATGATCAGGCTCAGGCCTGATCGGATTCGTAGGGAAGCGGGTCTGTCACACCGTTTTCTGCGAAGGCTTCCAGACGCTCCACGCAGGAACCGCACTTACCGCAGGCTTTTTCTCTGCCGTTGTAACAGGTCCAGGTGTCGGCATAGTTGAGTCCAAGAGCGAGTCCTTCACGGAGAATGTCAATCTTGGTCATGTGCAGATAGGGCGCTTTGACTGCCACGGGTTCGTAGTTTGCCAGCAATGAAACTTCATGCATTTTTTCCACGAATGGTGGACGACAGTCAGGGTAAATCGCGTGATCTCCGCCATGAGCTCCGTAGTACACGGCTTCAGCCTTCAGCGACACGGCATAGCCGATGGCCAGCGATAGCAGGATCATGTTTCGATTCGGCACGACAGTGGACTTCATGTTTTCCTCTGCATAGTGCCCTTCTGCGACATCAATATCGTCGGTCAGCGATGATCCGGCTAACAGGCTGTTGATGCTGGTGATATCGACAGTTTTGTGGGATACACCGAGCTGTGCACACACTTTTTCCGCACACTGAAGTTCTTTGCTGTGGCGCTGACCATAATTGAAGGACAGCGCATATACTTCTTTGCCTTCAGCCACTAACTGATTTAACAGGGTAAAAGAATCCATTCCGCCGCTGAAAATGGTAACGACTTTTTCTTTGCCGGGCTGAGGCATTGTTTCCGGGGTAGACTGTGTGCTGCTCATGTTCTCAATACAAATTTCTGTTCGTGTAAAAAAAGGGCGCAAAGTATACAGGCGTTTGCACAAAAATTCGCCCTTTATCGAATTTTCCTGACACCTGTGTTGATACGCTTATATCCGATTTTACTGCTTTTGCTTTTCCAATATTACATATCGATACGATTAATTTTTGACCAAAAAACGACAGTTGATAGATTTTCTGCTATATCGATAAGTAGGGCCTGATGACGCAGGAGCCTCTTTAGGTCCAGAGAGATGGTTTGTCTTTCGAGCGCCAAAGTGACGTGAGTGGCCGCGCCGGATGCTTCAGGAGAGAAGGAATTTCTCTGGTATCAGACCTTTAGAGGTGGCGAATGCGAAGTACACTTTAAAGTCCTTCCTCGGCTGCTTGGTGTGATCTGCTGAAGAGCCGGACATCGCACTGGGGTACACGCCCGGGTCGGCCGTGCACAGTATCTCCTGCTGTTGTCTGGAAGGAGGTTTTGAAATGAGTACTTCTGGTCTTGCTTCGGTCACAGTCCTAGCCCTAGCCTGTGTGTTGTTAATGGCGGCGGGTGTTGTACTGGTGCAATACAGGCAGCAGGCAAAAGCGAAAAGAGTTCTTGTGCGACATCACCGGGGACAACCTGGAAAAGAGCGAGTCGGCAGGCCCTTTTTGACGTTGGGTTTTTCCGTGATGCTCGGAGCTATGATGGGAGCGGTCCCTCAGGACACTCAGGCATTTGCAGGTTGGTCAGCTCCGGCCGTTGTAAAATTGTCCTTCCAGGCGGTTGATACAGCTTCTGCGGCCAGTACGGCAGAGGAAATTCTATCAGCGCCCAATCATCCGGATTTTCTGAAGCTACGGAATTACCTGACTCGGCAATTGGTGAGGTCCGAGCAATTTGATCAGTTTCCATCACCAGTGCTGGTGGATTTATCCAAGCATCATGAAAAAGAGACAATTAAATATCTGATCACTCAGCGTCCCGGAGTCATGTCGGTCATTTATTATAGTCAGCAACAGGGACATCAGTTAATGTTGGTCTATTGGCCGGAATTGTCCGGGGAGCAGGTGATTTATACGCCGTTATCAGGGTTTGCGCGGCGGAATACTGAAGTCCCTCTGACGTCAGCTCAATAGAGTCATCCTTGTTGCCTAAGTGACTCTGACAGGCGAAATGTAAGCAGGATGTAAGGGAAATCACTTAGGCAATCTGTGCGGCGAAGCCAGACATTTCAGCGTGCAGGGGGTATCATTTCCGCCCTAAAAAACAAAATTCAAAATAAAAGAGAGAGTGGTGAAAGAACAGCAAAGTCAGACACTGGAAGCGGTGAGTGGCCCTTTGGTTAAGGAGGCACCCTGTTTCATTGATTTTGAAGCATCCAGCCTTGATCTGATTTGCAGTTATCCCATCGAAGTTGGTATCTGCCTGCCCAACGGTACTATTCATAGCTGGTTACTGAAGCCTGCCCCCCTCTGGAGAGACTGGTCTCCCGATGCTGAAAAAGTTCACGGTATCAGTCGCGAGCAATTGGATGCGGAAGGGTGTAACGTTATTGACGTTGCTCATGCCCTGAATGAATTGATTCCCGAGACCACCTACTGTGATGCACTGGCGTTTGATTCGTTCTGGCTGCACCGACTTTATAAAGCCGCCAAACTCGAATGCCAATTCCGTCTGGAATCCATTTCCCAGATTCTGACCCCCCAGCAAATGAATAACTGGGTTGACGTTCGTCGGTCTGTCATCGATGAATTGGGTGTTGATACCCACCGTGCAGCCAACGATACCCAGATTCTCTATCAAACCTGGCATAAAATCTCTTTGTAATTCTGACGCTCGATGAGACGGCTGTCTTATGGGGATGATCTGCTGAATAAATCAGGTTGTGCTTTCTGGCGGGTATAAAAAAACGGGACAAGATAAATGATCTGGTCCCGCATAGGAGAGCACTTAGTGCTTATCAAGCAATTCGGAGCGTCCGTTAGGGGGTCGCGGAACCACTTAATCAAGGCGATATTGAGTATGCGCTACAAAGTGTCATCCGGCTGTAGTGGAATACCGAAAGTCTATTTTTTGATCACTGAGAGCTTTCTGCGCTCAACCCATTATTCCTTTATCGCTATCCATTAGTCTTTTACCACCAAGTCTGGACTGTTCTGTCCACTGATGTTGCCCATGGCTTGTTTAACCTGCTCTCTTAGCCAGCGATGAGCGGGCTCCTGATCCATGGAGTGATGCCAGTAAAGGTAGAGTTCCAAGGCCCCCAGCGTCATGGGAAAAGGCCTGACCTCGAGCCCCAGGCGACGACGCAGTATTTCTGCAAACCGTTGTGGGGCACAGAGCACAAGATCGCTCTGAGCAACGACCAGAGCCGCTCCAAAGAAGTGGGGGGTGCGCAGTCCAATTTTACGTTGTAAACCATGCCGGGAGAGCTGTACATCTTCATAACCGGGGCCGTGTTCTCTGGAGGATACCAGTGCGTGCGGCCACTTAAGCATTTCGCCCAGCGTCCATTCCCGTTCTGATGCCGGATGCCCTTTTCTCAGCAGGCAGACGAGATGATCCTCAGACAGTTTTTCATGGACGATACTATCATCATGGCTGAGTAATATATCCGCGGCCACATCTACCCTGCCGCTGGCGAGATCGTGCACCAGTTGCTCCCTGGGGACACGCACACAACTGAAGGTCACTTCTGGGGCATCATGACGACAACGTCGAATCAGTTCGGGTAACAGCAAAGCCTCAAACATGTCCCGGATACTTAATCTGAACTGGGTATTCAGGCGTCCGGGAGTAAACTCCACGCTTTGCTGCAGCCCTCGTTGTAGATGATTTAAGGATTGCCTGACAGTGCCAATCAATTGATCTGCGTAAGGCGTCGGCCGCATTCCTCTGGCGGTTCGTATAAATAAATCATCGGATAGAACGTCCCGCAACCGGGCAAGGGCATGACTGATGGCCGGCTGGGTCAGGTGGAGGACCTCGGCTGCCCGGGTAATGCTTCCCTCACTGTATATGGCTTCAAAGACAATAAACAGATTCAGGTCGATTCGACTGACATGCATGATATTAATATCTATATATTTCTATTATTCATTTGTTTAATTATATGCCGTGGCTTAGCTTTAACCCAACAAACAGTTTTTACCCTACATCAGCTTTAGACTAACTATCCGGAATTGATCTGCAGGGCGCGGATTGACGGACAAGAGGTGGATTATGGATTTTGAACATTCGGCACGAGCCCAGTCCTACATTAAACGTGTTCGGGCGTTTGTGAGAGAGCGGATTGTTCCTGCGGAGGAAGCCTATTACGCGCACCTATCCGCGCCGGGTCAGACCTGGACTCAACCTCCTGTTATGGAGGAACTGAAAGCTGAAGCGAAAAAGGAAGGTCTGTGGAATCTTTTTCTACCTGAGGAAGAATATGGCCCTGGTCTGACAACACTGGAATATGCACCGTTGGCCGAGGAAATGGGGTATTCGTTTATTGCCCCGGAGGTTTTCAATTGCAGTGCGCCGGATACCGGAAATATGGAAGTTCTTGCGCGCTATGGGTCCAGTGAGCAGCAGGAGCGTTGGTTGAAGCCGTTGCTGGAGGGAGAAATTCGTTCTGCATTTGCCATGACGGAACCTGAGGTTGCCTCCTCGGATGCCACCAATATGCAAGGTACGATTGTCGCGGATGGTGATGACGTTATTATTAACGGTAAGAAATGGTGGACCTCCAATGCCGGGCATCCGAATACGCGGTTTTTTATTTTCATGGGTTTGACCGACCCGGAGCAAGGCCGACATCAGCAGCATTCTATGGTGATCGTACCTCGCGACGCTGAGGGGGTTGATATCAAGCGTATGTTGCCGGTATTCGGTCAATTGGATGAGCCTTATGGACATGGTGAAGTCCACTTCAATAACGTAAGGGTGCCCAAAGACAACATCATCGCAGGCCTCGGCCGTGGCTTTGAGATTGCCCAGGGACGTCTTGGTCCGGGCCGAATTCACCACTGTATGCGAGCCCTGGGGGCTGCAGAAAGAGCTTTGCAACTGATGTGTGAACGGGCAACAAAACGTGTGGCCTTTGGTAAGCCTATCGCCAAATTGGGAGGGAATCCGGACATCATCGCCAATGCTCGTATTGATATCGAGATGGCCAGACTTCTTACCCTGCAGGCAGCTTATAAGATCGACAAGCATGGTGTGTTTGCCGCCATGAGCGATATATCACAGATTAAAGTGGTCGCACCTAATGTCTGCCAGCGTATAGTGGACCAGGCGATTCAGATGCATGGTGGTGGTGGCCTGTCCGATGATTTTCCCCTGACCGGCCTGTTTGCTTATGCCAGAGTGTTGCGACTGGCAGATGGACCCGACGAAGTACACCGGGCACTTATCGCCAAATTCGAATTGAAAAAATATAACAAATAATTTCCAGCTTACCGGTTGGACTGCACCGACACAGGATAACTGTTATGCAACGATTCCCAGAAAAACGTGTTGCCATCACCGGGGCCGCCAGTGGCCTTGGGCTGGCACTGACCCGACTGTTCCTGAGCCGTGGATGGCGTGTAGCACTGGCCGACATTCAGGATGAAGCCGGCGAGAGTATCGTCAAATCTCTGCAATTACCGAAAGACCGGGCATTTTATCAGCGTGTGGATGTCACCAAGGTGCGTGATATCCAGGCCTGGAAAAAGAAAATTGTGGAAACCTGGGGCGGACTGGATGTGTTGATTAATAATGCTGGCGTCGCCACACACGGTGCGATCGATACCGCACCCCTGGAGGACTGGGACTGGGTATTGAACATTAATCTGATGGGCGTTGTGCGCGGTTGTCGGACCTTTGTGCCTTTGTTCAAGAAACAGAAGTCAGGACATGTGGTAAATATCTCCTCTATGGCGGGTCTGATCCATTCACCGGAAATGGGGTCTTATAATGCTGCCAAGGCGGGTGTCGTCGCCGTTTCAGAAACCCTGGTGGGTGAACTGGACAGCTTTGGTGTCGGCACCAGTGTGGTGTGCCCCGGTTTTTTTGCTACTAATCTCGCCAGGAATGGTCGCTTTGCCTCGCCTCAAGTTCATGAAACGCTCGAAAAGCTGTTCGCATCATCCAAACTCTCCGCTAACGATGTCGCTGAACGCATATATGACGGTGTCGCAAAACAGGATTTTTATATCCTGCCCCATCGCAACTATCGCTTTTTCTGGTTGCTTAAACGTTATCTTCCCGCGGGATATCTCGCCAGTCTGCGTTCATTGGGTAAACGATTGTTGGCCAAACGCAACGGCTGGGACATTGATTCGTTGAAGGAGGATCATGAGGATTCTCAGCAACCGGGTTCATCAAAACCGAAAGTTGCCTGAGTAATCTGCTGGCCCGCTGAATCAGAACCTGGGCTATTAAACAGCGAGCTGCGAACAAAAAGCATAGAGACGAGGGAAATTGATGAGCTTAGTTGATAGCGCCGGTGCCGTCAGATCCGGTGAAGAGCTGGATGTAAAAGCGATAGATCATTATATGAAGCAGGTGGTTCCCGGTCTAACGGGGGAGTTGAAAATCACTCAGTTCCCTGGTGGAGCCTCCAACCTGACCTACTTATTGAGTTACGACGATCGGGAATTTGTGCTTCGTCGCCCACCTTTCGGACATAAGGCTAAGTCCGCGCATGACATGGGGCGAGAGTTCCGGGTGATGCAGGGACTGCAGGCAGTCTATCCCTATGTCCCGAAAATGGTGGGATTCTGTGATGACCATGAGGTCATTGGCAGCGAGTTTTATGTGATGGAGCGATTGCGGGGCATTATTCTGCGAGCAGATGTTCCCAAGAACCTGAATCTGTCTGCATCTGACTGCACCACACTTTGTCATAATCTGGTAGACCGGCTGGTGGATCTGCACCAGATTAATTGGAAGCAGACTACCCTCAAAGAACTGGCGCGTCCTGGGGATTACGTCGAACGCCAGATCAATGGCTGGTGTGACCGTTACCTGAAATCTCACACAGACGACGCACCGGAATACACCGAAGTGATGGCCTGGTTGAAAGAACGTCAACCGTCACAGATACAGCAATGTCTTGTCCACAATGATTATCGTTTTGACAATCTGGTGCTGGATCCGGATAACCCGATGAACATCATCGGTGTGCTGGACTGGGAAATGGCGACCATTGGCGACCCTTTGATGGATCTGGGCAATAGTCTCGCCTACTGGATTCAGCAGGATGATCCGCAGCCTCTGCATGTTCTGAGGCGTCAGCCCACTCATCTACCTGGCATGCTGAGCCGTCAGCAGGTGGTGGATTATTATCTGGAGAAATCGGGACTTGATATCGACAACTTCGACTTCTACGAAGTCTATGGCGTGTTCAGGTTAGTGGTGATCATCCAGCAGATTTACTACCGCTATTATCATGGTCAGACCCAGGACAAACGGTTTGCCGGATTTATCCAGATGGTGAAGTATCTGGAGGGCTACCTGCGCGACAAGATTTCCGCTTCCAGCCTAAGCTAGGCCAGAAGCAATCAATTCTGAGTGAGGGAAGAATGGGAGCGGTATATCTCATACGTCATGGCCAGGCCAGTTTTGGTAGCTCGAACTATGATCGGTTGTCCGATACCGGTCGACTTCAGGCGGTTCATTGTGGTCGTTATCTGGCCGCCAAAGGACTACACATTGATCACTGGTTCTCGGGCACCCTGGAGCGCCAGCAGGATACAGCCCGTTTGTCGCTGGCTGCAATGGGGCTGGAGTCTACCAAGGTTATGGAAGACCCGGGATTCAATGAATTTGATCATCAGGTGGTCTTGTCGAGCATATTGCCAGGGTTGGCTCATGAGCCGGAGATTTCGGCCTTTCTGAATCATGACGTGGACCGGAAGAAAGCCTTCCAGAAAGTTTTTGAACGCGTGGTGGATGCATGGGTTTCGCAAGACCAGTGGGAAGGAATGGAATCATGGAGCGATGTGGTGGAGCGTGTATCTGGCGCTGTTGAACGTGCTATCTCTGTAGCCGGGTCAGGAAAAAACGTGGTCGTAGTCACATCCGGAGGGGCGATTGCCGGCATGTTGGCATCAATTCTGAAACTCACGCCACAAGCTGCGTTACAGCTGAATTGGTCAATCGCCAATGCTTCCATTACCAAAATATTTTATAGCAAAACCCGCCGCTCCCTGGGGTATTTCAACCACTACGCCTATCTGCAGCAGGAGGCGGACCGAACCTTGGTGACCTATCGATAGTTTAGTGACTTATCGGTGGTGTGGTGACTTATCGATTATGAGGCGACTTAATCAATAATGTGGTGGCCTATTCGAAAACCTCGCCACAGCATAAAGGTCGGCAGTCATAAACCATAACAAGATTACTACAACCGCAATTAGCCAATAAAAGGGTACAGATATCATGGAAAATAATTTATTTGATCTCACCGGCCAGGTCGCTCTGGTAACAGGGGCAAGCCGTGGTATTGGGGAATCTATTGCCAGAACGCTGGCAGCCTACGGTGCTCATGTCATTGTCTCCAGCCGTAAGCTGGATGGTTGCGAGGCGGTGGCACAGTCTATTCGTGATAATGGCGGCAAGGCCGAAGCCTTTGCCTGTCATATCGGTGAAATGGAACAGATTTCGGCGCTGTTTTCGCACATCAGAGAAAGTCATGGTCGACTGGATATTCTGATCAACAATGCGGCGACCAATCCTTACTTCGGGCATGTGCTGGATACGGATCTTGGGGTATTCCAAAAGACGGTTGATGTGAATATTCGGGGCTATTTTTTCATGTCGGTGGAAGCCGGTAAAATCATGCGAGAGCAGAAGAGTGGGAAGATAGTGAATGTGGCGTCTGTGAATGGCGTGATACCGGGTGCGATGCAAGGTATATACTCCATCACCAAATCTGCCGTCATCAGCATGACTAAAACCTTTGCCAAAGAGTGCGCGCCTTTCGGAATTCGGGTGAATGCACTTTTGCCTGGTGGTACAGACACCAAGTTTGCTTCTGCTTTAACCCAAAATGATGCCATTCGTAAGAAGTTGTTGGAGCATGTGCCCCTGAACAGAATCGCCGAGCCATCGGAGATGGCGGGTGCAGTATTGTATCTGGTGAGTGATGCTGCCAGTTACACAACAGGTATCAGCATGCCCGTCGATGGTGGTTATCTGATTTCCTGATCGCTTTTTCATCATGAAAAAAAGACTATGGCAGGGTTGGTTACCACCATAGTCTTTTTCGCCATGCGGTCAGCCCTCGTTAGATATTCGGTGGCTGGGTTTCCTGAAAGGAAGGGCGTTCTTTTAAGCGTTCGAGATAACCTGCCAGTTTAGGGGCATCATTCTGCCAGCCCAAGTCAGGCAACCTGAAGTTCAACCACTCCAAGACCACGCCAACAGAGATATCTGCGAGGCTGAAGGTGTCGGCGTGCATCCATTCCCTGTCCCCAAGAATGGCCTCTAGCGTTTCTATGCCTCTTTTGATCTTTCCGTGCTGGCGAGTCATCCAGTCCGGGTTTTGCATGTCTACGGGGCGTTTTTTCTCCAGGAAGATCGCAATACCAGCCTCTACGATACCATCAGCCAGAGCTTCCATCTGTCTGACTTCAACCGCGCCTATTTTGCCCGGGGGAATCAGCATGTGTTTGGTGTGGAGGGCTTCGATGTACTCTGCGATCACCGGTGAATCGAACCAGGTTTTACCCTGCTCATCGATCAGAATCGGCACTTTACCCAGTGGATTGTATTGGGGGGCTTTTGAATCCTGATTCCAGGGAATATCTTCCAGTAGGGAAAACGGTATGCCTTTTTCTAATAGCATGACCCTGATTTTACGAACAAAGGGACTAGTGTAAGAGCCGATCAGTTTCATGGGGCCTGGTCCTCTTGTTAACCAGCTTTTTGTGGTTTAACCCGGCGCGAGTGGCGAAACTGGAAATATGCCTGTCAAACGCCGGTTATAGTCTACTAATATGGCACCGACTGGCCAATGATGAAAGTTTGACCAGACTATCGGTGTTTGAGCGGGATAAATGGTATAAGGCTTGTGTTTTGATAGTTTATTCCCATATAAAGGGCGGGTAATAAATTAAGGCCCTTGGAGACCTGAATTTGGAACGTTTAATTGAAAATCTGATGTATTCAGCCCGCTGGATACTGGCCCCAATATATCTGGGATTGAGTCTGGCGTTATTGATGCTTGGACTAAAGTTCTTCCAGGAGCTTGCGCACTACCTGCCGATCATTTTCTCTATGAAAGAAGCTGATCTGGTACTGCTGGTCTTATCCCTGGTGGACATGGCCCTGGTGGGTGGCTTGTTGGTCATGGTGATGTTCAGCGGTTATGAGAATTTTGTATCTCAATTGGATATCGAAGAAGGCCAGGAAAAACTCAGCTGGTTGGGCAAAGTGGATTCCGGCACGCTGAAAAACAAGGTCGCGGCTTCGATTGTGGCGATTTCCTCCATTCATCTGCTGAAAATCTTTGTGAATGCGGAGAATGTGGAGACGGATTACCTGATGTGGTATGTCATCATCCATCTGACATTCGTCGTTTCTGCTTTTGCGATGGGCTATCTGGATAAGATCACCCGGAAGGAGCATTAATTGTTCTTTTGGAGACGCTCATGCAAGCTCATCTACTGAGCAATTCAGTTTTTCAGCCCAGGTATGCCTGGGCGTTTCCCCACCCCGTCTAATTGCCTCTTCGAGAAATTCGACAAACGCGCGGATCCTGGCGGGCAGAAAAGTTCTCTTGGCATAAATCATCCAAACGCCATATCCCCTGGATCTGAATACTGGTGCGATAGGAACAATTTTGCCACTTTGAAGCCAATCCCGGGCAATAAAGTGAGGAATCTGGGTGATTCCTAAACCCTGTGCACATAATTCTGCCATCGCTTCACCATCATCCACGACGTACTGTTGTCCCGGGTCAAGATTCAGCTGGTCCGTGGCAGTGTATCCCTCGATACTTGAGGGGAGCGAGCCCTTTCTTGCCGCCAGGACGGGCATTAACCTACCTGTCTGGCGAAAACGAAAACGAAAACGAATCCAGGGATGCTGTTCATAGTCTTCTATTCCAATACTGCCATTCTCTTTGAAGTAGGCTGGTGAAACACAGGTTAAGAAATCGATAGGACTGAGTTGTCTGGCCACCAGGGTGGATTCCTCCAGGGTGCCACTTCGAATACAGATATCGATACCTTGTTCGATCATGTCCACGTAGGAGTCCTCAAAACTCAGGGAAAGATCAATGTCCGGGTACTGGCGCTTAAATTCTCCGATCAATGGCATGACATACAGCCTGCCATAGGACACTGGCAGGTTGATCGACAGTCGTCCCTTGGATTCCCCGTTTTTCCTTACCAGCATCTCCTCGCAATTATCCAGCTCGGCCAGCAATTGCTGGACCGTATGCTGATATGCCTTGCCAGACTCCGTGAGTGTCAGTGTGCGGGTTGTCCGATGAAACAGGTGTAGCTGGAGGTCGTCTTCCAGACGCGCAATAGCTTTGCTGACAGTAGAAGGCGACAAGCCAAGGAATGAGGCGGCGGAGGCAAAGCTTCCCTTTTCTGAGGCAACAAGAAAAAGCTTTAGAAGATTGAGTTTATCCATTCGCTTCGCCATCGTTATTCGTGAAAATCATTCACAAGTATTGAGAATCAAGTGACATTTAATCACAGGAGAATGCCCAATAGAATCCGTAGGGTCAACCAAGTTAATCACAGGAGAGCCCTATGAAACTCGCCACAAAGCAACTGACGATTCTGCTGACACTTGTCTGTCTGACTTTATCGTCACAAAGTTGGTCTGCAGATAAACGGATTGGCATCATCGTTTTTGATGGTGTACTAACCTCAGATATCACAGCGCCCATCGAAGTATTTGGCATTGCCAGTCGCAAGAGTTGGTTTTCGGATTACGAAACCATCACCATCAATGTGGGTGAAAGCGATAGCATTACCACGGAAGAAGGTTTGACGCTGAAGGTCGATGCCTACTTGCGTGATCGTCCTGAAGTGGATGTTCTGCTACTTCCCAGTAGCTACGATATGGATCCCCTGCTGGAAAATGAAGCATTGATTTCCTATATCAAAAATACGGCCACCCAAGCCGAGTGGATGGCCAGCAATTGCTCCGGAGCATTATTGTTGGCTGAAGCGGGTGTCTTGGATGGACGTAACGCAACCACCTGGGCAGGGGGAGAATCCGGTATGGCAAGGAACTATCCAGAGGTGAAGGTGCAATACGACCGTAACTATGTCATTGATAGCAGTGCCGATAACGGCAACGTTATCACCTCCAATGGCAGCGTGGTCAGTTATGAAGCGGCCCTGGTGTTACTGTCGCAACTGTCTTCCCAGGACAAAGCCGAAGAAGTGAAGACAGCATTGCAGATGCAGCGGGTTTGGAGGGACTAGGCTTGAGCATATGGGTCACACTGAAGTCTCAAGTTCTCCCGGAAAAGTCCGATGAACTGATGCAATTCCTGGAGGACAACCTTCCCAAGTCAGGAGCTTTCCCGGCTGCTTCAGCGTCAGCGTGCAGAGAAGCCTGGATGATAACATCCTCCTGTTTCAGGAGCGCTGGCTTTCCAGATCACACCACGAGCGTTATATCGAATCCATCATGCAGAGCAGCGTTATGGACACCTTGGTAAGCTTTCTGGAAGGACCACCGGAAGTCCTGTATCTGGAGGATATTGATATTTAGAGTGATCGACCCCGGTTAAATGTTTAACCGGGGTAAGTTGTATTTTCGCTTCAAGTCTATTCGAGTAATAGATACTTCACACTTCCTGTACGCTAGTGAAACTTCAGATCCATGAGTTCTTGGATTTTTGCCTTCTTGTCTATTGCCCCTCTTTTATTTTTAGTTAGAAATCTCGCGGCGGTGGGAATTCGTTGACTAATATTTTTCTGTATTAGGTTAAAGCGACATTTTTTGTCGTTTTGGTTGGTAATATTCTACTTCAGATATTTTTGGCGGCAGAAATGTAGAGGTAGAAACTTTGCCAAGGTTTTTTTAAAGGTTGTGCAAGTAGTCACTACCCCCTTAAAGGCCAGCCTCGGCTGGATATTAAAAAAATGTAAAACCCCAAGGGCAAATTTGAACAGCATTGTAACAAGGTGTTACTATTCGGCCGTTTTTTGCCCTGGTAAGGGATCGGTACTAGCCATTAGAGGATATCGGTGTCGAGGTAACGCGTTAAACAGGGCAACTAGAATCGCTTCGCGAAACATAGCATTTAATGATTTTCCATACCAAATAGAGCAGTAGCACGGATGAATCAGGAACAATCCACAACAGGGAGGTTGGATACCGGCCTCGCTGCGTTAGTGATGCTGGCGCGCTTCCATCAGGTCGCCGCGGATCCCGCTCAACTTCAACATCATTTCGGCACCCACGAACACCCTTTCCTGGAAGGGGATTTGATTCGCGCGGCCCGTCATCTCAAGCTTAAGGTTCGTGCCTTTAAATCCACCACGGATAAACTGGAAAAGCTTCCATTACCTGCCATTGCGCAAAATAAAGATGGCGGCTTCTTTATTCTGGCCAAAGTCCAGGACGACAAAGTCCTGATTCAGGACCCGCAGGCCAATGGCCCCCAAACGCTGGACATGTCAGCGTTATCGGAGATCTGGTCCGGTCGTCTGATTCTGATCACCAAGCGTTCGGTGCTGCCGGGCATGACAGGCAAGTTTGATATCAGTTGGTTTATCCCCGCGATATTGAAGTACAAGCACCTGCTGCGGGATGTGATTATTGCCTCTTTCTTCATCCAGTTGTTTGCGTTGATCACACCGCTATTTTTTCAGGTGATGATCGATAAAGTACTGGTACATAAAGGCCTGACCACGCTGGATGTTCTGGCTTTCGGCCTGGTGGTGATCTCCATTTTCGATGTGGTGCTGAACGGCCTCCGCAACTATGTGTTCAGCCACACCACCAATCGGGTGGATGTCTCTCTCGGGGCCAAACTCTACAACCATCTCACCCATCTACCCGTGGCCTATTTCCTGTCTCGCCAGGTTGGGAATACCGTGGCGCGAGTGAGGGAACTGGATACCATTCGAAACTTTATTACCAGTTCAGCGCTGACGTTGGTCATCGATCTGTTCTTCACCATCGTCTTCTTTGTGGTGATGTATTTCTATAGTCCAACTCTGACCTGGGTCGTAGCCGGTTCGATCCCGTTTTATATTGCGCTGTCGGTATACATCACCCCGATCCTGCGTCGCCGTCTGGATGAAAAATTCAAACGCGGTGCGGAGAATCAGGCCTTCCTGACGGAATCTGTCTCAGGTATCGAAACCGTCAAGGCCATGGCCGTAGAACCCCAGATGCAGCGCCGCTGGGAGGAAAATCTCGCAGCCTATGTGGCTGCTTCATTCAAGGCCAATAACCTGGGCAATATCGCTAGCCAGACGGCGCAGTTGATCAATAAGATTGTGACCGTCCTGATTCTGTGGATTGGAGCCTCTCTGGTGATGGCGAACGAGCTGAGTATCGGCCAGTTGATCGCCTTCAACATGATTGCCGGAAGAGTCAGTGGCCCCATTCTGAAACTGGTGCAACTGTGGCAGGATTTCCAGCAGGCCAGTATCTCGTTGGCCCGCCTGGGGGATATTCTCAATACCCCGACGGAACCGGGCCATAACCCCAACCGGACCACCCTGCCAAAACTCAAAGGCCAGGTGGTGTTTGATAACGTCAGCTTCCGTTATGGCCCTGAACAGCCTTTCGTTTTGAAACAACTGTCTTTGGATGTGAAGCCCGGCGAAGTGATCGGTATCGTCGGCCGTTCCGGATCAGGCAAGAGTACGTTGACCAAACTGGTGCAACGTCTGTATGTGCCGGAGTCCGGCCGGGTACTGGTGGATGGGGTGGATCTGGCCCAGATGGAACCGGCCTGGCTGCGCCGTCAGGTGGGTGTGGTACTGCAGGAAAACCGCCTGTTCAATCGTTCGGTCAAAGACAATATTGCCCTGGTTGATCCCAGCCTGCCGTTGGAACGGGTAATCGAAGCGGCCAAACTGGCCGGGGCCCATGAGTTTATCGTGCAGTTACCCGAAGGTTACGACACCGTTGTCGGTGAACAGGGGGCGTCTCTTTCTGGTGGCCAGCGTCAGCGTATCGCCATCGCCAGAGCATTGATCACCAATCCCCGTATTCTCATCTTTGATGAGGCGACCAGTGCCCTGGATTATGAATCCGAACGCATCATCCAGGAGAACATGCGTCACATGTGTCACAACCGGACCGTGTTTGTGATCGCGCACCGTCTTTCCACCGTCCGTCAGGCTGATCGCATCATCGTGGTGGATCAGGGACAGATTGTGGAAATGGGCAGCCACGAACAACTGTTGGAACAGAACGGCTACTACGCCAAGCTGCACAGCTACCAGAATCATACCCCGGCCATTCGCGCGGTGGACAAGGCAGAGAGATCGACTGGGAAATCTGCCAGCCAGACACAATCGGCACCCAACAGGATTTCGGCCTCCATGTCATTAACACCTCAAACAGGAGGTGATGAATGAGCGAAATCAAGATGACACCAGCGGATCAAAAAGCCGAGAAAGCCGTACTCAGTCAGCGGGAAATCTACGAGTTCCTGCCTGCAGCGGTGGAGATTGAACAGACCCCGGCCTCACCGGTAGGGCGCGCCATTATCTGGGCGATCCTACTGCTGTTCACCATTGGCGTGGTGTGGGCCATCTTCGGCAAGATCGATATTGTGGCGACCGCACAGGGTAAGGTGATTCCCAGTGAACGGGTCAAAGTCATCCAGCCACTGGAGACGGCTTCCATTGCGCAAATCCATGTGCGGGATGGCCAGTTCGTTCATGCCGGTGATCCCCTAATTACCTTGGATACCACGACCACTGAAGCGGATGTCCGGCGTCTGACTCAGGAATGGGCGGAAACCGCTGCCCAGAAAGCACGGTTGGAAGCCTTTGGTCACTGGTTCGAACAGCAAGGACAGGGAAACATTGACGTTCCCGTCCTGACGACAGAAGACCCAAGTCTGCAGCCACTGTTAGTTAAACAACAAAATCTGTTATTCCAGCAAGTGGCAGAGTTCAACGCCAAACTCAGCTCCCTGCAACAGGAAACGGCACGACTTGAGGCGGAAAGTCAGATGACTCGTGCGGAGATTATCAAGAACACCCGCATGAACGAAGTGCTGATGGAGCGGGTCAGTGCCTACGACATCATGCAGAGTAAGAAGCTGGGTTCCCGGGTGCAGTATCTGGAAATCAAACAGGACCAGATCGAAGTAGAGCAGGATATCGCTGTGCAACAGGCCCGGCTCAAACAGCTGGAAGCGTCCATCGCAGCCAATCAGGCGCAGCAACAATCCCTGCGTCACGAGCAATACAAAACCACGCTATTGGAACTGCAACAGGTTAGCACCCAGGAAGCTTCCTTACGCGAAGAGAAAACCAAAGCGGAACAACGCAGCAAACAATATCACCTAACGGCACCGCTTGACGGCACGGTGCAGCAGCTCGCTGTGCATACCGTCGGCGGTGTGGTCACCCCGGCTCAGGAACTGATGCTGATTGTACCGGAACAAAGTGAGATGGAAGTGGAAGCCATGGTCCTCAACAAAGACATCGGTTTTGTACAGGAAGGACAACCGGCGGAAGTGAAAATTGACACCTTCAACTTCACCAAGTACGGCGTCATCGATGCCGAACTGATCGATCTCTCCGGCGACGCCATCCAGGATGAACAACTGGGCCTGGTCTACAAAGCAAGATTAAAACTGAAACAAGACGGTCTCACCGTCGAAAGCAAATACGTTCGACTCTCTCCGGGGATGTCCGTGATGGCCGAAGTGAAGACCGGACAGCGGCGGATTATCGAATTCTTCCTGGCGCCGTTGTTGCGGTATAAGGAAGAGAGTTTGGGGGAGCGATAAGCTAACTAGCTATGGTTTATCTGAGATAATAATGTTTAATCCTATTTTTGTCTCTTATATTGGATGTTGTTATTCGTTGTATATATGTTCTTTTTAATGGAGTCGTATGAAAAGGTGTTTGTATAGTACTTTAGCTATTCTATCGATATGTATTATTGCATTTGTATCTATATTTGAAACAACTATGTCGGAGGGGATGAAATATGCGAATTTATGCTATTTCAAATCCGGTGTTTTTATAAATGATGGTATTGAAAATAATGTTGGCTGGAGGGCTGAAAATAAATTTATTGCAATGTTTATTGCAAATCTTAAATCTGTGGATTTTGTAAGGTTTTCTGATGTAAATAACGAAGAACCTGAATATGATCTCATTTATTTAGGTGGCGATAAGAACAAGATAAGTTCTTATTATATAGATGAAGCGGATGTATCAAGAAATACTGTCTATAGAATAGTAGACGGTATTTCTAAAGTTGAAAACTATGAATCAATTAGAAAAAGCTATATTGAGGTAGTTGATGATAGATCAGAAAAGGAAGTTCTGGGTTACTACAAATATGAGATAAGTTTTGTTGTCAGGGACGCTTTTCCCTCGTGGCTGAGCTTTAACATGGTATGCGAAGAAGCAGGCTTTAATCTAGAGAATATACTAAGGAGGCTCTGAATAACTCCCCAAATCAGTCATAATACGGCCAACTTCACTCATCAGGAATACTATCCATGGATCAGATGACTTTCTCCGAAGCTGAATACCA
>NZ_AQXX01000112.1 GCF_000376785.1 Hahella ganghwensis DSM 17046
CATGCACGGGTTCATCCCGAAACATTGCCATCCCCAAGACAAGCCAAAGTACTTGGTCTGATGGTAGTCGGCGCCTTCTAATCGTCGCGGAGGCACTCAAACGCAGTGCAGATTCAACCCATTCGACGGGGATGTTTTGAGTAAATGAGCTGAGGTCTGAGAAGTTAAAGAGGTCGCTGAGGTCGAGCAGGTCTTGCTGAAAATCCATAAAAAATCCGATGATGTTTCCATCATTGGATTTTCTATTAAGCCCTGCGCTAACTCAAACACTTAAGTGAACAGCATTGCGCCTTCGGGTGGCTTTTTTTATGACTGAGTGAAACTTAAATTGTTCTCATACACATTTGATCTTCCTGTTGGTATCTTTAGCTCGTAGCGTTATTCCTATTGCTATAATCCTTTATCAGAGAATATTGGTGATCTGACAAGAAAGCAGACACCGTCTTTGATTCAAAAAGAAAACTACAAGGATCTGTCATGCGAGCTTTGAAGCTGATTGGTTATTTGGTGGGCCTGTTATTACTGGTCGTCATCGTGGCATTGTTCTTTATTGATGTCATTGTTAAGTACGTAATTGAAGAAGAGGGAACCAAGGCTGTGAAGGCCAGGGTTGAACTGGACTCGGCTGATGTCAGGTTTTTTCCCCTTGGAGTATCCCTTGAAGGTCTGAAAGTGACTAATCCGCAGGAGCCGTTGACCAATGCTTTTGAAGCCGGACTGATTGATGCAAATGTTGCCTTCAAGCCTTTGCTGAAATCCAAGGTGATTGTGGAAACCGCGGCCCTGACCGGTATGAAATTTAACACCGCTCGTGAACAAAGTGGTGCGGTTCCCGGATTAACGCCGCCCCCAAGTAGTGAACCTTCGATCCTGGATAAGCTTAAGCAGGACTTCAAGTTACCAGCCTTTCAGGTACCTGATCCTGATCAGCTTCTGGCCCAGGCGGATCTTCAGACCGTGAAGCTGGCTAATGAGTTGCAGAACTCCATCAGCCAAAGCAAGCAACAATGGAATGAGCGCATTGATTCTCTGCCGAACAAGGAAACCCTTGAAGGATACAAACAAAGGATCAAAGTGCTTAAAGAATCCAAGGACCCATTGAAGCGTATTCAGGCTCTGAAGGATGTGGCGAATATTCAGAAAGACGTTAAGAAAGATCTGGATAAGATCAAATCTGCCCGTGAGGATCTGAAGAAAGATATTGCCGGGCTGAAATCAGATATTGCCAAGGTGAAGGCAGCGCCCAAGCAGGACATCGATAAGATGCTGGGAATGGTTGGCCTGGATGCCAATGCAGTTCAGGGGCTTGCCAAAGGACTCTTTGGTGATGAAGTCGCCCAGTGGATCGGTAACGGTTATGCCTGGTATGAAAAGCTTCAGCCATATATGAGTGGAGGTGGGGAAAAAGCTGCCGAAGAGACACAGGCTGCTCCGGATACCACTGACTATAGTGACGGACTTCCGAAATTTCTCGTTAAGAAGTTGACGCTGGATGGGGAGTTACCGTTTCCAGGGGAAAGAGTGCCTTTTGGCGGAGAGTTCACTGACCTGACTGATCAGGCATCCGTATGGGGCAAGCCGGCTCAACTGGCTCTAAGCAGTCAGGCCAAGGCGATTGGTGGAATGGAATTCAAAGGTATTCTTGATCATGTGGTGCCGGCCAAGGCCAAAGACACCTTTAACTTCGACCTGAAGGATCTGCCTATCCAGGATATCGTGTTTTCCGATCGGGAAGATTTTCCTGTCACAATGGCTAAGGCCTTGGCGGTTGTGGCAGGGCAGGCGGTCATTCAGGACGGTAATCTGGATATGAAGGTGGATACCCGGTTTCTGGAAGTGGAAATGGCGAACTTGCTCAGTGGTGATTCTGCCCCACTGAAACAGGCGATGATCGATGCCCTGCAAGGTCTTGATACGCTGGATATCGTTGTGCTGGCCACCGGTGCTTTGAAAGACCCGGAAGTAAAAATGTCCACCAGCCTGGATAAAATTCTCAGTCAGAGTATGCGTGGTCTGATAAAAAAGGAGCAGGATAAGTTGACTGGGAAATTACAGGGCAAATTGAATACCCTGGCGGACGAAAAAGTCGGCGGGCTCAATTCTGAGCTGAGTGGTCTGGTTGATCTCAACGGGTTGCTGGGAGATCGGATCGGCGATTTTTCCTCTCTCTTGTAGGCGGTAACTCCTGGCCGTCATTTCTTCGTAAAGCAAATATGACAGTGCTGTAACAATACTGTCATATTTGCTGGTTAAGGTGTGCCTGAATAGTCCAGACACAATAAAACTTCACACTTTCTTTCTTCACTTCCGGATGCTGGCGCCTCTCGGAAGTTATGTCATGGGACAAGTTACTCTGGATTTTCAGGTTTCAGCAGTGGGTAAATTTAGCCCCACCGCTGGGCTCAATAATATCCACTACTGGGTTGAAAATAGTACCACCACTGTTAGGAAAGCATGATGAACGAGGTCGTCACGGCAAAGGCTCCTGAGTTGGATTTTGATACTCCACAGCTCAAGCGTTACAGAAGTGCAAGGGCATTGAAGGACAAGATTGCCAAATGGTCCATTGCTGCCGGGGGAGTCAGTGTCATTGTTGCGGTGACGCTGATATTTTTCTACCTGCTCTATGAAGTCATGCCACTCTTCAAGTCGGCAAAAGTGGAAGCGGTTGCCGAATACCAGGTTCCTGCAGAAGGCAGCACCCTGTTTCTGGCAGTGGAGGAACAGGCTGAAAAGGCCCTGAGGCTGACGGCCGATGGTCAGATCGTATTTTTTAATACTGTAGATGGCACCATTGACTCACAGTATCGATTACCTGTTCCTGATGGTATCTCTGTCACCAGTGTCAATGAAGCCGCTGCCGGAACCCGCACTCTGGGATTGGGTTTCAGCGACGGTTCTGTAATTGTCATCAAACACAACTACAAAATCACCTGGCCGGATAATCAGCGGCTGATTACGCCTGTTCTGGAATATCCCTACGGAGAAGAGCCATTGGTTCTTGATAAGGACAATGGGCAAGCGATCAAGTCGATTGCTATCCGGGATAATGATGACTTCCTGTTTATTATTGCATCGACCCAGAACAACCAATTAAGAGCTTCTTATTTCGAAAAGAATGAGAACTTCATTACTGGTGAAGTAACTCTGGAAGAATCCGACGTAGTGATGCCGGCAATCAACGGCGAAATCATATCCATGCAGCTCACACCTGATACCCGCTGGTTATACGTGGCAACGGGCAACGGTAAGCTGGATATGTATGATTTGAAGAACAGGATGTTCCCGGACCTGAACGCCAGGGTGGATGCTGTTGCACCCGGTACCGATATTGTCGATATGCGTTTCCTGCTTGGCGGTATATCTCTGCTGGTCGCCAATGATCAGGGCGCGATTGTGCAGTGGTTTCCGGTGCGGGACATAGACAATGAGTTCCATCTTGAAGCCGTGCGCCAGTTCCAGGTTGAGGGAGGTAAAGTTTCTCAACTCGGAATAGAGGAGCGTCGTAAGGGCTTTTTTGCAGTTACCGTTGATGGTGAGCTTGGTCTCTATAATTCAACAGCTTCCCGAGAAGCGCTGTTTGAAGACCTTGTAGATGTCGAGATTGCTCATGCCACTATGGCGCCACGTGCCAACTTCATGTTGTTTGAAACAACAGATGAGCGCATTCACTTCTGGAAGGTGGAAAACGAACACCCTGATGTTTCCTGGTCCGCACTATGGAATGAAGTTTGGTATGAGGGATACGAAGAGCCGGACTTTATCTGGCAGTCTTCAGCGGCCAACAATGATTTTGAACCTAAGTATAGCTTGGTGCCTTTGGCTTTCGGTACCTTGAAAGCGGCTTTTTATGCCATGCTGATTGCCATGCCGCTGGCGATTTGCGGGGCACTTTATACCGCGCATTTCATGTCACCCACAATGCGACGCAAGGTGAAGCCTGCCATCGAACTGATGGAAGCTCTGCCAACCGTTATTCTGGGCTTCCTGGCCGGTTTGTTCTTTGCTCCTTTTATGGAAGCAAACCTGCCTGGTGTTTTTGCCATTCTGCTATTGATGCCGGTTGGCATCATCGCTTTCGGTTTTCTATGGTCCAACCTGCCACCGTCCATTCGTCTGGTTGTTCCTGATGGGTGGGAAGCGGCCCTCCTGATTCCGGTGGTGCTGCTGATTGGTTGGCTGTCATTTATTGCCAGTCCAGGTCTGGAAACCGTGTTGTTTGATGGTGATATGCGCTCTTGGCTCACTAATGAGGTCGGTATCGATTTTGACCAGCGAAATGCGCTTGTGGTTGGAGCCGCGATGGGCTTTGCGGTGATCCCGACGATCTTTTCAATTACCGAAGATGCGGTGTTCAGTGTGCCGAAACATTTGACCTATGGATCATTGGCGTTGGGCGCAACTCCCTGGCAAACCATGGTCAGAGTCGTGCTGCCGACGGCCAGCCCCGGGATATTTTCGGCTGTCATGATTGGTTTGGGACGTGCTGTAGGTGAAACGATGATCGTGCTGATGGCCACTGGTAACACGCCGATCATGGATATGAATATTTTTGAGGGAATGCGGACACTGGCGGCCAACATTGCGGTGGAAATGCCGGAATCGGAAGTGGGAAGCTCTCACTTCAGGATATTGTTCCTGGCAGCGTTTGTGTTGTTCCTGTTCACCTTTGTGGTCAACACGCTGGCAGAATTTGTCCGACAGAGACTGCGTAATAAATACAGTGTCATCTAACTCCGGTTAGATGCTTGGTTAACGAATACTCCTGATAAACGATAGAGATACATCGATGCGAGTTTCAGTAAAAGAGTGGACTGCCAAAGGTGACCCCTGGGTCTGGTTAAATGCCGGTGCTGTGGCGATCAGTCTCGTGATGGTTCTCGGGCTGTTATTGTTGATTGCGGTTCGTGGGTTATCCCACTTCTGGCCACACAGCATAATGGAAGCGGAATATATTGGTGATGACGGAAAAGTCAGCCTTCTGATTGGTGAAATAGTGGAATCGGAAGACGTGCCCACCGAACAATTGCGCCACAGTGGTGTAAAGGTTCCAGAAGGTGAGGGTGAGTTTCTAGAGCGTCTGCTGATTAAAACCGGCAACCGTGATGTTCTGGGATTCGACTTCCGCTGGGTGTTGGCGGCTAAGCTCCGTGACCGCCGTTACCCGGAAGAAATCATGGCCATTGAGCGTCGTGAATGGGGGAATTTCTACGGTTATCTTGAAGATGTTAAAGAGTCTGGAAATGTTGTTGCCAGTGGTCCGGAGGCCTGGGAGGAATTTCAGAGCCGCATCGATCGTGCATTAGCTTTGCATGAAGAAATCTATGACATTGAAAAGCATCAGATCGGTAGTGTTAATTACACGCTGGAACGACTGCGGCTGAAAGAACGGCGACTGGAGCTCGAAGGCGACAAGAGCCCGCAAGTGATGGCAGACATCAGTGCTGAACGGGCTGAACAGGATGTGATCTACCAAGCTTTGCAGGAAAAGCTGGCGGATCTCTATTCTCAAGTCAATCGCGATGCCATCACGGCTCGTGCCATGAACGGAAATGTCATTGAAATTCCCTTGTCCAAGATCGTTCGGGCTTTTCAACCCAACGGGATGGGACTCTTTGAAAAAATTGGATTCTACTTCTCAAAAGTCTGGGAATTTATCAGCGATGATCCCCGTGAGGCGAATACCGAAGGCGGAATCTTTCCTGCTATATTCGGTACGGTGCTGATGGTCATTATCATGTCGGTGATGGTGACTCCACTTGGCGTTGTGGCTGCAGTTTATCTTCGTGAATATGCACATCAGGGGGCTCTGACCAGGATCATCCGTATTGCAGTAAATAATCTGGCCGGTGTTCCTTCCATTGTGTATGGAGTATTTGGTCTGGGCTTTTTCATCTACTTTCTGGGAAGCAACATCGATGATGCTTTTTACCCGGAAGCTTTGCCTTCACCGACCTTTGGTACGCCTGGTTTGATGTGGGCATCTATTACCCTGGCGATCCTAACGCTGCCGGTGGTTATTGTGGCCACGGAAGAAGGCTTGGCCAGGATTCCACGTTCCATGAGGGAAGGCAGTCTTGCCCTGGGCGCAACCAAAGCAGAAACCCTGTGGCGAGTGGTCATTCCGATGGCGAGCCCTGCCATGATGACCGGGGTAATTCTGGCCATTGCCCGTGCAGCGGGTGAAGTCGCGCCTCTGATGCTGGTGGGGGTGGTTAAACTGGCGCCTTCACTGCCGCTGGATGGTAATTACCCTTATCTGCACCTGGATCAGAAATTTATGCACCTGGGCTTCCATATTTATGATGTTGGATTCCAGAGCCCGAACGTTGAAGCGGCGCGCCCGCTGGTTTATGCCACCGCCCTGCTGTTGGTTGCTGTTATTGCACTGCTAAACTTAAGTGCAGTCGCAATTCGGAACCGCTTGCGGGAAAAATATAAAGCACTGGAAATGTAATTCAGTTTTAAAGATCACAGAACCCTGGCGGGAGAGCTGTAATGAATGATTCTATGACCCAAGCCAAAGCAGAGCAGGAAAACAAAGCCCGGACCCATGGTATTGATATCAGTGCCATTGAGCGTTCAGCTGAAGACATTTCCATTGATGAGGAAACCGTTGCTCTGCAGGTGAACAACCTCAAACTTTACTACGGTGAAAAGGAAGCTCTACATGGCATTGACATGCAGATTCCACAAAAACGCGTGACGGCTTTTATCGGGCCTTCCGGGTGTGGTAAATCCACACTGCTGCGTTGCTTTAATCGCATGAATGATCTGGTAGACGGGTGTCGAATTGACGGCAGAATCATGCTGGAAGACCAGAACATTTATGAAAAAGGCGTTGATGTGGCTGAGCTGCGTCGTCGTGTCGGCATGGTGTTCCAGAAGCCGAATCCGTTCCCCAAAAGCATTTATGAGAATGTCGCGTACGGCCTGCGTATTCAAGGTATCAACAAGAAGCGTGTTATTGATGAAACCGTGGAATGGGCATTGAAATCAGCGGCCCTGTGGGATGAGGTCAAAGACCGGTTGAATGATAGCGCTCTCGGGTTGTCTGGCGGTCAGCAACAGCGTTTGGTTATCGCCAGGACTGTAGCGGTCAAACCTGAAGTGTTGCTGCTGGACGAGCCCGCTTCAGCACTTGATCCTTTATCAACACTGAAGATTGAAGAACTCATCCATGAACTTAAGGATGAGTACACTATTGTGATTGTAACCCACAATATGCAGCAGGCAGCCCGGGTGTCCGACTATACTGCCTTCATGTACATGGGGGACCTGATTGAGTTCGGTAGCACTAACCAGCTGTTTACCAATCCTGTTTGCAAACAGACGGAAGATTATATTACTGGCCGTTACGGGTAATTGAGAAAGTGTCTGGTTCTAAATCAGAGTCTCATCATTCAAAAGCACATGATGATAGTCAAAGCTTTGAAGAATTTGCCGCAGGCGCTTACATCGAAAGGATCATAAATATGGCTCAAAATAGTGATGTCCATTTGCAACATATCTCCCAGCAGTTCAACACGGAGCTGCGGGATCTGAGAAATCATGTTCTGGTGATGGGAGGTCTGGTAGAGAAACAGGTTTCCGATGCAACTTTGTCACTTGTGAATGCGGACTCTGAATTGGCGCAGCTTGTGCGGCAGACGGAAGATGATATTGATAAGCTGGAAGTGACGATTGATGAAGAATGCACCAGGGTTATAGCCAAGCGCCAGCCAACAGCCAGTGATTTACGATTGGTAATGGGGGTGGCCAAGATGGTCAGTGATCTGGAGCGTATTGGTGATGAGGCAGAGAAAATTGCCAAAATCGGTATCCGGCTGACAGAGGAAGGTCAGGCGCCCAGAGGTTATGTGGAAGTTCGCCATATCAGTAATCATGTGGGGCAAATGGTGCACGATGCGTTGGACGCATTTACCCGTTTCGACCTTGATCTTGCCTTAAGGGTCATGAAGGAGGACAAAGCCGTCGACACGGAATATAAGTCTGCGATGCGTTCCCTGGTGACTTTTATGATGGAAGACCCGAGGAATATTACGGGCATCCTCAACATTATCTGGGTTTTGCGTTCACTTGAGAGGATTGGGGATCATTCACGAAATATTTGTGAACACGTCATCTACATGGTGAAGGGCAAAGACGTTCGCCATGCATCGCTCGAAAAAGCAGAGCAGATTATTGAAGACAAAAGATAGAATTTAAGAAAGATTCATACCAATAAAGGCGCCTTCGCAGGCGCCTTTTCTATTTCTGGCATTAAGCTGGGGGATTAAGCCTTTTTACGCTTACTGCGTGAACTCAGTCCCAGTCCCATCGCTGCGACACCAAGAATTGCCAGCGAACCAGGCTCTGGTACAAACACGGCACTAACGTCACCAGTGATGGTTTGTGTTCCGGTTGGATCGAAAGTGTCAAAATCTCCGTCAACATTGACGCGAATATGGAAAGGATCTGGTGAAACGAAGTAATCAGACCCTTTGCCGCCGTTGTTGACGTCACTCAGTACAACATTCTCGAACAGCAGGTCAAAGAATCCACCGGCACCAGTCAGCAGTCCTGTACCTTGAGCCAAATCAAAGGTAGAGGCCAGCATGAAGTCGTCACTGTCGTTTGATAGGGTCACATCGTCTAATGCTGTTGCCCCTAAAGTGCCAGATGTATCGTTGTTACGATCAAGATATAGCTCAATTGAGCCGTTGTTGGCATTAAATTGAGTAATATCAGAATTGACTGCGCTTACAGTACCGGCAGACTTGAAAATGGCATAAATCTGATAGGAATCCCCAATGACAGAGTCTGAGCCGCGATCAGTCGTGCCTTCATTGGAAAAAAGTTGGCCGATGGTTGCGAAACCAGTGGTGACAAACCCGCCAGCGCCGTCAAAGGTGAGTTTCTCAGAGTAGCCACCGTTCAATTTATCGACAGTTAACAGAGTGCCACCGTAAGGGGTTTCATCAACTGTAAAGTCGAGGAATTCGGCATTTGTCTGTAGAGAGGTGATAGAGATAAGAGATGCTAAGCCAATAGCTCCTAGCGCACTTTTTGTAGACATTGAATCGCTCCTTAATTACCAATGTATGTTTTTTTGTGCACGCGGACATTAGCAGAAGTCATGCCGTTTAAATAGAGTGTTCTTATATTCAATAGGATATAAATAGTTATTTATTATCACTTTTTGAAGTTGTAAATATTGCTGACGTTAAGCGGCGAAATACAGATCAATATCTGATCGGGTGTCAGAAAAATTAGCACCTTGGCTGGTGCTTGGTGAGCAGCCATCGTTGAATTGTTTGAATTTGTAAGCTTCGGGCTTGTTCTGCCGGTGGTCATATCTGGTGTGGCTATACTGAAAGCAGATACTCTGTTTTGGTAGGAGGGGTATTATGCGTCGTCAGTGGATGTCTGCGTTTATATTATGTTTGTCAGTGGTATCGGGCTTGTTACTGATACCCGGCCGGTCTGCCTGGGCCTCAACAGACGATGCGTCACGGTTATCCTTGAGATTGCTCAATCAAAGTGGGCTTGCTGAATGGTTGGTCCACTATCCTGTCATGCTGAAAAACGGGTTAAGGCACAACGTTGAGCGAGTGGGAATGCCGGATGGTGTGGCCCGGATGTTTGAAATTGCGGTCGATGGAACCTATAACGTTGCTGATGTGAATGAGGAAGTGCTGGTAAGAATAGAAGCTGATATGTCGCGCCAGCAGATGCAGGATATATTGACGTGGTATCGCTCTCCTGTGGGCCGTAAGGTGAGTCAGGCCGAAGCGAATGTGATAAGCGACAGTGAATACAGCCGATTACAGCAGACGTTGGGCGATCTGACTCAGCAATATGCCGGTACGGATAGAGAGCAATTGTTTGCGGCCTTTGATCGGGCTACCCGGGCAACGGAATCCATGCTGGATAATACCTTGGCCGTTGAGCTGGCGATGGCAGCCAGTTTATCTGCATTGGTGAAAGGTTCTGATCTGCCGGACTTCTCAGAGCTTAAAGCGCTGCTGTCCGAGCGTCGAAAGATGCTGCGTGGACAGGTTGGTCAGCAGGTGTACATGAATTATCTGTATACCTACCGGGATCTGTCGTTACAGGAGTTGCGGAAGTACATTGCATTTGCCCGCTCTGAAAACGGAAACAGATATCTCGAAGTTGTCAGTAACGCTGTATTTGAAGTGTTGGAAGAGCATTCAGCCAAGCTGGGGCGTCGGTTAAATCCCGACTTTGTGGAGGGCTAAAAAAACTCATTCACCGGCTGGGAGGAGGTGAGATTGCCGGTGAATGAGGGCTTGGCGTAGCTGCAAGCACTCAGGCTGATATCGCCCGATGTGTTTTGCTGTTATGCAGGCGTACTATAGAACGAGTGGGAAGTTCGACCTTTGACTCAGGTCAAATCTCCGTCTATCGCCTGTTATTGATACTTTGTTGCTTCGTCATCAGGAATCTTCCATTCTGTGCTTTCACCGCCTGCAGAATCCAATACCCGCCTGATCAGGGTGTGACTAAGTCTTGTCACATCGATGATTGCCAGGAAGAGATCTGTGGAAAGAATCCCTTTATTCAGTTTGGCGCGAAGATTGTCGGCAGTCAGTTCAATACGTCGGTGCTTTTCCAGTAATTCCGACAGCTGAATGTAGGTAATGTTTTTCTTACGCAGTTCATCGCGTACAACGGTGCTCAAAGCGTCGCGATAACGCCCAAGGCTGGTACGGTTCTGTAAACTCTGTTTATGGTTCATTCTGCGTTGCCTGGTAAAGTGGCTGTGATTTTCATTATGACATGCAGGTGGTTGCTCTTGGCAATATTTCGTTAATTATAATTTACGCTTGACACACTCTATTATGTTAGTAGAGTGTTAATTATATTTCACGCATTCACTGCACTAAGGTAAGACTTTATGCCCTGGAACACAGACAATGTATACCAGCTTCTGGCCCAACAGCCTGGGTGGGTTGTTGAAAAAGAAGCTCATGGCGCACTTTATGTGACCAATGAAGATGGATTTGATGCTTTTGTCGTGGCGACTGAAAAGCAATTGATTGTGGAGTCACCTCTGTTCCCACTGAGCAGTGTGACGGATGTACCGGCGCTGGATCATTTGATTCTGCGCTCTCACCAGTTGCTGCCGCTGACAACTGTCGGTATTCGGCAGATCGATGGGGAAGACTACTATGTGGCGTTCGGATCTTTGAGTGCCGAAAGCAAGGACTCGGTACTTATCGAAGAAGTGGAAGCTTTGTTCGATAACATTGGGGAATTTCTGGAGCTATACAGCGAGTATTTAAATCAGGAGGCCGCATAGTATGAGTTTTAAAAAATTATGGACAGCCCTGAAAGGGGGCGTCAACGAAGCCGCCGAAGCCGCCGCTGATACTCAGGCGATTCGCATTCTTGATCAGGAAATTCGGGAAGCGAAGAACGAGCTTCAAAAGTGTGACCAGCAACTGACCACCATTATGGGTAAGCGTAAGCTGGCTGAGAAAAAAGTGACCTCTCTGCAATCCGACATTGAGCAATATACATCGCATGCGCTGAAAGCCCATGAACAGGGCAATATGGAGCTGGCTGAGAAAGCGGCAGAGCGTGTTGAGGAACTTGAAAACACGATGGTGACAGAACAGGAAATGCTGAACGGCTTCCTGAAGTCTGAGAAAGTTCTGAAAGCGGATATCGCCAAGGCGAAAACCAATGTCAGACGTATGGAGCAGCAAATTGACCAGATCAAGGCGACTGAATCCGTGCAAAAAGCTCAGGTGGCGATCTCATCGCGTCATATGGGAGCTAACAGCAAGGTCAAAACGGCGCTGAGCAGTCTGGATAGAGTGAAGGCCAAACAGGCCCAGCGTAGTGCTGAACTCGAGGCCGCAGCTGAACTGGCAGAAGCGGAGTCCGGTGGAGATCTTGATGCGGATCTGAGAGCGGCCGGCATTGTTCCGGGTGGTTCCACCAGTGGTAAAGATAAACTCGCGGCACTGCTTGCTAAAAAGAGTTAATGGATGTTGGTGTTTCTAAAACTGCGCCGTCTTATGACGGCGCTTTTTGTTAAAACAAATTGGTTAAATGTTCTTCTCGCAACTGCCATTTATGCATTCTCCAGCTATGCCTTCATGTTGCTGGCCGGTGAAGACGATCTTCTCTCCATCACCACTTTTATCTACTGGTTAGTTGTTACAGCCTCAACGGTTGGCTATGGGGATTATTCGCCTGCGACTCCTCTGGGACGGATGATTGTCACTTTCTGGGTCATTCCGATGGGGTTGAGCCTGTTTGCCCTTGTCGTGGCTCGGGTTGGTATGTACGTGTCTGATTTGGCATCGCGAGGAAGAAGAGGTTTAAAAATGCTCGATATTCAAGATCATACTGTCATTATCGGTTGGCATGGTAACCGTACCGTCAGACTGATCAATCTGATTCTGGACCAGGCTGATAATGCGCTTTCGAGAATTGTCCTCTGTACAACAGAAGACATTGAAAATCCGATGCCTGATAAGATCGATTTCGTTAAGACAACCTCCTTTTCGGATGAAGAAGGAATGAGCCGTGCCTCATTGCCGTCTGCGAAGAGGATCATCATCGATACCACTCTTGATGACGTTACCCTGACCACGGCGCTGTACTGCCATAAAGTCAATCCTCAGGCGCATACAACCGCCTATTTCCAAGATGAAAAAATTGGCGAATTGCTCAAGTCTCATTGCGGAAGTATTGAATGTATTCCGTCGGTTTCGATCGAAATGCTGGCGAAATCGGCCGCCGATCCTGGCTCCAGTCAGCTGCATATGCAATTGCTCGACAGTACCTACGGGATGACTCAATACAGCATTCTTTATCAGGGAAACAGCCTGGAGCTGAAACAGCTTTTTGATCATTTCAAACATAACCTTTCAGCCACCCTTATCGGGGTTAGACGAAACGGGAATGCCAATATTGATATCAATCCGCCATTGTCAGGCATGATCGATCAGGGTGACTGCATATATTACATCGCGGAGAAACGCTTAAGCGCCGCTCAATGTTTCAGTTAAGCCATTTGTTGTCGAAATACCTGAATAAAGGATAAGTATGTTTAAAAATTGGTTTGGAAAACCCGATGCTCCGACCACTCCATCAATCATGGGATTGGGGCTGAAAGGCAGCTTTGAGGTCGATTCACTTCTCCTGGAACTGGTGGAAAGTGAAATGCTGATTGAGGGATGTGCCCCAACCCAGATTATTCAGGCCGTGGGGCTGGTTGAGCTGGATGGCTCTTCGCTGTTTCGGTTTTATACTGACGATGACGCTTGGTTGCAGGTAGTCGTGCAGGGGGCGCATGAGCCTCAAAATGTGATCGATGTTAAGCTGTTCCACTATTGGAGCACGCTGGACATGAGTGACCAGACTTCCTGGGATCATTACCTGAACAATGTCATTGGCGCGCCGGAATATGAACTGGAAGGGTATCGTTTCGCCAGAACCTGGGAATCGGCCAGCCATATTCATCCTCCTGTTCACATGAGGGAGACTACCTTTGACGGCAGCGCCGACAAATCTGTGACTGATCAATTTGTCATGTTGTACGAACGACCGCTTTCAGATGGCTCCACCGAGTCTCTGTTCCTGTCCGCTGAGGAAACAGAAACCGCGCCGGGCAAGCTGGAGCGCTGCATGGTCATCAGTACTGGTATGACCCTGACTCCGAGCCAAATCACGATTCATGGATAAGTGAAAGTCTCGATCAGACAAACGCCGCAACCAATTAAAACCTTCTGATTAAAAATTCCAATTTGAGGACTTCTACATGGACCAATTGCTGTCAGCTATTGCTAATTTTGCCATTTACTTTTTCTCCGGATTAATTGCGCTCATTATTTTCAAGTTCTGTTATGCGCTTGTTACTCCCCAGGACGAGTGGAAGCTGATAAAGGAAGACAGGAATATTGCAGCGTCAATCGGGTTCGGTGGCGGCATTCTCGGTTTTGCCATCGCGCTCTCCGGCGCCATCAGTAACTCTGTTTCGTTTGTTGATTTTATTACCTGGGCTGTTGTAGCCCTTGTGGCTCAGACGATTGCTTTCGCGATTGTTCGCTTTGGTTTTATGCCGAAGATTGTAGAGCGGATTCAAAATGAGGAAATCAGCGCCGGTATCATGCTGGGCGTTGTCAGTGTGGCCGTAGGAATGCTGAATGCTGCGAGCATGACGTACTAAGGAGCCAGCAATGAAACGATCCAAAAATATTGATATCGACCGTTTGAGAAAGCGCCCCCAGAGTTTCGCTAAGGCGCCCCTGGCGATAGGCGTTACTTTAGCGACTGTGAACCTTGCCGGCTGTGGTTCCGAAGAGCAGGTTAAAGTCGTTTCGGGGATTAATGACTGTTCGCGCGATACTCCGCTGTCCATGAGCCAGTGTCAAGCTGCCTATGAACGAGCGTTGGTGGAAGCGGAACGTACGGCTCCCAAGTATCGTAGTGAGCAGGAATGTGAGTCTGAGTTTGATGAATGTTATGAGACCTACACTGGACAGTATGCGCCTGTCATGAGTGGTTTTGTCGTCAGTGCTGAGGACGACGATGAGTTAATTGATATTGATTACCATGCCCCGGTATACCGCTACCATCGGCCCTTTTCTCCGCGGGATGACTGGTATTACCTCGGTGATGGCACTGCGGTAGGCAAAGCGGGCAAATCTACCTACAAACTGCCGACGAAATCAGTGACCACGAAACTGCCCACGATGACGAAAACCGTTCAACGGGGAGGGTTTGGTTCAACGGCTTCTGCCAAGTCTTCCTGGGGTGGCGGTTCGCGTTCCGGTGGCTGGGGAGGTTAGGCGTGCTCAGGCTTCCAATTCAGGAGCGACCTGACTGGAAAAATCGGGCTGATGAGTATGGATTTGTCTTCCATACAATGTATGGGGATAAATACTGGGACGAGTCTGCCTATTACCAGTTCTCTCTGCAGCAGATAGAGCGGGATCTTGAAGATCCGTCCGAAGAAATTCATCAAATGTGCCTGGAGGTTGTCGACCGGGTATGTGCTGATGATGAATTGATGAGGCGTTTCTGTATTCCTGAGACACACTGGGATTATGTTCGTGATTCCTGGATATTGCGGCATCCCAGCCTCTATTCACGGCTTGATTTTGCCTATGATGGTGTCGGACCGGCAAAGCTCTACGAGAACAATGCCGACACTCCTACATCCTTGTATGAAACAGGGTTCTGGCAATGGCTGTGGCTGGAGGACAATGTCAACCGTGGCGCTCTGCCAAGGTACTCAGATCAGTTCAATTCATTGCAGGATAAGCTGATCAGTCGTTTTGCTGAAATGGCATCGCAGATGCCCGGTAGCATTCTGCATTTTGCCTGCAGTAAGGATACTGCTGAAGACAGGGGAACGGTTCAGTATCTGGAAGACTGTGCAAATAGCGCTGGTCTGGAGACTCGGTTTGTCTACGTAGAAGATATTGGAAGGGATGCTGCCGGTCGATTCACGGATCTGGATGATGTCGTAATCGACTGGATCTTCAAGTTATATCCATGGGAGTTCATGCTGGCGGAAGAGTTTGCGGATATTTTGCCACAGAGTTCGACCAGGTTTATTGAGCCGCCCTGGAAAGCTCTGCTTTCAAATAAAGCGTTGCTACCTATGCTGTGGAGACTGTTCCCGAATCATCCCAATCTATTACCGTCTTTCTTTGAGGACGAACTCAAGCTGGCTGGTGACTATCCTGATCTGGTCAAGAAGCCTGTATTTTCTCGTGAAGGGGCTAATATCACGCTGATTCACCAGCAATCAGAAGTGATGAAGTCAGATGGGCCCTATGGAGAAGAAGGGTTTATCTACCAGGCGGCTCGTTTGCTTCCACGTTTTGGCGATAACTATACGCTTATCGGCAGTTGGTTGGTGAATGATAAAGCTGCGGGTATTTCTGTGCGTGAAGACAGCGGGCCGATTACCCAGGATATGAGTCGTTACTTGCCTCACATCATTGCCTAAGCGGCTGTTTAACCTTCTTGACCGACCTTCAGCATCAAGGGGAGGCTTTCTCCCCAGAGTCTCCCTGATGCCTCTCTCGGGCGATCACCACTCTTGATAGTCACTGACACTGCGTCGTTTTCAATGCTGATTTGCAAAGGGCATTGATTACCGCCACTAAGTCTATCTACAATTTTCGTTTTGCCGTTGGGCAGTATTTCAGGCAACTCATATTATCGGGTTCTGTTGAAGTGCGAGCTTATTCAGTAGAGCATGGGGTTTCTCACTAAAGACTCAGGAATGATCAAATGAAGTGGCTAATGTTACCGTTAGGGATTTTATTCGCCGGTATTGTGACAGCATTTCCTGCTGCCGCCTCCAATAATGGCTTTGAGGTGATGGATGCGACGGACCATACATTGGGATGGGTTGCCGTTGGCATATTTGTTCTTGCCTATATTGCTGTGATGGCTGAAGAAGTGTTGCAACTGAGAAAATCCAAACCCGTGATATTTGCCGCAGGAATAATCTGGGTGCTGGTGGCTATCGTAGCGCAACAAATGGGCATGGAAGCGGAGGATATTCAGAAGGCTGTGTCGCACAACCTACTGGAATACGGGGCGCTCTTTTTATTCCTGCTGGTGGCCATGACGTTTATTAACGTCATGGAAGAGAGGCATGTCTTTGAGGCACTGAGATCTTACCTGGTATTGAAAAACCTGAGTTTCCGTAAGCTTTTCTGGGTGAGCGGTGCCCTGGCGTTTGTTATATCACCTATTGCAGACAACCTGACAACAGCTCTGTTGATGGGGGCGGTGATTATGGCTGTGGGAGGCAATAACCGGGGCTTTGTTTCTATCGCCATGATCAATGTCGTCATTGCTGCCAATGCTGGCGGAGCCTTCAGTCCCTTTGGCGATATTACTACCCTGATGGTATGGCAGTCCGGACTGGTCGAATTTGAAGAGTTCTTCGTGTTGTTGCTGCCTTCGTTGGTCAATTTCCTTATCCCGGCTCTGATTATGAACTTCTTTATTCCCGAAGGATCACCGAAAGGTGAAGGGGGATATGTCCCTATCAAACGGGGAGGTTTGAGGGTTTGTTGCATGTTTATTGCCACCATCGCTCTGGCGGTCAGCTTTGAGCGCTTTTTCCACCTACCGCCATTTCTCGGCATGATGACCGGAATGTCGTTATTGATGTTCTTTGCTTTCTATCTGCGGGTAAGTGGTACAGAGGCGGATGATATTCAATTCGATATTTTCAGACCTGTCGCCAGGGCCGAGTGGGATACTCTTCTGTTCTTTTTCGGGGTGATTTTTTGCGTCGGTGGTTTGGCATACCTTGGTTACCTGCAGGTGTTGTCACATCAGATGTATGATGCCTGGGGGCCGACAGTGGCCAATATTGCGGCTGGCACGATTTCAGCGGTCGTGGATAACATTCCGGTGATGTTTGCCATTCTTACCATGAGGCCGGAGATGGATATCTCCCAGTGGCTGCTGATTACCCTGACGGCCGGGGTAGGGGGAAGTCTGCTTTCTATCGGGTCCGCTGCCGGCGTTGCCCTGATGGGACAGTCAAAAGGTCAGTATACGTTTCTTACCCACCTCAAATGGTCCTGGGCGATAGCGCTGGGGTATGCCGCGTCAATTGGGGTACACCTGATGATCAATGGATGATTCACGTTTATCGACAGAGTTCTCATTACGGTTCACGGCAGATTATGCCGGAGATGTGGGGGTGTTAGGATGACCGGTAAATAATAGAAGGATAAGTGATGACAACCGATCAGGCCGCACCGGAGGCGATAGAAGTCACAGCAGACGATGCTGTCTCTTCCACCATGATGTTCTACCGTGGAGAGACAGAGAACCATGAAGAATCTACTGCAGAGGGTGATAAAATCACGCCGGTGATACTGGGAATGCCCGCGATGGGGGTAAGGGCCAGCTACTATGAACCTCTGGCCAGAAATTTCCAGAAACTGGGGCTTCATTTTGCCAGTGGTGAATTACGAGGGGTCGGCAGTAGTTCAATACGAGCCTCCAGAACATCCAATTTCGGGTTTCTGGACATGATCAACAGAGACTGGCCGGCTTGTATTGAGGCTCTCAGACTTCGTTGTCCCGGAGCGCCTATCTGGTTGCTGGGGCACAGCCTTGGCGGTCAATTGAATGCTTTGTACGCCGCAACCCATCCTGATCTGGTGGCTGGGCTTATCCTGATATCCTCCTGTACGGTGTATTACCGGAATTATCCGCATCCATATCGCCTGTGGCTTTCCACGCAGGCCCTGAGGGTCATTGCAGAACTGAATGGATATTTGCCCGGTAAACGTATTGGTTTTGCAGGAACTGAGGCGCGCCGGGTGATCCGGGACTGGGCAAGAAATGCACGGAGTGGGAATTATCGTCTGGAAAACAGTCCACTTGATTACGACAAGTTGTTGCAGAGAATCCGGCATCCGGTGCTTGGGGTGTCTCTTGCTTCCGACGAATTGGCACCACCAAAAGCCGTTGACCATCTATGTGGAAAAATGCCGCTGGCAAAGCTGGAGCGCTGGAATTTTGAGGAGGGAGAGCTGACTCCGGAAAAGCTGGATCACTTCAATTGGGTGCGCCATTCTCAGGGTCTTACTGAGCGCATTGTCGATTGGATGGGACATCAGACTGCAGCCGGTAAGCATTCATCTGATGTCTTTAGCGCCGCATTGTTGTCTGACTAAACCTTGAGTTTTTCGCTATAGGGAGGCCATCCCATAGGTTTTCCGGCCAGTACATGGAGATGAATATGAAACACCGTTTGTCCTCCATGTTCATTGCAGTTCATCACGGTGCGGAATCCATCCTCAGAGAAACCCATGGACTTTGCCAGTTTGGCTGCTACCAGGTAAAGGTGGCCAACCAATTCCCGGTCAGCTTCAGCGATATCATTCACTGTGGCGATAGTTTTTTTGGGAATCACCAGAAAATGCACCGGTGCTTGTGGGTTGATGTCATTGAAGGCCAGGCTCAGATCATCTTCATAGATAATGTCTGCCGGAATCTCTCGATTGATGATTTTTGTGAACAGAGTTTCTGACATGCGGTGTCGTCCTTTTATGTTGGCTTGTTGTATGGTCTCTGACGTTTAAGACAGACCCATGGCATACTTGAGTACCTGCTTTTTGGCAGGCTTTAAATGACCGGCGGCAGTCAGCCCCAGATTTCTGATAAGTTTGACCGGGCCGAGATTGTTACTGAAGGTGTAATAAAAACCGTCCATAAGGGTCATCATACGGAAGTTTGCCGGACGCCTCAGGCGTTCGTACTCCGCCAGGCTTTCCTGGTTGCCTGGATCTCCCGTATTATTCATTGCCTGGATGATGATATCTGTCAGCGCTTTGGCATCCTGAAATCCCAGATTAACTCCTTGACCCGCCAGTGGATTGATCGTGTGAGCGGCGTCTCCAGCCAGGACGACACGTCCGCGAAAGTATTGCTGAGCATGTCGCTTAACCAGTGGAAAGCTTCCCCGGCCGAGAATCTGTTTTACAGTAGGGAGGGCCTGAGGAAACTCATGTTGGATGGCCTGGATCAATTGATTTTCTTCCATTGCCAGGAGCGGGGCCAGTTTGTCCGGGTGATCGTACCAGACCAGTGAACCATAAGTCGTTCCGTTGATAGTGGGCAATGGCAGATAGGCTCTTGGGCCCTGAGGGGTAAATTCCTGCCAGGTGATGTCCTGATCCGGGCCTTCTGTAACGACAGATATCACCATGGCGTGCTGGTGATAGGCATCGCTGGTTATCCCCAGGTGAGCTTTCTGGCGTACGACAGAGTTTGCCCCATCTGCGCCAATCAGAAGTCGAGTTTGCAAAGTGGTGCCGTCACTCAATTGAATCGTTACCTGGTCATCCAGAGGGGTAAAATCCTCTATGTGAACATTTTCAAATAGCGTCACCTGATCTGCGGATTGCCATTGCTGCTGAAGTCCCAACTGGATCACCCGGTTTTCCACAATGTGTCCAAGGTGGGTCGTGCCAACCTCGCTTGAACTGAACTCGGTTTTGTTAGGCTGCCCGGGAATCAGCGCATTTATGGCCTTTGGGAGTCTTTCCCAGACAGCCAGCCGGCAATAAGGCTGGCTTCGCATGGACTGTATGGCTTCCCAGGCATTAATGTCCTGCAGCAGGCGTTCGCTGCCGTGGTTCAGGGCAGAAACCCGCAGATCCGGCTCTGCATCAGGATCAAATGGAGTGGGAAGCTTTCTTTCTATGATGCCCACAGACATTTCCGTTTTTGCCAGAGCTGCTGCGATGGCTCCGCCCACCATCCCGCCGCCAACGATGACGACATCAAATTCCAGTGGGGAAGGCATTTCTGAAAGTGGCGAGTTCATTTCCGGCATAAGGCTGATCCAAGACTAAATCAGGCCTAATGATAGGGGGTATCAATCGTTTTGCCCAGAGTCTGATTAGCCCGGGGTGGGTAAAGAATGGACAGGGCCGCCAGAAGACTCCGGCGGCTTGAACCACTTACGCTCTGGAATCAGGCGTGGCGGTGCACCTGTAATCTACCCAGACGATGACGTTGCAATGGTGGAGTGGCTGAGGGTTTAACAAAGCCTTCGGTTATCGCAATCGGCTTGACCAGGTCAACATAATCGGACATGGACATCGTTAGTGTTTCTGAGTGAGAACCGGCACTGAAGGCAATATTATCCAGATTGCGCAGCTCCTCATCCATGTAAACGGACATGCCGAAAAGGTTGCCAAAGGGGGGCATGGCACCGAGTTCGCAGTCTGGAAAGGCATCCTGGAACTCTTCTTCATCAGCCAGTTCGATAAAGTCTGTACCCATGGCCCGGCTTAACCGGTCCCAGCGAATTCGGGAAGTGGCCGGCATGACGGTCATGGACATTTTACCATCCATCATGATGATGACGGTTTTTGCCAGCATTTTGCCGCAGATATGCGCTGATTGTGCAATTTCCTGCGCGGTATAGGCTGGTGAATGCTGCGTCAGGACATAGCGTACCTGATGAGCGTCGAGAAAGTTTTTTAGCGATTCTACCGGCATAAGGCACCTCCAGCCTGGTAAATAAACAATCTCTCATCGTTGCTCCTCGTCGAAGCAGATGACACCGATACGGGTATACCGCATCGGATGAAAGTGTCCCTAAACTTTAAGATAGACCAGAATTTTGGGGCTGACTTGTGAAATCCAGTTATTTTTTGTGAACAACGTGGCAACAGAGACAAAAAAAAGGGCCATATCGGCCCTTTGTCAGTCTGAAAGCGAACTTGCGTCTTATTGCTCGACCCGTTTGGTGGCACTGACGTTAGCGACGACCCGGCGGTTTTCAGCACGGCCGGCAGCAGTATCATTGTCTGCTACAGGTTGTTCTTCACCGTAGCCAATGGCTTGAATCCGACTTGCCGAAATGCTGTAGTTATCGACCAGGTCTGTTTTCACAGCCTCAGCCCTGCGTTGGGACAGCTGTTTGTTGTAGTCAGCATTACCACGGTCGTCCGTATGTCCTTCAATGACAGCATTGGTATCTGGGTACTGTCTCATAAAGGTGGCAAGCTTGCTGATTTCAGACGCGTGTTCATCCGTAATTTCGGCTGAATTGGTGGCAAAGTTGATGCCCAGGTCCATGGAAACAGCCTGTTGCAGTACTATGCGGCAACCGCGGTTATCCACTTTAGCGCCTTGAGGGGTGGACGGGCAGGCGTCCAGACCATTGGCAATACCGTCTTTATCTGAATCCAGAGGGCAGCCACGACTGTCCACTTCGGCTTTGGCCGGAGTGTTCGGGCATTTGTCAGCGTTATCTGCGACACCGTCACCGTCTTTATCACCGGTGACAGGGCACCCTTCTGCATCTACACGAGTTCCAGGTTTGGTGTTGGGGCATTGGTCATCATTATCCATGACACCATCGTTGTCCGAGTCTCTTTCGATCTCGCAACCTTCAGCATCCACCTCAACGCCATAGGCAGTGCCGGGGCAGGCATCGTCGTCATCGTAGACGCCGTCGCCGTCCGAGTCTTCCGGTTCCATGGAGCTGCCGCCCAGCATGGCCACTAAGCCAAGGTTCATTGTGGTGTCTTTGGACTCATCTTCTTCGCCGTAGACGCCGCGCACGTCAAATCTCAGGTCCAGAGCTTCACTGATCTCGTGTTTGATACCTGCACCGAGATTGTATTGGGTCTCATGTTGTTTGTTGCCATTGGGATAATCAAAGTCATTGTTTGATACGCCACCAACGATAAACGGACGCCAGACATCGTCTGTGTTGAAGTGAATCAGACCGTCCAGCCGGTAGAATTTCTGGTCAACTTCAAATGAGTTGTCATTGTCACCTTCCAGATCGGCAATACCTGCAACCACTTCTGCCGAAAAACGGCGGTTGAAGTCATAGCCGAGGCCAATCCCGTAGTTGGGATCGTCTTCAAGTTGGCGTTCCTGGTCAAAAAAAGTGTATCCCAGCAAGCCGGTGAGATAAGCACCGGAATCGCGATCCCTGGACCAGGTGGGCGACGATGCGAGAATAGCGCCTGCAGTCAGCAGAACGGATAAAGTTTTGAGTTTCATAGCGACCTCTTTCCTGTGTTTCGCCGGGAGCAATCCTGCCTGCATCATGCTTCCCGAAATTCCTGGTTTTCTTATTGGGTTTCCTGGTAGATGTGAACATCTCTCTGTGGGAACGGTATTGAGACGCCTTCCTCGTCGAAACGTTTCTTGACGTTTTCCTGCATATCGAAGTAGATACCCCAATAATCCTCAGCCGCTGCCCAGGTTCTAACGGTGATATTGACGGAGCTGTCGGCCAGCTCTGATACCACCACGACAGGAGCAGGGTCTTTCAATATACGGCTGTCCGCTTCAATCAGCGAATTGATCACGCCCTTGGCTTTGTCGATATCATCACCGTAGCCGATACCAAACTTCATATCTACCCGGCGGGTGGATTCGGCACTGATATTGATCAGTGGATTATTGGATAGGTTGGAGTTGGGAATAATGACTTTACGGTTGTCGAAGGTCATCAGGACAGTCGTAAAAATCTGAATTTCACGAACCGTACCCACAAAACCGGCACCTTCAATGACATCGCCAACCTTGAAGGGCTTGAAGACCAGAATCAGTACGCCACTGGCAAAGTTGGACAGATTCCCCTGTAGTGCCAGGCCAACTGCCAGGCCGGCTGCACCGAGAACTGCAATGAATGAGGTCGTTGCGATGCCCACCATGGACGCCACACTGATCAGCAGTAATGCTTTCATCAATACTGATGCAAGACTGTGAACAAATTTGGTCAGGGTGGGGTCAAATTTCTTCTGCAGACTTTTATCGGCAAACATGAGTACCCGGTTGATAATCCACATACCGATAACGAGTGTCAGTATGGCAAGGATCAACTGGGGGGCGTACTCTATCGCCAGTTCAATGGCTAATTGGACGTACTGGTCGACATTGTCCATAGGGGCTCCTTATATGGCAGTTGTCGGTATTTTTCGAATTGAGGTTGTATTGGTTCTTTTGGGATTTTTCAGTCAAGTCTATCAGAACCTTAAGACAAGCCAACTGTTTTGTTTGTGGTAAGTTTAACCGTCATTTCCAGCGTTTGGGATACGTTACTACCCTGAGAAACGATCAGTTTACGAGTTGGTTTCTGTTTGGCGAGCACTTTATAATGCCGGTTCGAATACAGGTTATCAGCTTATTGCCGGGCGAAGTATTGGCCAGCTGACTCCTATTTCACAGAAACTCACGAAAGCACGTCATCATATGCCCATAGACGAATTAGCTACCGCCCTCGAAAAACGCCTGCAGGAAACACTTCCCAATGGCCGATTGATTGCAACCAGATTGTCGCTTGCACCTGAGATTCAGTTATATCTGTTTGATCCGCAGTCGATGGAGGTTCCGTTGACCCACGATCAGGCACAGGCCGTTGTGGCAGAGCCGGCTTATTGGTGTTTTTGCTGGGCCAGTGGGCAGGTATTAGCGCGTTACTTGTTGGATCATCCGGAACTGGTGAAGGGAAAAACTCTGATAGATGTGGGATCTGGTTCTGGAGTGGTGGCAATCGCAGCGGCGATGGCTGGTGCTGGAAAAGTGATAGCCGTGGATATTGATCCTGCGTCACGACATGCGATTGAAGTGAATGCAGATCTGAATCAGGTGAGGGTAGAGGTGAGGGAAGCTATGCCGGTTAAAGGCCTCGAGATAATCACGGCAGCAGACATCCTCTACGATCGCGATAACCTAACATTGCTATCTGAGTTTCGTGATAAAGCTGAGAGGGTTGTTCTGGCAGATTCCCGAATCAGAAATCTGCAGGCTGATGGATATAATCTGGTGACAACAAAAGAAGCCACCACCTGGCCGGACTTGAATGAGTTTGAGGAATTTAATCAGGTCAGGATCTATCTCGCCGGAAATGTTTGAACACCAAGTGCCTTTTAGCGGATAAAGAAAAAGCAGGCGAAAAAAAAGGCAACATACGTTGCCTTCTAATAAATAGGTCGATGACATCCTGGTCTACCAATCCTTGGTTAAGCGCGTTCCTCGCGCTTACATGAATCCCTGTAAAATAAGAGTCCCTTAAGCATAGTCCCTTATCCTTGCTTCCCTTCACATCTTGTGAAGAAGCCATCCTGGAGAATCCATCCCTGCCGTCCCTGACAGGAGCCACTATACTCGTCTTCATGTGACGTTTTTGTGACCGAGTCGACTAATGTGTCTGGGGTATGAGATATTGAATATCTAAAAAATCTTTAAAAATCAATCGATTGGATATTTCTCAACGATTTCAGATGCCGCTCGTACAACAATGTCTCATCATTTCCTACAGTGATGTAAGAGATATCTCACAAGAGGATGGGGATATTTCTCAGGAGATGATTTCTCCTAAGTGCAGCTAGTAACGGGTAACTATTTACGAGGCTGCAGCTTGTTGCGCCTCTTCAGCTTTGACTTCTTCAAGGCGTTTTTGTGCATCAGGTGACAGCTTGACGTGCACATGGGACATTCCCTTTTTGTATTTCAAACAATTCCGATTATAACCATCTATCAAAATCTCTCTAAACCGCTCTGCTATTTTTTCCAAAGAGATCATGACATCGCGATCTTTATCCGTTCCTTTAACCTCGTCCGGGAGGCGAGGGTTCCAATGTTTTACTATGGATATGATGAGGAAGGTATTTTTGTCAAAAAATCCAGGTCAATAGACGATAACTTGGCCTGATGTCCTGTCAATCTGCGCCAATCGAAGCGGAAACCCTTGTGGATTATAATGCACATGTTTCAATTCCACATATCTGCTGTCATGCGAGTGAGTATAAGGAAAATCTCTCCCAAACGTTCTAGGGAGGCTTTTACCTGACTTGAGATCGACAAACTCAGCCTTCAGTATCGCGGCCCGTCGCTCTCCCAACAATTTATTTAGAGTGCTATGTACATATACCTTCACCAGCCGCCATCCTTTGTATCCTTTTCAGATTTTTCCATCGCATCAGCAATCCTGCTAAGCTCTTCCTCACTGATGTATAACTTCCTATTCTTAGGATCAGCTTTATTCCCAACATACTCACAAATTTCTATAGGCTTCTGCTCTGCTGTTTTGGGTGGGATCAAAGTACGTTTTATTTCCATTCCTCAGCATCTCCCTCATCGACGTCCTTCAGCTTTTTTGCCATCTTCTGTGCAATCTCTTCGAGATCTATATCTTCCCCCATCATTTTTGAGGGAGTATCGTTGATCTCGGTAGTACCCCGTTGCATATAGTCATAGGCGTCGAGTATTTCTTCATAATCGTGCTTGGCAGAAGCATAGAAAATAATGACGCCATCTGACGTAACTGCAATCGTATTGCAGTCGAGTTTTTGAAATGCCCCGGCTGGATCTTTTGAGAACTCCTCAACGGTCATAGAGTGTTCTGCATACACTTTATCTGACATGAATTACCCCTGTGTGGTACAAAAAATCAGTGTATCCAATTTTTGACGAAGTACGCGAGCATGCGTTACCCGACCATGATATGTGCATCATGGAGCCAGTAGTGTTGGCTTTGAACAGAGATTCGAATGAACTCATGGGAGACCCTGTCCATAGTCTTGGCGAATATCCGAAAGGACAGGGATACTCAAGGAACCAGAATGATTTGGAAATCGGGAAAATGGACTATTTTATAGAAAGAAACATTCACCCTACCTTAGATTGGTTCAGCCCAAAATTACCTCAGCATAAACAAATCGCAGCAGTCGCTCCCGTTGATCCCTATGCGGACGTTAGGCATCCGTTATGAATATCGAGCAATATAAATATTTATGTGGTCGAAGTGAGGAAGGTCAGTAAACCTATGCAAAATGCACGTAGAAGCGCACTTTTAGGTCGTATTTTGATCAATATTAAAAGGTGTGGAAATATCGGCATTTTTTACAGCCTCGTTATGCATCAAGGTTATGGAGAAAAAAATGGACCCAGAAATATATAAAATGACTATGGAAGTCCTTTCAGATGCAGTCAAAATATTGGGGCCTGCCATCATAACTGCTGTCGTAGGCTACAAAGCAGGAATACGACAGATGGAGCTAAAGATTGATGAAATTAACAAAGGCAATGAATTCAAAGCTAGGGATAGGATCTTTGAATTCCATAAGGAAAAACTTGCTACATGTGACAAATCAATAGGCTCATTAAATTCTGCATTACTTGAATATGCAGGTATGTCGCTAGCAGTTAAAGGCGATGAATTGAGCCTATCGAGCTTTGTCGGTAGGCATTTAACTCTTCATATTCAAGGCTTACCGTTTCAGCTAGAACACATCAATTGTGAGTTGTTAGCCTATAAAGATAGGTTACCAAAGGAATGTGAAAAGATGAAAGGGTACATGCAGAAATGCGTAGAGCTGAAAACTCCTTTATCGTCTGATGAAATTCAAGAAACTATTATGGAGCTCATAGAGATATACAGCTTTGCAAGCCATTGCATTCGAATGATGATTGAATTTGAAGCCCTAGAAATCTTTAGTCCTTACACAAGAAATGCATAACATCTATTTGCCAAAGAAGCCGGTGGAATGTCACCGGCTTCTGAACACTACCTCTTTGTGGAACTCGAACTACCTCAACAGCAACAGCGATATATCACTGGCACTCACCATTTTGGAGGTGTTGCTGCCGACGAAGAACTGGCGGATTCTGGAGTGTCCATAGGCGCCCATCACCATCAAATCGATTTCATGCTCTTTTTGATAGTTGTGGAGAGATTGCTGGACATCCCCTTCAATCAAGGCCTGGGTGACATCAAATCCGGCAACGGACAGTTTCTGGTTGGCATTTGCCAGTTGTTGACGGTGTTCCGACGTATCCTGACCGACCATGACCAGATGGCAGGGTAGATCCTTCAGCAGTGGACTGATGGAAATCTTCGCGAGGGCTTTTTCAGCGGTTTCACTGGCATCATAGGCAAAGAGGAATCGTGCCGGGCGCACGAAATTTTGTACGGTGACCAGAATTGGCCGGTGCACGGCTCTGACCACACTCTCCAGATGCGAGCCCAGGGTGTGGGCAGTAACATCGTGACCTTCACCCAGACGGCCCATGACATAAAGACGGGTATCCTCTTCCTGCTCCAGCAGAGTTTCAACCAGACTGCCGTGGCGTTGCTGTTTACTGATATTGACAGCACCGTCTTCCCGGGCACGGTGTTCAGCCTGCTCCAGCATGTGTTTGCCGTGTTCCAGCGCCAGTCGGCCGCGTTGTTCATCCAGAGCGGTCAGCTCTTCCAGCAGGTGTTCTCTGCTTCCCAGGCCGATACTTCCAGACAGCTCTCCTGATGGGGGAAATTCACCTCTGTCCAGTACATGCAGTAGCTTCAACGGTGCTTCCAGTTGCTGGCTTGCCCATGCGGCAGCGTCGCAGACGGCGGTAGCAATGGCGGAGCCATCGATACAGGCGACAATATTCGTCATTGTTATTCTCCCTCTGTGCTAATGCCCGGCCATCATTTTTTCGACTTCTTCGGGTTTATCATGGACTCCGAAACGATCGACGATTGTCTTGCTGGCCTCATTCATGCCGATCACCTTCACAACTGTACCTTCACGGCGGAATTTGATCACCACCTTATCCAGTGCAGTGACGGCAGTCACATCCCAGAAGTGGGCTTCGGTGAGGTCGATAGTGACATGTTCCAGCACTTCCTTGAAATCAAATGCGTCAACAAATTGATCTGCGGAGGCAAAAAATACCTGGCCAATAACCCGATAGGTTCTCTGGCCTTCCATGGTGGATTCATTTTTGACCAGCATATAGCGGCCGATTTTATTGGCAAAAAACATGGCGGCCAGGAGTACGCCGACCAAGACACCCAATGCCAGATTATGGGTACCCACGACAACAGCAACGGTGGCAACCATGACAATGTTGGTGGATAACGGGTTTTTCTTCAGATCACGGATGGAATCCCAGGAGAAAGTACCAATCGAGACCATGATCATGACCGCAACCAAAGCGGCCATGGGAATCTGTTTGATCCAGTGATCCAGAAACACCACCATAATCAACAGAAACAAACCGGCGACAAAGGTGGAGAGCCGACCACGCCCCCCTGATTTTACGTTGATAACCGACTGACCAATCATGGCACAGCCAGCCATACCACCCATAAGACCGGCACCGATATTGGCAATTCCCTGTCCCTTACATTCGCGGTTTTTATCGCTTTGGGTGTCCGTCAGATCGTCCACGATGGTAGCGGTCATCATGGATTCCAGTAGACCGACAACTGCCAGCCCCACAGCATAGGGGAAAATGATGGCAAGTGTTTCAAGCGTCAGAGGCACGTCCGGCCAAAGAAAAATGGGCAGTGTGTCGGGCAGTTCGCCCATATCGCCGACCGTCCTGATGTCCAGTCCGAGATACATGGCCACAGCCGTCATGGAGATAATGCAAATCAGCGGAGAAGGAATAACTTTGCCGATTTTGGGGATCAACGGGAACAGGTAGATGATGCCCAGGCCGGTTGCTGTCATGGCATACACATGCCAGGTGACGTTAGTCAGCTCCGGTAGCTGTGCCATGAAAATCAGGATTGCCAGAGCATTGACGAATCCTGTTACTACCGATCGGGAAACGAATCTCATCAGACTGCCAAGCCTGAGGAAGCCTGCCGCGATCTGCAGTACTCCGGTGAGGAGCGTCGCTGCCAGCAGGTATTCCAGGCCGTGTTCTTTTACCAGGGTTACCATTAGCAGGGCCATCGCGCCTGTGGCGGCAGAAATCATGCCGGGACGTCCACCCGTGAATGCGACAATGACCGCAATGCAGAACGATGCATATAACCCGACTTTCGGGTCCACACCGGCGATGATAGAGAACGCAATGGCTTCGGGAATCAGGGCCAGAGCGACGACAGTGCCGGCCAGTAAGTCCCCACGCATATTGGAGAACCATTCTTTCTTAATTGTTTCAAGCATAAAGGATTAATACCCTGGCTATGTGTATGTCAGCTACTTTTGGCCGGGAGGCGGCGCGTCACGTGGTATCTGATTAGATACCGAGCGCCCTGATTGGGCTTTTCCCGGGAATGATTAATCGCAGGACGTCCGTGTAGAGGTGTGTCTTAATAGTAGACAATTGGGCTGGATGTGCATCTCAGGTGCAGCGTTGTTGTTGATTTTTCCAGGCTACGCAAATCAAGCGGGGGCGTATTATATGTTTTTCGAGCCGATTTTTCTAATCTGCGGTGAGTAAATCCGGTTATTTACAGGGACTGCTCCAGTTATTGATTGGGCTGGGTCGGAGTCGGTGAGGGATTGGCAGTGCTTTTTTCTATTTTGAGAAGATTGTGGCTGACAAACATGCCTATCATGATGCCGATAGCATCGGCCAACAAGTCTGCCAGGCTGAAACTCCGAAATGGCAGGAACCACTGATGAATTTCCACGGCAAGGCCATAGCTCAACAAACCAACCACCAGTGTCGTGAGGTGGAGTTGGCGATGGGTAACCCGCAGAAGTACGAAAAGCCCGGCGAAAGCACAGAGATGAACAAGTTTGTCATTCAGCGTCGCCACTGGCGTATACTTTGCCGGAACAATGGCAGACAGATAACCCACAGCCAGCAACGCGTAGACCATAACGGAAGACAGGCGGGAGCGGCTGAGTAAGCTCAACGTTTGCTTGATGGCGTCAGAAAGGCGTTGCATCGTCTATGCTGCAATTATCAGTCAGTGGGTTACTAGTGTGAACAGACCCTATGAGAAGTTGGTCATGGCGTATAAGAAGGTAGCACGGTTCTCAGGTGAAGTTATATCTATTTACGAATGAAATGAGTTTGAGGGTGCTGCGGGAGTGCAGATTCCCTATGGTCGCAATGAATGATCTCAGGGATCCATTTCTCGATCCCACAATTGACACTCATCTTCCGGAACAGGTTCCGATTTCTGAAGCTGAGTTTCAAAATGAACTCAAGCGTCAGTACCAGAGTCTGGCGGAGGATATTCGCAGCATTGTCAGCTTTGAGTATTTTGCTGAGGAAGCTGGGCAGAAGCGCAGACAGATAGAGGAAGCCATGCAGGACAGGCGCCAGGTTATGCCACAGTACGTCAGTATGGAGATGCAAAAGAAACTGGCCGTCAGCAGCTTATACGAGCATATTCAAAGTCCTGAATTATGGTGGAGTGAAGGGGGGCGTCATGGTGGGATCGCCTTAGAATTCGATGTGGACGCCGCTCAGTTCAAAGCCACGACCTATGATAAGCATCCACAATCTTTCTCGCCGGTCACCTATTCAGCAGAACGCCCGTTGGAGATTCCTGAGGAAGTGGGGAAGCCCCAGTCACCACAAAGGTTCCGCCCTTTGTTTCAGAAATCCCCGGTGTTCAGTCAGGAGGGAGAATGGCGCCTGGTCAGGCCGATGGCAGCGTCACAAAAAAACAGTCAGGATGCTCTTGGTCATTCGATCGGGCTATTTCATTTTCCGCATGCTTCCCTGACAGGAATCGTATTCGGTTGTTTTACCAATAAAGAGGATATCGAACATATCTCCTCGGCGGTGAACTTGGATATGCGCTATCGTCATGTCAAACTATGGCGTTTGGTAAAGGACCCGGTGCGTTATCTCTTTCATCGTATTCCCTGGGAGGCGTAGCGCCGATCTCTGTCCTTTCCTGAACCTTCTTTGTATTTTCAGAATCAATTTCCAAAGGAAGATGTATGAAGCCTTTTATGACAGGCATAGAGGACGTAATCGATGGTTTCAAACTTATCCGTGAGCCCAAGCTGCGGTTGTTTGTCATCATTCCCCTGATCATCAACACCCTGGTCTTTTTCGGCTTTATTGCCCTTTTGGGCCATTACTTTTCAGGTTGGGTTGATGGACTGGTCAGTTGGTTGCCCGACTGGGAGTGGCTGGCAGTGCTGCGTTGGCTGCTATGGATTGTATTTGCGTTCCTGGTCATATTGTTGGTGGCCTATGCCTTTGTGTTTGTGGCCACTCTGATTGGAGCACCGTTTTATGGCTTACTGGCGGAACAGGTTGAGCGCCGGTTAACCGGTCAGCAGGTAAGCGAGGAAACCCCTTGGGGAGAGGTGATCAAGTCTATTCCCCGTAGTGTAGGGCGTGAAATTGCCAAGCTGCTCTATTACCTGCCAAGGGCATTAGGTCTGTTCATTCTGGGGTTTATTCCGCCCGTGAACGCTGTTGTCCCGTTTCTGTGGGCAATATTTTCAAGTTGGACTATGGCATTGGAATTTTTGGATTACCCGGCGGATACCCATGGTAAATCAATCGCAGAGCTGAAAGATTTCATGCGTAAGAACCGTGCGAGAACGCTTGGATTTGGCGTGATTTCATGGGGGTGTACACTGGTGCCCATATTGAATCTGGTGTCCATGCAGGCTAGTGTTGCTGGTGGTGTTAAATTCTGGTTGCAGGCTGAGGGAAAATTGAAAGAAGGTCCGATCACCTGATCAGGCCCCTCTTTTAGCAGCTTCTCCGGCAAAGGGCGTAAGCGGTTGATTTCGTGCAATTCTGTATGAATCAGTCTAGCCTTAAACTAACGTGATTATTTTGGTGTCTGCGTGATTTCCAAAGTCTGTTGATTAATCGGCTGGGTGTAGTTGAGGCATGTCAGTAAAAGTATTAGTGGTGGACGACGCCAGTTTTGTTCGGGATATGGTGAAACGCTCCATGCGAACCTATTTTCCCGATGCCAAAGTGGAAGAGGCCATCAATGGTCGCAAGGCTCAGTTCATGATGAGCAAGAATCACTACGACCTGATTCTTTGTGACTGGGAAATGCCCGAAATGTCCGGGCTGGAGTTGCTGCAATGGGCACGCAAAAACGAGGCAACCCAGAAAACTCCCTTTGTCATGGTGACCAGCAGGGGGGATCGTGGCCACGTGGTGGAGGCTGTTCAGGAAGGGGTGTCTGACTATCTCTCCAAGCCCTTCAGCCCTGAAATGCTAGCCCAGAAAGTCGTCAAGCAAATTGGCAAGAAGCTGAAGCAGGCGCGTGCCCCTAAAGCTGCCTCTTCCACGCTAGGTGGTGATTCTGCCAGTGTTCTGACGGGAGCATCGGATAAAGCCAAGGAAAAACCAGCGCCCAAGGTCACTGAGACTTCATTGGGTAATAGTGCTGCTCTTCTGACTGGTGGCACGGCAAAGCCGGCTCAGGAAAAGGCCGTCACTCCCGGTAAAAAGGCGCTGGCTCAGATACGTTTTGCTGATTTCAATCTTCCCTGTGTCATTAAATCGATTACCCTTAATGAGGTGAAAGTTGTCGCCAGGCGGGGGGAGAGATTCCCGATGATTCTCGATCCGGCGGTCGTGGATATCGAGTTAAGTGAGGGCGGGACTATTGAGCGGATTAATGGGTACGTCCACATGTTGCAGGCTGTCGAGAAAAGAGTGGATACTGACTTTATCAGCTTGGTGATTCGTTTTGTCGATGAAGACCCTGACAAAATGGCGACCTTGTCGAAATTCATCGCCAGCTTCTAAAGGCTGGCGCTGTATTCTTTAAAAACTCTTGCGCTACAGATTACTCTATGGTGGCAGGAGTTTCCGAAAGGCCTGACTGAATGACCCGTTTTATCGGGAAGTGGCAGATAAAGAGACTGCCTTTGCCGATCCTGCTTTGGATTTCCAGCTCACCTTCATGATTGATCAGAACATGCTTCACGATGGCCAAACCCAACCCTGTGCCACCCGTTTCTGATGCCCGGGACGGATCTGCCCGATAGAAACGCTCAGTGAGGCGGGGTATATGTTCGGGATCGATCCCAACCCCGGTATCCTGTACTGAAAAATGTGCACCTTTTTCATCGTCGTACCACCTTACCGTTATTTCGCCCTTGGCTGGCGTGTATTTCACGGCGTTCAGCAAAATATTGGAAAAAGCGCTCTGTAACTGAGTCGTGTTGCCCTTGAGCTGGGCGTTGGACTCAATTGCGAGGTTGATCTGATGCTGTTTCTCTGTATTAAGAGTGCGGGCATCGTGGCAAATGGTATTTAGGATGTGTTGGATATCCACATCCTTCTGCACAAAGTTCTGACCATCATTCTCGATTTTGGATAACAGCAGCAGGTCGTTGACCAGTGCCTCCATTCGCTGGGACTGCTGTTCCATCTGTCTAAGCGGGCGGCGCCAGCGCTCGGGCAGGGATTCAGCATTGTCTATGAGTGTCTCCAGATAGCCGGTAATGACTGTCAGCGGTGTGCGTAGTTCATGAGACACATTCGATACAAAATCCCGTCGCATCTGTTCCAGCCGATACAATCGGGTGACATCCTGCACCATGATAAGCCGGTCATCTTCACCAAAAAGCGTAATTTGTACCTGAAGTTTGATATTGGGGTTGTTGGGGGCATTGATCAGGAGTGGTTCCTGATATTTTTTTGAGCTGAAGTAACGTTTGAAAACCGGGGTGCGGATCAGGTTGTAGATCAGTTGTCCGCGGTCTGTCGGATGTTTGAATCCCAACATGCGGTCGGCTGCCTGATTCCACCAGTCCATTGCCCCCATGCTGTCGGTCATGACGACGGCATCGCGAAGGGCATTCGTGGATTCCTGGATGCGATTGATCATGGCTTGAAGGCGATCTCTCGAACGGTAGTGATCCTTTTGCAGGCGATGAATACCGTCAAAAATATCACCCCAGAGCCCGGCACTTTCCGGAGCGGCGGAGATCTCGCTTTGATATAGCCAGGCGTATAGGCGGAGCGCCTGGTAGAGCGTCCAGCAGACGTATACTCCCAACACGAATACCAGTGTCCAGGCAACTTCACCAATGACCAGCCCCAGTACAAAGGTAAAGGCAAGACACACTAACACCAGTCGGAGGTAGTGACTTGCTTTTCTATTCATATAGATATTATTCGGTCGTCTTTACGCTCGTTGTTGCGGATAGTCTTCTGTAGAAATGGTCAGACTATGGCGCCCTGGTGGAGAAGCGGTAACCCGTTCCCCGAACAGTCTGGACCAGATGGTCATGCGCTGGTTCCAAAGCCTTTCTCAGGCGCCGGATATGAACATCCACTGTACGCTCTTCCACGTACACGTTACCACCCCATACCTGGTCCAGCAATTGGCCACGAGTATATACGCGTTCCTGGTGTGTCATAAAGAATTGAAGCAACTTATATTCAGTCGGCCCCATGTTCAGAGCATCACCGTTGGCGGTGACCCGGTGGCAGACAGGATCCAGTCTCAGGCCGTCGACTTCTATAGGCGTTTCCATGCCCTGAATAGCGGTGCGGCGCAGAACGGCTTTAAGTCGAGCCACAAGTTCTCGGGGAGAAAACGGCTTGGTGATATAGTCATCAGCGCCAACTTCCAGCCCCTGGATTTTGTTATCCTCTTCGGTTTTGGCGGTCAGCATGATCAGAGGGATTTCAGAGGTGCTCTGGTCTCGTTTCAGGCGTCGCGCGAATTCTATGCCGCTGACACCTGGAAGCATCCAGTCCAGAAGAATCAGATCAGGTTTTTGATCCACGATCAGTGAATGGGCTTCTCGAGCATCTCCCGCTTCGAGATAGTCATAATCTGCCATTTCGAGTGCGACGGCGATCATTTCCCGGATCGCAGGCTCATCATCCACTATGAGTACTTGTTTGCTGGCCATGCAAGAACACCTATTAAATACCGTCAGAAATCTGTTGCCGGATCATTACAACGGTGATTTGTTACAAGTATATGACAGAGGCCGATAAATGTGTCTTATTTATGCTGCCGGGTTTGGCTGAGTTGGCTTCATCGCGCTGTAAAGCGTTCTATCCTTGGGCTTTTTCGATTGTGGAAAGTTAGCAAACTATTTTGGACGCTGGTCAGTTAAGAAACTGGTAGTCCAGTGCCATGCCGATAAATACTGCCATGCCGGCCCAGTGATTATTCAGAAAAGCTTTGAAGCAATGATCACGGTTGCGGTAGCGAATCAGGTGTTGCTGGTAAATGAAAAGTACCGCCGCTGTCACCAATCCCAGTGCATAAAAGACACCGAGCTCAAGGTGCTGTCCGGCAATGGTCAGAATGCCCAGAGTCATGACCTGCAGAATGGCAATGATCATTTTATCTGCATCGCCGAACAGGATGGCGGTGGACTTGATTCCGATCTTCAGATCGTCATCCCTGTCCACCATGGCGTACATGGTGTCGTAGGCTACTGTCCAAACGACGGTGGCAGTATAGAGAAGCCAGACCTCTTCCGGCAAAGTGTTTATTTCTGCTGCAAATGCCATCGGGATGGACCAGGCAAAAGCCGCTCCAAGAAAGACTTGAGGCAAATGGGTATGCCTTTTCATAAAGGGATATATTGCTGCCAGTGCTGCGCCGCCGAATGCCAGCAAAATGGTAAAGGTATTAGTCAGAAGTACCAGAATAAAGGACAGGCCCAACAAGCTTGCGAACAGGATCAACGCTTCTTTTGAGGATACCAACCCGGTGGCCAGAGGTCGGTGCTTTGTTCTTTTGACGTGTCCATCCAGACGTCGGTCAGCGAAGTCGTTAATGACACATCCGGCGGACCGCATAAGAAAGGCGCCCAAAGTGAATATGATCAAATTCTTGATTGTTGGGATGCCTTCTGCGGCAGCCCACAACGCCCAAAGCGTGGGCCATAGCACGAGATAGGTACCAATCGGGCGGTCTACCCGCATCAGGTGCAGGTAAATCTGCCACTTTGGTTTACTTGGTTGGTTATCCGGATGGGAGTTTCTCGGTTGAGAGCCCCTTGATTGAGAGCTATCCGGATTTTTCGCCATTTGGGGATTGGGTTTAGAAGCCATAGGTTCTGAATGAAAAAGTAGAGTAATTCTCGTAGTTTAAGCGTCTTCGGCTTAATTTTCTAAGGTTTCCCGTTTCTTTGGAAGTGGAAAACCGTGATTGGGCGAATTATGCCGGCTGGTGCTCGATAACTCTTGGTGTGAAAAACTCACAAACCAGCAGTGGTTTGTCACTCAAATAGAAAACTGATCGGCGCCCCCAGCCGGTCATTGGTTCACTTTCAAACAGGTTTTCATACTGGGTCAGTTCCAATGGCCCTCGCTCCATATCCGGCGCGTTAAACAGGAAGGCCCCTAACGGTTTGCTGCCGAGGTGGGCCAGACGTTTTGCCGAGCCTGTCAAAGTAGAATGGGGAACAATACTTCGAGCATATACCCAGGGTTTTCCGTGACAGATCAGAGCCACTTCCCTGATCACGCAGGACTGCCTTTGCGTCAGCCCCAGTGCTTCCAGCTCTGTAGGAAGAGGTATGCCGCTATGCTGGTTGAAAACCTCTACTCTGAAATCACCTTCACTTGTGTCCATCAGGCGCTTGGTCAGGGAGCCTCTGTCAAGCACCCAGTCACGCCAGGGGAGCGCCAGAACGTGCTGGGGAACCCTTTGAAAATGATGCCAATGCAGCTGGCGCAACTTTTCTTCAACAAACATATTCTTCAACAAACGTCGTGCCTGCAAAGTTAGGCGGAAAGGCCGCTATGTTACGGAAACCGGGAATAAAATTCATCCACCCAGAAGTTTATTCTCTGCTTGCTCTACCTGCTGGGCTGAGCCGTGAAGGATCAGAGTATCCCCAGGGTGCAACTTCAGTTCCCGGCTTGGCGGTATTTCGGTTTTGTCCCGGAGGACACTATCGATGACACATTCACCGAGTCGGAGATTAGAGAGAGACTTGTGACAGGCATAGGCCCCCTCGGGCAAGGTAACCGCATGGAGTTTTTCCAGCGGAATACCCTCGGCATTGAGAAGCTGCGAGTTTACCCCCGGGTAATAGCCATGGAGGAGTTTGTAACGGTTGCGCCGTGCTTCTTCTATCTGCTGGTGAATGGAGCGGGGAGGCGTGCCCATCAAGGCTAACACCTGGCTTACCAGCATTAAACCGGCCTCTAGAATTTCGGGAACAACTTCAGTCGCCCCGGCTTCCTTCAGTCTTTCAACCTGGGTGTCATCGGTTGTGCGGACCAGTATCGGAACACTGGAATTTGCCTCTCGAACCTGCCGAATAACTTTCAGGCTGGTGTCGACATCGTTATAGGTGATTATCAGCAACCTTGACCTGTTCAGGCCAAGCGCCTTGAGAATATCAGCGCGGCGCGAGTCGCCATAGTGTATCGGTTCTCCGGCATTACTGGCTTCCTGCACTCGTATGGGGTCATTATCAATCGCCACCAGTGGAGACTGTCCCTGTTTGAGAAAGCGGGTCACCATCTGACCCACCCGCCCGAAACCGCAGACAATGGCATGCCCCTCCAGCTCTGCACAGGCGTCGGATATGGATTCTATCCTGGCTTCCCGTTCAGTATCACCGGTTTGCCTTGTACGCTCACTGAGTTTGCGAGCCAGTGCGACTAATGCAGGGGTCAGCGTAATGCTGAGAATTACTGTGGATATGACCACTGCGCCAAACTGTTTGGAAACCAGTCCGTAACGCTCACCCAGTGCGAACAGGGCAAATCCGAATTCGCCGCCTTGGGCCAGATAGAGCCCGGTTTTGATTGCTGTAGAAAGATCTTTCTGGAAACGATAGGCGAGTAATCCGATCAGGATTGATTTGAGCACCAGCAGAATAATGGTCATGAGTAGAATCCAGTGCCAGTTACCGACGACTTCAGAAAAGTCGACAATCATTCCGACACTGATGAAGAACAAACCGAGCAGGAGATCTCTGAATGGACGGATGTCCGCTTCAATCTGGTGTTTGTAATGCGTCTCGGACAGCATCATACCGGCGATGAAAGCCCCCAGCGCCATCGAAAGGCCAAAGCTATGGGTTAGTGCCGCAGCCAGTAGAGACACCATGAGTACCGTGAGCACAAAGAGTTCGTCTGAGCGGGCTTTCGCCACTTCATTAAACAGTACCGGGAGTAAATATTTTCCCAGTGCCAGCATCAGTCCGAACAGTAACAGACCTTTACCCAGTGTGAGGCCAAGAGCAATAACGAATGAACTGTCGCTACCGCCGGCGAGGAAGGGAACCAGAATCAGGAAAATAACCGCGGCCAGATCCTGAAACAGGAGCACCCCCATGGTTAGCACCCCATGTGACTGGCCCAGTTCATTTCGACTGACCAACTCCTTGCTGACAACCGCTGTGGAAGATAGCGCGAGGGCGCCGGCGACAATGATGGCTTCTTCCTGGGTGGCATTGAACAAAAGTGCAATGCCATAAATCACCAGACTGCTGATCGCAACCTGCCAGCCTCCAAGACCGAACACCACCTTGCGCAGTGCCAGCATTCTGGCCAGAGAGAATTCCAGTCCCAGAGAAAACAGCAGGAAGACAACACCGAACTCAGCCAGAATCTGAATCTGATCGAGATCGCTGACCCAGCCAAGCGCCGTCGGTCCGACGGCAAGCCCTACTGTCAGGTAGGCCAGCACAGGTGGGATCTTGACACGTCGGAATACCGAAGAAACGATTACCGCAGCTGTAATCAGTAACAGAAATTGTCCAAGGCCGGCGTCATGCATGGCTCAGGTTGTCCCCGGTAACTTTGTAAAAATGGATTAGAGGCCTTTCACCGCATAGATTCCGGGAGCGTTTCGCCAGTACCCTTTGTAGTCCATGCCATAGCCGAACAGGTAGCGGTCAATCACTTCGATACCGGTGAAATCGCACTTCTGACCAGGGTAGGATTTTCGGTCATGCATCTTATCGACCAGCACGCCGCTGAATACTTCCTTCGCGCCACGTTGTTGGCAGTACTCCGTAATCGCTTTCAGAGTTGTCCCCTCGTCCAGAATGTCGTCCAGAATCAGGACGGTGCGTCCTTCCAGGCTCTCCGTAGGTTCAACTTTCCAGTCGAGGATGCCGCCTGTTGTTTGCATGCGGTACCGGGTCGCGTGTATGTAACTCAGTTCCAGTGGGAAGTTCAGCAATGGCAACAGCTTACCAGAGAAAATGAGACCTCCGGTCATGACGCAGTAAACAATCGGGTTTTTGTCCGAAAGTTTTTCAGTGATGTCTGCTGCCATAGTCGATATAGCCTGTTCAACCTCCTGCTCGGAATGCAGACAATCTGCTTCATCGAGGACCTGTTGCATGTTTTCAGTGGTTTGTGCCATTGCTCGGTTTCGTACTCTTGTTTGTTAAAGTCTTAAATTTAGGGGACTGACGTTACATTGTTATCGCATTCATGTGAAACGCCGGAACTTCCATCTATCGTGCTTATTTCGCGGATATTTCCACCGGCTATCCGCCTGTTCGGCAGCCTGAGCCGGTTTCAAAGAGGCATAGTATAGCCAGTTTGACTTGAACTCCGTAACCTCAGCCCGTATAAATGCCTTTTTTATTTGAGCAGATAGTAAAGATTAAAACAGGGTTATCAGCATGCGAAAGTGGCAATGTGTGGTTTGCGGGTTAATTTACGACGAAGCTGAAGGGTGGCCGGAAGACGGCATTGAACCCGGAACCCGTTGGGAAGATGTGCCGGAGGATTGGGTTTGTCCGGATTGTGGCGTCGGCAAAGAAGACTTCGAAATGATTGAGATTGGCTGATTTATAAGCAGCCCTTAATCTCTGGAATACTCACTCCGAAAGATTCAAATTACCTGGAACAGAAAAGGCCATGGCTCTAGATCAGAATTCCTCTACAAACATTGATCAGAAACCGATAGTGATCGTCGGTACCGGCCTGGGAGGATATTCTCTGGCTCGCGAGTTTCGCAAGTTGGACAAGGATTCCCGGGTTCTGGTCATTACGGCGGATGATGGCCATTCCTACTCAAAGCCGATGCTCTCCAACGGGTTCGCCAAGGGGAAGTCTGCGGACGACCTTTCCATGGCCGATCCAGGCAAAATGGTGGAGCAGTTGAACATCGAAGTGCGGACTTTCACGACGGTCACAGGCATTGATCCGGAAGGGAAATGCCTCTGGATCGGAGAAGAATCTCTCGCATACGAAAAACTGGTATTGGCCTGGGGCGCTGATGTTATCCATCTGGACCTGAAAGGTAACGCGGCAAGCCGGGTGAGATCTGTGAATGATCTCATGGACTACCGGAATATCCGGAAAGAGCTGGAAGGGAAGTCCAAAGTGGCCATTCTGGGGGCCGGGTTGATCGGATGTGAGTTTGCCAATGACCTGATTCAGGGTGGTTATCAGGTGGAAGTAATTGCGCCTTCAGAAGGTGTGCTTCCCACACTATTGCCCGATGCGGCTGCGGATGCTGTCAGAAAAGGTCTGGAGCTGGAGGGTATCAGTTTTCGTCTGGGGCGTTATGCGACAGAAGTGAATGCCAGCGGAGATGGTGACGCTATCGAACTGGTTCTCGACAACGGGGATCGGGTGGAAGCTGATATGGTGCTGTCAGCCGTTGGCCTGCGCCCTCGTATTGCGTTGGCGGAGCAGGCCGGATTGTCCTGCGATAAGGGCATCATCACCAATCGTGCGTTGGAGACCAGTGCTCCCGACATCTACGCGCTGGGCGATTGTGCTGAAGTTGATGGCTATGTGCTTCTCTACGTACTGCCATTAATGGCGTGCGCGAGGGCATTGGCCAAGACTCTTTCAGGTGAAAGAACCGAAGTTGCCTACGGTGTTATGCCGGTCATTGTCAAAACGCCTGCGTGCCCTGTTGCGGTGTGCCCACCTCCGGTAGGAATTGAAGGCGAATGGCTGGTGGAGCAGGAGGGCGACCTGGATGTCAAAGCCCTGTTCCGAAATTCAAAGGGCGATTTGCTTGGATTTGCTGTGACAGGGAGTAAAGTCCCTGAGAAACAGGCACTCGCCAAAGAGCTTGCGCCTGTTCATCACTGATTCAATTCTACTGTAGGCCTGAGATTTTCTCAGGCCTAAGTTGCTTGGTCTGGGAGTCATCCCTGGTCAGGTTGTTCGTTGACGATCAGAACTTCCACCCGGCGATTGGCTGCCCGGCCGTCGGCACTGTCGTTCGTGGCAACTGGTCGGCTCGGGCCGTAACCTTGGGTGACCACTTTTTCCGAAGCCAGTTTACCGACATTGGCAATAAATTCGCCGACGTTGGCTGCCCGCTCTTCCGACAGACGCTGATTCAACAGCGAATCCCCCCGATTGTCAGTATGCCCGGATACTTGAATAGTCGCGTCCGGAAAGACCTCAATGGCGTCGATGATTTTGTTGATCAGAGGAAGGTTTTCCTGTTCGATCTCACTGGAGCCTGATTTGAACTTAAAGCCATGTGCTCTGATAAGAACATTCTGACCCTGCTGGTAGACTTCTGCTTCGGTAAGGGCAAAGAGTTCGCGAACAAACTCAAAGCGGCGAAGGTTTTCCGCGTGACGACGTTTTTCCGCGTCAGTTTCCATCTGCGCAGCCAGAACTTTTTGCTCCATCTCTTGTTTCATGGTCTCAAGACTCGCCGCAGACTGGATTTTCAGATTGCTCTCTCTGGCTTGTGCCTCTGTCAGCTCCTGTCTTAACGCAAGTTTCTCTGAAAGAATCTGGTTCAGGTTGCGTTTAATCGTGGAGTTAACGGCTGCGGCTCCCTCGTTAAAAGGCAGTTGCGTCAGAATCGGCTCGACAGCGTCTGCAAGCTGCTGTTCATGCCAGAGTAATACCTGCTCAAGTGCATTGGGATTGCCCGCATATTTCTGAATCTGGGCGGCCAGAACCTCTGCATGCTCAACGGCTTTGACAGCGGCGGTGGCCTCGGCTTCTGCTCGTGCGATTTTGGTCCTGTCCTCGTCCAGATATCGGCTTGCCTGTTCAAGATGTGCGGATGCTTTCGCCATGGTGGCGGGAGTGACCAGCGGTAGTTCCCGGACTGTACCAACTTCCAGGGCCTGACGGGCTTGCCCGAGTACTGACTGTTTGATGGCATCAAGCTCCAGCGCAAGATAGTTATCTGCCAATAACCGGACTTCAGTGTCTCCTGCCTGAGCTTCAAGATTATCTTCCAGTGAGCGGGTGATATTCACTAGCTGCTGATCGACGGTAGCGAGTTGATTTGGGTAAAGGGAATCAACACCGGCCGCCAACGAAGCCGAGCGGGCGTCATAGATAGCTTTGACACGAGAGGCAACGGCCTGGCCAGAAGCTTTAAGTGACGGAATCTGATTAAGGCCGGCAGCGGCCAGCTTCTGGGCTTCCTGAGAGTTGGAAGACGAGGCACTCAGAGATTTCTGATAAAGTCTGGTGATGTCTTCATACTGGCCCGGGGCAAACAGATGGGCTTGTTCCTGCTCTGCCTGGTTCAGAGCTTCGTATAGCTCTTTTACCTGAGCCGGGGCATTGCCGGAATCTGGGGATACAGGTCGCGAAGGGGTTGAGTTACAGGCAGCCAGAAAGACGCCGATGATCAAGTAGGTGACGGTGGAAATAACTGATTTCATCAGATAGAAAGTCCATTGTTCGAAAATTTGCAATAACTTACGCATGGAAGCGCAGGGCTGCAAGCCATGCGATTGGATTAATCTTTTATGGCGACTCCCTGTTTCACTCTTGTCTTTTGTTAATTTATGTAACACTATGGTTTGGGGGCTAGGACGTTAGCAGGTAATGGGACTTTCAAGCCACCTCAATCCTACTCGGCCTCATCAATTATCATGCCTCACATCATGACATGCCAGGATGGCAGTAACTGCTTTTTGTAAAACGCTGTTTGCTCAAAAAGGAGGAGTCTGCAATGGCTCCCCTGTTCAGGCGACATCAGCCGAACACTCCAAAGCAAAATGAAGACGGACTAAGGACATCTGATAGCCTTACAAAGGAAGCGGGCCTGGAAAAAAACAGTGCTCAACCCCGCCTTGAGTGGGAAATGAGTGCCGTGGCCGCGCTGAGAGTCAACTTCGTGACGTCAGAAAATTAGTCATCTTATTTGCCGAAATTTGGTGCCAGCTGTATCGGCACCTTTCTCAAATAACTTCCTCTCAACTACCTTCTTTGTCGACACCTGTTTTAGATGATCTCATCGCTGTCAGACAGCTACGACAGTAGCATTGGTTTCCTTCCATGTAAGGCTCGTGGTGGGTGTCGGAATGGGGGAGGGTAAAGCACCAGCATGAGGATTTCCCTTTTTCCAGATCACATTGAGCGGGCTTTCCACATGATGGACATGAATGAGTGTAAGCATTAGGGAGTTGTTTACGTTGCTGCTCTCTTTCCATTTTTCTATATCTTGTGTTTGGATTTTTTGGTGTGTCTATATGATGGGCTTGAAAGGACAATCAAGCAAGGGACAGATTGCTATCAGAGGGTAGGTGTCTTGTTGTTGTGTCTGGTGTTTTAGGGCCGTTGTGTGGAAAATATCCGGCTCCTGGCAGGATCAGAACGAACTGTGAACCTGTCTTCCCTCCTGATTCAACAAAGGATAACCACATGACTGATGTCGTCCAGAAATTGATGGACCTGTTAACCCTTAGCCCTTTGGATGAATGTCTGTTCAAAGGTTCCAGCGAGGACCTTGGGTTCAAGAATGTTTTTGGGGGTCAGGTAATTGGTCAGGCGCTGATGGCAGCTTATCAAACAGTTGAACCTGATCGTCAGGCCCACAGTCTGCATGCGTATTTCTTGCGTCCGGGTGATGCGAATCACGATATCATTTATGAAGTCACCAAATTAAGGGATGGTCGTAGTTTCAGCGCGCGAAGAGTGGCAGCCCGTCAGCATGGCAAAGAGATTTTGACGCTGACAGCCTCCTTTCAAGCCGATGAAGAGGGGCATGAGCATCAGATGGCCATGCCGGATATCAAAGGGCCTGACGGTATTACCTCTGAGCTGGAGGTGTATCGGAAATACAAGGATCTCATACCCGAGAAAATCAGGGATCGCTTTACTCGTGACAGACCGATTGAGATTCGCCCAGTGAATCCTATGAATCCTCTGGCGCCGGAAGCCAAGGATCCCTACAAATACAACTGGTTCAAAACCACTCGTAAGCTCCCTGATGAGGTGTATTGGCACCACTGTATTCTGGCGTACAGCTCAGACTTTGGATTATTGGGGACCAGCCTTTATCCGCATGGTTTATCTTTTTTCAGCAGAGACTTACAGGCGGCGAGCATTGACCATGCTGTTTGGTTTCATCGGGATTTTCGCGTTGACGATTGGTTGCTTTACTCGATGGACAGTACCAGCACGACCCATGCCCGAGGCCTGAATCGTGGGATGATATTCGATCTTGAAGGGCGTCTGGTTGCGTCAACAGCTCAGGAAGGTCTGATACGGCCACGAAAAGATGTTCGTTAATCAGGAGCTTGGGAATCGCTGACGAGATGAGCCATGTCGCGGCTCATCTCTACATAATCATAGGGGTGTAGAATGGACGAACCTTTACCCAGAGTCAGGCCCATGGAGGTAGACCACAGTTTCAGGAGCAAACCCCATCACTGTGGTAAGAGGTTTCAATCCCCTCCTTCACCACATCAGGATGGTCGCCACTCACGGGAAATGATTCAGGTTCTATGGGAGTTGATGCGCCGTGGAAATGCGCCGCTCTCTGATGTGGAGGGACATCTATGGTCGCGGGAGGAGGCATTGAGGGGATTGGAACATCATCTGTCTCCATCTGGAGAAACCTCTGATGAGGCGTCAATTCCACTGACCTGGCTGGGGCAGAGTTGCTTTTATTTTCGATTGGGTGGTCTGGGGATCGTCACAGATCCGTTTTTGGGAAAACGGGCCTCTCCGCTGCAGTTCAGCGGGCCAAAGCGATTGGTCATATCACCTTTGGGGCTGAATGATCTGCAGGTTGATGTGATTGTGATGTCTCACAATCATTATGATCATTTTTGTTCTGAAACCTTGTCTCAGGTATCAAACAAAACATCCGTACTGGTCATCACCACTCTGGGCTTGAAACCTTTATTCGAATCCCTGGGATACTGTCGAGTTTTGGAGCTGGACTGGTACCACCAGGTTAGCGTTGGCGAGGTGTCCTTTTATGGATTGCCCGCTTACCACTTTTCAGGCCGCTCATTGTTAGACGCCGACGCGACATTATGGGCCAGCTTTGGAATTGACGGTCCTGAAGGCCGGTTGTTTTTTGCCGGCGATACTGGATACGGGCCGGCATTTCGTGAAATAGGTGAGCTTACCGGTCCTTATGACATTGCCTTGGTTCCTATAGGTGCTTATGCTCCTCGTTCTGTTTTTGCGGCGGTGCACGCCAGTCCTGAGGAGGCAGTTGCCATGGGACAGGATCTCGGTGCCCGACGAATGGTGGGAATGCATTGGGGAACGGTCCGCCTGACAACCGAACCTTTCTGGGAGCCCAGAGACAAGTTTTTGCATCACCCAGGAGGGCCTGATCGGGAAATTCTGGCTATTGGGGAGACTCGGATAATTTGTTGGTGATGAATAAGACTCTGGTTGTTGTCAGGTTCAGGTGGTTTGCCCTGTCTTTTTTGATGTGACTTCCGGAGCTGGGGCGCTGTTGGATTGAGGGAGCCGGATACCGTCAGCGACGAATGTTTTTAACCATTCCAGGGCAAAGTCCCAGAGCATCGGCCGGGCCAGCCAGAACCCCTGAATCTGATCCGCTCCCAGCACCTTCAATACTTCCAGTGTTGCCAGTTCCTCCACGCCTTCCATGACGACTTCGTAGCCGAGCCCATGGCACATGTCGATGGCGGTCTTGGCGATGACATAATTCTCCTGACTTCTTTCCAGATTCTGCACCAGGGATCTGTCGATCTTGATCTTATGCAGGGGAAGCTGCTGGATGTAGGAGAGTGATGAGTAGCCAGCACCAAAATCATCCAGTGCAATCGCAAAGCCCAGCTCGGCAAGTTGTTTTAGAGTGGCAAGAGCCAGCTCCGGGGTACGCATCAGCGCAGTTTCTGTAAGTTCCAGGGTGAGGCGGTTGGGACTGACTTGATAGGTCGTCAGCATATCCCGGATATCTTCAATGAAATGCGGCATTTCCAGGTCCACGGCTGAGATATTGATCGCAATACCAATGTCGCCGAAGCCTGAGGTCTCCAATGACTGAAGTTTGCTCAGGGCATTTCTCATGACCCAGAGAGTTAGCTGGTGAATAATGCCGGATTCTTCTGCCAGATATATGAATTCCTCTGGTCTGACGTGCCCAAATTTTTCGTGGTGCCAGCGGACAAGTCCTTCAAAGGAGGTAATTTTGCCGTTTTTCAGATTGAGCTGGGGCTGAAAGTTCAGTACCAGGTTGTTGTTCTCGATAGCTTTGGCCAGCTCGGCCATCAGAGTGAGTCGTCGTTCACTGTAGGGGTTGAAACTGTCACGGTATTCAGCGACGCAGCCCTGCATATGGTGAGTGGCATCCAGGGCGATCTTCGCCATGCGGATCAGGCTCTGCGGATTCTGGCCATGTTCCGGGTAACGGGCAAGGCCAAATCTGGGATCCAGGTCCAGGGAAAGGTTTCCGAAATCAATGCGTTGTAACAAGTAGCCTGATATGGCCATCATCAGTACTTCCTGCTCCTTGGTCGACACCGAGTCAAACAGCAGGGCCAGGGTTATGTCATCGACAGAAGCCACATGTATTCGATTGCCTGCAATGGTTTCCAGAGCTGTTATTCCCGGTAAAGGGCTGACGAAGTCATTTAACTGATGAGCAATCTGGTAAAGCAGTTGGTCTGCATTGTCCTGTCCCATTGTCCGGTCGATTTCACGGTACCGGTTGAGACTGATCAGGCAGAGGCTGAGTGATTTGTTGCCGACAATGCCGATTCTTTCCTTGATAAAGCGTTCCAGGTAGCCGCGGTTGGGCAGCTCGGTAACCGGGTGATGAGTTGCGTCGTACAGATTGCGTTGTTCCAGTCTCTGAAGCTCCCTCTGTTCCTCTATCACCTGCTGCTGAACCTTGAGACGGTGATCCCGTTCCTGGTAGACCCTTTCTACAATCGCCAGGGAAATCAGGGCTGCCTGCAAGGCTGATCCAATTTCCAGTGCGTTAATTGTCAGCAGGCTGTGAGGAAGCAGGCCGAGGTTATAAAACAGCTTGGTGAGTGCTCCGATCTGAAGTCCCGTCCAGGCGCAGGTGAACAGGCGGGCCTGCCGGATACCTCTATACCAGAGATAGGGGGAAACAAAAGACACAGCCAGCACGGCTGCCAGTGCGCCGAGGACCGAGAGCTGTTTGGCGATGTGAGGCGGCAGCAATAAAGACAGAGCCAGGTAGCCAAGGCTCATGTAACTGATGGATTTCAACAGTTGATTGGCTTTGGGCGCATATAATCTGGCTTCCAGGAAGCGTCTGGAAAATTCAGTGAGCGCAAAGGCTGATAACGGGACCGCAATCAGAATGGAAAGATTCTGCAGGGTGGGCAGATTTGGCCACAGGAGTTGAAAGGTCCTGCCGGACAGGGATGCCTGAATCAACAGAATCATTGAGGTCAGAAGCATGTAGTGGAAGTACATGCTTTCGCGTAAAGCGATGAAAATAAAGAAATTGAAAATGATGACAAATAGCAGGAAGCCTGCGTAGAGCCCGTGGCCAACAGCTTCTATGTCATCCTGAAGGTAAAATGATTCCGGGGCCCAGATCTGTAAAGGAAATGATACCGCTCCACCGCTCTGGACTCTGAATACTTACTGCTGGGCGGAATTGGCCGGAATCTCCACGGTATACAGATACATCGGGTGATTCTGTTCCCTGTGGTTAAATGGGTAGGACTCGCCAGAGATATTTTCCCGAAGCAATTGTCCAGACGGACCAAATTCAGAGAAGTGGACCTCATCAAGGTGTGGGGCTCTGATAACCAGCAATCGCTTTAATGGTTCATCGGCATGGTTTTGCAGCCTGAAGCGAAACCAGAAGACAGACTCTGAATAGCCGAAGTTGGCGCTAAGAGTATCTGCCTTTTCCCACAGGATGTTTGGGGATTGCAGAATGTCCTCTACGGCATAATGACTGTGATCATCCTCGAAATACTGAAATACCGGTTGCTGGAGAGTGGTATCGAGTAGTTCCCACGTAATAATACCGGGAGTTGCTGTTTGACTTGTGGTGGGGGCGTCAGCGGCAGCAGAAATACTGGTCAACAGACAAAAGGATACAAGCAGGGTAACCCTGCCCAAATAGCGAATAAGTCCAGCTAACTTGCTGATAATCGTTATCCTCTCCTATCCGAGACTAAAAGCTATCCAGTTGACGAGCCCACTCTTTGGCCCACGGAACAGCGACTTCTTCAGGATCTGCTGTTTCCTGAGCGTCAATTTTCAGCAGAGGAGTTAGCGGTTTGGCGGCCAGTTCGGTGAAGGCTTCAAAAATCAGATCTCCGGCACCTCCGTAGGTGTCGAAGTAGGAGCTGTCCCCAAGAGTAATGACCCCAAAAGGACGTCCGACAATATTGGGAAAATCGTTAGTCAGTCCGATATATAGAGGCGCAATATTGTCCGGCAGGTCGCCGGTGCCGGTTGTCGAAGTACACACCAGGATCGCGCCTTCAGTTTGGGTAACAGAGTCCAATGTGGGAGCGTCATGCAATTCGGCAGTATAACCCTCTTCCTGCAGGGCGGTGCGAATGGCTTTAGCGGTTTCCAGTGCAGCACCGTAAACGGAACCGACACAAATAACGATATGTTTCACAACATTCCTGACAGGTAAGTGGCTGAATATCGGATATTAATCCCGGGCGGCATCTGAACTGGCCGACGTATGGAGTTGCCTATTATACTGACCTCCCCAGGCCCTGTCAGAGACCTCCAGAGGTGGATTCGTTACCAAGCAGTCTATCTTTGTAACAGAGATCGAAAGTGTTAAGTCAGTCACACTTTTCGGCCGAAGGGGCGGAAAGGGCGAGAATTAGTGGTAGAGATGACGTGGGAGAGAGGTAAAGGAGATTGAGTATGCAATACTGGCTAATGAAAACTGAGCCGGACACCTTCAGCGTTGAGGATTTACGTCGATGCCCTGAGTCTGTCAGCATGTGGGAGGGAGTTCGAAACTACCAGGCGCGGAATTTCATGAAGGATATGAAAGTCGGTGATCTGGTGATGATCTATCACAGCAGTTGTCCTGTCCCTGGGATCGCCGGTTATGCCGAAGTGTGCCGGGAAGCTTATCCGGACCCTACAGCCTTTGATCCCGAGTCACCTTATTACGACCCCAAGAGTGACTCTGATAAGCCGCGATGGTTTTGCGTCGATGTTAAATGGCAGAAGTCTCTGGATGACGTCATTCCCCTTTCCAGGCTTAAAAGCGACCCTGCGTTAGCGGAAATGGTGGTGGTAAAACGGGGGCGCTTATCAGTGATGCCGGTGACTTCCGATGAATGGGATCATATTACGAGCCATTTTGGCTAATTCTGCCTACGGCTACCCGCCGATCAACTTCATTCGTGCTTCAGGCTGTGTTAATCGGCGTATTTTCTGGTTTTTGAACAACCATCGGTATGACCAGGTTACGACCTTTTAGCTTGGCCTGATATAAGTTGATATCAGCCTGTTTAAGCATGGAGCCCAGTTCCTTGGTCTGGCTGATTGAGCAGACGCCGCAACTGGTTGTAAATGATATTTTCTGACCTTTGTATGTCAGCGCGGCGGCTTCAACACGCTTTCTGAACCTTTCCGCTGTTGCCAGTGCCTGTACCATTGATGTATCGGGCAGCAATACCAGAGACTCCTCTCCACCCCAGCGGGCTGCGGTGTCCACTTTGCGGCAGGATTCCCTTAAAAGATGGGCAAATTCCACCAGGACGTAATCGCCAGCATCATGGCCATAGGTGTCATTAATGTTTTTGAAGTGGTCGATATCCAGCAGAATGATGGAAAAGTAACTGCCGTGACGTTTGTAACGAAAATATTCTTTTTCCAAATGTTGTTGCATGTCGCGCCGGTTAGGTAGCTGCGTGAGTTCATCTGTCCTGGCAGCCTGCTCGTAAAGCCGTGCCATGCTGATCAGTTCCTCTCTGGCCTGACGTCGGGAATAATCCATGACGAATGAAAATACAGTGACAAATGAGATACTCGCTGCAAAGCGGAGCTGGAAATCGGTCGGGTAGGTCGCCCTGATAACAGGCAGGTCCGGAAACCTGAAGACGATGAATATCAGTATTGCCATGATGCCCATCATGACCCAACCCTTGCGTAATCCGATGATATAGAAGACGAAGGGCGGAAATACATAGAACCAGAGAATGCCGGTGTTGCTTTCACCTCCTGATGCGATGAGGTAAAGGCACAGGGCGCCGACCAGCCATAAAAAGATCGATCGGAAGTTCCCGCTGTTCTGAGTTCGGTCAAATACCATGACATTCAGGATCATGACCATCGCAAACCCAAAAAGTGCGGCAGAATGTAATGGGTGCTCTGAAAACCAGGATTTGATGCCTATTGCAATGGCGGTCGCGGCTGCGGCGTAGGCAATACTCTTAATGACCTTGATCACCCGCTTGTCTTCATCAAGCAGTGTATTCACGGTTTTATACTTCTGATTATTGCTATTTTCTGTCATTCAATGGCGGTGCTTTATTGTTTTGTCGAGTTTGTGGACTTCCTTTACCTATCTAGCATTGTGATAAGCGCAGAGTCTCGTGCCTAAGCGTAGTGTTTATCCAGCAAGTGTACGCATGCGTGCAGGGCGGTTGTCTATCGGGCAAAAAGCTAAAGCATGGTTGGCAGGCTTAAACCCGGGCCTAGTCAAGTTGTCCGTCACTCTGCTGGTATCGCCGGTCGCTGCCTGTCAAATCCAATACGTTAAGCGATATTGACTTTCCTAGGCCGACCACCGGATATGTTCAGTATAGGCAAAGTTTGGCAAAGTGGAGGTTCACTAACGTATTGGTTTGGGAATGTTTTCCGGAGGCAAATGGTTTGAGGACGGAAAGCGGTATCCGGCTGAACACTTCGTTTGTGTTAGTAGGCCGGATGTCACATCTTTGTCATTTCACCGCTCAACCCGCACTACGGGAAGCGAGCTCACATCCATCCAATAGGATTGGAGCTGGTTTGAATAGGGCAGATCTCGTGTAGGGATTCCTGAGACAGTGAATGGCTAATAAAGTGCTGTGCTTTTTCAGTTTGCTGAAACCGGAACGAGCTGTATTTGGATCTTCCGCAACGATCCCGGTACTCAACATATAACCAATAGCACTGATTTAGATGTCCCGATCTGCTTCTTTTGCCCCCTGATGCCATCCAGACGTACAGGTCGCATTGATAAAGCTCAGACCAGACAGGTAGGGACTGTGATAAAAAGCGTTCACTGTCGGGTGAATCTGCTTCTAGGTTGGCTGTATTTTGCATAGGGTTCTCCACGAAGTTTGGTACCACGTGCGAGAACTGACGAAAGGGCTTACCTGTGAGTTGTCAGGGATGACCACATCCCAAAACCAGATTAACCGTTGTTTATGTCGTTCCCGCCTTGCGGGGATTAAGTACCTTTTAATGACTTGCTGCTGATAAAAAGCAGCTAAACGAGACCGGGGGTCATTTACCTTGCGGTAACATCCCCTTCGTAATTCGTTTGGTCATTAACTGGTTTGACATAAACAGTGTTTTATCCGTTGGTTTTGGCACCACCTTGCCCAGGTCGGCAGGTTGGCGAGGACCGTCAGTCCTTCTCTTGATGCACGAACGCTTCGAATGTATATAAAATGATCATGGATTTCAATAGGCTGAACGGCAAAATTAGAAAAAACTTGAATTGCTGCCTTTTCGGTTACTTTCCCTGTTCATCCAATCTGATATAGAGCCAGTTGCGCTTCACCTCGGTATAGAGGTGAAGCGAGACCCTAGCGTAACCTGACCGATATAATGTTGCGCGCAGTCGCGCACGAAATAGAGAATAAGGAAGAAAGTAAAGCGAACTCGGTTTTACCAATATTATCCCCTGCGAGGAGAAGAGTGGGCGCATTATAAATTTAAGGCGGACTGGATAGGTTGTTGATCCTAAAGGAGGCCTAGTCTGGATGGGGGGGAAGGCCAGGCAAAATCGTCTTTTGATATGTAAATCGGATGGCGGTTTTGTTACAGTTGCGCCCTCAAAATTTGTGGGGGAAAGCACCTATGGAGTTTCGTAGCCTCGGCCAGTTGCAGGACGCAACTCAATCAGTTACCCAGGATGTGGCTCGACTAGGTTTCGCACTTCTTTTCATTTTCGGTATTTTTATCTACACCGGTTTTCAGACCCAGGGAATTGAGGGGGGGTATATTCTGGTTGCTGCTGCCATTATTGGCGGCTATATGGCCATGAATATTGGTGCCAATGATGTGGCAAATAATGTGGGGCCGGCTGTCGGTTCCAAAGCGTTGACGTTGTTTGGCGCATTGATCATCGCAGCGGTATTTGAAGGTGCCGGAGCGATTATCGCCGGAGGTGATGTTGTCGGTACCATTAAGAAAGGAATTATCAATCCGGATTTTATTGCCGATGCAGATACTTTTATCTGGTTAATGACGGCGGCTTTATTAGCCGGTGCGCTTTGGTTAAACCTGGCGACCTATATCGGGGCGCCGGTCTCGACAACCCATTCCATCGTTGGTGGCGTTCTGGGAGCCGGTATTGCTGCCGGTGGATTTGCCGTTGCGGACTGGGGGCAAATGGGAGCCATTGCGGCAAGCTGGGTGATTTCCCCGATGCTTGGTGGTCTCATCGCCGCCGTTTTTCTCTATTTTATCAAGCGAGCCATTCTCTATAAGGAAGACCGTATAGGGGCTGCGGTTCGTTATGTTCCGCTTTTGATTGGCATCATGGCCTGGGCGTTTATTTCATATCTCCTTCTGAAAGGCACCAAGAAGATCATCAAATTGGATTTTGGTACCGCCCTTTTGATTGGTGGTGTTGCTGCCACCATTATTTCTGGCTTGCTGATTCCTATTATCAAGAAAGCCGGTTCCAAGCTGGAGAATCATCGGGAAAGCGTGAACAGGCTGTTTACGATTCCGCTTATTTTCGCCGCTGCGATGCTGAGCTTTGCGCACGGGGCTAATGATGTCGCCAACGCAATTGGTCCACTGGCTGCAATCAATGATGCGGTGATAAATCATGGCGTGGTCAAGTCCGCCTCAATTCCATTGTGGGTGATGGTCATTGGTGCGACAGGTATCGCTATCGGATTGTTGCTGTACGGCCCGAAACTTATTCGGACGGTAGGTAACGAGATTACCGAACTGGATAAAACCCGGGCATTCTGTATCGCTCTGGCTGCTGCCATTACGGTCATTATCGCCTCGCAGTTGGGCTTGCCAGTCAGTTCCACGCATATTGCTGTCGGTGCTGTGTTTGGGGTGGGCTTTTTGCGTGAATATCTGAAAGTCAGTTATGCCAGCCAATTGCACCAGATTGTTGATAATCATGCAGGCATTGAGCGGGAGAAACTGCAGAAGTTTTTGGATAACTTCCAAAGCGCCACTGTAGAAGACATGAAGCTCATGTTGAAGGAAGCCAAGAAAAACAAGGAAGAAGTCCCGCTCACCAAGAAAGAGCGTAAGCGACTGAAAAATGTTTATAAAGAGGAACTGGTGAAGCGTGCGAGCCTGAAAAAGATAGTGGCCGCATGGATCATCACGGTTCCCGCTTCTGCTGTTCTGGCTGCCATCATTTTCTTCTCCATTCGCGGCATGATGCTGTAAAGGCCTATCCATAATAGGTACTGGTCCCAAAGTGGGCCAGTACCGTATCCTTAACTAATTGGAACTAAATGATTTCTGGCATCATGTTGGTGTCGGTCGGTGGTTGAAATCCAATCAATTACCGTGCAGGGAGACGTTTGAATCAGGAGATAAGGATGCAACCAATGGTGATATACCATGGCGGTGGATGTCTGGATGGGTTTGGCAGTGCGCTGGCAGCCTATTGCTATTTCAATTGTCGCGAAGGGCTGGATGTGGAGTATTATGCGGCCCAACACAATGAACCGCCCCCCAATGTAATGGATCGTGAAGTCTATCTGCTGGACTTCTGTTACCCCCGCTCGACCATGCAGACCATATGCGAGGCTGCTTCAAAAGTCACCATTCTGGATCATCATATCAGCGCTTACGAAGATTGTAAGGGGCTTGATAAAGACTTTCCTCACCTGGAGATGGTATTCGATATGAACCGCTCTGGGGCAGTGATCACCTGGGAATACTTTCACCGGGAGCCTGTCCCCAGGTTGTTGCAATGTATCCAGGATCGGGATCTGTGGAACTGGACAATACCCGAATCCAGGGATGTCACTGCTGCCTTGGCGTCTTACCCACAGGAATTTGATGTCTGGTTACCCTGGTTGGATGAACTTCCTTTGCTGGAAGATCTGGCCCGGGAAGGGAAAGTGATCAACCGGTATCGCAATTTGGAAATTATTCAATATAAAAAGCGGGCAGCCATTGGGCGAATCGCTGGGTTTGATGTGCCCATTGTTAATTGTCCGACAAATATTGTCAGTGAAGTTCTGGGTGAATTGGCTCAGGGGCATCCCTTTGCCGCCGGTTATCTGGATAAGCCGGAGAAGCGTATCTGGTCTCTTCGCTCATCTGCCGAAGGGGAGAATGTGTCCCGCATCGCTTCACTCTTTGGTGGCGGAGGGCACGCGAGAGCTTCGGGGTTCTCTACTCCCTTGTCTGCCTCAACACGTCGGCTGGAGGCTCCTGGACCAGCATCTGACCTCGCCAAAATAGGTACCTGACTGGCTCAAGATGGACACAGCAGTACCCGGGGGAAACAGGCTTTATAGTATCGGTTACGTCTACCTTGGTCCGGAGCTGGGGCCGCGATCCAAGGATCCCGCTCATTATGATGAACGCAAGCAGGTCCAGTTTGACCGTTTGATGCAGGCGGACCTGTTCAAATCCGGAATCTCTCGTCTGAATGATGGTATGTCGAAGGGATATACCATTGCATTGAGCTGTGCGGAAAAAGATCCGGCGATCTGCCATCGAAGCCTTCTGGTCGGTTGGTCGCTCAAGCATCAGTATGGCATCGAGTTGCAGCACATTCTGCATGATGGGCAGGTCGAGACTCAGACCTGTTTAGAACATCGGTTGATGGAGACCACGGAAACCTACCCGGATATGTTGATGGATGAGTCTGAGGCGATCCGAGCAGCCTATACAAAACAGTGTCTGGCATGCGCCTATCGTATACCTGATTGACGCGATCTATGGGGTTTTGTCCGGGATTGAGTTTTAACTTCATTGACGGTATCTTCTTGCGAGTGCGGGATCGACGCACCCAGGCTCGCGGGAAGAGTTTAACTCACGATCATTTTATACAGCTTCAGGCATCCCTTTATGTCCTGCACGATGCGAGCACAGGTCGAATAATGAGGGTTGTCTTATGTCGCATTCTTCTCTGGAAGCTCCGCGTCTATCGCTGGAGTTTATTCGCAAACGCGCCAAACGTCTCCACAAACGATTTTTGCAGGGAGACGAAGAAACGCGGAACTGGTTTTACCAGAATCATCCTCTAGCTTCGGATCGGCGGCAAAGCGGACAGCCAATAAAACTGGCAGATATCCAGTGGGCGATATCTCGTGACTATGGTCTGCCGAGCTGGCCTGCGTTGGTAAAGCATGTCAATGACCTGGAGTTTCATCGCAGAGCAATTGCCACAACAGCGCCACCTCTGGACACGGATTCCACGTTACATCTTCGTTGCGGCAGTGATATTCGCCAGGGACTGAAAATCGCTGGGTTTTGCGGTGAGTTTCTGGAGTTTTCAGATCCCTTTTGTCAGGGACCGGTGCCGGTTTCAAATCTGCTTGAGGCTCGTGTCCAATTTATTTCTCAGGCTTATAAGTTGCCGAAACAGGAAGTCGAAGTCCGTCAAAAGGAAGAATACCAGGCATTATCCGAATGCTGGGACCGATATGAAAGGGTTGTGCTCTGGTTTGAGCATGACAGCTATGATCAGCTGATTCTGGTCTACATACTGGCTCATATGCCTGAGTCTGCGGTGGATAAAACCTCCTTGATCAATATCGACCGTTTCCCCGCGATAAAGCGCTTTCATGGGTTAGGCAATCTAGACCCGGAAGGGCTGAGGTCGTTATGGAAGCAGCAGATAACGGTAACGTCCGGGATGAAGGGCAAGGCAAAAGGGGTATGGCGGGCGCTGACGTGCGAGTCACCGGGGTTGCTAGAAGCGGAAATGAATAGTGATTCCAGCGATCTACCGTTTATGGCTGGAGCTGTTCTGCGACATCTTCAGGAATTGCCGAGCCTTTTCAATGGGCTGAGTCTGACCCAGCAATTAACATTGGAAGCAATGCGGAACGGTCCTGTCAGTGGAGGTCAGATATTTGGTCATCTGGTCAGGGAAACTGAGCCCAGAGTTTTTCTAGGGGACCTGATGTTTTTTGCTGAACTCAATAGTATGAGGGCGGCAAGGAGGGTGCCGTTTGATGTTGAATTGAATGAAGCACCACAACCCTGGCCAAAACGAGTGCTTAAACTCAACGACACGGGTAACAAGCTGTTAACCGGCGAGCTCGACTGGAGCCAGTGTCACCCCCCTGAAAGATGGGTTGGAGGTGTGCGACTGGCTGCGACTCCCTGGTATCGATGGTATATGGCAGGAGGAAAGTTGGAGCTGACACAGAAATAAGGTGTTGTTCCAGCTCCGATTAAAAGCTACCGGCGTTTTCGTTTGGGTTTGCTTCCGTTGCCACTCTGGCGCGGAGGCAGGCCGGTATGCTGGGTCAATATGGTACCTTTACGAGGCCCTTTCTTGCGTGTGCCGGAAGACGGTAAATTGGGTTTGGCCTTTGCCGCAGGCTTTCCGCCCTGGCTACCTTTGGGGTGTAGTTTAGACCCATACTTTTTGGCGCTTGGGTGATTTGCCGGTTGGGTTGGCGGCACCAGGTGTTTTTTTCCATACCCGATCAGGTGAGCTTTACCCATGCGCTCGAGGGCTTCCCGAAGCATTGGCCAGTTATCCGGATCGTGGTAGCGAAGGAAAGCCTTGTGCAATCGGCGCTGGCGCTCACCTTTTGGGATCACCACTTTGCTTGTCTTATAGTTAACCCGGTGTAGTGGGTCCCGTTCTGAGTGGTACATGGCCGTTGCACTGGCCATTGGCGATGGGTAGAACGCCTGAACCTGGTCTGCCCGGAAGCCGTTGGACTTCAGCCATAAGGCAAGATTCATCATGTCTTCATCGGTCGTGCCAGGGTGGGCTGCAATGAAGTAGGGAATCAGGTATTGCTCTTTGCCTGCTTCACGTGAGAAGCGATCGAACATTTCCTTGAACTTGTCGTAGGTTCCCATGCCAGGTTTCATCATTTTCGACAGGGGGCCGTCTTCGGAATGCTCAGGGGCAATTTTCAGGTAGCCGCCAACATGGTGGGTGACCAATTCCTTGACGTATTCCGGATCTTCCACGGCCAGATCATATCTCAGGCCTGAGGCGATCATGATGCGTTTGACACCTGGTAACGATCTTGCCCGGCGATATAATTGGGTTGTCGCACTGTGGTCTGTTTTCAGGTTTTTGCAGATAGTCGGGTAAACGCAAGACAGGCGACGACAATGGGCATGAATCACTTCGCTCTTGCAGTTCAGGTGATACATGTTGGCCGTAGGGCCTCCCAGATCGGAGATCGTGCCGGTGAACCCTGGCGTCATGTCCCGGATCTTTTCAATTTCGCGGATGACGGAATCTTCCGAACGACTCTGAATCCAACGCCCTTCATGCTCTGTAATGGAGCAGAAGGAGCAGCCGCCAAAACAGCCCCGCATGATGTTCACCGAGAATTTAATCATGTCGTAGGCCGGAATCCGGGCACTACCATAGGCTGGATGTGGAATCCGTTGGAAGGGGAGGTCGAATACCTCATCCATTTCCTCTGTCGTCAAGGGAATGGCGGGAGGACTTACCCATAGGTATCGTTCCCCATGCTTTTGCACCAGTGTCCTGGCATTGGCCGGGTTGGTTTCCAGGTGAAGTACGCGGGAGGTATGAGCATAGAGAACCGGGTCATTGCGTACTTTTTCATAGGAAGGTAGCAGGATGAACTCCTGCTTGCTGCCGGGAGAAGGCAAAATGTGAAGGACCTGTTCTTCCACTTCGTCGTTGGCGGCCTGGGATTTGGTGGAGCAGGAAGAGCCGTCACTGTTTTCCTCATCTGCATAATGATAAGGATTGGGAATTGGATCAACGCGGCCAGGCTTGTCTACGCGAGTAGAGTCTTTTGCATTCCAGTCACCGGGAAGCTCAGAAATGATGGCCGCGGTACCCCGGATATCCAGCATGTCCTTCATGGCTTCGCCACGGGATGCCCGGTGTGCTATTTCGGCAATCGCTCTTTCTGCATTGCCGTATACCAGCAGGTCGGCTTTAGAATCAAAAAGCACTGAGCGCCTGACTTTGTCGGACCAGTAATCATAATGGGCGATACGCCTTAAGCTGGCTTCGATGCCCCCGATTAACACAGGTACATCGCTAAAGGCTTCTTTGCAGCGCTGGGTATAGACCAGTACGGCCCGATCCGGTCGCTTACCCCCTTCATTGTTGGGGGTGTAGGCATCATCATGGCGTAATTTTCGGTCGGCCGTGTAACGGTTGATCATGGAGTCCATATTGCCGGCAGACACCGCATAGAAAAGGTTGGGTTTGCCCAGGCGCATGAAGTCCTCTTTTGAGGACCAATCCGGCTGTGCAATAATCCCTACCCGGAACCCCTGCTTTTCCCAGGAACGCCCGATAACGGCCATACCGAAGCTCGGGTGGTCAACGTAGGCGTCACCACTAATGATGATAATGTCACAGCTGTCCCAGCCAAGCTGGTCCATTTCCTCCCGGGACATGGGCAGAAACTCAGCTGTGCCGAAGCACTCCGCCCAGTATTGTGGATGGGAAAATAGCCTTTGCGCTGTGTGCATAATGATGAAACCGGGTTGATCAAAAAATGGCCGAGTATTTTACTCGATTATTAGATAGGGTGCGAGGTATCTCACATAATTTAACGTGGTTAGGGGGATTATCGACAATTTTCGATACAGCAGGTTATCTCGTCACAGATGTATCAGTGTAATGTAAACTTGCCCCTGTCAGATGTGTTATTAGAGAGGAAAGGTGGCTCGATTTGTCGTTCAAGCCTCTTTCGTTCTTCCGACAGCCCGTGAGCAGGATCAATCATGTACTATCGCTTTATTTCCAACCCCCAGCACCCGGTCCAAACGGTCACAGAAATTGAAAAAGGCTTCTCTCCCTGGGATATTCTCACGGGTAGGGAAATTGCTCCACCTGAGAAAAAGCCTGAGTATCAATTGGATGCAATAGATATTCCTTTGAGTAATGGCTATGGCCATTTTCCTCTTATGTATGAGAATTATGGTCTTATTCGGCAAGATCTTTTTGATTTAATTGACGGACTTGGGGCTAAAAACCTCCAGATATTTGATGCCAATATCAATGGTTTGAACGGTAGGGAAGATTTTCCCTGTTTTGTTAGCTTCAATATCGTGGGTGTGATTGATTTTGAACTGCTCAGAACACTCTCCGGCTCTTATTCTGAAAAAATCGTCATTGAGCCTAATGATTCCAATATGATCTTGCTCGATGGAGATGACGGGGCCGGGAATTTCCTGTTTCATGAAGTTCTGAAGTTGCAGATCGAGGCAATTTTTCCCGATCAAGTCAGTTTTAAAAAAATAGGTTTATAAATATGAAGAGCAAGTTGATACCTGAGACCGATTATGTTTCGGATAAGGGGCGGACAACTTCAATAATTGTCAGGCAACACCCATTGGGTTGCTTGCCGTAAGTTTCATGGTAAGTCTGTTGATTGGAGTTGATCCGATACATTTACTTTCCGGGCGAGTTCAGGTTTCAGGTCAGTGTTGTTCAAAGAAGACCAAGTTTGATGGAGAAATAATATGCTGAGGGTAAATGCAATGATTGCATTGCTAATGTTCACTTGCTTGGTTTTCGGTGAGCCCCGAGTTCGGCCAAGTGAATGGGCTGACCCCATCATCGGCGCCCAACTTCATAACATATACAAAGTGAGCGACAAGCTATACAGGTCTGAACAACCGGATGAAGAAGAATTTAAGGAGTTGTCGGAACTGGGTATTGGCGAGGTTTTGAACTTGAGGCAGTATCATTCCGATAACGAGGAGGCGGAAGGCGTAAATCTTAGACTCCACCAGATTAAGATCAGTGCCGGAGATATATCGGAGGAGCAGGTGATTGCGGCGCTCCGGATTATTCAGAACAGTGAATCTCTTATCCTTGTTCATTGTTGGCATGGCTCAGACAGAACCGGTGCAATTGTCGCCTCATATCGAGTCGTGGTTGAAGGATGGTCCAAAGAACAGGCCATTGATGAGCTGATCAACGGTGGTTATGGCTATCACGAGAGTATCTACCCGAATGTTGTCGATCTCATTCAGAGTCTGAATGTTGAGCAAATTCGTCGAGAGATTGGTCTTCTATAAGATCGGAAGAGGGTTGTTTTCAATTGAGCGGGATATTAAGGGCATACGATGAGTTTTGATCTGGGAGTATTTTACACGGAGAGCCCTCATACGGACGAAGAAGCTATCGAACGATATATAGCTTATTGCGAGATGGATGATTTGACTCCCTATATTGAACCAAGTGAAAAAGTTGGTGCGTTCTTAAAAGAATTAACCGATCAATATCCGCAAATTGATGATTGGCCGGAGGCCGATATTGATGAGTGTCCCTGGAGTATCGCTTTTGATGTATCTGAGGGGCATATACTGATGCCAATGGTATTTTCAAGAGCCGATGAAATGTATCAAGTGATTGTCAGCCTTGCTGAAAAACATGGATTAATATGTGTGGATCCCCAATCAAGCCGAATCGCTTATGCACCATCTGGCATGCGCAAACAGGAAAAGCCATGGTGGCAGTTTTGGTGAACAACAAATAGAGCTGAGACATTGTTCTCCTCATTGGTAACTAAGTTGATGCAGCCGGATCGGTCAGAGTTAAGAGCTGTCTACAAACTCCCCCCCCCCCGTTTTTAGGTAATTGATCGTGTATGTCGAAATGCTGGATGAATTGATATCCCTGTTGGAAAAAGCTGAAGTCAGGCATTGGGCAAACTGGTTCAGGAATGCGAAAGAACTATTTGTTCAGGGGAATGCCGAGAAGTCCTATAAGAAAGTCCTGGGAGCATATGGAGGAATGGGTAGCTTTAATGATGTTTATTGGAGATTGCCTGAAGAAGATGAGAGAAGGCATGATTTTCTGAAGGATGAAATAAGAATGTATGCGGAATCCAAACTTCACTCTCGATAAAGATATCGATAGACCACAAATATTGGTAAAGATATTCCTATAGGAATGCCGCTCATTTTCATCTTCGGATATATCAATACGACTGATCGGCGTTCGCGTCGGGAGTTTAATTAAAATATATGTGGATCTTCATAAACCAAGTCGTGCTGTCATAACCACGTGTTAAGGAGAACCTGTGTCATTCGATTACGAAAGAGTGTTTGATTTTGTTGAAGAAAATAGAGATAAGCTGAGCTTGTCTGAGTTTATGGTATCTGTGATTGACGCTTGCGAATTGTCTGAATCAAGTTCTGAGTGGGAGTTGTTTCGTAGCCTGGACTACCAAACAGAAATATCAAACCTTAATCACCACTTAAATTCAGTGTTAACAAAAGAGTCCGCTAACTACTCCGAGCTGGGTATATGGTTTGGAATCTACAATCCAGTTTTAGATAGCGGTGAAGTCTCTGCAGGTATCTCCTTTAGTATCTCCTCTCATTATGATCCCAATGATGAGGACTTATCCTGGGCGAGTAATTCCGAGAATGTCCTGGGTATTGAAGACCTTAATCAATTATCATGGAAGACATCTATAGGATTGCATATCATGATTCCAAATTGGGTAATAAGGCAGAATATGCTCTTTGCCTGGCCTATGGGGTAATGCTTGCGCAAGTATCAATGGAAGAGCTTAAAGCGACATTTCCTGAGCTGAGGCTTGGGTATGCGGTTGGCTTTGATTCTGGAGACCTGCTTAATGCTGGCTGGGTTTAGAGTATGAATAACTTGGTGGTGTAGTTATGAACGATAATCCTTATAGAACTCCTGATGCCGTGCAGGAGAATACGAAAGAAAATAGCTCCAGCGGTTTCATGAAATTCATAAAGGTATTTTTTATTGTTATTGGCGTGATCGTAACGCTTTTAATTGGGCTCATTTCTCTATTGTTTATTACGTCACCTTCTTATGAGGATGTAGATGAAGAGACCAAAGTGGTTGTCGAGACCGTTATTCCTCATCTGACAACCTGGGATTATGAAGAGTTTGTTCCTTACCTACACCAGTCCTTTATTGATAGTTCGCCAGTTGAGCAACAGGTCAATGTGATGAATTCCTTCAGAAAGTTGGGGGAATACCAATCGCATTCCGAGCCTCAGAGACAAAATTGCATGTCTGGTACCACTGGTGAGACATACTCCAGGTGCAACTACACCATCAATGCTGATTTTGCTAATGGGAATGCTGATATTTTTCTGGGTATGGTCAAGCAAGGGGAGCGGACCTTAATTATCCAGTTACAGGTAAACTCGGATGCGTTTATGGAATGAATATACGCATCATACTTTATCTGTTTTTTCTCTTCTTCATGGGCTGCTATAGCGAGTTTTCAATTGAGGACTATGAAGTCGGGGCTAATGGAGAGCCGCCAAAGATCATGGAACCTGTACACCGGATTGAAATGGTTGCTGACGAAAGAAACTTTGTTCTGGCAATGGGGCTGATTCATGCTTTTTTGGTTGAGAACCGGTTTGAGCCATATTACTCAGATTGTTTTGATGATGTGCTTGATATTAGAAAGCATAGAGATGGATTTCCGTGTATTGGCCTGATGGCGGAGCGTGGAGTGCCGGCAAAAATGTATCTGAGGGTTCGGTTTGACGAAGTTCTTTTTCATCAGCTCGATGGAAAAAATCGATTGAAATATACCGTTGAAATCTATTCAATTAGCAACTCTTCGGTAAAGTCTGCCGTCAATCGTATAGTCGACGTTCTCCGTTCAGATGTTTACCCCAAATTGAATCAACTTACTACTTCGACAGAAGCGCTTGGTAATGCAACGCTATCTGATGGAAGTTCAGAGTAGTTAAAGATGCTGTAGGGCTGTCTTTATATTCCTCTATTGGATTGTACTGTCATGTCCTCGCGGTAAGCCTTCTACCGGATATGAAGGCACAGAAGTAATGATAGAAAGGAGAAATGTTATGAAAACTCAATACGAATATCAGGAATGCTTTCGAGGTCACAAGTAAGCGTCGAAAAGGATATCCATCCGAAACGCAGGTGAAGAAGGGTGACAGAGTTGTCCATGGAGACAAGGAGTTGTTAGAAAAACTGGGGAGAAATGATCCCTGTCCCTGTGGCTCCAGGAGGTTATTTCAAAAACTGTTGCCTGAAATCGGGTTGCTTTTGACGGTGCTAACCGCCACTACTATCGCCGTTAGATTCGGTTAGATGGGTCAGCAAATAATATCCAGCATGAGGCGCTGTTCTCATGCTGGTTTGTGGATACGCCGATTACTTAACGGGAATAAGCTGTAGGTACCGTTGAAAGTATATGGATTGATGGTATACCGAATCAGATAGATATTGAACTTCGCCCAGCCCAAGTTTCTTCATGTCCTCTATTGTGAAGCCCCATCCGCGCTTGCCGCTGGCTTCGAAGGCTGAGAGGTGTTCTGGAAGCAAGCCATAAATAGTAAATTGACTGTTGATTCCGAGCTCTTCGAAAAACTTGTGCTCGTCCTTCTGGGATTGGCGGGATCGAGCAAGCTCTCGCGCAACCTCCTCATCCAGAGTCGGGTTTCCTTCTAATTCAGGCATTGCCATCAGCATCGCTTGTCTGACTTCTTCCTGTAAAATATCCTCGCCGGTTTTGTCAGGTGCACTCATTGCCAGCACGTCAAACTGGGACTCTGATCCATGCCAGCCAACGAATGCACTTTCCTGAATCCTCTTTATTTTTGCTGCCGGAAATATATAGTTGGCACAGGAAGAAAAGCATCCCCCCTGAACTTCCAGTATGGTGATATTGTCTTTAACCCAACGACCCATCTTGCGGCCATAAACGGTGTCGCCACCGCTGGAATTGATCACTAAACGGGTTAAAGAACCTGGTTGAAGGCCCGCTGTTACCGCCTGAAAGCTATCCCAACTGACCTCTGAAATATTACCGCTGTAGTAGAGTGTGTCGCCGTCAATATGGATGGAAGCTGGTGATTTCTGGCTAATCGGATGTTCATCAGAGTGTTCGCCACTTGGCTGGGTCTGCCCCTTGTGAACAGAGCTGGTATCGGAATTGTCTGAAGCGTGCGTGGCCATTGAAAATAATACGATACCGGTGAGAAAGCCTGGAATCAGCACTCTTGAAACACCAACCATATTAGAAGTTCCTTTCAGTGGGGTGGGCAATGGAATAGGCGCGGGATTCTAACGCAGAGGGTAGGTTTCGGTATATAGTGAGGACCCGTTAGATTTACCTGTTAGTAGAATATGGAGAAGTCCTTTGAATATCTGGATTTTCAGCGCAGGTGTCATCGCGTTTTTCACAGCCTTGGTGCATATCATTGCCGGTCAGATTGATCCCGTGAAGCCTTTTCTTCATTCGGAATTGGCAGAAGTACCCAAGGCAACACTGCTTTCCTGTTGGCATATGGTGTCATTGGTGCTTGTCCTGTCATCAGTTGTATTGCTCTATGCGGGTTGGGTAGATGCTTCAGATCTAGGAGTACTGGTATTCGCGTTGTCGAGTGCCTATGTCGGATTTGCAGCGGTGTTTATTGGTGTGGGCTGGTACTTTTTTGGTTATCGCACGTTGATCAGGCTTCCACAATGGGTGTTGCTGATTCCCATCGGGTGTTGGGGTGCCTGGGAACGATGATGCCCTGAGATGAGGTAGGAGTTGTTTGGTGGCAGATATTTTAATCTCAAGACTTCAAACACAAATAAAGTATGAATAAAGATATTACAAAAACGAGTAAATTTTTGAGTTTTATACTCAGGCACGAACCACAGGCCATTGGAATCACTTTGGATGAAAACGGCTGGGTAAATATTAATGAATTGCTGGAGGCTGCAAATGCCTCTGGTAAAAGTATAACCAGGGAACTGCTGGACGAAGTGGTATTTACCAACGACAAACAGCGTTTTGCCTACAGTCCGGATGGAAGCCGGATAAGAGCGAATCAGGGACACTCTGTAGAGTCTGTGGACCTGGCTCTGTCTCCGGTAGAGCCGCCGGGCTTCTTGTTTCACGGTACCGTTGAAAGGTTTCTCGATGACATCAGAGAGTTTGGACTTAAAAAAATGAATCGTCAGCATGTTCACCTTTCTGCCGATATCACTACAGCCAGATCTGTGGGCGGGCGCAGAGGCAAGCCTGTAATTCTAAAAATAAGCGCCGGTCAGATGTTTCAATCCGGCATAGAGTTTTACCTGTCTGCGAATGGTGTCTGGCTGACGGATTCTGTGCCGGCGGAATATATTTCGGTTGTGAGCCAGTGAAAATAAGGAGAAGTGAAATGAACGGACACTCAATTAAAATCGAGCCTGCCGGGAAAGGTGATTATGGGCAACTGATCCAGGTTTGGGAGGCATCGGTGCGGGCTACTCACGATTTCCTGGCTGAAGAGGATATTCAGTATCTCAAACCATTGATTCTGGAACAATACTTTGATCTGGTCGACCTTTGGTGTGTTAGAGGCGATAGCCATGAACAGGGAAGAATACTTGGATTCTGTGGTGTAGCAGAGGGTAGCCTCGAAATGCTCTTTGTTTCACCCGAGTGTCGGGGGCAGGGAATTGGTAGCGCACTCTGCGGCCACGCAGTAAGGGTGTTAGGTGTTGTAAAAGTGGATGTTAATGAACAGAACCCACAAGCGAAAGGTTTTTATGAGAGTCTGGGTTTTCGTATTGTGAGTAAATCACCAGTGGATGGCCAGGGCAAGCCTTATCCTATTCTCCACATGGCGTTGACCTGATTTGGGAGATATTTGCCTGAACAAGTGCATGCTTTCTGGTTAAGGGAGCTCTTTGGCCAGAAAATCAAATACCGTTCTGACTCGGAGATTCATTTTCAGTTCACGGTGAGAGACCAGCCATACTTCCCCTTTAAACACCTCATAGTCTGGAAGAATTCGCTCCACGGTCGGGTCCCGGTCACCAACATCTACTGTCATGACACCTATTCCCAGGCCTTGCTTAGTCATTTCCCAGTGAACCAGATGATCGTCTGTTGTCAGTGGGAAGTTTTGCTCATTAAGGCGAAAACCCTGTTCAACAAGTGCCTCAATATAGGCATCATTATTGGTGATAAACCCCAGGAAGTGGGCATCAGAGAATTCTTCAGGAGACTTTGGGTGCCCCAATTGTTCCAGATATTCAGGTGTGGCATACAAGGCCGCCATCAAGTCTCCCTGCCGCATCGCGATCAGGTCTGGTTGTGTCGGCCTGAAATTTCGTATGGCGATATCTGCTTCACGGCGTTTTAAATCGCTGGCGCTGTTTGACGCGATAATCTCCACTTTGATTCCTGGATGCAGTCTTTTCAGTTTGCGAATAATCTTAGGGAGCACAAAAGCCGACATGACTTCAGTGGCTGAAATGATGATATTGCCTTCAATACTGTTGGCCTGACCTGAAGCAGCCAATGACAGACTATTGGCAGCTTCCCCCATGGCCTTGACGTATTCCAGAAGTTCTATTCCATGGGGGGTTAGTTCCAGCCCTTTGGGACCTCTTTCAAATAACGCCACACTCAGCTCTTCCTCCAACGCAGCAACCTGCCTGCCAAGAGTGGGCTGGGACATGCCCATAGCTCGGGCGGCAGCTGAAAGAGATCCTTCTTCTGCGGTTATCAGGAAAGCCCTGGCTCTATTCCAGTCGAATTTAATTGATCGCCAATCCATACAAATATGCATATCAGTAATGCGAAGATAGGTATGTTAACAATATTTTTGCATAGGTAGAATTTGTCGGCATGAAGTTATTTAACTGTTGGCTTTTTGCTAAAGCGACTCAACCAGCAGAGTTTCCTGCCGCTATGTTCGATATGAAGAGGATACTATGGATTATTCGATAAAGTTCTGGGACAGAATGGCTGATCGATATTCCCGGCAACCGATTTCAGATATTCCCGCCTATGAGAAGAAGCTGTCGATGACCCGGAAGTACTTTCACTCGAAAATGAAAGTACTCGAATTTGGTTGCGGGACTGGTTCAACAGCGTCACTTCATGCGCCATTGGTAAGCAGTTACCAGGCTATCGATGTATCTCCGAAAATGGTCCAGATAGCCACAGATAAACTGAAAGAAAATCCAGCTGAGAATCTCACCTTCAGGACAGCCACACTGGACGATTTTCAGGGTATCGAAAACGAATATGATGCCATCCTGGGATTGAACATTCTGCACCTTCTGGAGAGGCCTGAGGAGGCCATTCAACAAGTCTTTAATATGTTAAAACCAGGGGGCGTTTTTATCAGTAATACAGCTTGTCTGAAAGATACCCGACCTTACCTGAAACTTATTACCCCCATTGGTAAATTGTTGCGATTGATACCCTATGTGAAATTTTTGTCCCGGGTTGAGTTGGAGGAGCAAATGGAGAAAGCAGGTTTCACTATCGCTGAAAAATGGGTTCCGGATACATCCAGGGATGTGTTCTTTCTCATTGCGTTGAAACCAGATTAAGCAATGATTCCTTTAGGTTGATTACCCAAAGATACAGACGGTTTGCCTGCTGATGGCAACGGGTGAGCCTGTATCGTCCCATATTGACGCATCAATGTGGCTGTAGCCATCTACGGCATGCTGAATATGTGCCTCATATTGCCACCAGTCACTGGCAGTTTTATCTTCTGGCAGGTCTATGAAGTTGATCGTCCAACTCAGTGTACTGCCTGCAGCAGGTCTGTCCATCATTGAAAACGTTGCGGGTGGCCAGGCATCTGTCAATGCGAGCAGTTCGGCAATACTGATCGGTGTGTTCACTACTGACTTCTGTTTTATCCATCCACCCATCACTGATTGTCGAGACCCCATGAAAGGCATTTTTCCCACGGTATAACGGTAATCAAAGTGATCCGTAAACTCTGGTGTCAGGTTGGGAATGAAAGGAAATGCCTGAACCTTTGACGGCGGTAACGTCATCGGTGCCTTTTCGTATGTTACTTCGATGGAAGATTCTCGAGCGTCGCCAAAGCCCGCCATCATGACGGAACAGACCTGATCATTCTGATAAGAAGTGACCTGGATTTGTGTGGCTGACTTCCCCTCTCTGAGTTTTGTTACGACCATATGCATTTGTCCAGGAGCTATTGGTGCCGCAAACGTTATCAAGAGGGAACGCAGGGGACGGTTTCGGGTAACGGATTTGGGAATCCTTTCAAACATGATGGCCGCTATCAGCCCTCCAAAAGTGGCGCGCCCTTGCCCCCAATGTTCTGGAACAAAGGCGGTCATTCTGTCTGTGTCTACTGTTGTCAGGATCTCTTGCAGGGTCATATTTGTTCCTCTGGTATGAGTGCTGCTATTTCCCTGGTTGAACGTGTCTCAGCGAACTCTGATGATCTTTTGAGTTGTCTGTCGAGAAATTGGGTTACCCGTAATGAGTACTCTCTTGGGCTGGCTTTACAGGCAAGTGTGTGCTCGGCATTCGGTACGCGCCAGAACTCAGTGTATGTCCTCATTTGCAATACTTCCCAGAGCAACTGTCCGTCTTTGACTGGCGTGAAATTATCTGCGTCACCGTAGATGAGTAATATGTTGGGAGTACCAACGAGCTTTTCTGCGGCGTAAACAGGGCGCAGACGGCGTTCACCTGCCGGATACAACAGCATTGACAACTGAATTCCCATTCTGGGGATGGGGTAGCGACGCCAGAAATGTAGCAACGTTGGAAAAGAAGACTCCAATACAGCCGCCTGGAAAGGGTGCTCTTGATGAGACAGCGCGCATATGCTCATGGCAGCCCCCATAGAGGAACCCATCACCGCGATCGGGAGGTCCGGGTACTCTTGCTGCAATGCCTGTCCGGCAGATAAAACGTCCAGGGGGTAATCCATGTTGGTAGGGGTAGTGACCGGGTAGCTGCGATAACCGCCAACTTTTTTTGCAGGTGATTTTTCTACGGGAAATTACGGTTTGAGGTTGGTTTGTGATGGCGAAACCGCAACTTTCTGCGTAAATGCCTCAGCAGTGGTTATCATCCAGTTCAATCAGTCGCTTGTTCATGTCTTCTGGATGCTCCCAATACACCTTTCCTTTTCTGGGTGCGATTTGAAGGGTTAAATGCTTGGCGATGTCGTCATCGTCGCAGTCAGGTGCGCCAAGCACCCATACTGGATAGTCAGAAACGGAAGC
>NZ_AQXX01000113.1 GCF_000376785.1 Hahella ganghwensis DSM 17046
AGGATCGCTGAGGTTATAAAATAGCTGCATGCAGTGGACACGAAGCATGGTGGATAACGGATACGGAGGGCGGCCGTTCTCGCCCTTGGGGTAATAGCGGGCGATCTTCTTTTCCATGCGTTTCCATGGGATCAGCTTATCCATTCGCTCCAGAAAGATTTCCCGGCGGGTCTTACGCTTCTTATTCTGGTATTCAGCTTCGGAGAAAGTCATCTGATCCATGGATAGTATTCCTGATGAGTGAAGTTGGCCGTATTATGACTGATTTGGGGAGTTATTCAGAGCCTCCCTAGTTTTAGTATTGGCTTTGCATCGTGTGTAGGTCTTGGGTCACCGTTCTTTTTTTGTAATTTTTTTCCCGGTTTATAATATTTATCAATATTTTCAGTTAGGTAGCGCAGCTCATCTTCGCTGATTGATAGTATGGACGCTAGTGAGCTGGTATTGGAAAGAGGAGGGATTTTGATTATTGGGTATCTATCCCTTTGCATTGCTCATCAAATCCATAATGTTGTTTGATAATGAGTCTATGTAAGAAGAATTCAGGTCTGTTATTTCACCATCTTGTGCAGCTAGGAATACTAATACACTTAAAGGTAAGCCGAGTGCGTTTGCAATAGACTCCACTGCACCAATACTTGGCTCTCGCTTGTTTCGTTCCAGCAAACAAAGATGGGATACAGAAATACCGGAACTTACCGATAACTGGGCTAATGTTAATTTTCTAATTTTTCGGCATTGTTTGATTGTGCCGCCTAAATTCATAAAACCACCTAAAAATTAAGGGTTCGCTATATTATCCACAAAGCAACTCAATCAGCTTCACTATACTGGGTAAGTTATTTAAAAACTTGCCTAGCAATTCCAGTGCTTTCGCATGGGACGCTTCACTATTCTCGTTAGCTTCGATAATGTGCTGGAGTTCCGCTATAGCTTTATCCAACTCACGGTTAATATTGGGTTCCGCTGTATCACGTAATGCCACCTTCATCGCCAGAAGCGTTTCAAGCAACCTCTCATAAGACTCAACATTTTTCATGTCTAATATCCTCGTAAGTAGACTGGTTTCAATCGGTGCGCAATTGCACCCGTTGTCAACACAATTGGAGACCGAAAGAAACACAGCGGAACCCGCGAACCCTTTGATATAAACCGAATTTAAACCCGTTGTTTTTACCCGTTGCTCGTCGCATGCTGGCACTCGTACTACTGCTAAGTACATAGCAGCGATACGCATTGCAGCTAACGATTGGCGCAGAAGTGCAGCGGCTTATGTGCATCCGGCAAGATGCTATTTAAACAACAATAAGCATCGACCAAACCAAAAGGCGTAGGTCAGTGTCTGGTACACCAATTTTCTGAGGATGAGTCTGTTAAAGAACGTCTGGATGATTGCATCCAGTCGCTGGTTATAATACATGAATGTTTGCTGTGAGCAAATATATTTTTGCTCACAGCAAACATTTCTAAATTGGAATGGAGATAAAACCTGAGAGCCGAGAAAACTCTTGAGACGGAGTTTCTGGCTACATTTCTTTATCGTAATTGATCATCCAGGGAATGCCAAAGCGGTCGGTGAACATGGCAAAGCGTTTTGCCCAGAAGGTTTCGCCGAGCGGCATCATGATCTCAGCCCCTTGACTCATGGCGGCGTAAATACGCTCGGCCTCTTCAATACTATCCGCCTGAATGGCGACATGCATGCCCTGGGGTTTCTGGAAATTCTCCGGAGAGACATCGGAGGCCATTAGCTTCTCCCCTCCCAGATCCAGGCAAGCATGCATGATCAAATCTTCATGCCCGGTCATATCTCCGCCGCACCCTTCGTCGCTTTGTTCACTATCCGGTTCTGGTGGAGCTTCTGCATACGCCATCATGCCGTCAATTGTGCCGTTTAAGACCTCTGCGTAAAATGTGAAGGCCTCTCTGCATTGGCCGTTAAAAATCAGATACGAATTAAGTTTCATGGATTGGTCTCCTTCCAGGATATTTGTCATGAGGCATGATTTATTTGATTCAGTCGCGTTCCTGGCAGACTGTTGAAGCAACTATCTGCTGGAATCCTTCTGGCGGAAAAAGTTTAATCCTGCCTCTCATGAGTTTGTCGATTGGGTTTTAATAATATCGACAGATAATCATTTAAAAATTGTTAAATAATTCTGGAAAGAGCATTTAGGAGCTTGTTGTCGATTCTCCCAAGGCAGATTTCTGTGGCATTTTCATTGATGAACAGAGATTCTTGACCTTTCCCCTGGGGCAACCTTCATGCTGGTATCAGTGCCAACGATTCATTCATCAACTGTTTATTCAGGATGCACAACCATGTGCCAACGTAATAAAGCACAGGAATCCAAATGCTGACCATTGGACAAGTGGCCCGGCTTTTCGGGATTTCTACTAAAACGCTTCGTCATTATGAAGCGATAGGTGTTTTTCGGCCGGTTTGTTATGGGCGTGATAACGGGTACCGCTATTACGAACAGAAACAACTGGCGACGTTGGAGAACATATTGTGGCTGAGAAGTCTGGGGGTGTCCCTGGATTCCATTAAGTCGCTCAGCAATGCCAGAAAGATTGAAAGTGCTGGCGGGATGCGTTCGATTCTGGAGGAACATGCCTGACAACTGGCCAGTGATATGGCAAACATGCAGCGGGCACTGACGGAAATCCATAGCTATTTATGGCAGCAAACCAGGGAGAATCAATCAATGCTAAAACATAAAATCATAGAACGTCCGGCTTTTACTATCGTGGGAATGGTATACCACAGCAGAGATGAAAATGACTCTATTCCTGCATTATGGGGCCGCTATTTGCCGAGGGAGTGTGAAATAGACGACGTCGTGGAAAGAGGAGTCTCCTACGGCTTGTGCCTGCCAGCAGAGGAAGGGGATTTTCGTTATGTGGCAGGCGTGGAGGTAAAGCCAGGGTCGTCGATACCTGAAGGGATGGTGTCTGTAGATATTGCGGCGCATCGTTATGTGGTCGTCACTCATACTGGCCCGGTCATGGAAATTGCCAACACATTTCGGGTCGTCAATACACAAGTGCTGCCTGATAATGGTCTGGAGCACGACGGAAAAGTCGACTTTGAACGATATGATCATCGCTTTCGAGGCCCTGATAACCCGCAATCCGAAGTGGATATTTATATATCCCTAGCCTGAGCCTTCGATATCTCTGGGATAAGATGGCGGATGGTCAGAAGATCTCGCGGTACCCTGTTTTATGAATCTCAGGTGGTTTTCCAATTGCTCCTGATTATGCTTTACCGTCAGGACCGCCATCCAGTTTGCCGTCAGCGTGATGACGGCATCACTGACAATATCGATAATATCGCCGTGGTACATGGCACCGATTCCCAGGCCCAGAACAATGGCAATCAGACTGAGAAAACCGGCGGTCTGCAACGCCAGGCCGGAGAGGTTATAAACCCAGAACAGGTAAAGTATCAGTAAAGGGATCAGCGATGCATGATTCCAGGCTCCCAGCAAGGCTATTAGACTGGCGAGAAGGCCGGTGGTGGTAATCATCACCATATCGGTGTCTGGATAGAAAGCTCTGCGCGATGCGACGGCGTATATTGATCCCACCAGAAACATCAGTGCTGCAAATACCAGGAACCAGGTAGTATCCCGATAGGCTGTATCTGTAGGTAAGGTCAGCGCCACATACCCGGTACATGAAAGCGGCATGAGCAATGTATTGCCGATAGATCCCCTGACTTTGGTGTCATACAACAGATAGCTATCGGTGCTGTTACTGGAGATCGGAGTTGTTTTTTGTGTCCGGTCCGGGTCTTGCGGGGGAAGACAGATAGTCATTGTGATACTGCTCCGTGCTCGTCCTTGTTGCGTTCGCCAAAAATATCAGGACGTAGATCGTAACGGGTAACCTTACCGCCTGTGGCTTTTTCGGTCGTTATAACGGCTTCGAGAGTGCAGGGATGTCTGCGGATGCCGTTAGCCCAGGCTCTGACTGACACTTCACTGACGCCATGTCGTTTAGCCAGCTCCCTGCGAACACGCATCCGCTCACTGCGGGTAAATGTCTGAATATATTCTGCCAGCTTCATGGAGGGGTCCTGCTCACATTTTTATCGTAGCTGATGGTACAAATAGTATCCTTGTTGCGTAGCTTAAGATACGAAATGTGTCATTGCAAGAAGTGATACAAACCGTATCATTTAGCACCATGAACATGATATGGATTGAAAGAATCCGGGAACGCATGCAGGCGACCGGAGTTACCCAGAATGACCTTGCCAGAGCCCTGGGCTGTACGCGTGGGGCTGTGGGGCATTATCTGGCGGGACGCCGCAGGCCCAGCCTGGAACAGCTGGAAGTGATGGCGCAAACGTTGTCGGTCAGCCCGGCCTGGTTGCAGTTTGATGTGGGGCCTATGGAAGTGCAGGAGGCAGCAGGCATCTACCAGACCCAGGCTCAGGCGGTGCCGGTCATCGGCGATGTATTCTCAGGTCCGGATGAGCGCGCCTTAAAGTCTCAGGGGTCTGTGACTATACCTGCCGGTTGCTACGCTCTGGTTGTAAAGGGGGCAGAATTATCGCCACGTATGTACGAAGGCGATGTGCTATTGATCAATCCTGAGCAGGAGCCTGCTCCGGGTAGCCATGTCTATATTCGCTACCATTCCGGAGAAGCCATGGTGCTGACACTGGTCAGCCAGGGAGAAAAGGAGGTGGTATTGGAACCTTTGCTTTCCAAGCAATCCCGCATGGTCAGATCTCTGGATGACATTGAAATTCTCCACAGCATCATTGGTGTCGTGTACAGAAACGGATAATTCGAAGCGTTCACATGCAAAAGAGCTCTGGGCCCGATCAGAGGCCGCAACTGCAGAGAAGTCGAATGAGCCAGTTCAACCCGGGATCCGCCCGTTGGGTTTTACGGCGCAAAACTCTGACACTGTAACGACCCATATCAAAAGGAACAGGACATTGTTCCAGGTCCGAATTTTTACACAGAACTCTGGCTGCGTGATCCGGAATGGTCGAAATACTGGGAATTTCATTCAAAAAATGCGGTAGCGAAGAAAAGTGGGTCAGGGATGTGTGCACATGGCGGGACCGCTCCAGTGCCTTCAGATGGATGTCCACTTCTCCGGATGTGCCGGAATAACTGACCCTGATGTGTGGTAGTCGTAAAAATTCCTCAAGATCCAGCGGTGCCTGGATACGCCACTTGCGTCGGTTAAATACGCATGAATAGCCGGATTCCCCCAGCAAAGTTTCATCTATCCACGGTCGTGACATCTCTCCTGCTATAACCGCCAGTTCAATTTGGCCGGACTCCAGCATTTGTTCCACGCGATGACGGTTTGTTTGACTATAGATGAGTGATATTCCGGGTGCCTGCTGCGCGACGAATTTTGACAGTGCTGGCGCGAGAGCCAACTCGAAGTCATCTGACATGCCGATAAAAAACTGTCTGTCTGACTGCTTGGGATCAAACTCGATCGCTAGTGTCATGCTCTGGTGCAGCAAAGTAATGCTTTGCTCGAGGGCCGGTTGAATGGATTCAGCTCTGGATGTGGGTTCCATCCCTCCTCGAATACGGATAAACAGGGGATCCTGGCACAGATCTCTTAACCGGGTCAGTGCGGCGCTGGTAGCTGACTGGCTGAGGGCCAGTTTATCTGCCGCTTTGCTGACACTTCGCTCCTTCCATATTGCGAGAAAAACCACCGCCAGGTTGTAGTCGATTTTTCTAATATCTATGAAATTCATAGTGTCTATCCAAAATATTTGTTTGTTAGATGATACTGTTGGTCATCACAATGTCCAGATTCAATTCATCGGAGTCGAGTCATGGCTGTAAAGCACGTTATTGCGGCATTGTTGGTCTGTGTTATCTGGGGGACCAATTTCTCTGTCATCAAGATTGGCCTGGAGGAAATGCCGCCGCTGTTTTTCTCTGCCATGAGGTTTGCTGCTGTTGCTCTGGTCGCTGTCTGGTTTTTTCCCTTTCCCCGTCACCAGATTCGTAGCTTGATCGGCGTTGGCGTCATTCTGGGAATTGCCAAGTTCTCGCTGTTGTTTGGCGGGATGAGTCTTGGTGTTGGTGCGGGTGTGTCTTCGCTGTTACTGCAGAGTCAGGTGTTCTTTACGGTGATTCTTTGTCTCGTGGTGTTAAGGGAGCAGGTGTCGCCCATTCAGTGGGGCGGTATTTTTGCAGGCGCCTGCGGATTGCTCTTGTTTGCGATGGATAACGGGGCTGCCGGCACCTGGACCGGAAGTGCCATGATATTGCTGGCCGCCATGTGCTGGGCTACTGCCAATCTGATCATGAGGCGAATGGGGAAGGTTAACCAGCTTGGCTTTATGGTATGGGTCTGCGCTATCCCCCCTCTCCCTCTGCTGCTACTGTCTTATGTATTCGAGTCACCGGACCTGCCGGCGATGTTCGGACAGATGTCGGTGTCCGGATGGGGAAGTATATTCTATGTATCCTTTATTTCGACCCTGCTGGCATATGCGCTCTGGGGAAAATTGCTGAGTCAGTATGCGGCGATCCAGGTGACGCCATTTGCTTTGCTAATACCATTGATTGGCATACTGGTATCCAGTTGGTGGCTGGGGGAAGTGCTGACAGCAACTCAATGGGTGGGAGCTCTGGTCACTGTTCTTGGGCTGGGATTGTGTGTGGTGCGATTTGGCCCGGCTTATCAACGAATATTGCGATTGTTTGGGATGAAGGTCGTTGTGCGGTCAAATCCATGATGCGCTTCTGTGATGACCTGCTTCATTCACGCAGGTCATCACAACAAGGTGGTTTCTCAGGACCTTAAACCACAACCCAGTCTATAGGCAGTACCAACACCAAAAAGCAGGAAGAGCATATCTATAAGTCCGAAGTCTTCCTGCATGAGATCCCAAGTGGAAAGGTCTTTTATTTCCTGCTCAAAACTACTCTTCACCCATTCTTCAAAGCCGGGTTGTTCCAATGCCATTTTCTGAAGTTCCGGCTCATAGTATTCTCGGAATTCGGTGATTTCCTCATAAGTGACATCTCCTGTATCCATGGACTCACTGTATCCATAATCCACCATGAATTGTCTCAGGGTCTCATCGTCATGAACTTCAGACTGGTAAAGAACGGCCGCTTCCATTATTCCATCATAGATGGGCCGGAATTCTTCTGTGTCAAACTCCCCGGCTTCCGTTAAAATCTCGAACCATTGGGATTGAAGGCTTTGGGTGGCCATGTATTTACCACCAAAAATGGCCGCAACTGCCAGGACACCACAGGCAATTCCCATATTCTGCCCCTGACCGCCAAGGGCGATGGCGGCATAGCCTATGGCGCCTCCAATCAACCAGGCGATCAGGCCGAATTCATAACCAAATGCCACGGCAATGAACTTCCACAGTAATGCGCCCAGAAGGGCCGCACCTGCCGCAGCTGCCAGTGCTTTAAGATTAAACGGTGCCGGTTCATCGGAAGTTTCATCTGCACTATCGTTGGATGTAAATGTTTTACCCGGGGCACTGTTAGTAATATTCGCACCGGGTCTGGATGGTGTTTTTAGATCGGGAGGCGGGGCAGTAGGCTCTGCAGAGGCTGCCAGAACTTTATGCAGATAGACGCCACAACCGGCACACTGCTCGGCCATTTCCTGTACCAACTGGCATTTGGGGCAGGTAACGGTGTTTGTACTTTGCTCGGGGGAGCCGGGTTTTTCCTGAGGGGCGTTCAGCTCTTCTTCCGTTGGCTCCAATGCCAACGTTAAAGGAGCTTTAACCGGTTCCGCTTTTTGTTCTTTGACTGTGACAACCAGGCCGATGCCTTCCAGCTTTTGCACATAGGCCCGGGCAGTTTCCAGGTCGAGCCCTTTCTTAAGTACACGCGGTTTATTCAACAGAGCTTTTGCTTTCTCCGGTGTGGTTTTAAACAGCTTGGCGCACGACTCGATGACGTTGTCCGGATCAAAGCCCGGGTTCATTTCCCCGCTACTCACCACTTTATAAGTTGGTGATGACTCCCCCATTGCACTCACTCCCTACATTTCTTTTCAATGAAAGGAGAATAGACGTTTTGTTACATTTTCTCCAATAACATCAGGTATTTGGCGTGAATAATGGAAGAAAGAGAGAAAAAAGGTAGATTGGTTCAAAAACCGTTCATGATCTTAAGATATTGATTCACTTTCGATGAAGAGTGGTTCTCCTGGCCTAGTTTTTCTGTAATGGACAGAACTGTCTGCAGGTCTTCCAGGGTTTGGCGATCCTTTCCAGAGAAACTTATCTCACTGCTATTGAGGTGAAAGTCCAGGGCCGCAATGATGGAAGATTCAGTAAGATCGCTTCCTTGAGCATTAGGATTATCAAGATTTTCCAGGATCTCCATTGAACTTCCAATCAGCGTTTTCAGCCCACTGTTTTCCTCATCTGCGAGCCTGTCGAACAGCGACTGCAGGGACTCCTGAAGTTCTTCAACGCTTTGGGTGGTTTGCTCAACAGGGTTGCTTGAAGCAAGGTTTCCGCTGAGCTTTTCGGCCTCTTCTGATGAGAGAAAGCCCAACTCTGTTAGCCGGGTGATAAAGGTCTGGCTGACACGAAAGCCCGAGGAGGTAATATTGAATTCCTTGTTCAATTGCGCCAGTTTTTCTGCCCGCGTGCTGATACTGGATTCAGCGTTGTTGGCATTATCCGTGGCCGCACCTGTTTGAACCGCGTCTGTGTTCGCTGTGCCTGATACTCCATTATGCCGGTTATGTAGAAGATTAAGGGTGGTATCGCTGATTGAAATCATCGTGAGTCATTCCTTTGGGGCTGTGATGTTGGCATTGGAACTACCTGGAGTTGATCACAGCAAATCACATGCCTAAATCATCAAGGTGTGAAAAAGTGAGGTAGCAGGCCCGAAAAGGCGGGAGTTAGAGTGGATGGCAGCTGTTCTGGCGGCCAGGATTTGCATCACCGCCCCTTTGCAGAGGCAGTGATTTACCGGTGCGGAGATTCAGTGATACTGGGATCAGATTGTAGTGGCCTTCTCATTACGACAACGGTGGAAATTGAACCGATTAAATGGCGAGCTTCCCCATTCATAAAACCAGGGACTATGTTCCTGGTAGACTCTCAGTCGGCACTGCAGTGTTGGAATGAGCTCTTTGTAACGGGGAATTTGAGCAGAATCCTCTCGGAGCTTTTGCAAGGCTTTGCTTTGATACTCAATAGCCTCTTTGTATCTGCCATTTGCAGCATACACTGCTGCTTGGGTATCCCAAACCATTACCAGGCTCTGTTCTTTTGCCTCAGCTTCGATTACAGGTAATAAGTCCAGCGCCCGTTGACTGTCTCGGAACTGTTCGTCGGGGTGAACAGCCAACCACCAGGCAAACATGTGGTTAGAGTCGGGGGTATTGTCCAGCTCGATAGCTCTTTCGAAAAGTCGCTTGGATGTTGCCAGACTTTTCTCAACTCCTTTTCCAAAGCTATAGGTCAATGCGAGTAGGCGCAGTGAGGACGGGTATTCTGAATAGCGGCGGCCTCTGAGTATATCCGTGGCAGAACCGTCATTCTCGGAATTATCATCCATCAGCATAATGCGGGTTTTGACTTGCGGTATATAGTAATCCAGATACTGCTGCTGACCTCTGTCCCCGGATAATGCCAAGTGATAATAGTGTTTGGCTTTATCAATATTGATAGGGATCTGGTGGTCTGTCAGGTACAGAAAGCTTGCCATAATGGCAGCCGTAGTACTTCCTTCTAAAGCCGCTTCTTCAAAAACCGGTAGAGCTTTGAATTCTCCCTCGGATTCCAGCATTTCGAGCGCTTTGCCGGTCTTGGTTGTGGTGCACCCAACAAAACCGAAACAGATGAATATCAGGATGAGCACTTTTACCGCAGGTGACATGGATTCTCCAGAGGTTTTTTATTTCTCTTAAAAGTTCGATATAAACAGGCCCGGGAATATTACCCCTGAGGGAAGAGGAGATCTACTGGTAGGTGATTAACTGTAAATTTTTAGAACGGTTAGCCTCGATTCGGTAAATCAACGAGTCATTTTTTTCACAAAGACCACCACAAACAGGGCCAGGGTAAAGCTGCCGATAAAGGCTTCCAGGGCTGCAAACCCTCTGGCGATGCCAATAGGAGCCAAATCCCCGTAACCTAACGTCGTGAAAGTGACTACGCTGAAATAGAGGCTGCTGAAAAAAGCCTGAATGTTATCCGTCAGTGGCAGGCCTGCCTCGAATCCTAGTGATTCGCCACTGAACGAAAGGCCCGCAAAAAAATACAGAGTGGCAAAGGTCAGAATGACCAAAAGAGAGAATACGATCACTCTAAAGGTTGTTCCCCATACCCACAGAACAGATCCACCGTTTTGGAAATAATGCGTTTAAACGAAAATAGAGGGAGTTGCATGCGGCGCATGATCATCTCTCTTTGGAAAAAGCGACCGGCATTTTCAAACAGCCCCTGATCTTCACAGACCTTGCGCAGATGTCGGTATATTTCCTCCGCCTGTTGATAAAGGTCCAGCATCTGTTCCCGGGATGTTGCTTTTCTTGCCTGGGATTCCTGCAGAATTTCCTCTCCCCAGTTCACCTGTTCAATTTTGGCGTTCTTGAATTTGGTACCCAGAAGGTTGCAGCCTTCAAGGTTGGCATAGTGCAGGTTGGCATTCTCCAGATCTGCTTTCATGAGGGAGCTGCCGGAAAAATCCAGCATAAAGCAATGGGCATTCTTCAGATTGGCGCGATATAGATCAGCGTGAAGTAACTTGTATCCGTCTTTGGCATTGGCTTTTACAAGGTTGACGCCTTCCAGGTTGCTACGGCTGAGATTGAACCTTTCCATAGGGGCGCCTGTTCGGGCTCTTTGCTCCAGTGCGTGGCACAGGTTGGCCATTGTGCGGCAATCTCCGGATTGCCACATTGCTTCACTTATCACCATTTCGTCTGAATCGCTGTCGTCTGACAAGATGAACCCCCATGCCCTTTGCATACAGAGCAGTTTCCCCGTATTGAGAATAGTTCATCTTTTACTTGTGGGATAAATCACTTGGCAGGGAGGCGAAGATCTCTATTCTTAGAAAGTGGTGTGGAGAGTCGTGGAAATGAAGTTAAAGAGGGGAACTTTTCCCAGTCTTTGATAGTCATAGTGAGGTGGAAGCTGTGAAGAATTGTCAGGTGATTTCGTCTTACTGAAGGTTCTTCACAGTCTACACTGGCGGTTTTCCCCTTCGCGCTTTCCTTTGCTAAGTCTTCCCGTATAGCGCAATCCCGGCTTAAGCCGGGATTCTTTTAAACAGCATCTTCATTCTGCGTCAGATTATTAATTTTCCAGAATGTCGATGATCTCCAGAGTTTTCTCAATCAAAATGATGGTCTTGTCAGCGGTTTCAATGGTGACAGTGCCGGCATTCCCGTCTCTGTGAACAACTTCACATTGATCATAGACATCGTGATCCAGAGTTTCGCCCTTCTGCAGTTTCTTTTGCCATCCAGGAGGAAGGGTTTTGCCACGGGACTGCTGCTTTTCCAAGCCGGGAGGTAAGGATTTCTCATCCTGCTTATCGCCTTTGGCGAAGGTCACACCCGGTGATAGAAAAAGGCAGATGGTGATTATCAGAAAAGGGCTGAATATTTTTTTCATCTAAAACTCTTGAAAATAATTTAATGGGAATATTATCCCAAATATATCGGTGTGGGAGTCAAAATGAAACCACCATTGTGTAGTAAAAAGTATACAAGACAGCTGTCGTGTCGCTAGTTCTGAAGACATGAGATCTGAGGACAAAAAAGCTCTCTGATAACGCGGACAATCAGGCCCCTGATCCTATCGATTGGTATTGCTGCTCTTTAAGCCCAGGAGACGCCTTTTGGTAGGCTGTAATCGCTATACTCAACATGGATAACTTTTCTGCTGCTGGGATGGCTGGCTTTACTCGAGGCGTGTAGCAAATGTGGACGCATGACGAGTATTGAGCCCGCAGAGGCATGACATGTCACGGGTTGACACTGCTGACGCTGAATGTCGATTTCATGCTGTGTCAGGACGCCTAAACGGTGGCTGCCAGGTATGACTTTAAGGCAGCCGGTTGATTCATCTGCAGGGTCTAAATGAATTCGTAGGGTGACCATGCGATCCAGAGCCGCTACCGGTGCCTGAACGTGATGCACACCGTCTTTTATACTCCATGGCCCCCAACCATCCTGCTCAAAGGGCGCGGATACGGCAACGGTCTTGTCCTGATGCCAACTGACCAACCAATTGTTTTCTGGTGTTTTGTCAAACAAAATAGTGCGCACGACAGACGGCTGTCCGGTTAGATATTGATTCGCAAGCTGAATAATATGGGAAGAGTTAATCAGAGCGTTAAGAGTGGGAAAATGTTTTTCGGCATTTCGGATACCCCCTCTACAGGGGGCAATGAACTTCTCCGATATGTCTTTCTTTATAGCAACGATAGATTGCTCTGGAATGCAGTCTTTCAGGCTTTCAAAGCCATCTTCATTAAAGGGCACAGCATTGGATCTCTTTGAGAGGGGCTGCTAATCATTATTCTCAAGCAGACTTTGGTAGACGTTGAGGTCTTTGACAGAGAAACAGCAGAATATTATCTCGTGAAATTGTTCGTTCCCAGACAGAAAATCATGAACTGTATCAACGGCGATTTTTGCTGCCATTTCAATAGGGTAGCCATATATCCCAGTGCTGATAGAGGGAAACGCAATACTTCGTACATTGACGCTGGCAGCTATTTCCAGTGATCGTCTGTAGCAGGAAGCCAATAACTCGGGTTCACCAATCGTGCCGCCGCGCCAAACAGGACCTACAGTGTGAATAATATACTCTGCCGGTAGCTGATAACCTTTGGTGAGCTTTGCGTCGCCGGTTTTGCAGCCTCCCAGCAAACGACATTCATGAACAAGTTCCGGGCCTGCTGCTCTATGAATGGCACCATCTACGCCTCCTCCTCCCAAAAGCGAAGAGTTTGCAGCATTAACGATTGCCTCAATTTCTAATTTGGTGATGTCACTTTGCTGGGTGTGAACCAGAGCTGCCATTGTTCTGAACCTGTATTTGGCTAAAAATCAAAGATCCCAGGATTATGTTGCTTCCAAATACTCAGTTCAACTTCCCTTGGCAGAGTTCCATCAATGCTGTATTCCGGGTGGCTGACCCAATCTACACAGGTCGCCACCATGGTTTCAATGCTGTAGAAATGAACCTCTACGCCTTCATGAACAGAGATGACAGGACGAGGCAGTGAGCTGTCAAAAGCGTGTTTCCCGGTAGGTATGACATACCAGGCCCCGTTGAAGGCGGCAATGGGGAAGGAGGCGTTTAAGAGATCATGGTTCTCCGCGATCTGGCCATAGGAGGCCATCATGCTTTTATATTCCTGTTCTGCCCGGGCCAGGCTGGTAAATGTGTTATCGCGAAACCAAAACGGGTAATCCTCCTCCCAGGCTTCATTTTCCTGTCCGCCACGCCATTGATAGAGAGATATGATCTCTGGGCTTAAGTTGCCGGGAAACCAATGGCATTGTTCCCTGATTTCAGCATCAGTGAGTGGGGGCAACAATGTCTCGCTGACCCAGAAACCTTTGCTTTCGTAAGCAGCGAGCAGACGCTCAAGCAGTAGATGAAGATGGTCTGCAGAAAACGGAGGAACCGTGATGCCGAGGGCTGGTTTGGATGTCTTTTCATCAGAGCATCCTCCCAGGACTCCCAATCCGGTTATTGCCGCGGCACTACGGAGAAGCATACGGCGACTAATGGATAAATTCATCAGCGCCTCTCTTGCTCATTGGCAATTGGCTTCCCAGGAATCCAGTTGTTCTGAAAGGAAAGTCACCAGTGCCTCCTTCAGGTAGAGATTCTGTTCGGTCGTGTCGATTTTGACATGGTAACCGGCTACTGACACGGAGGTATTACAAGAGGAACTATTCCCACCGAACAAACTGCAACTACCAAGGTGAAAATCAGCAAGCCTCTCGGGGACAGAGGCGGATTGTCCCGGTTCGATACTTAACAATTCCCAGAAAAGTTGCTCAGGTGGAGCCTCAGTGCTGACCCGATAAGACTCCCTGTCCTCATTATAGGAAACATGAGCACCAGCGAACTCGCCCTGTAGCTTAAGAATATCCACATAGCTGCCAGGTGATAGCAGTGCATTAAGTTTGTCCTGGCTGACATAAGTAAATTTGGCAAACAGGAAAGACTCATATCCCGCATCCTCCGTCTCGTACTCTGATAACTGCGACGACACGGTTCCACTGTCGAAGGTGGCCATGAATGACTGGCCAAGAGATTTGTCTTCCGCATCGGCAGTGGCTTTATGGTTGGAGGTGATCTCGATTGTTTCTGGAACACAAAATGTGCGATCACCCAGAGAAACGGTTGTTTCCTGTGAATGAGTACAGGCGCTGAAAGTCAGCATGAAAACTGGCAAGGTATATAACTGTTTAGGTGTCATTCCTGATCCACAGATAAATTAATTGTCTACCGACCCTAGGGTGAAACCGAGCTGCCGATGCCTGTGCCGAGAAAATCGCACGAGTGACACCAGATCATCCTGTATAGGTCAGGAGGCAGGTTAAACAGTGTGCCCCCAAAAAGCCAGGAACCATCTGTAGATAGCAGGCCGGAGCCCACACCGTGTTTCTTGAAAACAATATGATGATACTCAGCCACTTGTTCCGGACTTAACACACCGGGGACATTTCCAATGCAGTTTCTCAGGTCGTAGGTCACGGCTTTGGCGTGCTCAATCATCAGATCCACACCCAACTGATTAAGCTTGCGAGGATCACCTTTGAAGGTTGTCAGCCAGTTGGCAACTCTTCCATTGATGCCGGAATCTTCAAGGATAGGAATCGCAACTTCTGCGATGGGATCACCAACCGAACGTCTGGAATACCAGAAACTTTTTCTGTCACCGGCTTTAATGAATTCTTTCTGTTGGGCGGTAATGGTCTGGTCGCCATAGCGGTGTAAATTGGCGTTTTGCTGTGTGAGTGCAATGGCTCCGCTGGAATCCAGGTAATATTCGACGATGCTGCTCATTCGTTGCAGCTCACCGGAATCGATTTTGGCTTTTTGGCACGCGTAGATAAAGTCTGTCATGGAGTGCTCCCTCGTCCCTTCGCTGATTGTGATCAGTCTGGTTTTCCGAAAAATGTGCTTAACAAAGGATAAGCGATAACCTGACGCGAAACCCGTCAAAAACTTTTATAAAGTAGTGAAAAGCTATCTCTGCATGGCAGAGATAGCTTGTTAATTTCACATTGTTGCGATTAGACACATTCCACCTGGGGCTGAAAAATCACTTCGGGTTCTGTACTGATTGCTCTTCGCCTGACGTCTTCAAATCCATAGTCCTCCAGCAACTCGCCATTTCGGAATACGGGAGTCAAAAGGTTTTCACGCTGTTCAATGTCTTCCCGGCGAATGGTTTTAATTTCACCGTTCATTCCACGAACTACTGCGAGTCGGCCTTTCTTGGAGCGTTTTCCCTGGTCGGTTACCGGGTCTTTGTATACGTCTCTCCACAGCCCCGCCACTTTGGCTGCAGAGGCTTTCATGGCGAACTTCATCGTATCTCGGTTGATTTTCTGAAGCAGTTCGCCGCCCATTCCGAACGCTACATTATCCGCGCTCTGTTTGCGCTGTTTCATTGCCTCCAGAATAGCCTCAATGGTTTGTTGAGAGATACCGTCGCCCTGAATGACCCGAATACAGTCCGGCAGCATCCTGTAACCTTTATTGTTAACTCGATATCCAAACTTTCTCATCAGGCGCTCAAGGGTTTCGGTGACGATGGACACTGGGTCGCCACTGTCCGGACGGACGACCAGAGTACCGCCGGTTGCTTCAACCTTGGCTTTCAACTCTTCACCCCAGATATTGTCGATGGCGTTCCAGAGATCGTAAGAGTCACTCACAACTGCCACCAGTTTGCCTGGGCCACTGAACTGATCCAGCATGTTGGCGTAGGCTTCGGCTTCATTATCGCGTCCCCAACTGGTGATGGTGCTGTGCTCGGCCGCAGGGATAGAGAAGCCCGCCATGTCGGCATTGTAATAGCGTTTGGCTGCCAAAACGCCGCTGATGGTATCTGAGCCGAGGAAGTTCACCAGGTGCGCAGCACCTCCTATGGCGGCGGCTTCTTCTGTTGTAGCACCACGAGCGCCGAAATCGTGTAATTTGAATCCAACGCCTTCACTGTTGTCAGCGGTATCTTCAAGATAACGCTGAATTATCTGGCGACAGTTCCAGGAAACGGTTGCTACAGTAGTGGGATACCAGACGGCTCTTAACAGGGCCGTTTCGACATAACTGGTTAACCAGGCGCAATTCGGATCGGTATTGATGACCTGAACCATCGCATTTTTAACGGGTAAAACGGTTCCCTCAGGTATGGCTTCAATTTCGATGGGAAGGTAACCATCGTGTTGTTCTACGATGTATCTCCAACCGGCTTCGTTAAAGGGAACGCCGTGGGCCTGCAGGATAGTTTTGGCTTCCTCGATGTCGGCGTTCGTGATGGGGCGGGTCAGGTATTCCTTGATGAACATCTGTAACCCGAAAAAAACAGCGTCTTTAAACTGACCGCCGCGAGCTTCAATATAACTGGAAACCTGCGTGGTATTGGGTGGATATTGCAGGTAGTGAGATGCTTTGTAGGAATCGACGTTTAAAATGATATTGCGGTTTGTGCTTGTCATGACGGAAATCCTCCTGTCATTTGATTGTTGGGGAGAGGGTCTATCCCTCTCCGTTTCTGCTCACGGTTAAAGCAGTTGTTAAACTGATCCAGACATTTCCTGGATAATAAAGTAGTGATCTTCAAATATTTGGTTCGGGTCCAGATCTGCCAGAGGAACCCAGCGGGCGTGCCGTGCGTCGTCTCCGCCTTTGACTCTGGGAAGTTCCTTGTTGGGTTCCAGTTCTATATAAAAAGCATGAGTGATTGTGCGTCCTCGTGCTGAACGATGAGGGTCATCGAACACCCTTTGTCCCTTAATAGAGCCCTTGAGTACTGGCGCTGGTACCTTCAGGCGGGTTTCCTCCCGCAGTTCTCTCAGGCAGGCGTCTACCAGTTTTTCACTCTGATCAACGAAACCTCCCGGTAATGCCAACAACCCTTTGCCTGGACGGGCTTTGCGCTCCACCATCAAGACATGGCCGCTCTGTATAACAACAGCATCCACTGTCACAAAGGTTGGAGAATAGGGGGCTGCTTGCCATGCCTGTTTGTAGTTTGCGACAAATTCATGCTCAGCTTTGACTTCAGCAAAACTCTCTGTCGTCCGAAACGATTTCAGCCACTCTCTGACGTTCTCCGGAAGATCATTTTCCAGCTCAATGTCATTCGAGCTGAAAATAGCCTCACGGATCGGAGTGGCGCTGATTCCCCGAAAGCTATCAACATTGACAGCTCCCCACTGAGGGAACAGATTCAAATAATATGAGCTGTGGTCTTTACTATGACCAATTAATCCTATTCTGGCAGGATTGTGCGGTGTGGCGTGATGTGCTGTCACCAGACCGTTGACGGTTGATTGCACATTTCTAACCCAGCACTCGTCGTTGTAAACGATGTCCATTAGTGGCGCTACATGTAAGCGATGTTGATGAGCTTCAGGCAGGGCATTTTTCATCATCGCTTCGCGTTCAGATACGGTCCAGGGATTTCTAACCGATCTTGGCTGATGGGCAGATCCGCAGAGAATAATCATTTGTTCGGCTTGTTCCAGGCCTGCTTTGATCACGGCCAGATGCCCATTGTGAAATGGCTGAAACCGTCCTATAAAGACGAGAAAATCGTATGGCTTTTTATCCATGGCAGCAAACCCCTTGCTGTAAAAAACAGAACCTGGTCTATCCTGGTTCTTGTGATGTCTGTGACCTCCCGGAATCGCTATCCCAGGGGTGAAACTTTTCCTGACTGGCGAGATGAATCCCATCCGCAAAATCAGCTTGAATAAATAGTGGCTTAAAGCCACTAATGTGTCAACCACTAATTTCAATAGTTACGACAGGGGGTAATAGGTGTTATTCAAGGCATTATTAAAATAGAAATGGTATTGGCAGGTTAATAATCTGGCACAAGAATGTGATAAAGTGGCGCTACGCCACTAAAGCCCTCTCTGAAATAATTCTTCCTGGAATGATGATTTAGCCGTTATGTCGACATATAAGACCGAAGAAGATTATCTGAAGCATTACGATCCTCGCCAGTATGAGCAGCCACTGGCCACAGTGGACATGGCCATTTTTACGATCATTGACCAGCAGCTCCAGGTTCTCCTGGTGAAGAGAGCGATGCATCCTGCTCAGGGAAAGTGGGCATTACCCGGCGGGTTTATCGATATGAAGCAAGACAAGACGCTTTCTGATACCGCTTACCGAAAGTTAAAGGAAAAAACCGGGGTGGACTCGCCCTACCTGGAACAGGTGGCGACTTTCGGTGACGCATCACGTGATCCTCGTGGCTGGTCGCTGACCGTCGCATACTTCGCGCTGATTGCCGGAGATCAGCTAGCGCTATGTGCAGATAACCGGTCGGAAGACATTTCCTGGGTGCCCCTGAGCAATGTGGATAACTTTAAACTGGCTTTTGATCACGCCCGGGTGTTGCAAGCCTGTCACGAGAGGATGAAAGCTAAGGTCCAATATACCTCTTTGCCGGTTAATCTGATGCCGGCAGAATTTACGCTGGGCGAGTTGCAGAAAACTTTTGAAATCCTTCTGGATTCTCCACTTGAAAAAAAGGCGTTCCGTCGGCGAATGTCGGACGCTGATATTCTTGAGGACACCGGTGAGTTGAAAACTGGTTCAAGTCGTCCCGCGAAACTTTACCGTGCGAAACTGCGCGGAGAAAATCATTATTTTTCCCGCCTGATGGAAGGACCTCGCTAACTTCATGAGGTCCAGTTGATCGGGGTTACTTCCTCCCGATAAGGAAGTCTCTGCTTATAAGAATTTTGAATAGCGATAGTACTTTTATGAAAAATCAATAAAAACAATAAATTGCGCTTGTTTTGTTGCCCTAATGTAACGTTGTGCGTAAGCGTGAAAAATTTGTGTTGGTTGAATTTCATACATCTTTATAAACGGAACAAGCTGATACATTTTTTATCTTAATCATTTTGTCCTTTAAAAACAGTCGTTTGTAAAGGCTGTTTTTGCCGGTGCCCAAAACTGCCTGTTTTCTGACAGCGACAACCTCTCAACTTACCACTAGATTAAGCGCACACCCGGATTGGCTGCACCAGCCAAGAATCTGGCCTGATAAACCTATTTCTCGATTTTCTTAAAGATCAGAGGGGAACATAGAACTATGGTTACCAATCTATCTTCATTCAAGCCAAAGCTCCTGACGGTAGCGATTTCCAGTGTCATTCTAACTGCATGTGGTGGAGGTGGTGGTAGCTCCTCGGGATCTTCCGGCTCAAATACAGTTGCTTCAACTTATGCATTGCCGGAGCAGCTGGAAATCGTATCCACGGAAGATGATAGTGGCGATTCTTCTGCACAGCTGGCACGTTCAATGAATTCTACGGCAAGATCTATGACGATCTCCCGGGCTTTCAATGATGCCGGTACCGATTATGAGAATGCCGAACAGAGAACTCATACCTGGATGGAAGCCCTTGAGCCTGTTGAGTTGGTGAATACGATTCTGTGTTTTACCGGGCAGATGAATGCAGATGATATGGTGGGAGAAGGCGCTTATACCGCTCTAATCGACATGGATGAGTGTGAATCCGGTAATGCTGACAACTCTACTCAATCCAGTGGCCAATCCTCTGCAGGCGGAAATACCACCAACTATGTTGAAGCCTATATTGTATCTACCCGCGATTCTTCGACAGGCAATGTGATTGTTCATGCCTGGGTACCTGAAATGGATGTGGGGGAAGGTGAGCCAACGCTCCTGAAAATGCGTGGCGTGATTGAGTCAGGAGCTACGGATGAGGATCCATTCGGATCATTCGTGCTGAACTGGGAAATGAAAGATCCCGCGAACCCTGATGGTGAAGCCTTCGGCTGGGGAGAGTTGGCAACGGTTGAAACTCTGGACGGCTATATCGGGTTCACACTCTATGACTACGGTGAGTATGAAGAAGACGCTTTTTCCGGTTCTTACCTGGCCAGAGCCAGTGTGGTAATGCGGGATGATCGAAGTGATGGTGTTGCATTGACTGCTCTGGAGGATTCCAGCGGCTGGGGTGACAGAAACATGGCATTTGCAGTGTCATTCAACAGTAATAATGTGCTGTTGCAGGAAGGAGGCTCTTTGAGTGAACTGCCTTTCCGCAACGGTGGCAGTAACAGCGATGGTATGTGTCTGGCGAAAGACGACTTTAAAGAAGCTGTGTGGCGCTATGGCATGTTTGATAAAGACACCGGAGAGGAAGTTCGGCTGAATGGTGGGTTCCCGATTCGCTATGACAGCGATAATGACGGTAATGTGGATTCTTTCGGCTATGCCAGTTATTGGGGAATCTGGACCGATGATGAAGGTGCTCTGGATACAGGGGACACAGTCGTTCGCGAATCTAATGGTCAGGGTGGAAGCGCTGAGAATTATACCGTCGTAAAAACCGAAGGAAGGCTGATCAAGAAAGAGATTGAATCTTTACCCTTAAGTGATGCAGCAGGGATTGATTTTTATTACTGGGATGATGCCTTGTTTGAATCTCAGTATGATCAATGGGTGGTACGTTATGTCGATGGGCAATTCAAAAAAGTGGCAGGCCTGAACTGGGGTGAACAGGGTCCTCAACGCACGACTCTGGATACGCCAATAGCGATCACACTGGAAGCTGGTCATCCGCTGTTTATGCACTCCGATCAGCTGGGGGGGGGCGTTCAATACAAACAGGGGGCCACCGCACTGTCCTTCTACAAAGAAACCATCATGAATGGATCTGAAGCAGAGTTCAGTGGTGGTGCATTGGATCTTGTCTGTGTCGATCGTTGTATCAAAACAGGGCTGACGGCGTCTGATCTGTCGACCTTTGACGGTGGGTACCTTGATACTGCCGCGACCATGGGCGATGCCTATGATTACAGCATCAGCAATTCAGGTATTAATACCATGTCATTGACTTCCGGCGGCAATGTCGTCGGCTTCCCGGATAATGTTCCCGAGAGTTCGCCCAATGCCTGGGGAGTTCAGAGCGGACCAATGGTGACCGCGGCGGTTGCTGGTACCCTGTCTGATCCATATGAAGTGTACGACGCAGAGCAGGTCAGCACTTTCTATGTCTGGGAAACCGGTCCCAATGACTGGAATAAAACGACCATGCTGTTGGATTCCCTGAATGAGGTGGTGACGTTCGACAAGCCAATCGAATTTTCCTATACCCATAGCGAAGCAAATCATCGGGATGGATCGGCTAACAGCTATGCAGAGGTCGGAGCACAAACCTTTATGCTCCACTACAGTGGCCCTGGTGATCTTCATGGTATTCCCCATGTACAGATCGGTGGAGAGGAGTCGGATCGCTGGTATCCGCTGTTCAATCTGAATGATGGCGCCATCATTGGGCCAGCAGGCGAATATGTGGTCAAGGCGCTTGATATTGAGCGTAAAATGAATGAAGACGAAGCTGGGTGTGGAGCTCTGGTTGTCAATGAACCTGCTGCGCCGGTGCCTTCAGAGGTTAGTGTCAATCTGGATGAATTGGGCGATGTTCCTGAGGTAGATGGATCTCCAAGCTTTGTGGGTGGAGAAGCGGCGGATTCCTAATACTGAATCTCACTGGCCCATCATCAGAAAAAGGCGAGAGTATCTCTCGCCTTTTTTGTTGTCTATTCCCTTTGTTCAGGTTCTTGAGGAGAAATCCGGAATAGAGTTCTCTTTTCGGTCAGTATTGGTCTATAACCTTATATGAGCCTACTGAAGTTTCTGGCTTTACCTGTGACAGCCATGGATTTTCAAAAGGGGGCATGGGGTGCCTGTAAAACTGATCGATCGTTTTAATGGTCGTAAGAGCCATAGAAATCTCCAACTGCTGATGTTTCTTCTGATCAATGCTGCCGGGTCCTGTGCGCAAGCTCGCTATGAAGGATATCTGGATGCCTATCTGAATGTAGGTTACGGAAGTGGTCAGTTGGACTGGAATATCGCTGATACCGATGGTAGTCCTGATGTCCTCTCAGAGCTTGTCTACAATATTGATGATGTCGTGATTCTGGAACTTGGTGGAAGATTGTTCGTCGAAAGTGGCCCCCTTGATCAGGCGTTTGGTGAAATGCGTGGTTGGGTAGGCTTGATAGAGGACGGCACGTCAGAGGATCGCGACTGGAATTCTGATAACCGTACGGATCTTTACAGCTTCTCCCGCGCAGAACTCTATGGCCATAACCTGAAGAAGTTCTCCCTGGCAGTGGGGTATCGCTTTTCTGTGACGGAATGGATGACACTCTCTCCCATGCTGGGCTACACCTATTCCTCTCAGAGCATGCGGGTAAGAAATGGTGTTCAGATTATTTCTGAGGCGCCATCGACGGTAGCACCAGGTTCATTCAGTGGTCTGGATAGTGCCTATGATGCATCCTGGAGTGGTGGCTGGTTAGGTGGGGAGGTTGTATTCAACTTCGCTGAGCATCACGAACTGGTTGTTCGTTTGGAATATCATGAGGCCGATTATGAGGCCGAGGCAAACTGGAACCTCCGGTCGGATCTGGCTCATCCTGTCAGCTTCAGGCACAACATTGAAGATCAGAAAGGATACTTGGCCGGAGTGAACTATCGTTATCCTCTGTATAAACAGTTTTCGATCATTGTCGCTGTCGAATATGAAAAGTTCAAAGGTAAAGACGGAATCGATACCATTTTCGGGTCTGATGGTAGCACAAGCGCTACTCGCCTGAATGAAGTGAATTGGGAGTTGACCAGGTTCAGTGTCGGTGCAAATTATCGGTTCTAGAAAGCCAATCCTCTTACAGCCCTCATAGGCGTATAAAGATAGTTTAATTAACGTTGTTTATTTTGTTAACCAGTCATCAGTTATTTTGAGAGGCGTTTTGGTAAAGTCTGGTCGCAGTCCACGAACAATTACAAAAAAAGGAAACGACAATGAAACTTCTCACTGTGCACTTCAGGCACTTGCTGCCTTCCCTCGGCCTAAAATCAGTTGCCAAATCTTCTGTCGCTCTTCTATTAGCCGCCGCTATGACCGGTTGTGGTGGGGTCGGAAGTCTCGCCAGTAATCCCCGGGTATCCGACGCGGATAATGATCAGGTGGTGACAATCGGCGATTCCATTTTTGCCCTTTCCGGCGACTTACAGGATTTTCTTGAAGACTATGCGGGTGAAACATTCCGCCGCTACACGCTGTCTGGTGCTGAGCTCACTGGTGGTGTGATTGCAACCTCTATCGCGGATCAATATGAAATTGCCCGCTCCGACAATAGTGACATTGAAACGATCGTCATGGATGGTGGCGGAAACGATATCCTGATTCCTGCCATTATGCTTGATCCTTATGACTGTAAGACTCAATGGTATGAATTCGGTAAGTTGAGCAGTACCTGTAAGAACTATATTAACGATATTTACATTGATGGCGTTAACTTGCTGAATGATATGCATGCAGACGGCGTTAGTAATGTTATTTATCTGGGCTACTACCACACCAAAAATGGTCTTTTCCTGCTGGACAGCATGGAAGAAGCAGTAGATTACGGTGATGCCAAACTGGCTCAGGCATGCAGTTATTCTGCGGTCAATTGCGAGTTTGTTGATCCGCGTTCCAGCATCAATGATGGGGATATCATTTTTGATGGTATTCACCCCAACACTGGCGGCTCGAAAAAACTGGCTGATCTGGTCTGGCCTAAGCTGCAACCTTTACTTTAATTCAATTAATCAGGCGACGCTGAAGTCGCCTGACATCCCTATTCTATTAACTTATTTCGAGTGGTTATGAAACGTGCTTTCGTTGTAGTAACGGCCGTGTTGACATGTGCCATGGCGGGAGCGGTTTACTGGGTAAACAGTGCAACAGGTGTTCATCAAAATGGAGGGTTGGTATCTTCCGATGACAGAACACTGAGTCGTGATGCAATTCCCGGGACCGGTCATGCAGTTGAAACATACTCCCCGACCGATGACAGTGCCAGCGGTGATATTTCTGTTGAACGCTTTATCCAGCAGATGGCATTGGATCTCGTGGAAAAATATGGTGATTCCATTCAGAGCAGATCCACCCAAGCCAGAATGTTGGAGATTCGAGACTACGTGTTTGGCCTTTACCCAGTGGATGGAGATGTCATCTTTGAGCGGATTCTTGACACCGCTTTCCCGGAATACAGTGCCCAAATACTGACAACGGTAAAATTGATGGCCGGGTATGAGTTGTGGTTGGAAGAAAACCAGGTGGTGCTCAATGAAATGGCATTTCTCGAAAGAGAAGGGGCTATATGGCACAAGCGTCGGCAATTGTTCGGTGAGGATGCTGAGCTGATTTGGGCTGAGGAAAAACAGGCCTGGGCGCAAAAGCAGCAAAAGGTACAGAAGGCCATTATGGCGCTGGATCAGGCGCAGACCAATTCACTGAATGAAACCCTGTTTCAGTTGCAGACAACCTTAAATGAGACCTACGGAGATGGTGTTGAGAGGTTAGTGCTGGATAACGGTGTCATTGCACAGGTTTACTTTGGATTCGAATCAGTGCAAAGCAGGCTCCGGAATCTTTCTCCAGAAGAGAGGCAGGTCCAGATTAATCAACTGAGAAAACAGCTTGGTTATTCAGACGAACAAATTCAGCGGCTTGAAGCAAGAGACCAAAAGCGTAATCAGCGGTGGGATAATGGTCTGGCCTACATGGCCGACAGAAATGCGCTGGCGACGAGGCTCAGCGGCCCCGAGCTCGAGCGGGAACTTGAGCAGTTGAGAGAGCGCTATTTCAAGCATGAAGCCAAAACAATTGCCCTGGAAGAGCGAGACGGGTTCTTCCGGTACGAGCGGCCAAGGTTGTATGGTCGTAACTGAACCTTTCCACCGCCGTTTATAGAGGAATGGCTGTTGTGAAAGATTAAGGCTGTTAGCTTTAAAAGCCGATAAGGCGAATGAGCTGCGCCGGGATACTAATAATTTGCCGGCGCTTGCAACATTCCCCTGACGATCCGATCTTTGCTCCTGGTGCCCGGATGATCGATCTGATGCAGCAGCATTTCGACAGCCATTTCCCCCAGTTGGGAAGCATCATGGTAGATGCAGGGAAAGCGAAGGTTGAATATGTCGGCGTTGGGTAGCTCATCGATGCCGAATACAGGAATATCATCCATGCTCAGATCAAGTTCTCGCATGGCTTTCATGATGCCAAGAGTGATCATGACGTTGAAAGCGAAGATGGCATCAGGTCGGTTACCCTCATCCAGGTAACGCTTTACTTCCTCGTATGCTGGTCCCTGAGTGTAGTCGCCATAGCGCACTTCTATATTGGTGGGCTCTGGAGAGTCTTCGAGGGCTTGGTGCAGGCCCTGATAGCGCAAGATCGAAATCTGGGATTTTTTGGGGCCAGCCACGGCGAGTACATGCCGGTGACCCTGAGACAACAGATACTGCCCACCCCGATACCCGCTGAGATAATTGTCCAGATAAACGCCGCTGAAAGGAGCAGAGTTTAACTGGCGGTCCACCTGAACGACAGGAATGTTGGATCGCTGCAACTGGTCCAGATAACCTGGCTTATAATCTTCATCGTCGGAAATCGCCGACAGAATAATGCCGTCCACCTGATAGCTCAATAATGTTTCAATGGCCTTGGCTTCTATAGACTCAGTGGCATCCGTATCGAAAAGCATAATGGTGTAGTGACGCTTTTTGGCTTCCCGTGAAATGGCTTTAATCATTTGGCCGTAAAAAGGGTGATACAAGCTGGAAGTGACAATGCCGATTAATCCACTATTGCTGTTTTTCAGGTTTCGTGCGAAGGCGTTGGGAACATAGTTAAGTTCGCGTGCCACAGCCTGGATGCGTTCCAGGGTTTCCTGTTTAACCAGTTCCGGTTTATTGAGTGCCCTGGACACCGTGGTGGTTGTCATGTTGACCCGGCGTGCGATGTCGGCAATAGTCGCTTTGGTGTTTTTTGTTGTCATAGTCTTTACTGGTGCTGTTTCGCTGGCAGAGCCGGGCGGTGGCAAAATTAAGTTATAAAAGTTAACGTTAACATAGCAGAATATTTTTGCACAGGGAATATACTGTCCTGAGCGTTTTTCGTTCCTTTCCTGCCGCAACTGATCGGTAATGAGATGAAAGGTGTGATAAACGAAAAGGAATAGTAAGTGGCTCATCTTTTTATTTTCAGGCGTTAACGACGCTATTCTTAACTCCCTGATTATTATCCAATAAAATTATTTAAGTGATTGCATTTTATCAGTATTTCCTTGTTGTTGAAGAATGGGAAATCCACAGTCTGAAACAAATTTCGGGTTGCAATCATAAAATCGAAGTGCTAAAACGAGAACATGCTGCATTTGATGGCATAAGTAGATGTCAAAATGTAAACGATTGCATTTACATTCTATGAGGAAATAATCTCAAGGAGTCAGTAGTTCTGAGAGATTGCTTGTAAGCCCGATTAATTTGGGCTTTTTAAGAAAAAGAAATGTAAACGTCAACATTTTGGTGTCAGGTGATTAATCCTCTAAAAATAACAAAGGATAACGCTATGTTTCCCTTAAAGAACAAAGTCCTTTCCGTCGTTACCGGCGTCGCTCTCACTCTGGGTTTTACAGCTCCTGCCCAGGCAGAAAAATTGAAAATTGGTATGTCATTTCAGGAACTTAACAACGCTTACTTCGTCACAATGAAGGAAGCGCTGGAAAGTGCCGCCAAATCGATGGATGCGGAAGTGATCATTACTGATGCCCGCCATGACGTCTCCAAGCAAATCAGTGATGTTGAAGACATGCTGCAGCGCGGCGTGGATATTCTGTTGCTGAATCCGACTGATTCTGTCGGTATTCAATCGGCTGTGATGACCGCTCATGAAGCTGGAGTGATTACCGTAGCGGTTGATGCCCAGGCAGAAGGTCCTCTGGACTCTTTTGTTGGGTCCAAAAACTATGACGCGGGTTATATGGCCGGTAAGTATCTGGCTGAACAACTGGGTGGCAAAGGGGAAGTTGCCATTCTTGATGGTATTCCTGTTGTCCCCATTCTGGAGCGTGTGCGCGGTTTCAATGATGCCATGAAGGAATTTCCAAACATCAAGATTGTCGGGAAGCAGAACGGCAAGCAGGAGCGTGACATGGCCATGAATGTCACAGAAAACATGTTACAGGCCAACCCTGGCCTGGACGGACTGTTCAGTGTCAACGACACCGGTGCACTGGGTGCCTTGACCGCTATCGAAGCCAGTGGCCAGGATGTGAAACTGGTGAGCGTGGATGGTCATCCCGAAGCCATTAAGGCCATGATGAAGCCTGGTTCGAAATTCATTGCGACCTCTGCTCAGTATCCTCGTGATCAGGTCCGCCTTGGATTGGCCATAGCGTTGGCCAAAAAGTGGGGCGCCAACGTCCCGGAAGTGGTACCGGTGGATGTCACCTTGATCGACAAAGACAAAGCTGCCGGATTCAGTTGGTAGTTTTGGTAGGAAAACCATTTTCCCTACCCGATGTCATGGTACTCGGCTACTCTTAAATTAAGGAGTGGCTGAGTACACGGAGTGATTCCAAAGGTGAACTTATGTCCACACTTCTTACACTTGAACATATATCCAAATCTTTTCCCGGTGTTAATGCACTGACGGATATCAGCCTGCAGTTGCAGGAAGGTGAAGTGCATGCGCTGTTAGGCGAAAACGGTGCCGGGAAATCCACACTGATGAAAATTCTGTGTGGCATCCATCGTCCTGATCAGGGCGATATTGTCATAAGGGGCAAATCCTGTGAGTTCCATAACTACCACGACGCCATTGCGGCCGGGGTAGGGATTATTTTCCAGGAATTCAGTCTGATTCCCTACCTGAATGCGGTTGAGAATATCTTTCTTGGTCGTGAGATCAGGCACTGGGGATTGCTGGATCGTTCGACTATGCGCAGCAAGGCGGCTGAACTGTTCAAGCGCCTTAATGTGGATATCGATCTCGATGTGCCGGTCGATCATCTCAGCGTCGCCGAGCAACAGTTCGTCGAAATTGCCAAAGCATTGGCCCTGAACGCGAATATCCTGGTTCTGGACGAGCCAACAGCCACATTGACCCCCTCCGAGGCTGACCATTTGTTCCGCATCATGAGGGAACTCAAATCCCAGGGTGTCGGCATGATCTTCATTTCACACCATATGGAAGAAATCTACGAAATCTGTGACCAGGTCACTGTGTTGAGAGATGGTTGCAAAGTGGGTGAGTGCGCTGTGAAAGATGTGGAAGTCGATGCGCTGGTCGAAATGATGGTTGGACGTAAGATCGAAAACAGCTTTCCGACGAAAGAAATCCGCCCGGCTGAGACCAAAGTGGTGATCGACGCTCGTTGTATCCAACTTCACAAGGAAGCGCCGGCAAATAGCTTTCAGTTGTATGAAGGTGAAATCCTGGGATTTGCCGGTCTGGTTGGATCCGGCAGGACTGAATTGGTATTGGGGTTGCTGGGGGCAACGCCGGTTTATCAGAAGGTAGTGTCCGTCAATGATGAGGCTGTTGCTCTCAAATCACCCGCCGATGCGCTTGGTCTTGGAATTGGCCTATTGCCGGAGAGCCGGAAAAAAGAAGGCCTGATACTGCCGTTTTCCATTCGTGAAAACATTACGCTCAATAACCTGAGAAAACATTCAGGCAAGGGGGGGCTGATCGACCGCAAGCATGAAAGCGAGTCGGTTAACGAGTTGATGGCCAAAGTCCGGGTGAAGGCTCCTGATGGTGAAACGCCGGTTCTAAACCTCAGTGGTGGTAATCAGCAGAAAGTAGTGATCGCCCGATGGCTCAACCATGAATGTCGGGTATTGATATTCGACGAGCCCACCCGTGGCATTGATGTTGGTGCCAAAGCAGAAATATATCGGCTGATGAAGCAACTCACTTCGCTGGGAGTGTCCATCATTATGATTTCCTCCGAGCTACCGGAGGTCGTGGGCGTTAGCGACAGAGTGGCTGTGTTCCGGCAGGGACGTATTGTTGCAACACTGGAAGGCGATGCCGTGAACTCAAACGAAATTATGCGTTATGCAACCGGAGGTACGAGTGATGAACAATATCACTGAATCCCAGATTCCGCACAGGAGCAATACTTCATTCGCGCTCCGGCTGAGTAAATGGCGTAAATCGCCAGTTTTTTACCCTTTGATTGGCTTTGTGGTGATATTTATCGCCATGGCTTTTATCAATGATAACTTCCTGACCACGACAAATCTGAGCAATGTGGCACGCCAGGTATCGATTAATGCCATCATTGCGGTGGGAATGACCTGCGCTATTCTGACCGGGGGGATTGATCTGTCTGTCGGTCCGGTCATGGCGTTGTCAGGCACGGCGGCTGCCGGATTGATGGTTGCTGGTTTCCCGCCGGAAGTGGCGATCCTGGGGGGCTTGATGGTCGGCGCGCTGTTTGGTGCAGGCAATGGAGTATTTGTCGCTTACGCCAAAATGCCGCCAATTATCGTTACCTTGGCAACCATGGGAATTGCCCGTGGATTGGCACTGATCTATACAGGAGGCTATCCCATTTCAGGGTTACCTGAGGGCTTTTCAGTGCTGGGGCGCGGTGAGTTTATGGGAATACAGTTGCCTATTCTCGTCATGCTGGTTGTGTATCTTCTGGCGTTTGTGGTGCTCAACCATACTGCCATCGGCCGCTATATTTACGCGATAGGCGGCAATGAAGAAGCTGCCAAGCTCAGTGGTATCCGCGTTTCCCGCTATAAATTATTGGTATACACGATCAGTGGTGTGACTGCCGCCCTTGCCGGCATTGTATTGACTTCCCGTCTGATGAGTGGCCAGCCCAATGCGGGCATTGGTTTCGAGCTGGATGCCATCGCCGCAGTCGTTCTGGGAGGCACAGCCATTGCCGGTGGTCGCGGGGCCATTATCGGAACCCTTATTGGCGCCATGATGCTGGGCGTATTGAACAATGGGCTCAATCTGATGGGAGTCTCCCCATACGTTCAAAATGTCATCAAAGGCGGGATTATACTGCTGGCGATATATATCAGTCGCAGCCGCGATAAATAAAACTTCCTGAAACTTTCATAACAGCTTTCCTGAGGGGAAGCTGGCAGCCTCGCTCGTTCTGCCGTCAGGAGAAGCAGGTTTGAAAGCCTGGCGGGAGGTGGGCGGAATGAAAGCAATATGAATTCAAATAAGTGTGAATCGACAGAATTTCGGATTAAAAAAGTACAGCAACATCATGGAGACGAAATGATGAGCAAATTACCTGAAACCATGACTGCGGTGGTCTGCCATGCGCCGAATGATTACCGGCTGGAGCAGTGCCAGCGTCCTGTGGCTAAACAAAATGAAGTGATCATCAAAATTGAAGCCTGCGGTATCTGCGGAAGTGACTGCAAAGCCAGTTCCGGTGCCGATATGTTCTGGTGTGGTGATGATCCTTGGTTGAAAGCACCGGTAATTCCTGGTCATGAGTTTTATGGCGTGGTGGCAGAACTGGGAGAAGGTGCTGCGGAGCACTTTGGTGTCACTGTTGGTGATAAAGTCATTGCAGAACAAATCGTTCCCTGTGGTAAATGCCGCTTCTGTGATACCGGGAAATACTGGATGTGTGAAGTGCACAATATCTTCGGCTTCCAGAAAGATGTGGCGGAAGGGGGAATGGCTGAATATATGCGGGTACCGGCAAATGCGCGGTTGCATAAGATACCTGACTCCGTATCTCTGGAAGACTCAGCCCTGATTGAACCCATGGCCTGTGCCATCCACACGGTCAATCGCGCGGACATTCAATTGGATGATGTGGTGGTTCTGGCAGGGCTTGGTCCCTTGGGGCTTTGCATGGTTCAGGTGGCTAAGTTGAAGACGCCGCGCAAAATAGTCGTTATCGACATGGTAGATGAGCGGTTGGAACTGGCCAAGGCTTTTGGCGCCGATGTCGTACTGAACCCCAGCCGCGACGATATCGATAAAGAAGTAAAAGGCATGACCGACGGATATGGTTGCGATGTCTACATCGAAGCGACTGGGCATCCGTCAGCGGTTACTCAGGGTCTGCAGATCATTCGCAAGCTGGGGCGTTTTATTGAGTTCAGTGTCTTTGGAGCAGAAACGACCACCGATTGGTCGGTGATCGGCGACCGTAAAGAGTTGGATATTCGTGGAGCTCACCTGGGGCCTTATACCTACCCGGTTGCCATTGATTTGCTTGAGCGTGGCCTGGTGACTTCCAGAGGAATAGTGACTCACGACTTCAGTCTGAATGACTGGGAAGAAGCCTTTAAGTTGGCCTCTTCGACCGATTCCATCAAGGTGTTGTTGAAACCCTGAGGAGTAATGACATGGCTTACATAATTGGTGTGGATATCGGTACTCAGAGTACCAAGGCCCTGTTGATGTCAGCATCAGGGGAACTCATTGCCCAGGCTTCAGCAGCCTATCAGGTGGAGCAACCCAAACCCCTATGGGCTCAGCAGTGGCCTGATGTCTGGCTGGATGCTGTTCACAAGACTCTCGGCCAGGTTGTTGCTCGTGGCAACGTGGTACCTGGCGATATCAAGGCGGTTTGTGTCAGCAGTCTTTATGGTGGATCAGGAATCCCAGTGGATGCTGGCATTAATGCCCTGCACCCCTGCCTGATCTGGATGGATCGTCGGGCCAATGATGAAGTGGACTGGGTGCGTGAGCACGTGGACCTGGACAAACTCTATGCCGTGACCGGTAATGGGGTGGACAGCTACTATGGGTTCACCAAAATGCTGTGGTTGAAACGCCATCAACCTGACGTATGGCGGCAGACCAAATACCTGATTCCACCCAACAGCTATGTCAATTATCACCTGACTGGCGAGCTGGCCGTTGACCACAGTTCCGCCGGTAATATTGGCGGGGTATACGACATTCAGGACCGTTGCTGGTCGCATGACATGCTGGAGACGCTGGGAATAGACCCGACGATGATGCCTGAGCGTCTGCTGGCGTCCGGCGATGTTGTGGGTGAATTGACGGCAGAAGCGGCGCGACTGACGGGCCTGGAAGCGGGGACTCCTATCGTGGCTGGCGGGGTGGATGCGGCCATGGCGACACTGGCCGCAGGTGTCATTGAGCCGGGTAACCATGTGGCGATGATTGGCACCAGCATGTGCTGGGGGTATATCAACAAATCCACCGATGCCCGCAATGGCCTGATCAGCATGCCCTATGTCCACAATGGTAACGAGGATATCTATATCTTCGGTGGCGCAATAACGGCAGGCGCTTCGATCAGTTGGTTCCGTGACCAGTTTTGTGCTGAGGACAAGCATGCAGCCCAGTTGCTCGAGAATGTGGACGTACATGAGTTGATGGAGTTGCAGGCGGCCAAAACGCCTGCAGGAGCAGAAGGACTGATATTTCTACCTTACCTGATGGGGGAGCGAAGCCCGGTCTGGGATGCCAAGGCGTCTGGTGCTTTTGTCGGTCTGACTCTTTCACACAGCAAATCACATCTGTATCGGGCGGTGTTGGAAGGATTATCGTTTGCTCTGCGTCACAATATGGAATGTGGTGCCAAAGGAGCAGTTTGTCTGGATCAGGAATTGATTGTGGTTGGTGGGGCCTCTCATTCAGATCTGTGGATGCAGATTATTGCCGATATCACCGGGTACCCTGTGTTGACCATTGAGCAAGAAGTTGAAGCCCCCTTAGGTGGCGCGTTATTGGCAGCCATGGTCTGTGGAATGGTGGAAGATATTGCAGAAATCCGGCGTTGGAGCAAGTTACGTGTACGTGCAACGCCGGACCAGACCCGCAAACAGCGGTATGACAAACTCTTTGCAGAGTATTGTGGTATCTATCACTCCCTCAAGCCTCATATGCATGCATTGGCCAAGCGCTGATCTGTCGAGTTTGTAAGTAATAAAAGTTGTAAGTAAAAGAGGCTAAGAATGAATTCTTTACTTGAACAGCTCAAAGCGTTCAGTACTGTCGTGGCTGACACGGGAGATATCGAGGCAATACGCTGTTATGAGCCGGAAGATGCGACCACAAATCCCTCGTTGATTCTCAAAGCAGTGCAATCCGGTAAATATGATGATCTTCTGCAGCAGCTGGTGGACAGCATTGACCATGCTATTCCCCGGGAAAAACTGGTAGAGGAGCTCTGTGACCGGTTGATTGTCGCCATGGGGACCAGAATTCTGGATGAGATACCCGGACGCGTATCAACAGAAGTGAATGCCAGATTGTCGTTTGATTATGAGGGCAGCCTGGCCAAGGCTCGTAAGCTGGTGCAGCTGTATGAACAAGCGGGAGTTGGACGCGAGCGTATTCTTATTAAACTGGCGGCCACTTGGGAAGGCATTCAAGCGGCCAGAATTTTGGAGTGTGAAGGTATTCAGTGCAATCTCACCCTGGGAATTGATCCGGGGATGGCGGACCTTCTCCATCGACCCAACGTGAAGGGTATCTGGAGTGTTGCGATGGTCAGACCCCTATATACAGATGGCAAGCGGGACGGACATCAGGTGTTCAGCGATTATGTCGATGGGTTTCAGGATGTCGTGCGGGTTCTGGGAACGATTCATAACCGCTACATTCCACGTTCCATGGAGGCTGAACAACCTGAGACTCTGATGTACGAATGTACTAATGGTCTGGCGGATGCGGGAACCGTCAACCATCCGAATGGTGGGTCTTTTACAGGTTTTGTTCATACCAAGTGTTATTACGATGATATCAATCGCAAGAAGTACTATTTTGGCGATGCGTTTACTGTCGGTGACGGTTTTGATTATGTGAAACTGGTAATGACAACCTGGAACAACTGTGATTACTGGCATCAGATTTCATCCACGGTAAAGCAGCACCAAAACAACATTCGTGTTGAGGATCCGGGATTGCTGGCAGGAACACCCTACTGCGGCAATAAATGGCTGACAAATGCGGCACATGGCGCCAAGAAGGGATCTGTTGTGATGTGGGACCATAACTCGTCCTGCGCAGGCTCCGGCTGCTGAGATTATTTCCTTCGGCGGTTCTCTCTCCTAAATGCATTGTTCTCCAAAATAATTGTTCTTCAAAAAAATAAGAGCGGCAGGCCAAAGGCCCGCCGCCTCTTTCGTTTCTGTAATAAGCCCCAAACGCCTGCTCCAAGTTATGTGTCAGGGTTCACTTCTTAACGGCATGAAGTGCTGAAAGCAGTTTGTGGCGTTTTGAAAACACGCTATCATGACGAAGCTGCACGGATTACGCCTTGTTTTTCAACGACTTGTCGCGTTTTTGTTACGCTGGTAATTCTACAACTACATCAATATTGCAATTAAAGGGAATTATTGTGATCTATTCATTTTCGTCTCTACCGAAAGACAAAACCGATGTGGGCGGCAAAGCCTATATGCTTGCGATGATGACGCAGTTGGGAGTTCGCGTTCCCAAAGGCTTCATCCTCGATGCTCGCCCGAATCATCAGGAACTCGAAACTATCTGTCAGGCTTTTGGGGAAAGATTCTGCGTCGCTGTGAGGAGTTCAGCGACAGGGGAAGACTCCAAAGAGCACAGTTTCGCCGGTCAAAATGCTTCATTTCTATTCATTGATACTCGGGAAGCATTGGAAAGCGCGATCGACCAGTGTTTCGATTCGATCCTGCAGGAATCATCAACCTCCTACCGACAACACTTTCTCGGATCAACCAAGGCCCTGCCCATGAATGTGGTGGTTCAGGCGATGGTGGATGCCAGATATGCCGGAGTATTCTTCAGCAAAGATCCCCGCAATGAAGAAAAAGGCTGGATACTGGAGTACATCGAGGGAGTCGGGGAAGATCTGGTATCGGGTAAGAGAACACCGGTACGGGTGCACGAAGGCAATGTCAGCTCGGAGATAACGCCTGAGCAAATGGAAGAAATCATTGACGTTTCCCGGTTATTGGAAACCAAATACAACCAGGATTTCGATATTGAATGGGCCATTGATATTTATGGTGCTGTGCATCTGCTACAGGCTCGCCCGATTACCGCAAAAAATTCCATTTCTCAAATCAAGAGTGTCGCCTCTGAAGAACTGGAGCGGTTGAAGCGGACCTATAGTAAAGACACGACCTGGGATGGTCAGACTTTTGCCGAGCTTTCTATCAATCCCAGTACTTTTTCGACTGAGCTTTGGAGTGATTCCTTTAAGAAGAATGCTGCATTTGATAAGGCTCTGCGTCGTATCGGTTATCTGGGGTACCGTGATATGGAAGAGAATGAATCCATACTGGATAACGTGTTTGGCAAGAACTATGTGAACCTGACCAAACTGGCGCCTCTGTTTTTCGGACCCATGCCATACTCCATCCAGCCGTTACCACGCCCTCATCTGAAATTTCGGTTTTCAAAAATCAATCTGAAAACGATTCTGTACACACCCAAAACGGTTTACAACATGATCGCTGCAGGCCTGAATGTGAACTCGCATCGGCAAGAGTTCATTAATATGGCGAGTAAAGATCTGATAGGTTTTTCTACGATCATGGACAGACCGAATGATCTGAACTGCTATCGATCCTGGAATGATGACGAGTTGAAAAGCCGTCTGTTGAAGGAAAAGACGGTATTTACCCGTGATACTCTTGTCTGGCCCTACGTGCTTATCTCGCTGACTGAAACAACGATCCAGACACTTCACTCCCTGCTGGCCAATATTTTTGATGATCACAAGGCGTCCGACCTGATTCGTCATTGGACCGGTTATGGTGTGAAAACTGAAACCTATGAAATGGGACGTTATTTCAGGAAAGCTTGTGCCCGGCCTGAATTACGGAGCATGTTTCTGGAAAAGTATGGCCATCGCGGACCTGGTGAACTGGACCTGATTTCCAGACGCTGGTCAGAACTGGGCGACGATGCTTTCTATGATATGAGTATTGAAGAGTATGAAAAGAGTAAGACTCATCATGCCTTTGTTGATGTAGAAGCGGAAATCCGGCAGTTCAACTCGTTCAAGAAAACCCTGGTTCTGGAAGAATGGCATCTGCTGAAAGACCTGATCGAGTTGAGAGAAAAGTGGAAAATGGCGATTCTGAAACCCTTCGCCCATTTTCGTTATATATTGATGGAATTCGGTCGGAGATATGAACTCAATACCGATGATGTCTTCTGGTTGAATGCGGAAGAAATCGTTCAGTTTAATAAATCTGTTCACCTGCCTCTCATCAGGGAGCGCAAACATCGATCAAAACTATTCAACAATTTCAATTTCTCAGCGGTCACTTCCATTCAGGAAATCGAACGCGCGCTGAACAGCCAGCACGCAGAAAACGACAATCTAAAAGGAGAAGGAATCTCTCCAGGATTGGTAAAAGGGGAAATCCTGGTCATTAGCGATCCAAACAAATGGAAGAGCATCAAGTGGCCCGCAAATCCGATTATCGTCGCAGAATCCACTGATCCGGGATGGACACCGGTTTTTACCAAGGCCAAAGGAATTATTGTTTCGAAAGGAGGCGTGTTGTCTCACTGCGCTATCGTTGCCAGAGAGATGGGAATTCCTGCCGTTAGCGGAATCATTAATTGCCATAACACATTCAAAGGAGGGGAAAATGTTTGGCTTGACGGAAATGATGGAACTATCCGTATCATCTGATTATTTAATCGAGGGGTATCAGCAGGCAATTGTGCCAACGGTTCTGTTGCCACTGGCATTTCTTGGGACAGCATTGAGTCTGATCGCCACATTTGTTGCTGGATTATTTGGAATCAAGCTAAAGGCGGAAGGGGCCAGAAAGCTTCTGGAGCTGTTGCTAAAGCCGAAGATCATTCTGTTTGCTGTGGGTTTGAATTTGCTGATTTATGCCGGCTTTCTGGGGTTCAATCATATTAAAAACGGTCCGGTTCCTCGGGTTGTGCAGAAGCTCGCCAATCAGGAAACGGAGTACTACCAGAAAGCAAGGCAGGGCGTTATGGCTCTCTGGGAGCAATCATTGCAGGATGAGGGAATTTTTGCCCGCGGCACGGTGGTGGGAGATGAACTCTTCTTTGGGACGAGCGAAGGTCATCTTTATGTGGCTGATGCCAATACCGGTAATATCAAAAACCGATTGTTCCTGGGCAAGTTTCTGACGCCCAGCCCAACCCTGTATAAAGGCCATCTATACTTTGGTGAGGGTTTGCACCAATCGCACAGTATGGGCATTTATAAGTTTGATCCGGAAAGCAAACAGGTTGTTTCTCGTTTTGAAACTAACGGCCATACGGAAATCTTTCCTGTGTTCGCCAGTCATGAAGGTGTCGACTATCTATTGCAGACTGCCGGGGAAGACGGGCTTTATGCCGTTGATCCGAACACCATGTCAAAGATCTGGCAATTCAAGGGCGGGCATATGGATGGTTTTGCTCTGGTGGTCGGTGAACATGTCTATATTGGTACTGGCATCCCCAGGGAAGGGTTTAGCCTCAGAAGGCCTTTTGCATTCAAACTGAACCTGAAAGACGGCTCTGTAGTGTGGAAAAGAGAATTGCCGCTTTCAGCCTGGTACGGGCCGATGCGAGTGGAAGACAATGTGTGTTTCATCCAGGGAGAAATCCACATTGATACCAATGTCGGAGGAATTTCCTGCATGACAGAGACAGGGGAAAGAACCCACTCGCTGGTGATTAACTATCCTGTGGTAGGCAAACCCATTGTAAAAGATGAAGTGATTTACCTGAATGATTTCTTCGGCAACCTATACGCATGGGACGCGATAAATAATGAGCTTAAATGGGAGGTCGAGTCTGAGATCAAGCAGGGATCTTATTCTTCTGTCCAGTTTTATAATGGCAAAGAAATCATTTATGCCAAACGGACTGGTGGGGTTTTGATTGTGGATATGGATAGTGGTCGTGTCAGGGAAGAAGTGGATTTCGTCCAGGATGAACTCATCTATGCGGATCCCCTAGTGATAGAGGATGCTTTCTACCTCTTCGGCATGAAGGGAAGTATTTTCAAGTCCACGAAAATCTAAGGCTGAAAGCCCGCGGTGCTGTGTCTGGGGGATGTCTGACATAGCAACGCGGGGACTGTTTCTAATTGATATTTTCTCTGGGGCCTAGGACGCCTCAATAAACGCTAGTTCAATTCCGCTCTCTTCAATACTTTGTGTTCTTCCTCACTGACGCCTAGTTTCCAATAACTGGAAATATAGAGGTCTTTTTTATCGAAGTTGGGTAGAGCTCGAAAATGAGCTCTTAATTTTCTCATACTGGTTAACTCGCAGGCACACCAGATGGATGGACGCCCTTTCAGCCAATCCAGCTGTCGGACTTTATCTAATAAAAACGTGTCTCTGGTGCCTGGGCGGGGATTGATTAGCCAGTGAATTTCGATGTTATCCGGAGTTTTCAGGGGCTGAATATCGGATTCATTGATGACTTCAATGATCACATACCCTCTGGCGTGCTTTGGAAGTAGCTCAAGATTAACACTGATAGCTGGTAGGGCTGTCATATCACCGACGATGAGGAACCAGTCTGCGCTGTCGTCTACCAGTTTCTTCGGACCTGGGCCTCCTACAGTAATCCGGTCTCCAGCCTTGGCACTTGTTGCCCATGTGGATGCCGGGCCACCGTCCTCATGAATGACAAAATCAATGTCAATTTCATCATGACGCTGAGCCCTGACTGTATAGGTTCGCAATATTGGTTTAACGCTGTCTGTGTTGGGAAACATCAATTTTACATAAGCACTTTCCTGTTCCTCCGGAAAGTCAGCCATGCCTTCACCCCCCAGGGTCAGGCGAAGCATATTCGGGGTCACCTGTTGTTTGCGAAGGAGGGTTAATTCTCTCGGGCTGGGTTTGCTCATTGATACACTCTCATACTTTGCTCCAGGACTCAGCGGCACTGGTTCCTGCTTGAAGTTTTCCGTCAATCTGTATTCGGGTTCAGGTTATCCATCATGATTCTGGCCAGACGGACGAACTCTTCGATTTCGTCCTGTTGCAGGCCCTCAGACATTCGTTTCCCGGCCAGATCTTCGGCCTCTTTGATCCGTTTTATTGTTTCAACTCCCTTATTGGTAAGTCGCAGAATCTGACTGCGACGATCTTTGGGGTTGTCACTTTTCTCAATCAGGTTTTCAGCAAGTAAGTCTTTTATCACCCGGGTAATCTGCGCTTTATCCAGTTTCAGGCGTGTTGAAATGGTTTGAGCTGTACAGATTTCGTCGGTATTTTTTTGATAGTGATTGATCACTTTTAAAGATCGGATATGAGAGACAGCAAGGGAAAGACCAACTTCTTGGTGACCTTGTCTCATTGCTCGTTTGTAGGTATGTAATAACTGGTGAAGAGATTCACCAATATTTATCTCAATCATAGTGATTTGTGGTATTTGGTTGATTTTGTCAACTATATAGAGATAAGGTTGATAGTGTCAACTATGTTTTGGTTGTGAATTGGGAGGAGTGGTATCGACATTTAGCCAGCTCCAATGCTGCTCACTTGTCACGACTCTTTTGTCATAACTCATTTGTCACGACTTAGCTATCAGGTCCCAGTATTTGAGGTGGCGGAGTAGGTTAGAGACGTGATCTAATTCCCGATTATTCCTTCTCAAAACAAGATAACGCTGAGTTCAAGATGATTTATCAACTGGCTACAGTGGGGCTGGCTCCCTTGCTGATCTATCAGGGTAAAAAGGTACGTCGGGAGACCCCCAGGCTGCCGGAACCCTTGGGGGCCAGGTGTGGGAAAACCGGCACCGGCGAGCCTCTCAGACTATTGATTGCCGGAGACTCGGCGGCAGCAGGAGTTGGGGTTGAGGCACAGGATCAGGCGCTGGCAGGAAGACTCTGTCGTCAGCTCGCTGAGCGTTATCGGTTGTCATGGAAATTGGTTGCCCAGACGGGCTATACCGCGGCGGATGTCGTAACACGATTGCAAGCTGAGCCTGAGCAACGCTTTGATGTGGCCTTGCTCTCGGTAGGAGTCAATGATGTGACAGGGAGGACGTCGATAAAGGCCTGGAATCAACATCTTTGGGGACTTTCTGATCTTTTGAGGCAGCGGTTCTCTGTGGAGACAATCCTGTTTACCAGCGTGCCACCCATGCATTTATTTCCAGCCCTGCCACAACCCCTGAGATGGTATCTCGGGTATAGAGCTGACATGCTGGATCAAAGCATGAGAAATCTATTTCGTGATCAACCTGACATCAAGGTTATTGAATCCTTTTCTGAGCCGAATCCCTCATTTATAGCCGCTGATGGGTTCCACCCCGGTGCAGCAGGATATGAGGAATGGGCTACGGCGGTGTTTGGCGCACTGAGTGCTGAGACACGGTGAAGCTTAGATGCGCAGGGCAAGAACTGCTTGCTTATCCTGCCCTGCGTCCAAAATTAAACGTGTCAACAGGCCCTAGAAACTATAACCCACAATCGCACCAAGAATGGCTTCTTCGGAATCATAGAATTCGATGTTGGAGTCAGCTTCGCTGTAGCTGGCAAACCAAGTTAAGTGAGTGTTTTTAAATGCCAGAGGTTCGCCGATGGTAAATGAAACATTGGCCGAAAGACGGTCATCTTCGCGAACTTTGTCGAATACCGGGTGACTGGCGTCAAATTCAAAGCTGTCGTAGTTTAGTCCACCTGTCAGTACATACTTGCCAAACATGTAGTTGAGCTTAACCCCGGCGCCATAGCCGCCAAAACTCTGAGCTTCTCCTTCGGCATCAAGAGCGGTATAGCTGATCTGGGAGGATAAAAACAGCGAGTCAGTGAGAGGGACTGACCCTCCCAGGGATACCTGATAAAAATCGCCGGCCCGTTTCAGTAACTTCATTTCGTTGGAAGTGATACCACCGGGTTCGTCCAGGAGCGATGTTCCCGAGGCTTCGTTTTCAATTTCGATCTCTCCGACGATATATTCGAATGAAATAGGAAGCTGCAGAATATTCTCGGCGGCAAATCGGAATGCATTGGTCTCCTGGTCTGTTTCTTTCCTGTCGTTACCGGTTAAGAAGGGGTCTTCCCAGACTTCACTGCCGGCACCGCTGATAAACGGTATAAACGAGAGACTGAGCTTGGTGTCGGATGCCAGACGATGACTGACGCCCAGTTCCAGCATACTTTCACCGAACATGGCTGGTAATTCGGGGGAAGTGAGAAATATCTGGGTTTGAAGATTGTCGAAGGTGTAGGTGACATCGGCCCCTAATCCAAATATTCCGGAACTTTCTTCTTTATGTTCTGAGGAGAGGGAATCGATGCTCTTGTTGTCGTCACTGGTTGTCGCATGAGAGGGTTTTGATTGGCTGGCACCCAATATGACGGAAAGAGAAGTCTGAAAGCCTGGTTTGATATCATCCTCGCCTGATGCCCTCGGCTCGGCGGCACCTGCTGCGGAGGAAAGGGTTATCAATACAATTGATGTTTCAATTAGACATGGCCGGTTAGCTTGGCTGATAGCGGGGGATCTTTTTGATTCTAAATTTGTCGGGCAATATTGGGTGGCTTGTGGTTTCATTTTCAATCCTGATGTACGGCTGGGTTTCCTGAAAGGTAAAACGAAATATCCTTCCTGCATTAAACCTTGTCGCACATTAAGATGGTATTAACAGAACATGTCGGTTTTAGTCGTTTTGAGACAGTTCTGGACGACCTGGCTGCCTATTTCTCGACACATATTTCTTTCCATTTGGCCATCATTCGCCATATTCCCATCCCCGGATTGACAGAATCACTTGTCAGAGTGAAGTCATTGACAGTTAATCAGTTTGGCTGTCGGAGAGTGAGCACTGCAGGTGAGTCTTCGAACGCAGTGGCCAGTGTCTCACTCCTGCAAATGGAGCGTTAGTGAGCTTGATTTAAATAGCTCTTGAATTAATTAACAAAAGTAAGAATAGGGGATTCATATGTTCGATGCGGTTTCAGGTGATGACGGCAGTGGCATTGTATACGTGCGCGCTATTGAAACAGAAAACCCATCAGTCTCTAACACCATACATCTGGGAGACACCGTCGAGCTCTTTGTTAACGGAGAAGGTGTTTTCGTCATCGTGACTGACTTTTTGTCGGGAGAAAGGCTTCCAGGGAAGGAAGGCGAGGAGCCGGGTCAAGTGCTGACAGGCGCTTTGGAAGGGGTCGTCACGGATATTCCGGCGGCTTCGATCAATACCGGTCTGGAAATCGCCGAGGTGATACGTTTCGGTCTTGCAAATATTTCCCGGTGCTTTCAATCCTTCTGAGCTTTCCATTAAGGCAGATATGGAGGTTCAAGGGAGTTACAGACCGAATAAGGGAAAACCGACATGAAGAGAAACATGCTGACGTGTTTTCCTTTTTACCATCGCATATACAGACAAGAGTGATCAAAAAGTGAACTTTTAAGGTGAAGAAAATGGAACAGAGAGTACACAGACAGATCAGAGCCATTCGCAAATATGCCAAATCACGTAATCTTGCGCTGGAAACGGCTGCCAGAGAGTGGTGTGCCTGCGGACTGGCCGCAAGGTGGGCGGAGGCTAATTAGACCTAAGACACCCTGGTACACACTAACCTCCACCCTGTTTATTACGTTCCTTCGTTTGTTATTTCCTTGCCCCTGAATTTTCTGTCATATCTGTTCCTTTAAGCGCAAGTAACTCGCAAATCTCGGGATATTGTTTTTAGTCGTTCCCCGGTAACGGTAGGTAATGACACTGCCGACAGGTGGTGGCTGAAGCCTGTCTGTCATATCAAAACCACTTCCAATTCTGAAGCGTATGCCGTTCTCTGTTTCTACCAGAAGAGACCCCATCATCCCCTTATATTTCCCCTTTGCTGGCAAGTGGGCCAAAACCCTGGCCTCAGCATCCTGTGCCTTTTTCAGTTTCTGCAGATCGTAGGAGCGTTGTGCCTGATAGAGAGAGCTACCCCGATGCAACATCAGACCTTCGCCACCTTTGGCGGTGATGACGGACAGGTGATCGCTGAGGGCTGTCTGGCTGGCGACTTTGAATTGTTTGACGGCTTGTACGTGGTTGGGGTTGAGGGGCTTGATTAAACTCTGTAGTGCCTGTTTCCGCTCATCAAAGGTTCCAAGATGAGAGGGGAGATCGAATACCATGTATTTCACCGACTGCCACTCGCTGTCGATGGGAGAGTCTTTACTGACAGTACTTAATAATCTGGCGAACTGGCCCCTTCCAGCCCATAGCTCACCGTCCAAGGGTGATACCGGTAAGTTTTTCAGGAACCAGTCTGGAGCATGAATGACATTTCCATTGCGAGTTATCAGATTCTGGCCATCCCAGTATGCCCGTATACCGTCCAGTTTTTCACTGATCCAAAAGTCGGCTAAGTGGCTGGCGGCCTGAAAATTTTCAGCAAGAATGAGCCCGGGTTTATCAACGGCACCGGCAGATACCGGCATTAAAGGAAGAGTGAGTAGCGCGAGGGCGATACCCGTGTGTTTCTGAAGCATGATACGTCCTTGTTTCAATTGTTCATCCATGAAGCTTCATTATGCTGATAAGCGGTCATCGACAATATAAGAGTCTGTCCAGTCTTTTTGTCAGAGATTTCTCAATGGTGATGCTGTGTTTTCTTTTTTTGGCCGGTTAAGCCTTGCCGAATAAATTTGGAAAGCAGTATCCTACCCCGCGCGAAGCGATACCGAAGTGGTTGCTGCCAATTCTTAGACAGGAAATTTTTTATGCGAATCTCTATACCGCGTCGATGGTTAAATATAGCCGGAGCGATACTGACCTTTATCTTGGTGGCTGGATGCGCTAGCCGTCCGCAGTATAACGATCTGTATCCTCTGACTGTCGATTCGGTTCAGAAACAGGATGTCTCTGCCAAAAACGTCAGCAGTGCAGATCAGGCACCGGTGATCGGGATCGCATTTGGCGGTGGTGGGGTCCGGGGGTTTATGCACCTGGGGGTGATTAAAGCGTTGGAAGAAGCTGGGATCCGGGCACAAATAGTTACCGGTTCCTCTGCCGGATCAATTGCGGCCACATTTTATGCCTCTGGTAAAAGTTATGAGGAAATGGCCTCTATCGTTGAGAACGTCAAAGAATGGGATGTTGCTGATCTCAGGCTGGCGTCCAATGGTTTTGTCAAAGGCGAGGCGCTCGCTGAGTGGATCAATGGGCATCTGGTTCAGGAGGATATCAGTGATTTTCCTATCGGCCTTGGTATTGCGGTCACTGATCTGACTGAGCGGGAAAGCAAACTCATTCAGTCAGGAAACCCTGGTAAAGCTGTGCAGATTTCCTCCAGTATTCCCGGAGCCTTTATTCCTGTAACCGTCAATGATCATGTCTACGTGGATGGGGGAGTATTAACTTTAATTCCCGTCCGATATGCCAGGGCCATGGGGGCGGACTTTGTCATAGCGGTAGATATCTATTGCGGAAACCAGAAGACTGATACCGACACTTCCGGACGGATTCTTCTGAGCACTTTCAGAATGCAGAGTTGTAAACTGGGTGAAGCGGATCTGGCCGCGGCGGATATTGTGATCCAGCCGGAGTTTGAACCGGAAAACTATGGAAGTTTCAGCTCGAAAGCCGATGCGATTGAAGCGGGTTATCAAGCCACAATGAAACAGCTGGAAAAAATTCAGGGAATGAAAACGGCTCTTAACCAGCAGAGAATCCTTAGTCCCTGGAGCTTGCAGTCTAAAGAAGAGCCCTCAGCCTGAAGAAGAGCCCTCAGGTTGAAGAAAGCTCCCAGTCTGAAGAAGGGCTCGCAACAGCTTGTAAAGGTCGTCGGTGAAATACAATGCTCAATGCTTGTTTTGTTTCACCGAGTCGGCCTGATCCTGCAGCCAACCTTCAAGATATCCCGGTACGATGAGCTCGCTTTTCGCCCGGGAAATACCCGTATATAGCTGGTTGATGGTTTCAGCCAGGGCCTGGCGATCACTGTTCTGAATCGTAATGGCGCTGCGGATAATCATTACCCGCTCAAATTCCTGGTTGCGGGCATCATCAATTCTTCCCAACAAATATCTTGTTTCTGGAGAACCGGTGCCAGCTTTGGCGAGGGAGTTCTGGAAGTGTTTTTCCTCGTACCCTGCATCAAACAGTTTATGGACTTTCATCACCACCGGATCTGACTGTTTCTGCACATAATCTTCCCAACTTCGACAGTTTTGTAGTTCTCGATGGCTGGGCCTGGTGTGAAAGCGGTAAAAGGCAATGGCATCCTCTACCAGCCACTTCAGGTCTCCCAATGCCCCCGGCAGAATATCAAAAGAACTTTGGCTGACCGCCAACTGTTGCATGACACTGAGAATATGCCAATTGGTAGGAGCAAGAATGGCACAGGGTCTGTCCGGAATTTTGAATGTGTCATAGTAGGTAATGTTGGTGGACTTTTCGTTAGAGCCGATAAACTCTGCCTGGGGTGTCACCGGATGGTGCCGGATAATACCGTTGTAAAGACGATTGGCATTTTGTCCGGCCCTCAGGGAATGGTTCATGGTGCGTTGCCTGATCTGATGGCTTCGGTGCTGGGAGAAGCTGGCCATCATGCGGGCCTGGTAACGGTCGCCTAAGGTGATGACTGCCTGAGGACTTCTTTCCAGAATTTCGATAACGGGGGCCGGTAGGTCGTGACTCTCATCCATGATGATATGCGTAAAGCGCCGGGGGATTTTTTCCCGGAGCAAGGCCAGTCTTTTGATGCGGTGGTAGCCCTTGATCGGTAATTCCGGCCCAACGCTGGCGCCCGTGATGGTGTCCCATAACTCCGCAGCCAATTGTACGATAACCTGCTGCATGCCCTGGAGTTTTCCCAAGGTGTATTGGGGAATGTGATGTAACTGTATCTGGGTGTCTTTGGAATAGCAGAAGGCATTCACCGTTTTATTTACGACATCCGCGACCTGAGCTGGAGTGAGCATCCCGATGGGGCGGTATCCCATTTGTGTCGCGAGTTCGGAATGACTGATCGTAAACTTCCTTTTTTTACGACCACCGACACGTCTCGTGGGGTCCAGCAGATTGGATTCAAGAATCTCATCAGCCATTACGCCGAAGGTTTTACCGGTGATGTTGTGATGGTTGGGGAGCCGTGACATAAGCCCCTGTAGTTGCGGCCGGTTCATGGCCAGCAGCATGATATTTCCTTTCTGCAGTAGCTCTGTCAATTTGACGATCAGCCGGGTTTTACCGGTGCCTGCATATCCCTGAATATCGACGGATTCCTCCGGATCGGACATGATCTGGTTCAGAATTCTATCCTGGTCATCAGAGAGGTAAATTCCCCTGTCAGTGCGAGCAGCCAGGTAAACGTTGGGTTTTCTTTCAGTTGTTTTTTTCGATTGGGTCCAGCGATATTCACCGCTTTTATCAAGATAACTCCGTCTCTTGACATCCTCCTGACTCATCAGAGAGACGCCGTTGTGCAGGAAGCTAATGCCTGCTTTCAGTTCTTTCCTGCCAATGACACTGGATATCTGTGACCTGAACTCGCTCTCACCCATGATATTGGCTTCACTGATAAGTTGAGCCAGAGCCTGTTCTGCTACCTTGGCTTTTGCCGATGTCGTCATAACCGGAAGTCTGGTGATGATATAGCATGCCGCCAGCTCGTAAACGGACAGTGTCTCGAGGACGTTGGGGAGCGCTTCGAGATTGGCAGTTGTTCCGTTTTCCAGGATTCTCTGCAGCGTGCCTTTGGAGACGGGAAGATGCAATGTCATTCTGTGGGGAGGCTCGTGTCAGGGCTTCTAACTTCCGGAGTCGTCACGATTCCGGTAACTTTACTTGGACAGCTCTATTCAGACAGCTCTGCACGTGATGCCTCGATTCTGGTGATCACTTCGTTGAATTCCATATCCAGCAGGTAGCGGTCATTCACCGAGGTGATCGGCACTCCGTCGAGATCATAGACCAGGTGAGTTGTATCGAGGGTGACAATGGCTTTACCGTTATCAGAGCGCTCAGCCCGGCGAATGGAAGATGGCACGATGGCAAGATCGCTGTAGCTGACAGGAAAACTCTCCAGGCTGCCACCCCGGCAGTAAATCAATGTTGCGTTGCTATCTTCTGCCATGAACTCTAACTCGTGGATACTGGTAAATGAACGCTGATTATAAAGGCCGAAGGGGCTCACTAACACCGCTTTATCAAAATTACCGGCCAGGAGGAAACGATACAAGCTGATCTCGCTGCAGCAGACTGATCCGTCCACCGTGAAACGGGATAGGGGCATATCGCATGAACAGGCTTCTAGGGCGCGGGAGAATCCTGCTGCCGTTCTGCATAGCCTTTGGCTGAGGTCATAAAGGCATCCATGATGTCTTTGGGTTTTGCTGATTCCTCTGCTGAGGGCAAGGAAGCAACCTCTTCAGGGTTGGCCTGCTGAGGTTTGGTGCCAACACCGAAGGCACGCAACACCTGTAGAACTTGAGACAGACTGGAAAAGGCCTTAAACCAGAAAGGCCCCCCCAGCCCGATCAATATACCGGTGAAAATGGAAGCTACCATCCAGACAATGAAAGTCGGTATCTCTTTGAGCAGCGCGATGAAGTTTTTATCCGTGGTACCCCATAAGCTTCCTTCCTGGGGGCAACTCGGATCACCTTTAGGTCCGGTTGAGCAATAGGGGTAATAAATGTAGCCGACAGGGAGACCTGAAGTTTCCAGCTTGTTCAGGCTGTCCCTGGAAGAATTTGCCAGGTCGGTCAGGTTACCGGAAATTTCTTCAAACTGGTCACCGGTTAACTGGCCTTTGGCGACCATTGCCTGAAGACTTTCTAGTGATTCCGCTGCCTGTTGGTTGGCGTTCATGGCGGATTGAGCCTCAGCAATCATGGATTCTCTGATGTCAGGGCTTTTCATCAGAGTGGACATGATACGGCCGGCGTGAATATTCACCGCCAGGGCCAACAGAATGCCGATGATAATAGATAACAAATGGGTTCTTTTACGAAACAGTTCACTGGAAGCTCTGCCAAAACGGTCGTAAGTTCTGACAAAGTCATTCACGATGGTTTCAACTTTTTCTTCTGTTTCTTTCAGGATTGCCTGACCTACGTCGCTTCTTCCCAGTCTCTGGGCAAATGAAAGAGGACTGAGCTGGCTGATGGAGGTTTCGCAGCCGGTGAATTTATCGAACAGACGCTGCCACCATTTTTTTTTCTTTTTGCCGGTGTTTTCTTTGTCAGAGCTCTCCGATTGCGTTTCAAGGCTGATCATCGCGGGATTGTTTGTCATTGTCCTGACGAACTTACGGCATACATCCTCTTTGGTCTTCCCTGGTTTCTGAGTTGTCGTATTGTCATTAATGGCTTGGGTATTATTTGTGGTGGACTGGGAATCTGTGGGCGATTGGGTATCTGTGGTGGACAGGGCGGCGGTAGTGTTGCTTGTCGGTTCAGATGTCGTTTTATGGCTGTCAGTCTCTGGCGACTTGTCATCATCCGGAGAATTGTTTTCGCCTGTAGGCTGGTCATCAGTAAGATACTTGCCGAGCCGGGGATGAATAACTGTCTGATAGAAAGAGGTCATGGCGATCTGCAGATTTTTTTCGCGCAAGCCTGCTACACGAACGCAAAACTCAACGATGCCTGTGACGATGGTGGAGAAAATAATCATGACTACGGCAAAAGCCATAGCTGATTCAAGTAGGGCCATCTCTTCTCCTCCCAGAATTCGTTAGAGAGCGTCGGAAAAACTACCTACGTTGCCATTGCTGCGTCTGTCAGGTAGCTCGTTTGGGCTCCAGATTACTCGAACAATGAATTCAGTTTTCCTGCGAGCCGGATTCCGTCTTTGACCAGACAGTCATCAATCAGTGCCTTGTTCTTATAGGCATATTCGTAGGAAAGGCTGGGATCCTCTGAGCTGCTATTCCCCAGATCGTATACCTGCTTTCGAACGGATTTGGATTCAGTCGCCCAGTCTCGATAAGTTGAACTTTGCCATTCCCTGATCTGTGAGCTCGTGACATTATCCAGAAAGCTGGCATATTCACGGAAACTCAATTGCTCATTTTCGATCAGACTGCTGTCCCAGACAGAGTGGAGGTTGGTTTTTCTGCCGAACCATTTGACCCGAACTTTATTTCCCCCGTAGTCATCGCGGCGCCCGACGTGAAGAGGCTGATGAATGTCACCAACAAAGTGGATGTAGAAGGCCAATGCACGCCACATTTCTGTCTGGTTGACCTTCTTTTCTGCCAGGATGCTTTCAAACTTCTGCAGCGCAATCAGGATGTCTCCCTTATCACTGTGTTCGTAGTCGTCGAAAGATTCATCGTCATCTATGGACACAAAATGCCAGGGCTTGGCGAAATCCCAGCCGGAATCCGAGCGGATTTCGTCAGGCCAGGTGGCTGACTGGGCCAGATGCCGGCCTTCGGTAATTTTGAAAATGGCCGCTTTGGCTTCCGGTGACAGATGATCTTCGGCAATGCGGGCAACAATACGGTGACCGTTAGGACCGAAAGACAAGGCCGGCAGGGACAGCAGCAACATTCCGGCGAATGTGATCAGAGGAAGAAATAGACGCAATTTCATTGGCTGAATTCCTCGTCGAAACTGAGTTTCTTATCCATTATCAGGCTCTTTGGTGTGGTGACGGGTTATCGCCAGACCTACTCTGCGTATATGTAGGGTGACCTGGCGGAATTCTTGGTCACGTCAGTGCTTTGAGCCGGATAGGTGGACTTGAGTTCATCGATCAACGCGAAGCGTGAATCCACAAGACCGTCCGAGATTCGTTTGATTCGATGATTATCGACGAGAAACTCAAGACCGGAATCCCCCCGATCAATCAGAAAATTGGCGATCGATACGGTGTACTCTGAACTGGTATTCAAAGGCACCCCATTGATGCTCCAGCCGGAACTGGTCATCTCTACTTTCGCGTGATGTAGAAAACCGCCTTTTCCCCGATTGGCTTCTCCGACATTCAGTGCCTGTTCCAGAATGTCGCCAGGCATCCGTACTTGGCTGTAATCTCCGCCAAAAGGCAGAATACGTATGACATCATATTGAGTCACATCCCCGGGTGGCAGAATGTCATCAATGCGGATGCTGCCAGCATTGAGCAATGACAGATCCGAGCCTGGATAAGCGGCCAAAGCACTCTCTGCCACTAATGAGGTCAAGCGGGTTTCGCCGTTGCGAACACTGGCTTCCAGTCCATCCAATGGTTCACTGGTTATGGCCACCAGTTGTTCAGGTTCGAATCCATCATTTCGAAAAGCCGTAAAGGCCTTGTTAATCCATTTATCCACAACTTCCGCAATGACTGGATCTTCGTCGAAACGTGCGTCGATAATCTGCAGTCGTGAATTAATGGAGAGACTTTTGCTTAGGGTGTCGTAGGCGAGGTGATGGATATACACGGAGCGTGCATTGGCATCTGCCTTGGCGATGGGGGTGAACTCTATGCCGCGACGCAGATAGGCATTTTCATGTTCGTGTCCGCCGAGTATCAGGTCCACATTGGTCAGCTTTTCTGCGAATTTGATGTCTTCAGCCAGGTCCTGATGGGTGATCAGCACCAGGATATCCGCTTTATCCTGATTTTTCAGTTGGTTCACCGCCCTTTGAGCTTCTTTCAGAGGATCCTCTATGGTGACAAAATCTTTGGCCAAAGACCGCAAGGTAATGCCAGCCAGTCCCACTTTAATACCCTCGACCTTCAGAACCAGGGTCTCCTGGGTGTTGGGAAAGAGCTTGCCGTTTGAGGCATCGAGCACATTGCTGGTGATGATCTTGAATTGTGCTTCATCCAGCCGGTCCAGCATGGGCTCCAGACCATTGTCGAATTCGTGATTGCCCAGTGTCATAAAGTCCCAATCCATGGCGTTCAGTACGGCAACCATCTGTTTGCCATTAAGACGTTCGCCATCCACTTTGGCCGTACCGATCGCCGAAGGGCTAAAAAGATCGCCGGCGAGTACTGTGAAAGTGTTGGGATTCTCCCGTTTCAGTTGATTGATCAAAGACTGCAATCGGGCCAGGCCACCATAGAGGCCTCCGTTAACAGGTGTCATTTCATAAACATCATTGGCTTGTACCAGTGTGATATTGACCACTTTGGCACTGACAGGAAGAGCAAATAGAATAGTGAAAAACAGCCACAGACCAGATTTCTTCGGCATGGCGCCCTCCTTGGAATATCCCTGCAGGAGTCTCCAATACTTCCTTGAGGCTCCATGATTAACAAACCTTGGGACAAACAATCACAAAGCCTGTTTGTTGAGTCCCTTAGTTATAGGTCAGGAATTGGTGGTGTGCAATTTTTGATCGAGTAGAGGGCAATGAGAATGCTCCATATGAAGCCATATAAGTCATTGTGTGTATCCAGAGGGATACTGACGCTCCTGGCAACGTGTAATCACTCAAATTGGCAAGGTTGGTACTTTGGTATCTCATCAAGAGCTGTATACCAGGTAACAGACTATACTCTCAGTTGAAGCCCAGTTAAGCATCATCTACTCCGGATAAGGAGCGCAAAGTGATTCTTTCTACCTCGATGGTTGTATTGGTTGTTGCCTTGTCTGCAATACCTGTTGTGGATTCGAATCGCACTGTTCATTTGACCAATGGAGAGTGGCCGCCCTATACCTCAGAGAAACTGAAACACGGGGGCGTCTTTACCCATATTGTGACCGAGGCATTTAAGCATTCCGGCTATACCGTTACGTACGAATATCATCCCTGGAATCGAAGCTACCAAATCGCTCAGGAAGGTGATGCTGACGGCTCCCTCACATGGGCTCCGACGCCTGAGCGGGAGTTGGACTTTATTTTTTCTGACCCGGTGACTTTTAATAAAAAAGTGATTTTCCATCTGAAAAGCTTCAGTTTTGACTGGAAAAATATCCGAGATCTGGAAGGGCTGAGAATTGGGGCCACAGATAACTACACTTATGGTAGTGAATTTGATGCTGCTGCCAGTAATGGACAGCTGTCTGTGGAATTTGTCAGTGCGGACGAACTGAATATTCGTAAGTTATTAGCAGGCAGGATAGAAATTTTTCCCATGGAAATAGAGGTGGGATATGCGTTGATTGACCGAGAGCTGACTTCGTCCCAGGCTCGCCTGATAACCAACCATCCCCGTCCAATCCAGACCACACCGATATGTGTCGCTTTCTCCCGCAAGATAAAACCTGAGCGAGTGGATGTCCTACTGAAAGACTTTAATAAAGGCCTGGACTATCTCAGGGCCTCAGGCAGATATGAAGAGCTGATGTGGGACTCCCGAACCGGAAAATACAGAAACGACTCGGCAAAGCCGCATATCAATCAGTGAATCTTGAAAGTCTGCCGGGTTTTCCCGGTTATTGAGGAGCCAGGCTTAACAGGCCTGACTCCGAACATATGCTGCGGCTTATGGCTGCGCGGCATACCACACGCTGCCCACGCCATGACCGGTGGTATCTCCCTGCTGACGGTCACCAACCCAAGTGTAAAGTGGCTGATTCTTATAGGCCCACTGGTAAGTTCCGTCTTTACGTTCAATGACGGTGAAATCCCCCCAGACTTTGGCATTGGCCTTCGCGAAAAATGGAGGCCAACTGCCGGTGCAACCGTCATAGCAGTTAGAAACACCTTCAGCGTCTTTGGTGAAGGTATACAGAGTCATTCCTTGAGCGTTCGCGAAAACGGTCCCGATGGACGTGCTTACTTTGGTCACGACCTTTTTGCTGGGGCTTGGTGTACTGGTGTTTGCTGTTTGGTAATAGCCGTCACCATAACTGTTGCTGACGCTGTAGGAAGAATGCTTGTCCTTGGCGAAGTAATCGACGGTGTCGGCTTTGCCCTCTGCATAAACATTAACGCTTCCTAAAGCGATGGTAGACAAGGTGGCGATGGCTGCCAGGGTAGTTAATTTCACGTTGATCTCCTATGGGGCTCTATGTTGATTGACTGTTTCTCTTTATGACGACACAGGAGATGTATTTGGATGCAATGAAAAAATATTTTTTTGGAATTTCCATACATGCATTAGGTAAAGGCTGGTGGAGACTGGTGAAAGCCAGATGACTCAGAAGATGTTTTTGTCTCGGTAGGCATTATCCGAAGCTTTCCTGTTTTTCGTTTTAGTTGAGGCCTAAATGGCAATAACAGAAATGAAATTTAGTGTGCGGCTAAGATTGGGCGTTATTGGTAAATATCTGTATTGGCGAAATGCAAGGTTACGTATAAGCAACAGTATTCCTGCCAGATCCAGATAAAATCCCCGGTCCAGACAGAGGACTCTTATTCTCGATTCCGGAGATCACTTTCCCGGAAGCTGGACTATTGATCTGGATGGATTTTGGAAAAAGTAAAAGGAGTATTAACTATGTATGATCTTGATAATCCACCGGCTCCCGCGAATGGGGTTTTGACTCAGATTTCGGGTACATTGTTCAAACGCTGGATGACCTCCTGTAATGCGGTCAGTGTTGATGGAACCAATGCATTTCAAATGGTCGCCATTTTGTGCCAAAGTGAGCCGGAAACGCTTGGTAACGCAATCATCACGCCAAACTGGCATCTCACGATGATGGGTAATCGCGATTCAACCATTTCTGTGAATTTTCATTTTAAAGTCGAAATAGGAAAACCATACTCACACTACTGGCATTACGAGCTGTATCGCGTCGCCGCGTCGAGAACCTGGCATTGGGTGGGACACGCCAACCCCCTGATACCTGAAACCAATCAGGGCGGGGGAGGTGCTGGGAGTGATATTCAGGCCTTGAGGAGTAACCTGACGCTTGTGCAACTTGAAGCGCGGAGACGTCGAGCTATTGAAAAAGGAATGTCAAAGTCGATTCGGGACAAGTTGTTACAGAAACTGAATAAATGGGATCGTGATGGCATCATTCACGATGACGGGACTGGGGTATTCACGGGCGGTACCACGGTCTAGAAATATTTTATCCGGGGGGAAACTATTCTTGCGGATAGTGTCACTTCCCCCCGGTAACCTAAATTAAGTCCTGACCTTATGGCTGTGCGGCATACCAGACGCTGTCCACGCCATGACCGGTGGTATCTCCTTGCTGACGGTCACCGACCCAAGTGTAAAGTGGCTGATTCTTATAAGCCCACTGGTAAGTTCCGTCTTTACGTTCAATGACGGTGAAATCCCCCCAGATTTTGGCATTGGCTTTCGCGAAAAATGGAGGCCAACTGCCGGTGCAGCCGTCATAGCAGTTAGAAACTCCTTCAGCGTCTTTGGTGAAGGTGTACAGAGTCATGCCCTGAGCATTCGCAAACACCGTTCCCATGGAAGTATTTACCTTGGTGACCACGCGCTTGGTCGAAGGGCTTTGTGTATCGTTGCTTGCAACCTGGTTATAGCTGGCGCCGTAGTTGTTGTTATAAGAGCTGCTGTGGCTATTGCTGTAGGAAGAGTGTCTGTCTTTGGCGAAGTAATCGACGCTGTCGGCAATACCATCTGCATAGGTGTTTGCACTTCCAAACGCGATGGCAGAAAGAGTGGCGATAGCAGTCAGAGTAGCGAATTTCATATTGATCTCCTGTGGGGACACATTGTGTGTTTAAGTGTTTCTCTTTATGACGACACGGGAGATGCATTTGGATGCAAAGATAGTAAAAAAAATATCTTTTGAATTTGGCTGGCGATCACCGGCAGGTCTGGAGCATCATGTAGACCTGCCGGGGCTTTATTTCTCTTACTTCTTTTTCAGATCTTAGCTTTCTGTTTCCGGACTGTTGTTTTCCAGATTTTCTGAATCAGCACCTTCTGTCTGGCTCTGTGCTGTCCGGGCTTGTTGTAGATCGCTTTGTAAAGATTGGGCGAGTTGCTTTAACTGAGGCAGGATTTCCTGCAGCATCTGTTGCGAAACCTGGGTTGAGTCAGCAACAACCAGGGGCATCTTTTTCAGAACAGACTGGCCGGTGTCACTTTTATAGAAGTCCAGCATGCCTTGAATTTCTTCCTGGGTGTAGTGCTTGAGATAAACATCAATAATGGGGTCTTTCATTTTCTCCCAATTCATTTGCTCTTGCATGAGGGAATAGACATTACCCATATAGTCATCAAATATCTCTTGCTCGTCTTTTTTAACACCCAGTCTTTGGCCCAGTCCTACCGCCATTTGTTTCATTTGGGAATAAATAATATCGACCATGGCGTCTGCTTTCATCACTTCAAGCAGTTCTTCTACGGTCTCCCTCTTGGAAGTGTCGCTGGCTGTTGCTGATAGAGAAAAGGTGATCAGGAACAGGGCGGTTAATAAATACTTCATTAGATTTCCTTGTTTGGTGTTTTCCAGTTGTTAAGTGCCTGTTTGCAGGTAACAGAGGTCGTGATTTGCGACCATGCCAATCATTGCGATAGAAATGCGGGCAATTCTCTGCACCAAAATCGGCAAGAGGAGCAGTGTAAACTAAATTCCAATGAATTAAATGAACGGCGGCTAGGGTCTGTTGAGGTTTTTGATGACGCTCGTGTAGAGTCTGCCCCCTCAACAGACCCTGGTGAAGCTTTTGATAAAGGCGGAAAGACTGGTCACGGGGAAGGTCGTGTTACCTTAAGAGGTTATTGATGGGGTTAATTGCCCTGGCATGGTCAATGAAGCGACTGATAAGGGAATGCCCGTCTGGTTTTTCTCAGCATCGGGGAGAATATCCACACTGGGCCATCGCCCTGTTGCCAGGGCTTTGGCATAGGGAGTATCCAGCCCTTTTTCCTTCATGGAAGCTTGCGCTCCGGCGGTATCGTAGTTTAACCGGTGCCAACTGATGTGAATATCATGGCTGATTTCATTCAGCGTCATGTACCAGCCATTCGGAGTGCCGTCATTGGCTGGCATCCCGATAACTCCGGCATTCAGCCAAAGACCAGATTCCAGCTTTTGACCGAAGGGTATACCGCAATGTCCCCCAATCATCACATCGGCCTCAGCCTCAATGAGTTGCTTCTGTTTAATGTCCTCAGGGGTGGACTGGAAGATAAACTGGTTAATCTGTTGGAATCCGCCATGCACACAGACAAACCGCCTTCCTGCAAATTGAAACCTGATTTGTCTGGGGAGGGAGGCCATCCAGTGACGTGAATCCATACTGGTATATTGTTGCGCAAACGCGTACCAGCCTGAAGATAAAAGAGAGCAGGTAGAACCTTCTTCAAACCCACACCCGCAATCGCTCGCGTCTTGTGCAAGGGATTCTTCACAATTCCCCATCGCCACAGGTATCCCCCATTGTTTCAGGAAGTTGACGGTTGCCTCAGGATCACCACAATAGGCCACCAAATCACCTGTACAGATAATGTGACTGGCGGGGACGCCCATCTTTTGCGCTTCTGAGTACATGGCTTGGGTGGCCTGAAAGTTACTGTACGGTCCTCCGAAGATAATGACCGTATCAGACATAAGGCCCAGATCCTGCTGAATCATACTTAGGCACCATCTTTCACTAATTGAGGCTGGGGCTGAAAGATCTGGCCGATGAAGAACAGAGCGCAGCCTCCTGCCAGAACAGTCGCAGAAATCCAGAGCAGCTTGGTATATTTATGGGCTTCGCCCAGCATGGCGCTATAGCCGGATGATTCGGTGAAATACAACACAGCACCTCCGATAGCTAACGCAAAGGAGCCAACATAGCTCCACACAGGAATATCCTGACGCCCTGCCCAAAGTGAGAAAAATATCACCGGGGCCAGGTACATAGAGGCCGTGCCGCTGACTGCAACAGCGCTGAACAGGTCCTTGTTGCCGAAGAAGACCATGGCAAGACCTAACAACATAAATGCGGCCATGACCAGTCGGCCGTTCAATAAGGTTGGCGAGACGGCTTTCATATCCACAGCGACCAATTTGGCTGAGCTGGAGAGAGTGCTGTCTAGCGTTGACATCGCAGACACCAGCAATGCAATGTTGAAGAGGAGCATTGGAGTGTCCCCCAGCAATCGGGTAAGCACCGTATTCATGGTATCTCCGTCAATGGCGTTGGCGCCGGCAATAACGCCCAGTGAACCAAATAAGGTGATGCACAGAATACTGATCCAGCCGGCATGGAGAAAGCTGCGTCGGGTGGTTTGGCGATCGGCGAGGAATCCCCGGTCCATCATGACCGGGTCGTGCATCGGATAGCTCCAAACCTGGAGGAGGGCGACTATGAGTAAGATTGGTCCAGGTTCCGTGATCTCGAATGGCTTGCCGAATACGGCCTCAATCGTGGCATTCCCGGAAGCCAGTGTGAGAACTGTCAAAAGTGCCAATACGCCGAAAAAAAGCAGCATCTGGAAAACGTCTGTTCTTAATGAGGCATGTAATCCGCCCAGCATGGCGTAAAGCAGTGTAACACCGGCGAACGCCATAACAGCCAGGGTGTAACTTAGGGTACCTTCGGCGCCAAAGAGAATGCCAATCACCAGAATATTGGCAAATACCTCACTTACCAGACGGAGGCCGATCACCAGGTTATAGCAGTGAGTGCCGGGACTTCCAAAACGATCCCTCAAAAACTCTTGAATGCTGGAAAATCCGTGTTTGAAGCGTAGGGAATCAATGATCATCCCGCCAGTCAAAAAGGAAAGGTAGTAAGCGGCATAAGCCAGAGTTCCCCAAATCCCATAGTAATATCCCAGAATAGCGGCATTCAGAAGAGATCGCGCGAATATCCAGGTAGTGACCTGGCTCAGAATCAGTGTCACAAGGCTTGGAGATCTGCCTGAGGGTGAGAGTCCTCTGAAAAAACCATCTTCATTTTTAGCTTTAGGGGAAAGCCATATTGAGATAACCGCCACCAACGCAACAGTCAACGGAAGCACATAACCCATGGGATCGGTCTCCAAACTTGGAATTCTTATCGTCATATTTCAAGTCTAGACAACAAGGGCTGAGATAAGTTCCAGGCCTCTTGATGTTCCTCTTCAATCAATTCTCTGAGTCGAGAGGCTGACAGTCTGTTGATGGGCTTGCCGTCTGTACTGCTGCGTCCGGTCACTCGGATGTCATTGGCAGGATAAACCGACAATTCTATGGGATATTCACCGGCCAGGTAGATGTGTGTGTATTCCACTTGACGGCTGTTTCTCTGAATAGAGATCTGCCGGGTTTCATATCCCCAGCCTAGTTCATCCAGGTGTTGGTAGAGTTGTTCCGGGTGATCGCAGAATACATGGATATCAATATCGCTACCCTGTCGAATTCGGCCGGTGCTGACAGAGCCAATGAGTCTTGGCCAAAACGGCGCCAGCTTAACCATAATATCCATAGCGAGCATGCGCATTTCAAATAAGGTGGATTGATGGTTCTCTTCCATATGAAATTTGGAAATCCGGTGTAATTCCTCTGCGATCTCTCCATTGGAGGGCAGGTATTTCGTTAGGTATTTTGTTCCCTTGCCTAACAGCCGTTTTGAGGCCATGCGTTTTGCATCAAGATATTGTTCGACACTTTCTTCATGCATCAGCCTCGCCGCTTCGCGGGTTAATAGTTGACGAATTTCGCGGTGTTTTTTACTCATATTTTTAGGGCGTTATGACGCCAGTTTCGTGCTAATAAAATCTTTTTTAGAAAATGTGTTGCGCTGAGAACGTGCTGTGTTGGAAAGCGACACTGAGCTTAACTTTGGTCTTCAGTATCAGTGGATGAGGACATCAGTCCGCTGAGCACCAAATCTGTGGCAGTCTCAGGTTCAGTCACCTCTGCAAATACTGATCGGCCTTTCAGGTCCCAATCTCTCAACAGTATCAGGTCTTGGTATTGATCTGCTCCTGCCAAAGCCAGGCGAGTCTTGCGTGGTGCAACAAGCAGATCAAGATGATGGCTGATAAGCCAGGTAACACGTGGGGAAAAAATGCCGTCCACCATCTCTGCTCCAACTTGAGCATGAGTTTTCTGATCAACAGATTTGCCGACATCGTGAAATAGCGCAGCAGCCCAAAGCTCCGGGTCAGTCGACTGACGATGGGCTAAATCAAAAACCTGTAGTGAATGGTAAAGCGCGTCTGATTCAGGATGGTACTTAGGGGGTTGTATAATGCCTTCGAGAGCGTTTAGGAGTGAGAGAAGATAGGTGCGATATTGGGAGAGATCAGAATGATGTATGTGCCTCAATATTGTTCCGGTTGAACCGGCTGTCAGGTGTTAAGTTGAAGCTTGATTATAATGATAAGCTTCAAAACAAGGCAAGACGAAGGTTTAGTTTCAGGGAATCTTCTGTACAAATCGCAACGTAGTAAACCAGAAGTAGCTATCGAAACTTCCTGATACGGCGACATTATGCTGATTTCGGATCGTTCTATTTCCCGCCGCTCATTAATTCTGAAGGCATCGACCCTGGCCTTGTCACCATTTCTTTGCCCGCAAATTGCCATGGGAGCTGGCAGTGGCCCACTTACGCGGCTGATACCCTCCAGCAGCGAAGCGATTCCCGCTGTTGGACTGGGAAGTTGGATTACCTTTAATGTCGGGCGTGATATCGAGCTATTGAATGAGTGCACGGCCGTCATGGCTGCTTTCTTTGAAGCCGGTGGGCGCATGATTGACTCCTCGCCCATGTACGGTTCGTCCCAGACGACCATTGGTTACGGTCTGCAGAAATTGAAGGCCCACGACAAGGTCTTTTCTGCCGAAAAAGTCTGGACCTCAGGAGAGGGGGATAGTCAGATGGAGCAGTCCAGACAATATTGGACGGTGCCAAAGTTTGATCTGATGCAGGTGCACAATCTGCTTTCCTGGGAATCACACCTGGAAACGCTGCAGAAAATGAAGGCGAATGGTCGGGTTCGTTATATCGGGATCACGACCTCTCATGGTCGGCAGCATTCGCTGTTTGAGCAGGTTATGAAGGAATATCCGCTGGACTTTGTGCAACTGACCTATAACCCGATCAATACCGACGCGGAAGAAAGGTTATTGCCTCTTGCCAAAGAGAGAGGCATCGCTGTGATTGTGAATCGTCCTTTCCAACAGGGATATCTGACTGAGAGGTTGCGTAGATATGCTCTACCGGCCTGGTCTTCGGAGCTTCGTGTTACCAGTTGGAGTCAGTTCATATTGAAATTCATCATTTCACACCCGGCGGTCACCTGCGCTATTCCGGCGACAACCCGAGTGGACCATGTGCTGGAAAACATGGCGTCTGCGTCTTTACCGTTGCCTGATACAGAAATGCGAAGCCGCATGAAACAATACATACGGAATCTTTAATGACTGAATGGTGGACCTACCGGCCTGAACACTTTCTGTTATTTTCCGAGCGAGTTTATTGGCGTCTTCTCGAGCTCTACAATGCAGAGTTATGGCCATGGCAGGCTGGGGCGCTCCTGATTGGCGTGTTTGTGTTGTATCTGTCCTGGCGCCCGTATCCAAGATCTGGAGTGCTGATCTCGGGAGTGATGGGCCTGCTGTGGCTCATTGTCGCCTGGTCCTATCTCTGGTCTCATTACGCCACTATCAACTGGGCCGCGACCTATATGGCTGGAGCTTTTGTTGTACAGGGCATTTTATGGATTGTGATAGGTGTTCCGGGAAAGCGTTTTCAAATGAGCGCGCAGACTGGCATCCGGCGCAGTCTGGGGGGAGGGATGGTGTTATATGCGGTGGTGATTCACCCGTTCGCTGCAATCGTCATCGGCCGGTTTCCTGCGGCCTCAGAAGTATTTGGGCTTACACCCGATCCACTGGTCATTGCGTCTTTGGGAATGCTTGTTTTGTCGCGTATCAATCGGATGAATCTGATACTTTGGCTGTTACCTTGTTTATGGTGTCTGGTGAGTGGCGTGACGCTAATGACAATGGGAAGCCCGACAGCTTTAGTGCTGTTGTTATCGCCTCTTATTGCGTTAGTTGCGATTATCGTAGCCAAATACCAAAAGCCTGCCTGAAGTGATGAAGGATTGAGACGCAGGAGGGTCCATATTGTTGCTTTATGACCTTCCTGCGTGTTCTATCAACGGCCGACCAAGAGGGCTTTAGAATGCCTCATGAGGTCCGAACACTTCGTAATGGATGCGGGAACTGTCCACACCAAGTGTAACCAACTGCTGCTTGGCAAACTGCATAAACGGAACCGGTCCGCACAGATAGAAATCCCCATCGTTTAACGGAAGCTCCTGTTCAATCTGGGCAAGGTCCATAAACCCATGATGTACGTTGTCTTCATCGCTATGGTCATTTCGGTACCAGGTATGATGGGTGAGCGACAGCGTTTCCTTTAGTTGGGAAATACGCTTTCTGAAAGAGTGTTGCTCAATGTTCTCACATGCATGCAGGAAGCAAACTTTATGCTGGCTGTTTTTCTGAGCCAGCGATTCCGCGATCGCCATCATGGGGGTGATGCCCACGCCGGCGGATATCAGAACAACAGGGCTTTGCCTTTCCTGATAAAAGAAATCACCGGCAGGAGGATAGAGTTCCACTTCATCATTGAGGCGCAGACCATCATGCAGGAAATTGGAAACCAGACCGGGAGTACCGACGACTTCGCGCTTGACCGAAATCCGATAACAATCCTCGTTAAATTTATCCGACAGAGAATACTGGCGAATCTCCTCGAACTCATGGCCTGGGATGGAAAGTTTGATGCCTATGTACTGACCGGGTTTATAGTCAGAGACTGTCCCGCCATCCAATGGTTCAAATACCAGACTTTTCACCAGCTCTGATTCAATTCGCTTCTCCACAAGCCGGAACTTCCTGGTGCCTCTCCAGCCGCCGTTTTTCTCCGCATTGGTAAAATAGATCGTCTCCTCTTTATCGATAAATATGTTTGCCAGAAATTCATATCCGGCGCTCCAGGCAGCCTCCACTTCATCCGTGAAGGCATCGGCAGCCAATTCGCGCAGAGTTTCAATCAAATGATGCCCCACAATGGGATAATGCTCCGGCAGTATGCCGAGACTGGAATGCTTGTTGGCAATTCTTTCTACCATTGAGGTCAGAGATGAAAGGTCGTCCAGGTGCTTGGCATAACTGGCAATGGCACTGAAAAGTGCGAATTGCTGTTTGCCTGAGCGTTGATGGCTCATATTGAAAACGTTCTGCAGCTCCGGATTATGGGTAAACATTCGTTGATAAAAATGTTCCGTAATCGCTGGGCCAGCCGATTCCAGGAGAGGAATGGTCTGTTGAATGACTTGGATCTGTTGCTGGCTTAACGGAATTCCTGATGGCACATTGTGCTCCTTGTTGAAAGTTGGCCCAAAATAGTGTGTAGAGATTTCGTATGTAAAAAACGAAATTGAGAAAAACAGGTTTCAGGTGCAAGGTGAGGCTTTCACAATTCTCGGAACCCGAGTCCGTGACGACCAGCGCATCGCAAGACATAGCCAATTTTCAGTCCTGTCGCGGCAAGTATCATCAGTATGTGGGATACAACCTGAGTACCCAGGGAGAAGTTCTCCGGGTAGAGGTAGGAAACAAAAATCGTTGCGACGATTATCGCCATGGAAAGCACCATCAGAATGTTGCCGCTGGAAATAACAAACTGATAAGCGGCAGGGGAGCCATCCAGTGTGGGAAGACTGTTAATCATCGATATCGGCTGGGCTTTAAGACTTGCGCTCATTGTTCTCACCTTCTCTCCATTCCTATTCTCTTTTCATAGAGCGATAACCGTGCCATATTTAAAAACGCTTATTAAACAAGTAGATATGTCTTCTTGCTGTTACTTTGTAGTCATTTTGACAATAGTTGAAAGTTGTCAAAATGACCAATAAGGGTTATTTTGATTCAAGAGAAAGAATAGTGATGAAGGCATCTGCATCGTAAATCATGAGTGATATCAATTATTCCAGTCTGATTGAATTGGCCGTCGATCTGACCAGCAGCCTGACAAGTAGTGATCGGTTTGATCGGCTGTTAAGTACGATTCGTCAAACCATTGCCTGTGATGCCGTGGTATTGCTGGAGTTACAGGGTGAGCAACTGAAGCCTCTGGCCCAGCAGGGGCTGACGGCGGATTGTCTTGGGCGCCGATTCGATGTCGAGGCTCATCCGCGCTTTGCCGCGATCTGTTCGTCGCGAGCGCCTATTCGTTTTCCTGTGGATAGCCCCTTGCCCGACCCATATGACGGGATGTTGCTGGCCCATGATGGCGATTTGCCGGTACATGCCTGCATGGGATTGCCGCTACTGGCCGATGATCAGATTATCGGTGTGTTAACGTTGGATAGTATGACGCCGAAAGTCTTTGACGAGATCCCGCAACGGACACTCGACATCATCTCACTAATGTCTTCTGCCACACTTAAAACGGCGATCCTTCTGCAGCAATTGGAGCATCGGTCCCTGCATAGCCAACTGGTTGTGGAGGAGTTAACGCTTGAGGCGTTGACCAAAGACGGCGGGGAATTGATTGGCAGCAGTCCGGTAATGGATAAACTGAAGCGTGATATTGATCTGGTTGCACCATCGGATTTTTCTGTGCTGATAGAAGGCGAGACAGGAGTCGGCAAGGAGCTCGTCGCACGGACGATTCATCGTCGATCAAACCGCCTTCATGGGCCACTGGTTTACGTCAACTGTGCGGCAATTCCTGAAAACCTGATTGAAAGCGAGTTATTTGGCCATGTTAAAGGCGCTTTCACTGGGGCAGACCGGTCACGAGCGGGTAAGTTCAGTATCGCTAATCAGGGCACGATTTTTCTGGATGAAATCGGCGAATTGCCTCTGGCTGCTCAAAGTAAACTACTGCGGGTCCTGCAGAACAAAGAAATACAGCCATTGGGACAGGACAATACTGAAACAGTGAATACCCGAGTACTGGCGGCAACCAACCGGCAACTGAAAGTCGAGGTCGAGGAAGGCCGCTTCAGGGCAGATCTGTATCATCGTTTAAGTGTCTATCCTATTCACATTCCCCCGCTACGTGAGCGTGGTGGTGATATTACCCTGCTCTCCGGCTATTTTTGTGAATCCGCAAGACGAAAGCTGGGGTTGCGACAGCTAACGCTGGAAAGCCGAGCTATCCAGCGGCTTCAGGCTTATGACTGGCCGGGGAATGTCAGAGAGCTGGAGCATGTCATCAGCCGTGCTGCGCTGATTGCCAGAGGTAGTAGTGATTCTTCTATCGTCAGGATAAAGGAATCACAACTCGGGTATCTGCCTGAATTGCCTGGGATCACTCAGGTCCAGACATCGGCGGAAGGAAAGTTGCGTACGGAATACCAGGCAGATTCGGACCTCGGCTTACGTGATGCGACAGATGCTTTTCAACGTCAGCTCCTGTTGGATACATTGCATCAAGAGGACGGTAACTGGGCGGCAGCGGCCAGGAAACTCCAGGTGGACAGAGCCAATCTAAGCCGGTTGGCAAAACGTCTGGGGGTTTTGGTTAATAAGAGTATCGTGGTAAATAAGAATATCGTGATAAACAAAAACATCGGCGTTAAAGAAAAGCCTGACTAATTCCAATGTAAACTTTCGGTAAAACTTCTACGGGATCTTTTACAAAGAGGTGTCTGATAGTGCCGCTGGCATCATCGTATCCTGATTTTCATCGACAACAACCAATGATGAACAATCAGGAGCACGGCCATGATTCATTCAACCCAAAACACTGATGAAAAACTCCCCATAAGTTCGGCACTCGGCTTCCGCAAAACCCTTTTGGCTGCGGCATTAATTGCCTCTCTGGGGTGTAGCGGGCAGGTACTTGCTGACGCGACCGGTCGACAGGCACCGCAGGCTGAGCAGGCACAGTTGATAGCGCCTAAAATTCAGGTGGCTATTCTACTGGATACAAGCAGTAGTATGGATGGGCTTATTGATCAAACCCGCAATCAACTATGGGAAATGGTGGATGAATTCTCCAAGGCCAAGCAGAATGGTGTCAGTCCCATTCTGGAGGTGGCGGTCTATGAATATGGCAATGACAGACTTTCCTCTGAGAATGGTTACCTGCGTCAGGTGACAGGTCTAACCCGTGAACTGGACCGGGTGTCCGAAGCCCTTTTCTCCTTGACTACCATGGGCGGCAGTGAGTTCTGTGGATATGCCATTGATGCTGCCGTGAAAGGCTTGCAATGGAGCCAGTCCCCCTCGGATATCAGGGCGATTTTCATCGCCGGCAATGAGCCCTTTACCCAAGGCCCGGTATCTTATTCCAAAGCTATTAACCTGGCCAAAAAGCGGGACATTACCGTCAGCACGATCTTTGCCGGAAATTACAATGAGGGCACGGAAACTGGCTGGAGAAAAGGCGCTCAGCTTGCTGGTGGGAACTATATGAACATCGACCAGGATTATGAGATCGCTCATATCGTTGCCCCTCAGGATCAAAAGATTGCGGAGCTTAACAACCAGCTTAATCAGACCTATATTCCCTATGGCAGCGAAGGTGAAGCCGCTGCCAGCCGTCAGTATGAACAGGATCAGAAGAGTAACGACGTCTCTTTGGGGCTACTCGTAAAACGCGTCAAATCAAAAGTCTCGTCAGTGTACGACAATGCCAAATGGGATCTCGTCGATGCCGTGGAATCCGGTGAAGTTGCGTTGGAAGAACTGGATCAGGAGGCCCTGCCCGCGCCAATGGCTGATATGAACCCGGAAGAACAGAAAGGTTATATTGAAGCCAAAAGAGAAGAACGCCAGAAAATCCAGTCAGAAATCAAAGCATTAACCGAAGCCCGTCAAGCCTTTGTGGCAGAAGAAAAACGCAAACAGGCCAAACCCGAAGCCAACACCGTCAATGACGCGATGATGTCTGCCATCCGGGTACAGGGAGAGAAGAAAGCGTTTGTGTTTGAGTGAGGGGAAAGAGTGGGGGCTGGAGTGGGAGTCATTCCCCTCCAGTTGGTCCAAGTTTATGTGGCTTTACTTTCCAATCACTCTAACTCGAGATCGTCGTCAATAAGGTCCTCAAAGCCACAGTCTTCAATCAACTCTTCAAGTGCCATAGCCGCCTTCTCGGCATCGTATGTTTTAGCTGGGTAACCTAAGACGGTTTTTCCTGATGCTTCATCTGATTGGCTCTAACGGCACATTGCATCAATGAAACTTAACAGTTCCTTTGCTTCTTCCTCAGAAGATACCGCTCCATTGGATACGATTGAGCAAATATTTTGTGATCCGACTATCTCAGCGTAGTGCTTTATATAGTCTTCGATATATCCGTCCATATGATAACCCTGATAGACCCTGCCTCTTTCATTTAGTCTGGTTAACTTCGATCATCACTTCGTCATAACGCTGCTGAGCGTCAGGAGCTAACTTGACATGAACGTGAGACATAAACTCTTGGATCTTTTTTTCTACTGCTCCGTCCAGGTCGTGGTCAGGCTCGTAGTATTCGCGATTTAAGGGTCTGGGCTCAAAGCGCAATACAATTATATGATCGTCTGAAATTGCTAGGTTCCATACCCTTTCTTTTGGCCCCAGAGGTATATCAATAATATATCCAAAAGTGTCCGCGCCGCAGATCGCCATTTTTCGGATTTTGTTGGCAGACTGGGGGTATCTCCAAAAATCATTCTCAGGCACAATCGGGCTGTCATAGTTCTCTCTGTTTTCCCAAAGGCGTTTATTCCTGCCTCCCCAAACACCTTCGCAGCATCTCAGAATCCAGTCTTTCATATCAGACGGTTTGAACAGAGAATCTATTTTCCGATAATGTGGGTGACGCCTTTGGAGATGAACCTCAAACTTCACATAGCCAATACTGCCCTCACCAAATGGTCTGTCTCGGAAGTCCCATCCAGTGAGTAACAGTGGTATAGACATGCCCATTTCTTCATTTCTATTCCAGCGCTCATAGATGTCGTCCTGATAAATATTCAGAGACTCAGGGGCTATCGTTATGTTGACGTCAGGCATTTCATGAGGCGGGCAGCGGAACCGCAGCTCCGTACCCGACAGATTGAACGTCATCCAGGGAGCGTTGGCAATATCAGGCCCTAGAGGGTTCATTTTGGACGCTTCTAGGCGACGCAAAAACTGCATTAAGATTGTCTCCTCCAGACGCTTCCCAGTTCTCTAACTAAGGCAACAAAAGACTTAGTAATACCGCCGTGCTGCATTCGGGCACGAGCGTTAAATTCTGTCGGGCTCATGGTCGGGCTAAAATGTGGATTCAGGATCGTATTTGTGGTGTTCATCGCTAACAGGTTCCGATAAGTTTCTGCATTGAAGACTAGAGAAGTGCAAGCTCTCCGCAGACCTTCGGCACCTCCAAGGCCAACCGCAATGGCCACTGCTGGCTCCATCCCGGCCGCAATTGCCATTCCGATAGCGCCAAGACCTCCTCCGGCCTGATACACAGGTTTCAATAGGCTATTCAACGCTTTAGCATCTGTCCAGGCCTGGCCTTTCAGCATCTCGGCAGTCAACGCATGGTCCCCGCCTTTCGCCGCCAATCGCTGCCCCACTTTGTATTGTTGCCAAGCTCTGACCGTGACACTGCGCCAATCATCTTTATGGAATTTCATCACGTCTTTAGCTAACGACATCTGACGGTTTTCCACTTCGGTAAACAGTTCGTTCATCACAGGGGAAGGGGCGGCGAAAAACAACGTGTGTTTATCCAGACTAAACCGAGGCGGTAACTTCTTCAAGGCGTTCAATAGTAAGGTGGCCCCCTCACCGTGAATGGTCCAGTGAACTTCCTGATTCTGAAGTTGGGCGTTGTACAATCCTTTTGCCAGTATGGCAGCGGTATGATCGCCAGAGACAGCTTTCTGTTCCGGCGTGCGCCACTCTGAACCCCGTTGATATAGCGGTGGCGGGTTGTAAGCTAGGGTGTACCCTTCGCTTTGCAGGCGTGCAGTGTCGTCCTTGTAAGCTGCCGCAATCATGCCGGGCATAATATCTCCGGCTGCAGTATTAATATCACGGGCTAATCCGTTAATCGCTGCATGGCGGGTAGCAACTGTGTTAATGGGCCTCCTGCTAGCTTTCCATTGGCCATCCTCGTGTTCAACATGGAACAACCCGGGTTTGTGCCCGCTAGCGTGTTCCGCCCCGTCTATATCAGTGATATACACTCCCGGATTTAAACCTTTCTGGCTGTAGTCTTGTAGGACGATATAGGTAATCCGCAGGTTCTCTACCATTACAAAGTGCTCAAAAGCGTTCTGAGCATTGCTGTAGGCTTGAAATCCTTGTGCAGAGGAGGAAAGCTGGGACATTCCCCGCATTACCCGATGAGCTGTTTGAGGGCCTTGTAAGTTCACAAGACTGGCGAACCACTTAGCCAAGACGGCAGGAATGTAAATCCGGTGGCCGATACCGCTTTCAGGACCGTCTGAATATAGAATAAAGCCTGAAGAGGCTAAGCCGACCATACGCTTGAAACCATGATTATTAAGGCTGGTCTGACTGACCGGGGCTTTGACATTTGCAGATGCATTCATGGTGCAGAAGTTCTCCTTACTTATACTGCTTTCCAAAAAGAGAGGCCGGGCACTTGGCCCGGTAGTTGGCGTGTTGCCAGAGAGACAGCCTTACAGCTTCTTACCTGCATCCAGGTCGTAACCCACACGCTCAGGGGACGCGCCTTTGTTGGCACGATCAGCGGCGGTATAGCTCATGGTGAGTTTGGAGTAGCTCAGGGATAGGGTTTCGGCAGGGGCGGACTCATTACCTGCGGAGACGCTGTAACTGCTGATGATTACATCTTCCAGTTCATAGCTGACGTATTTCTCGATTTTGTCTGCAGCGGTACGCACTACATCAATCACGACTTTCACGCCCGCATCCCCGGTCAGGGATTCTTTGAACAGACCGGAAGAAGCGGTATCCATGATCTTGCTGATATTCACTGTGGACAGAGCTGGGCGGGTCGCTTCCCGGTTGGACATATGGCCCGCTTCCATGGTGATGTGACGGCCAACGCCAAAGTTGAAACTATCCAGACGAATCCAGTCTTTATAGCCTTCAGCGGTCACATTGCCTTTGACGTTGAGTTGGTTGTAGTTCATGTAAATTGCCACGGGATTCTCCTTGTATCCCGTAATGCCCTCCAATGAAGGCGATAGATTCTCATTAGGAGGGCAACGATAGGAGGCCGCTGTGTATCATTCAATCGGGATTATGGGCTACATCGTTCGTTTAGGGCATTTGGGATAGGGTGTGATTGTTAGGCTTGCTGGTGTTTCAATAATCCATGCTTGAGTAGCGATAGAGACCTGGTTCGGGTATAGATCTTGAGTAGCAGAGTGAAATTGCTGAAGGAAAAATGATTTTGGTGGGGAGGCGTGAAATTGGTGGGCCCTCACAGACTTGAACTGTGGACCTACCGATTATGAGTCTGCGTAAAACATATAATCCGGTATCACACGAAATCACAATATATAACTAAGTTATTGTTTCTAAAGGTTTTTATATACACATGGGTCACGCTATGTAATATGAAATCTTATTGTGATGTAACCCCAGTGTAACCCCGGAGAAAATGTGGAACGAAAATTCAATTTTACCAAACAAGCCATAGATGACCTACCCCTGCCTGAGACCCGGATCGAGTACCGGGATGAGAAGATCCCCGAACTGCGCCTGCGAGTAACGGCAACTGGCGTGAAGAGCTTCTCGGTGTTCAAGCGAGTTTCGGGGGGCAGCCCGGTGCGGGTCACGCTTGGCAAGTATCCGGGCCTATCACCGGTCAGGGCTCGCACGCTGGCCCTAAAACATCTGGCTGAACTGAGTGATGGGGTGAACCCGAATGAACAGCGGCGTGTTGAGGCTATGTCTGCCGTAACGCTGGGAGAAGCCTTTGAGGGCTACAAGCGCGCCCGCAAGCTCAAGCTGTCCACATTGAGGGGGTATGAAGGCGTGGTAAGTAACCACCTTAAGAAGCTCGTGGAAAAGCCCCTCAAGGACATTGATCGCCGGGTGATAGTCGATATCCATGCGGGCATTGCCTCCAAAGCTCAGGCAGACCTGACCATGCGGGTGCTACGAGCAATATTCAATTTTGCCAAGTATGAATACTGTCGCCAGGACGGTTCCTCGATCTTTCCTGAAAACCCGGTTGAGATCCTGTCCCACCGTAAGCAGTGGAACAACGTTCGACGCAGGCAGACCCATCTTCGACCTGGTGAGCTGTCAGTTTTCTATAAGGCCCTGCAGGAGGTGAGGCAACAGGAAACGCCAACTGGCCAATCCATCTGTGACGCTATGTTGTTCGCTCTGCTGACTGGGCTAAGACGTGGAGAGATCTTCAGCTTGAAGTGGGCCGACGTGAATCTGCGGGCGGCTATCTTCACGGTCTATGACACCAAGAACGGCTTGCCCCTGGAGCTGCCGATCACCAAGCACATTGATGAGCTGCTCCAGACTCAGAAGGGCCGTATTTCCTCAGAGTTCGGATTTGCCGCCGAGAATGAGTATGGCCAGGTTCGGGAGCCCAAGAAAGTGGTGGCTAAGGTTAAACGCCTATCGGGCACCCATTGCGACTTCCACGATCTGAGGCGGACATTTGCCACCACTGCGGAGCACCTTGACGTAGGCAGCTATAAACTCAAGCGACTGATGAACCACTCCACCGGACGGGATGACGTGACAGCCGGGTACATTATCCTAACGGCGGAGACCTTGCGGCAGTCCGCCGAGAAGATCCAGAGTCGCATTGTACAAAGATTGATCAGCTCAAATGTTGTTGATTTGCACCAGGTCAATTCTGCATGAATTAGGGGCAGAGTTTTTATGTTCATTTTGTAACTTTTAAGCTACACTTGTGACGCCGACCTCGGCGGGAATAGGCTGGATACTCTAAACGTAAGTACTGACGGTATACAATCAATGCCAAGAGCTGCTGCAACGACAAAGTATGTGGGTTTGACGACCACTAAACCCGATGAGATTGGCTCGTTGCTAGAATTAGTTCGTAAGACTGCGGAAGACAAAGGGGGTATGTCGGCTATCGCCAAAAAAGCGGGATTATCTCGAGAGGCGTTATACAGGGCATTGTCTTCAAACGGTAACCCGACAATAAAAACGCTAACGTCTGTGTTGAGTGCTATTGGAATGAGTCTCACCGTCGCTCCGATTAGACAGGAATCAGTGGATGACGAAACAACATGAAATATGCCTATGAAGATTTGAGCGACGATCAATTTGAGCAATTGGTCGTTTTTTTATGTCAGGAGCTGCTTGGGATTTCTACTCAGGGCTTTGCAAAAGGCCCCGATGGCGGTAGAGATGCTAAGTTCGTGGGCACTGCTGATTTATATCCAAGTAAATCCAGTCCATGGATTGGCACAACGATAATCCAGGCGAAACACACGAATGGCTATAACAAGCACTTTTCAGAAGCCGACTTTTACAGTGTAGATGGCGATTCTAGTGTGTTAAGCAAGGAAATATTAAGAATTAAGAAGCTGCGCGAAGCGAAGCAACTTGATCACTACATGTTGTTTGCGAATAGGCGTCTGGCTGCAAATGCAGAAAGTGAAATCCGCTCTTACATATCCAAGCAATGCAATGTGCCTGAATCATCTATATGCCTTTGTGGGGTTGAGCAACTGGAGATGTGGTTGAAGACCTTCCCTAAAGTGGCGGAAAGGGCAAATCTAGATATGGTTGATTCACCTCTGGTTGTTAGCCCTGATGATTTGTCAGACGTGGTATATGCCTTAGCAGATCATAAGAAAACAGGATTGATAACTGAGGATGACCCGCCAGCACCTCGGATTCCATATGCAGACAAAAACGAAATAAACAACATGTCGGCAGAGTATGCAGATACTCTCCGCAAAAGATATGACGTGGTCAACTGATTTGTGACAACCCAGTTAAGCAACTTCTCGTAATTCTTTCCAGGCCGTTTCATATTGATTCGGGCTTTGGTAATCCAAATATGAATGTAGCCGAAAGCTGTTGTAGAACATCGTGATGTAATGCAACACATCTTGCTGTGCTTCTCGTCGAGTCTGGTAGTGGTGCCATTGAATCCGTTCTTGCTTCAGGCTACCGAAGAAGCTCTCCACTACCGCGTTATCCCAGCAGTTCCCCTTTCGACTCATGCTGCCAACAAAGCCATGGGCTTT
>NZ_AQXX01000114.1 GCF_000376785.1 Hahella ganghwensis DSM 17046
TAAAGTGGAACACCCGTTCAGATACATCAAGCAGGTGTTTGGTTACGACAAAGTCCGCTATCGAGGCTTGGCCAAGAACAAGAGCCGGCTCTATCTGTTGGCGGCCTTCAGCAATCTGCTGATGGCAAGGAAAGAGCTGCAGGTATAGGGGCAGTGAGCCCAGATGACGCCCCACAGGGGGGGGAAGATCCAAAATGGCCGGAAAAACACTCTGAATATTCGGCCATATATCGTCGAGAGTTTGAATTACCTCAGAACCTTGGGGTTATTCAGACTCTCCCTAGGTTACCGCCTGGCCAGAAGGTTCTGGAATAAGGGGTATGCCACAGAGGCCTGTAAAGCCATTATCTCTTGGCTAGTGGAGTTGTTCAGCTACGAGTGGTTTGTCATGGAAAAGGAATACTATATACCCCCTTCATGTTTAGATGATATCCGTTCCTTTGCGGAAAAAGAGAACCTGCCTGATGTCATCCGAATTGTCAGTAAACATAACAATGGTGAAATCTCCCTGACACCCATGGAGGTTAACATCGTTGTGGATATTGCGATGCTCTGGCGTCTTCAGGCCGAGCTGAAATATCCGTATTGGGATGTCAATCACCCTAACTACAACCCAGAGCATGAAAGAAAGTTTCTGAGTGAACAGGAAGAGCGGTGGGGAAAGATTGCGATGACCTTTGGCGCTGAATTAGATCTCGAGATCGCTTGCTAAAGCGTCTCTCGGGGCATTGATCTAATCTGTTCTTCACTATACGTCAGAAAACACCAGGGACGGCCTCACTTTATGACGACTCTTCATCACCTGTTTTTTTGATCGGACCTGTCGGCTCCATTAAATTGCCATCCTTGTTCCTGGCATTCCCTACCATCTTACTGATGGGATAATAAACCCAACCTTCGAGCTCCCTTGGAGCAAGCATTGGGCGAATTTCACTGAGGTCCAAGGAGGTATCGAGCCAGGTGTCGAATTGCTCGGGCTGGAGCATCACCGGCTGACGTGGATGCAGGTCTTTCAATGACGGTGAGGCCTCCGTGGTGATGATAGCGCAGGAGTCCACTGGATAACCTTCTTTTTCCCACCGGTCCCAGATACCTGCAAAGAAACAGTAACCAGACTCTGGGCGAATATAAAAAGGCTGTTTGACGCCGTCTACGACACTCCATTCGATATACCCGGAAGCCGGCACGATCGCTCTGCGGTGCCGGAACGGCCCGGCAAATGCTTTGCTGGATTCAATACTTTCAGCTCTGGCATTAAACATGGAATATTTCATGGAGATGGCCGGAGCCCAATGAGGGGTCAGCCACCAGCGCATTTCACGAACAATCTTGGTGACTTCATCCTTGATGGCGACAAGGACCTCATCTGTCGGGGCGATATTGAACATGTCCGGCTGAGCTCTGGGTTTCATGCCGGAAGTATCAAACCCCATGCCTTCCAGAAGCCCGATCACCTCTGGACTGTCTATGACATTGTAACGTCCGCACATGACTGGTTTGTCCACATATAGAAATGCTGATTAACAGTATAGCGGCTACGAGGGAGCCCTGTGCCAGGAGAGGAACCTTAAGCAGGCTGCCGGGGAATAAAACTGGTTGAAAGGAAATTAAAAGAACGGCGCCCTGGGATCAGCAGGGCGCCGCTTTATTGGTCAGAAACTGATAACTCCGTGCTTACTGGGTCTGGAGGGCTCCATCCAATGTGAAGCTCAGGTTAGTGACCGTATCGTCATAGCTGTAGTCATCAACCCGGACAATTTCCATGTGCAGAGAATCATTGCTATCCAGGCTGCGTTTGCTCAAGCGGGATTGTTGCGCCTGCTGTGTGGGCATTTCCCCTTCCTCAAGATCAATCGCAGGACCTGCCTCAATGACGTAGTGACTACCGTCGACAGTGGTAAATTTCCCGGTCAGAGGTGCGACATATCTGCGTTTGGTAATGTTGCCCAGGGTCCATTGCAAACTGCCCTGACCAAACTGGTCTATCATCCAACCCCAATCCCATTGACCATAACCTGAAATATCCCGGTGCAGATACTGATCGAGAATATCTTCCGAAGCATTCAGGTTATTGCGGCCTCCGAAAGTAAAGTTTTCCCATGGCCGGTCGGTGGGATGATCCGTTCGGGCATTCCCTCCCCAGCGGAGAAAGTTTTCCATGGCAACGTTGTAGTTCAGCACCATCTCCGATTCATATGGAATATCGGCTTTCTGTTTGAATACGGTCAGAGTGATAAAGCGTTTGGATCGCGGCGGCATTTGCGCACGATACTGGGAAGACTGCCGGATGGTATCACTGTTTCCGTTGGTTTCACTCCAGCCCTGACTGGCCTCGAAGGCGGCGGTAATTTCAGTACTGCCACCGAAGATCTTAAGGTCAAACTCATAAGAGTTCTTGATACTGATCGATTCGGTGAATGAGTAATCTTCCTGCTTTGACCAGCTCTTGGTTTCATCATACCCCAGGGTGGCGACTGCCGTGTCTTCGGTATTACCGTAGTTATATACCACGGCGGTCACCGTTTTTAGCGGCTCCTGATCATAAACCTGGGGAGTTCCCAGTTTCATGGTCGAGGGGTCTGTGTAGAAGCGCAGGTCGGATACCGTCATTTTCAACCGACTGTCTGCCCAATACCCGTCTGCATAAGGATCGCTGCTGTTGTAATTGGCTTGCAGAGTGTATTGATTGTCGCCGTTGCGGGTGATACTGAAATCTTCACCGACTTTATTTGACGCTGTTCCTCCACACCAGCCATAGCCGAGGTAATGGGCAAGATAGGCCAGGGGAACATAGAAATCCGAATCGTTCATGATGGTGTGCTTCAGGCTGACAATATCCTGAGCCCCATAAACCTTATCCGAATAATCAGGAATATCATCGGTGGCTTTCGCAAAGACGTGAGAGGTGGGCACTGTAAACAGCGCGGTGACGACGGCGGTGGATATAAGAGATTTGGCAAAATGTTTCATGATTGACTCCATTAATTGTTTTTGTTCCTTGGAGTTTTCAGGAAACAACAACTAAAACGTTTTAGTCAATCATATGTTCTATATAACATGTTACAAAACAACAATGGACTAGTTATATATTGATAGTACTTATATTTATTATCATTAGTGTCAAGTATTATGACACGTTACAAAGAGAGAGAAAACATTGTTGATCAATGTCTTATATGTCTGGAAAGTCTTTTTATATCTGGGATATACAAAGAATTTAAGATGATATTGAGTGGCGTTTTCTAATGATACTTCCGAATAAAGTGTATAAGAGAATGTAAGTGATTTCCGAAGGGGTCTGGTAAATCAAATCAGGTGACCGAATCGAAGGGTCTTAATTAACAGGGCGGCAATTCTAAATAGATTTAGTCCTGAAAAATACAATTATTTTAATGAAATCTCAGAGAGAGAATAATACGCCGAGACTTCATGATATTGCGCTTAGTGGATAATTTTTCAGAGGTTTTAGGGACTGGGCTGATGATCTGGGTCGTGCAAAAAATGATCAGTCTGTGGCTGAGATACTATACTTGAGGTGTCCTTAACTCGGAGATTGATCTAATGAGAAAGTTCCACCAGGTATTGCTGCTTATATTGCTGTTTCTGTCCGGCTTTGCCGGGGCGGGGGATATTCGTGTAGCAGTTGGACTGGCGCTGCCTCCATACGTCCTGACTGACTCCAATAGTGGCATGGAGCTCGATGTAGTGCGTGAGGCATTAAAACTTAAGGGACATTCGTTGACGCCAGTATATTTGCCATTTATCCGGTTCGGGCAACACCTTGCCGAAGGTAAGGTCGATGCCGCGATGACGATCAATGAGGGTTCTCAGATTCCGGACATTGTTTATTCTGACACGCATATCACTTATCAGAATGTTGCTGTGGCACTGGAATCAAGTGGTTTGCAAATTAAATCAGTTCAGGATCTGGCTAAATTTCGTGTGATTGCATTTCAAAATGCGACCAAGTATCTGGGGGCCGAGTTTGCTGCAATGGCAGAAGCCAATAGTAAATATTCTGAAAAGGCGCAGCAGGAGCAGCAGATCACACTGCTGTACTCCGGCCGGACGGATGTCGTGGTCATGGATATCAATATCTTCAAGTACTTTAAAAAGCTGGAAAAAAAAGTCAGTACTGATGCACCAGTAACGATTTTTGAAATTTTTCAGCCTACGGCGTACAAAGTCGGATTTCGCAATCGTGAATACCGAGATGATTTCAATGCAGGCTTGAAAACTATCAAGGACAGTGGCAGGTATCAGGAAATTTTGAACTCTTATCTAAAATAAACAGACGATTGAGCGTCAGCCGGCGTCCATGGATGTGTCTGATCCTCCAGGAGGGAGCCAGCTTGTTCGGAGCATTTGCATAGAGGCCGGTTTTTGCTGAAAGAGGCTGCTTGTTGAATGGGGCTGAGGCGATGAATTCTATGAGGCGCGGATAATGAGACTACTCAGCATACTCATGTATGCATTGAGTATGCTGTTTGCAGTTAGTGCGGCATATGGACAGGGAACGTTAAGGGTTGCCTTTGGCAATGCCTTGCCTCCCTGGGTGATGCCGGACACCGATAGCGGCATCATCCTGGACATTCTGCGAGAAACAATGGAGCCTCTGGGCTACATTATTGAGCCCGTATATTACCCGTATGCGCGACGCATTGAAGCCTATCACGATGGTTTAGTTGATGTAGTGACGGACATTAATCAGCAGATTATCGACAATGAAGGGTTAAAGGGCTATTTCTCGGTGATTGCATACTCCTATGAAAACTTTGCCATCTCTCTGAAAGACAGAAATTATCATTTCGACACAGTGAATGACCTTTCCGAATATCGAATATTGTCATGGCAGGGGGCAAGCAAAATTCTTGGCGAAGAATGGCCGAGAATAATCCTGGCTATAGTGAGCACCTTGACCAGGAGCTTCAAATTAAATTATTATTTACGGGACGGGTTGATGTTGTTCAGTTGGACAAGGAAATCTTTCATTATTTCAGAAACAAAGTTGGTCAAGAGGGGGTGATCGACACTGACCAGAATGTGGATATGTTTGGTTTATTTGGCGAAAATCGTTGTGGCTTTTTCTTTCGTGATCTTAAAGTCAGAAATGATTTCAATTCCGCATTCACCATTCTCAAGCGCAGCGGACGCTATTTAAGCATATATGCCCGTTATGTCGGCAGCCATGACCTCGTGTTTCCTTAAAAAGCCCCTCTTAAGTTTCTCTTCCTAAGTAAGTTCAACTTGGAAAGATCCTAAATATAATCTTTGCATTTGAGTTATGTTAATTGTGAGGCCGCTATAATGATGATTTGGATATCTTCTTAAACAATTGATTATGCTTATTAAATTGGCCTAAAGTCATATTCACGGATAAACTAAGCGCCCACGGCTGTGTTTTTAAATACACGAATTGCCGACAAACAAGCGACAGGAAAGAGGAATGGAACAGGCGCGCAAATACGAGGCTCACGCGTTTCACGAGCAATTCAATAAAGGCCGGAGTTCCGGTTCTCTCAAGGTTTCCGCTACCGCAATCGAATTTGACGCCGGTACTGACAGGCAGGGGCAGATTCGTTTTCCGATCAGCCGAGTGAAGGTGCAAATGGGCGGGGCCAGTAATCGTCTGGTATTTATCACCCATCCTGATTATCCGGACTGGAAGCTTTATACCAGTGACCGCAGCATATTGAAAAACCCGGACCTGCACCTTGATGCCGGTATTCAGGGGCAGTTACGTCAGGCAAGAAATGTCCGGCGCATTGGCTGGATGGTCTTGTTCATGGTGGCTTTTCTGATTGTGGCAGCACCTGTATCGGTGTTTGTCTTTATGGACAGTATTACTGCCGTTGCTGCGCGACAAGTGCCGGTTGAGTGGGAGGAGCAGCTTGGAAAGTCTGCCTTTGCCCAGTATCAGATAGAAACGGATATGTTGGATACAGAAGATGGAGAGAGGGCGCTTGCAGCCTTGACCGATCCTTTGCTGAGCGCCGTCAAAGACGAACGTTATGAGTATCGTATTTATATCTCTGACTCCACCGACCTCAATGCATTTGCGCTTCCCGGCGGCTATATTGTGATTAATTCAGGACTGATTCTGGCGGCAGACTCGGGTGAAGAAGTGCTGGGAGTGGTGGCCCATGAAATTTCCCATGTTACGGAACAACATGGGGTTCGCAATATTATCGCTGCAACAGGAACCTATACGCTGATTCAGGCAATGTTTGGTGATGTCAGTGGTCTGCTGGCAACGGTGGTCAATGCAGCTCCTTTCCTGCTTAACCAGAGCTACTCCAGAGGTTTCGAATCTGAAGCGGACGATAAAGGAATGGCGTTATTGCAGCGGGCGAACATTAACCCGGTGGGAATGATCAGCTTCTTCGAGAAAATTATTGAGGAAGAGAAAGCGCGTATGGCCAGGGTTGAAGATGAGGACACCCGTGACCTGATCGAGCAGGGAATGGGTTTTTTGAGTTCTCATCCTGCCACAGAGGAACGGATTGCCACTTTGAAAGAAAAGCTGGAGGGAAATGAGGAAGATTACCGAAGTCTGGATCAGGAGTTCCAACAGCTAAAGGCATTGGTGAAAGAGTTTGTTGTAGAGAATGGTGGTGAAATCGAAAGTAGACATTCATTACCAGAGGAATAGCCCAGATCAGGGCATGGGCAGTACTACCGGGTCATAACCCGGCGTTGTAAGTTTATTGTTTCCGATGTTGAAAATAACGCATTCAGGGAACTGAATCAGATAACAAGTCACGATGAAAGAGGCTTTGTATGAAAGCAGAAATCAAGGGCGGCTCAGCGTTCAGCTATCTGGATATTGAGCTGGACGCTGGAGAGCAGATCACCGCGGAGTCGGATGCAATGTCCAGTATGTCGGCAGAGCTGGATATGGCAACCAGGCCAAATGGATCTGTGTTCACCGCATTGCTGAAGAAACTATTGGGCGGGGAGACTTTTTTCATCAATCGCTTTACCAATAATACCAGTGGCCCGTGCAAGATTACGCTGGTACAGCCGACACCGGGAGAGATCCGTTGTGTTGAGTTGAATGGCGACTCTCTGTGTCTGCAGCCGGGTGCCTTTATGGCTGCAACCGATGGCGTCACTTTGGGATTACGTTGGGCCGGATTGACTTCCTGGATTGCCCGAGAGGGGCTGTTCAAGCTCGTGGTATCCGGGAACGGTAAGGTCTGGTATGGCGCATATGGCGCTTTACTGGAGCGTGAAGTCGACGGTGAGTTTATTGTTGATACCAGCCACCTGGTGTCTTATGACCCCTCCCTGAAGTTGAAACTGCAGTTGGCTGGTGGGCTATTTTCCAGCTTTTTTGGCGGTGAGGGATTGGTCACCCGCGTTGAGGGTAAAGGGAAGATTGTGATCCAGACCCGGAGTGTCAGTGGTCTGGTGAGTTGGATAAATCCAAAACTGTATTAGAGGGGAGCTGAACATGGATATCGAATTAATTCATCGCCCCGGGAATACCGCAGCGAAAGTCAAACTGCAACAGGGCGAGACATGCACCGCCGAATCCGGCGCCATGATTGCCATGAGCGGCAATATGGATGTGACCACCACCACTCACAAGAAGAAAAGTGGTGGTGTGTTAAAGGCGCTGAAGCGCATGGTGGCTGGCGAATCATTGTTCCTTAACCACTTTGAACCTAAATCAGGTGATGGTGAGGTCTGGTTTGGTGCGAATTTGGCTGGCGACATGATGACCTATAATCTCGACAACGAAAGCCTCATTGTCCAGGGCGGGTCATTTATGGCGTGTGAAGACAGCGTGGAAATTGATCTTGGGTGGCAGGGGTTTAAATCCTTTCTCTCCGGTGAAAGCGTGTTCTGGGTCAATCTGAAAGGAAAAGGTCAAGTGCTTCTGAACTCCTTTGGTGCCATATACCCGGTTGAGGTGGATGGGGAGTATATAGTGGACAGTGGTCATATTGTGGCCTTTAACGAAACACTGGATTTTTCCATTACTAAAGCGGGCAAAAGCTGGTTGCACTCCTTTTTGGGGGGCGAGGGGCTGGTATGCAAATTTCAGGGGAAAGGGACAGTCTGGTGTCAGTCTCACAACCCCGGCAGCTTCGGGTGGACCTTGTCCCCCGGTCTGAAGCCGCGTAAAGCGTAAGGAGGGCGACATATGAATACATCTGCCTATCAGGTTCGGGTGACCGGCGAGTTGAACCCCGGCGTTTCCCGCGAAAGTGCCGTTGAAGCCTTTTCCAAACTGTTTAAAGTGGCCAATGAAAAGGCTGAGAATATCTTTTCGAAAGCGCCGGTGGTGGTAAAGAAAGGTGTGGATGAGGCGACTGCCAACAAAATTCAGCGCGCACTCGATAATATCGGTGTGCAAAGTGCTGTTGAGATGGCGACGGCGGAACAAGTGCCTCAGGCCCAGGCTCAGAATGAACAGAAGTCCGAACAGTCGACGAACGGGTCGACGCTGGAGCGTGCCATCGAGCGGGCTTCAAATGCGCCGCTCAAACAGGAAGTGCATGCCACCTCAAGGCTGGTGGAGGAACAACCGGGTTATCAATTCAAAATTGAGGGGCAACCCGATTACGCGTTTCTAACCGTCAACATTCCTGCTGAGAAAACTCTGAGGGTTGAAGCCTCCGCCATGGCGACGATGGACACCAATCTGGTGATGAAAACCAAGGCTAAAGGTGGGTTGGGACGATTGTTAACTTCAGAATCCATCTTTATCAATGAGTTTACCTCTCAGAATGGTCCGGGAGAAATAGGGATTGCCCCTGCCTCTCCGGGAGATCTGGCTCATGTTTATCTACGCGATGAAACGATCTTCCTGCAGAATTCTGCCTTCGTTGCTTCCGATATGAATGTGGTCGTGGAAACCAAATGGCAAGGATTGACTAAAGGCTTTTTCTCTGGTGAGAGCCTTTTCCTGATTCGTTGTAGCGGTAACGGCGATCTCTGGTTTAACACCTACGGAGGCATGATCATGCTGGATGTGGACGGCGATTATGTCGTTGATACCAGCAATATTGTGGCCTTTACGGAAGGATTGGACTACAAAATCACCAAAGTGGGGGGCTATAAGTCTTTGTTCTTCTCCGGCGAAGGTTTTGTCTGTCGGTTCAGCGGAAAAGGAAAAGTCTGGATTCAGACTCGCAGTGTTCAGGCGTTTGCCAGCTGGATGTATCCTTACCGGCCGGTGAAGAAGAAGGGGTAGATGGCAGGTCGTTGACAGAGTGAGCGACAGCCCACACTTGGCTGACGAGCCTCAAATGAAAAGGGCCTGATTATCAGGCCCTTTTTTATTATCTGTTGAGTCGTTTATTGTCTGTTTAGAATACAGAGTCGGAAGGTACTGTACACCATCTTCCACCGGAACAGATAGCTTTAACCCACAGACGGTGTTTCAGGCGCTTGGTTCTGCGATCAACCGGCGCAATCTGTTCTAGGCTTGCTTCAACTGACGCAGGAGGATAGATGGCCGGGTTATCCAGGATTTCCTGGTCAACAAACTGTTTGCCGCTCTGCATAGGCGTTGGATAGGCATTGTAGTTTGAGTTTCTTCCGGCAACTTCGGCAGAAGACACGAAGTTGATGAACTTGTAGGCCAGTTCTTTGTTCTGGCTGTTTTTGGGAATTGCCATAGTGTCGATCCACATATTGGCACCTTCCGTTGGAATGGCATACTGGATATCAGGATTGTCTGCTGATGACTGCAGAATATCTCCGGAATAGCCAACTGCCAGACAGATTTCATTCTTGATCAGGTCTTCTTTGTATTGGCCGCTGTTGCGATATCTTACCTTAGGCAAACTGTCGACCAGTGTCTGGCCGGCATCTTTGAGGCTGTCAGGGTTGTCGCTGTTCAGAGAATGCCCTTTATAGATTAGCGCTGCGCCGATCAACTCGTCACGATCATTCAGAATACCAATACCGCACTTGGAGGTTTTTTCCAGAGTTTTCGGGTCGAAAAGCAGGCTCCAGGAAATGTTTGAAGTATCAACGCCCATTTGCTTCAGCTTCTTGGCGTTATAGCCGATACCGGTGGTTCCCCACATATAAGGGAAGGAATAGATTTCTCCGCTACTATTCTGGTAAAGCGCCTTACTGATCACTGGGTTGATATCAGAAAAGTTTTTCAGGGACTTCTTATCTAATGGCTCCAGAAAATCTTTATCTGACATGCGGCTCACCAGATAAGACGTCGGGAAAATGACGTCAAAACGACTGTCAGGTGCAAACAACTGGTCTGCCATACCTTCGATGTCGTCAAAGGTAGAGTATTCAACTTTGACCTTGTATTTCTTTTCGAACTCGCTGACGATTTCCGGGTCAATATAGTCGTCCCAGTTAAGAACTCTGAGGGTTTCGGCTGCGGCGGAAAAGACGCTGCAGAGAAGAACAGTAAACAACGCTAAAGATTTATACATAACTACCTGAATTTAATCACTTGTGCCAATATTGAGAAACTGCAGCCGATAGCCAGCTCTGTCAGTAAAAGCCTTGGATATACTTTCTGACAGTGGTTCGTCTGCGTTGCTTGGATTTTCGAATTATGATGAGCCCGCAATTGATCCTGGACGGGGCTTCTTGTGGTGAGGTTGCTTAGGTAATCGTTTTTTTTGCGCCAGCGCCTTCCTGTTATTTTGGTGTAGAAGAGACGCACCTCCCAAATGCTCGGTGAGTATACAGCCCTCGCAACAAATGTCTTGTGTAATTGTGTTTTTTCATTGTCGTGATGTTGTAAAAATTCTGCAAGCACGTATTTCTTTTGGGGTGGGGTTAATTAGTGGATTGACTACCTGTTATGCTTGATTTGTACTGTCAATAGCAGTCTTTAAAACATTGCAATATCTGAACAGCCAATACTCTCACGACAACTGGCCAAGGGAGGCAGAGCGATGCAGTTTGGTGGACTGATTCATGGTGGACGAATTGTTGCCGAGGCAATAAAAGAGCAAGGAGTAGAGCACCTGTTTACTCTCTGTGGTGGGCACATCTCGCCCATCCTGTCTGGATGTAAAGCGTTAGGGATATCGGTCTGGGATGTTCGTCATGAAGCTTCTGCCGTGTTTGCGGCGGATGCAGTGTCCCGTCTTACTGGAACTCCCGGAGTGGCTGCTGTCACGGCTGGGCCGGGAGTCACCAATTCTGTTACAGCGGTCAAGAATGCCCAGTTGGCTCAATCACCTCTGATACTGTTGGGCGGTGCCAGTGCAACGGTTCTGCGTGGGCGTGGCTCGCTTCAGGATATCGATCAGCTCAGTCTAATGGCGCCTCATGTGAAGGCAACTCATTCGGTTAAAAAGGTCCGGGACATTGCGCCGACTATCAGGCAGGCCTTTGAAACGGCCCGATCAGGAGTGCCGGGGCCGGTATTTATCGAGTTACCCCTGGATATACTGTACCCGGAAGATCTGGTGAAAGAATGGTATGGCATTAAAGGGAGCGAGCAGGCGAAGGGCGGCATTGCCTCCAAGGCTATTCAGAAGTACCTCGATTATCATACGCACCAGATTTTCAAACCGGAAGAATCTGCTGTCACGCCATTGGCTGGTGCCAGACAGCTTTCACTGCGGCTTTCCGGTATGGCTGAGGACGCCTTGGAACATGTGAATATCGAAGCGCTGGCCAGGTTGTCAGCCAGGAGATTGAGGCACGCAAATGCGCCGGTTCTGGTGATCGGCAGTCAGGCTGTGAAGTCTCCCGGCAAAATAGATGAACTGATATCTGCAGTTGAGAGCTTGGGGGTGCCTGTCTTTTTGTCAGGAATGGCCCGCGGGCTATTGGGGCGGAATCACCCGCTGCAAAGTCGCCATCGACGCAGGCAGGCGCTGAGAGATTCGGATGTCGTCTTGCTGGCGGGAGTTCCCTGTGATTTCCGACTGGATTATGGGGGGCACATAAACCGCCGAGCGACTCTGATATCGGTTAACCTGAGTCGTTCGGACCTGTTCAGGAATCGAATCCCTGGGGAGAACCGGCAGATTTTCTTGCCTGCCTGGCTGAACGTTTGTCTTCTGAACGCGAACCCCAAGAAAGTAAATCCCCTGAAAACGAAGCGCTTGTAAACAAAGCTCATACAAACAAAAGCTTCGATGCCTGGCGCCAGGCCCTTGCCAGTACTGATGCCCAGCGAAACCAGGAAATTCAGCAGCAGGCCCGTGAGCAGGCCGGGCATATCAATCCACTTGAATTGTTTACTGTTCTCGACTCCAGAATTGATGACAATGCCGTGATCGTTGCCGATGGTGGGGATTTTGTTGCTACAGCATCCTATACCTTACAGCCTCGCCGTCCATTGAGTTGGCTGGATCCTGGCGTATTCGGTACTCTCGGGGTTGGAGGCGGCTTTGCAATCGGTGCCGGCGCAGTACGTCCTGATGCAGAGATCTGGATTATTTATGGTGACGGTTCCTCGGCATACTCTCTGGCGGAGTTTGATACTTTTGCCCGTCATGGCAGGGGTTTCATTGCGGTAGTTGGCAATGATGGTTGCTGGAATCAGATCGCTAGGGATCAGATTAAGGTGCTGAAAGATGATGTAGGCGTGTTGTTACGGCAGTCTGATTATCATTTGGTTGCTCAGGGATATGGGGGGGAAGCTCTACTGCTGGATGACCCGAAAAATATACGCGCCACCATTACCAAAGCCAAAAAGCTGGCCAAAGCCGGTAAGCCAATGTTGATTAACGTGATTCTGGATAAATCCGATTTCCGTGAAGGATCCCTGTCTGTTTGAAAGGAGTCAACGATAATGATCAGGCGTCCTCCAATACCTGCTCTGCAACCATTCGTAAAAGAATCATGGGCTGCTGACTCGACCGGTTCTTCCGCTGAATCTCGTCCCGGAGACAGGGAGCATGTACTGCCTACCGGCAGTATGCATTTAGTTTTCAGGTTAACCTCAGATCCACTGAAAGTGTATCGGCAGACTGGTGAGGCGGGTGGGATATCCTATGGACCTGTAGTGATTGGTGGAGTTCGGTCAGTTTACTATATTCGTGATATATCCAGGCCGACCCGGTCTGTTGGGGTGCTTTTGAAACCAGGAGTCTCAGAATGGCTGTTTGGGAGTCATTCCGATGAGTTCTCTCACCGCCATACCTGTGTGGACTTGGTGTGGGGGCGAGAAGCTGAGTTGATCAGGGAGCAGCTGTCTGAGTTATCCCAGGTTCGTCAACTGGCAATGGTTGAAAGCTGGCTTGCCAGACGCCTGTCAGTGGCGGACGCTCCTTCCCAGGTGATGGTGGATGCACTGAAAAGGCTTGAAGCCCGCGAGACAATACGTTCGGTCGTTGAATACTCCGGCTATAGCCATCGCCATTTTAACGCACTGTTCCGACGTTTTGTTGGTCTCACCCCGAAAGCTTATAGTCGAATACTTCAATTCCAGCGCCTGGTAGATCGTCTGAAGTATTCTCCCCAACAATCGATGGCAGAAATTGCACTGGAGGCTGGCTATAGTGATCAAGCCCATTGTAGTCGTCATTTTCTTGCCACCGCAGGCATCACTCTCTCTGAATACAGACGTCTCGCTCCCCAATTTCATCGCCATGTGAAGCTTCCTTCGACATAAGCAATCACTACGAGAGGTCAATTTTATTCAAGACCATGACTTTCCCTAGGGCTATATTCAATTGCCATCTCATTCGATTCATCATAATCAAAGAGGAGATACCTGAAAGATGATTCACGAAATGTTTCCCTATCTATGTGCGCGCGATGCCGGGGCGGCAGTTGAATTCTATATCAAAGCATTCGGGGTGACGGAAAAGTTTCGTCTGACTGAACCGGGCGGACGAATCGGACACGTAGAGTTGGATTTCAACGGCGCAACCCTGATGTTGTGTGATGAGTTTCCGGAATGTGGCAGCAGGGGACCTGACGCATATGGAGGTACTCCGGTGACGATACATCTGCATGTGGATGATGCTGACGCAGTGATTCGCCGAGCGGTAGAGTGTGGCGCAACGTTGGAAAGAGAGCCTGGCGATCACTTCTACGGAGAACGTTCAGGGACAATTTGTGATCCTTTCGGCCATCGCTGGTTGATCGGCCACTGTATCGAAAAGGTGACACCTGAAGAAATGCAGCGCCGCTACAATGAGATGTGAGTCGAAACTTGGGAAACTTTTTTGATCGCTTCCATGCTATTGCCGGCAAGCTGTTGACCTAGTCTGATTTATATGGCTTGATAAAATAAAGGAAACCAGAGTTGCATCTTCATCGTAAGATGTGAAAAGGCGATACATGATCTAATCTGAGAATGCATCGCCTGTCTGACGATTAAGTAGGGACACTTGATTCCATCCTCTGTTTTGACAAATCCCTCCTGAAATCGTTTTGGACCACGCGGGAATGCGTGTTCAAGGTTTTTAATATAAATACATGATCTTATACCCCTGGGAGAGATCCGACGTCAGGGAAGTGTTGCGGGTGTTTGTCATGGCGAAATTTTTGACATTGCTGGTAGGTCTCTGGCTGTCTGTCATTCAGACGGTTTATGGTGCCGTGGTTGATGTTTCCTCATCAATCAAGGCCAACGACTCCTTCTCTTTATATTTTTCAGTGCAGGAGTTGAGCCACAATATTAGCGACTCTCTCAAGGCGCTGGATATTGATGTCTTGTATGATCCCGTCCATACGGCTTTGACAGAGTTTGATTTTGATGATCCTGTTGTAGCTTCCCAGTTAGGGTTGAGTCCGAGTGAGCATAAGGCGGCCTCCAGTGTCAGAAAGCCGGCAATTATTGAGGATAAGATAAGCATTGAGGCTGGTATCCACGGGGAGCGTGGTATGGACAGGGAAAGGGAAGTTGCGGTAAAGCCAGGTCGTCCCCTTCAGTCAGGATTATTCCAGAGCCAATATCCTGATAAGGGCTTCAACCATTTAAGTGTAGAGTTTTCCGTTTTAGTGTCGCCTGCAAGGAACAGCGAGTTACTCGAAACTCTTGATCCTTTCATGTATCTGCGTAACGCTCAGGGTGAGGTGTTGAACGATAGTGTTGAGCTTGTTCATTCTCCGTCCACCTTATCTCTTGATGCAGACACCAATCTTCCTGAGCCGGCAAATTTGTCCATTCTGATTCTGGCTATCGCCCTGTTAGTGCTTCGTGCCCGCTTTTCTTTTCTGCAATAAAAAATTCATTAAATGAATTCAAGGTAACCCTTTATGCTGCGCCGCTTCATGGAAGGATGCTGGGCGGTCGACCACCTCAGCTGATTTGATGTGAGATTGTAAATTGGATTGTAAGGAAGTCGTTATGGATAAGAAGACATTGGAAAAGTACTGGGTGGATATCTCCAAGATCCTGGGATCAGGTATAGATATTCTTGCGGGTAACAGTGCGGCGAGTATGACCGCAAAAGTGTTGGCGATTGGTGCCGAAGTCACCAAGGAAGACGGGGTGGAGAAAGGGCTGCCGGTCATACTGGGAGTGCCTTTGGCACCTAATCCTCATTTTCTGGAAAATGGGTATAGTGGCCAGAGTTTCAAGTTTACCGCGCCCTATCTAAGGCAAAGATGTGCAAAGAAGATTGGTGGCGAGGCGTTTGAAATTGCCGGGGGCGTTGCCTCAGCCTGTTCAGGAGCTCTGTCAGTAAACGTCGCTTCGGCTATCAAGCATGGTACCGCCGATGCCAGCTCTCTTATTCATCTATACCGCTTTGCCAACATGAGTGTACGGGTACAGGGGAGTGAATATCTGTCGTTTCTCCTTGATATTCTGATTCGGATGAAAATGACGAAGGTGGTGGTGAGGAGTGGTGACTTTGCTGGATCGCTGGCAGGAGGTATCTTCGGCAAGGTCATCAGCATGACAATGCGGGGTTGTAAGATTGGCATCAAGGAGCAGGCCGGTGCGGTGGTGGCCTTCACTGCCCAGGAGTTGCACTGGAGAGCCTATGTGGAACAGCGTCTGCTTGGCCATTTCGGTGGAGGAACCGGCCCTGCATCGTTAATGGTGAAAGAATTGCTTACGCGCCGAACCCACCGTTTACTGGGTGGGCAATACGATTGGAAAGGTATTGTTAATGAGCCGGCAGGATGGATTGTCTTAAAAGATAAGATTGCGATGATATAAGCTCACCGGGGCTCAGGGATGAGCCTTTTGCTCAGCTCACAGGAAGTGTGGACGGCAAGAGGAAGACATACATGTCTGATCCAAAAATCGGCAATATCTTTGCCTCTATTCCCAGAGACAAATCCTCTGAGGTATTTGAATTCCTGGCTGGCGCTGGCCAGGTCAAAATTGAGCGTATTGTTTCACAGGGGCATACCTCGCCAGATTCCGGTTGGTATGATCAGGATCAAAACGAGTGGGTCATGGTAGTCAAGGGAACCGCTGTGATTACCTATGACAGCGGGCAGGACATCCGTCTGCAGGAAGGGGACTACCTGAACATTCCAGCACATCAGAAACATAAGGTGAGCTGGACTGATCCCGACACAGAAACCCTATGGCTGGCTGTATTTTACTGAGCTGTTCTTCCCTGATTCTTCGTATACACCCTCTCCGGAGTTGTCTGTATACAGGCTAACCTGGTCTGTCCTGGGAGGAGTATTTATGAGTCTCTCTTGCAAGGCATTGTTGTTGGATCTGAGTAGTGTTCTCTATGAAGGTTCAAACCCTATACCTGGAGCAGCTGAATTTGTGCAGCGAGCTCGTGGCGCGGGGTTGATCTTGAGGTTTGTTACTAACACGGCCAGCCGTTCGGCGTCAGAGGTCGTAAACCTGCTGAAGAGAATGCAGATCCGGATTGAACCTGAAGAGCTGTATACTGCTCCTGTGGCTGCCAAGTGCTATATCCAGAAACAAGGGCTGCGTCCGTATTGTCTTATACATCAAGCCATCAAGTCGGAATTTGAAGATCTGGATCAAGATAATCCGAACTGTGTTTTGCTTGGAGATGCACGTGAGGACCTGAATTACGATAACCTGAATCGAGCTTTTCGTCTTTGTATGCAAGGCGCGACACTCATTGGCATCGGTATGAATCGGTATTTTAAGGATGATGAGGGGCTGATGCTGGATGCAGGAGCTTTTATTCATGGTCTTGAATGGGCGGCCAATATTGAAGCGGTCGTGATGGGTAAACCAGGCAGGGAATTCTTTGATCAGGTTGTCGCAAGTACGGGGTTCTCGGCAGGGGAATGTCTCATGGTGGGTGATGATGTGCTTGGAGATGTGGAAGGGGCTGTCAGAGCGGGGCTTCAGGGTTGTCTGGTAAAGACAGGCAAGTTCAGATCCCAGGATTTAGAGCGATTACCCGAAACAGCTCTTTTGATTGAGAGTGTTGGGGCTTTGCTATAGGTTCAGTGTGTACCATCCACTTTTGGCAATTTGATCTTTCTAAATATACTGACCTTTTCCCTTAATCATCGTTCTGCTTAATTATTAAACTGTCTCTTTATTAATCAACAAACGCCGGTTAGATAGTCCGTTTTATGTCACGTTAGTTTCACCTATTGGTCTCTTTGATGTCATCGTGCAGGGGCAGTCTATATTTGGCATTGAAAAGTTCAAAAAGGATAAAAAATATGAAGGAATGTTTGTTGCGTGGAATCGGGCTGAAGAATATTGGATTGAAGGGTGTCGGGCTGGTTCTTACGCTAGTAATCGTATGTTTCAGCGGTGTAAGTCAGGCTTCAGGTGCCAATAACCAGCATTGGATTGACGAAAACGATACCGTGCGGTTCGCTACATTTAACGCTTCACTTAACCGAAATGGTGAAGGAGAGCTGATAGAGGATCTTACTGACAGCAGTAATACTCAGGCGATGGCAGTCGCTGAAATTATTCAAAGATCCCGCCCGGATATATTGTTGATCAATGAGTTTGATTTTGATGAAACAGGCTCTGCTGTAAGTTTATTTCAGCAGAACTATCTTGAAGTTGGGCAAAATGGAGCCAATCCGATTGAATATCCCTATGTATATTCAGCAGCCATCAACACGGGAATTCCCTCCGGATATGATCTGAATAACGATGGTGTCATAGGCGAAAGTGGGTTCGAACTGGCAAATGATGCTTTTGGATTTGGTACCTTCGCCGGCCAGTACGGCATGGTGGTTTACTCCCGTTACCCGATTCTGGGATGGCATGTCAGAACATTTCAGAAATTCCTCTGGAAAAACATGCCTGGGGCCTTGCTGCCTGACAACTCTGAAACGCCCGAGCCTCACGACTGGTTCACTCAGGAAGAGCTAGAGGTCGTCAGGCTCTCATCAAAGAGTCATTGGGATCTTCCTGTTCTGGTATCAGGCCGAATTGTACATGTCCTGGTAAGTCATCCGACGCCGCCGGTATTTGATGGTCCGGAAGACAGAAACGGAACCCGGAACCACGATGAAATCAGATTCTGGGCGGACTACATTCAAGGTGGACATCAGAGCCTTTACATTCGCGATGATCAGGGGCGTCGGGGTGGACTGTCCAAACGTTCCCGGTTTGTCATTATGGGGGACATGAACGCCGACCCGTTTGATGGAGACGCGACCGGTAATCCTGCTGCTTTGTTGTTGGATCACCCTCGGGTAAATAACCATAGAACACCTGTAAGCCTTGGCTCTGCTGAAGCAGCCTTTTCTCAGGGAGAGGCAAATGAGTTGCAGGTAGGAAATCGGGCTCAGGACACGGCTGATTTTTTTGATGGTGATCCTGGTAACCTTCGCGTGGACTATGTGCTGCCATCAGCCAATATGCAAATTGTTGATTCCGCAGTGTTCTGGCCGGACAGTGAAAGTGAGCTGTATCGGCTGACCGGTGCTGGTGGTAGTGCCAGTTCAGACCACAGGCTGGTCTGGGTGGATGTTAAGGTAAGGTAGAATTCTTAGCGGTTGAAGTGGTCAACAAAAGTCGCCCATAAAAAAGGCCTCGAAGTTACCTTCGAGGCCTTTGTGTATCCGGATCCGAAGCTTTCGGATTCAGAGCCTGCTGCTGAATATCAGTGAGCAGGCAATGAATATCAGGACAAGCTCTCCAGAATGGAGTTGAAGGTGCTGCTTGGACGCATAGCGTTGCTTGCCTTATCGAAAGCCGGGTGATAGTAACCGCCCATTTCGACTGACTGTCCTTGAGAGCCATTCAGCTCAGCAACAATCTTCTCTTCGTTCTCTGCCAGAGTTTTGGCCAATGGTGCAAACTTGGCCGCCAGTTCGGGGTCCTTGGTTTGTTCCGCCAGTGCCTGTGCCCAGTACATGGACAGGTAGAAGTGGCTGCCGCGGTTGTCGATTTCACCCACTTTGCGTGAAGGTGACTTATCGTTTTCCAACAGCATACCAGTTGCCTTATCCAGGGTTTCACCCAGGACTTTGGCCCGCTCGTTATCGTTCTTGATACCCAGATCTTCCAGAGATACTGCAATTGCCAGGAACTCGCCCAGGGAATCCCAACGGAGATGGTTCTCTTCAACAAATTGTTGAACATGCTTGGGAGCAGAACCACCGGCACCTGTTTCGAACAGACCACCGCCTGCCATCAAAGGTACGATGGACAGCATTTTGGCGCTGGTGCCCAGCTCAAGAATTGGGAACAGATCAGTGAGGTAGTCACGCAGAACATTACCGGTCACTGAGATGGTGTTCTGGCCGCGGATCAGACGCTCCATGGTATAGCGGATCGCTGTATCCGGAGACATGATCTGGATGTCCAGGCCTTCGGTGTCATGATCCTGCAGGTAGCGTTTAACCTTCTTGATCATCTGCGCATCATGAGCGCGCTCCTGATCAAGCCAGAAAATGGCTGGCCAGCCGGTCAGGCGTGCACGGGTGACTGCCAGTTTGACCCAGTCCTGGATAGGCAGATCTTTGGTCTGACACATACGCCAGATGTCACCTTTCTCAACATTGTGCTCAAGCAGGACATTCCCGTCCTCATCAACCACACGCATGATTCCGTCATCATGCAGTTCGAAAGTCTTGTCGTGAGAGCCGTATTCCTCAGCTTGTTGAGCCATCAGACCAACGTTGGCCACAGTACCCATGGTTCTTGGGTCAAAGGCATCGTGGTGCTTACAGAAGTTGATCACTTCCTGGTAGATAGTCGCGTAGGTACTTTCGGGGATGACTGCCTTGGTATCTTTCAGCTTACCGTCTGAGCCCCACATTTTTCCGCCTACCCGGATCATCGCCGGCATGGAGGCGTCGACAATTACGTCGCTGGGAACGTGCAGGTTGGAAATGCCTTTATCTGAATCCACCATCGCAATTTCCGGACGGTTCTGATAGCAGGCCCGGATGTCAGATTCGATTTCCATCCGCTTGGACAATGGCAGTGTTTCGATTTTCTGGTGAACATTGCTCAAGCCATTGTTCGGGTTAACGCCAATTTCTTTGAACAGTTCGCCGTGCTTTTCAAATACATCTTTGAAGTAAACCGTAACCGCGTGGCCGAATACGATGGGGTGAGAAACCTTCATCATGGTGGCTTTGACGTGCAGAGAGAATAGCAGGCCAGCTCGTCTGGCACCTTCCATTTCCTCTTCAAGGAATTTGCGCAGGTGCTTGACGCTCATGAACATGCCGTCAATGACTTCATCTTTCAGCAAATGAGTTTTCTCTTTCATGACCTTGACCTGGCCATCTTTGCTGACAAACTCGATGCGAACATTGCCTTCTTTTTCCACTACGGTGGATTTCTCACCGTGGTAGAAATCGTTATCCCACATATGAGCAACGTGAGTGCGGGATGCCTGGCTCCATTTACCCATGGAATGAGGATGCTTGCGAGCATACTCCTTAACGGAAGGAGGGGCTCGGCGATCAGAGTTGCCCTGGCGAAGCACCGGGTTTACCGCGCTGCCCAGAACTTTGGAGTAACGAGCTCGGATTGCTTTCTCTTCATCTGTCTGAGGCTCATCCGGAAATTCCGGAATATCGTAGCCTTGATCTTTCAACTCTTTGATAGCGGCTTTCAGCTGTGGAATCGACGCGCTGATATTGGGAAGCTTGATAATATTGGCTTCCGGACGCAGAGTCAGCTCACCCAGGTCTGCCAGGGCATCAGGAACTTTTTGTTCCTCGGTCAGATTCTCTGGAAAGTTTGCCAGAATCCTTGCTGCCAAAGATATGTCGCTGGTTTCGACTTCAATATCTGCCGCGGCAGTAAAAGATTGTATGATGGGGAGAAGAGAGTAAGTGGCTAGAGCTGGAGCTTCGTCGGTTATGGTGTAAATAATTTTAGATTTTGTTTCAGTCATGATTTTCCCTACGTGGTTGCGGCAGGATCAACAACGGTGCCCTTGTAAGGCGCTCGCGATCATTTTCTTCTATCGCTGATAATTAAACTGCTATGGGTAAATAACAGTTACAACGAGTCGACAACGATTTTTGTAGTTGGAGATTATATACGGAATTTTAACCGAAGATGACCTTAAATAGAGTAGTACTTTAGTAATTGTTTCGTAATAAATCTACGTTTTGGGTGTTTTCTGCCCAATATCGGCGAAGTAGGCTGCTTGATCTTTTATGTTTTAGCTGTAAACATTGGTTAACTTACACATTGTCAGGTCGATTTTTATGCTGTTTTCAGATGCAATTGGACAAATAAAAGAACCCAACATACTTATTGATGTACCTGAAGGCTGGGGGCAGGGGCGGGCAACTTTTGGTGGTCTGGTGGTGGCCATGGTTTTTCAGGCCATGCGATTACAGGCGGGTGAAGATAAGCCGGTACGAAATCTGGCGATCAATTTTATCGGCCCTATAGAGCCAGGCCCACTTTCCATTGGCACCGATGTGCTGCGAGAAGGGAAGGCGGTATCTGTCGTGGAAGGGCGTGGTATCCAGAACGGTCAGGTCAAGGTTTTGGTGACAGGGGCTTTCGGTTCAGCAAGAGAGTCTGTTATTAACGCCGAAGGTGCTGAAATACCTTACGCCAAAGCTCCTGAAGACTGTCAGGAACTGCCTTTTATCAAAGGAGTTACGCCTGATTTTACTGAGCATTTTCTTTTTCAGTATGCCTATGGAGGATTGCCGTTTTCAGGTGTGCGCTCGCGTGAAATGGGAGGATGGATCTCATACAGGGAAGCCATGCCGGCAATAACTGAAGCCGAAATATTAGGGCTGGTGGATGCCTGGCCGCCAGCAACCCTTCCCTGGGTTGATAAGCCTGTGCCTGCCAGTACCCTGACCTGGACCATTCAGTTTGTGCACCCATTGCCCAGAATTGATGTGTTGGAAAAATGCCTATATCAGGCCTATGTTGAAACGGCGGGAGATGGTTACGGTTACACGCACTCCAAGCTGTGGAATTCAAAAGGTGAGTTGATAACTCTTAGCCAACAGACTGTTACTGTATACGCCTGAAACATCGGAGACTTCTTCGAACCCTTAACATGAAAGTTACATCTCAACAGGCCGATGATATTACTCTGAGAATAAATCGATCTGCTTGCTTTCTTTTGGGGGCGTAAACAAGTCTGTTCGTAGTTGTGCCTCTCTTTTGTGGTTGAGTCCAAATCGTTGGCATGCGAGGTTGAAACGCTGGTTTATCATACGGGCATATATACCGGTCCCAGTCTGTCGAACACCGAATTCGGACCGGTACAACTCGCCGTCATGACATTGTTCCAATAAATGCAGAACTTTGTGTTTCCTGTCGGGGTAGTACTCAGTAAGCCAGTCATCAAAGATTGTTTTCAGCTGCAGAGGGAGCCTCAACAGAACATAGTGCATGTTACCGGCTCCGGCGGCAGCACATTGCTCAATGACTTTTTCGATTTCCATATCGTTAATCGCTGGTATGATGGGCGCCATGAGAACGCCGACAGGTACTCCGGCCAAAGCTAACGTCTCAATCACTCTTAGGCGTGTTTGGGGGGCCGCGGCTCTGGGTTCCAGTGAATTCTTCAACTCAGGTGACAGGCTGGTGACACTGATCATGACTTTGACAAGATTATGTCTTGCCAGGGCTTTCAGCAGATCGATATCCCGGAGTATCAGGCTTCCCTTGGTCACAATGGTTACCGGATGCCGATATTCAAGAAGGCATTCCAGTATTTTCCGTGTGAGACCCTGTTGCCGTTCGATCTGCTGATACGGATCGGTATTGGCCCCTATATTAAGCGGCTCACACTTATAGCCGGGGCGGCTGAGAAACTTTTCCAGCTGACTTACGGCATTGGATTTGTAATGGATCTTGGTTTCAAAATCGAGCCCAAGAGATAGATCCAGGTATTCATGGGTAGGGCGGGCGTAGCAATATACGCAGCCGTGTTCACATCCCTGGTAGGGATTGATGGAAAGATTAAAGTGGAGGTCAGGTGAATTGTTACGGGAGACGATAGAACGGCACTGTTGTTCAATATATTCCGTATGCAACGTTCTGACTGAAGAGATCTCATCAAGAGAGAGGAGCGTTTCAGAGGGCCTGCTTCCGGTTCTGGCAATGATGGACAGCCCTGCCTCGGGTTGTGAGGTGAGACGGGAAAAACGGTTGTCAGGATTTGAAAGAGTTCCTCTGCTTTTCGCTTTCAATAGATCAACCATGATTGCCTCCTCACTTCAAATACTGTTTAAATATACAGTTAATAAAGGTGCTCTTTTTCAAGCTTGGTTGTCCATGAAAAAATTTATCCAAAATAAAGTTGAAATAGAGGTCATCGGAAGGAACGCTAATTGTTGTCAGTGTTTTGTAAAGAGAGCATTAAGCTGAATCTGTTCCTGTCCGGATGCTGAATAGCTGTGATGAGTATCATGACGGGTCAAAAATATTATCGGCAGTTTTTAGCCTGCCGGTGAGAAAGTGTGAGGGTTCGATAGATTGATGGATCCCAGGTTAGAGGAATTTATGCAAAAACTCAGGAGTGTTGTAAAGGAAATAACCAGCGGGCTGATGATCCTGTCAGTATTTTCTGTCAATTGCCTTGCAGAGAGTCATACCCCGGAAGTACAACTTTCCGACTGCCAGGAGATAAAGGAAACCTCGGAGAGGCTGGCGTGTTATGACCGTTTTGCCGAAAGATGGAGTGGCGCTAAAGGTCGGACGGACACCTCAGATGGGAGTGGTGAAGGTATAGAAGGTTTTGAGGACGAGATGTCTTCCAATGATGAGGGGGCGTTGGACCGTCGTTTGAGTTTTGAGCAATCGATTGGTGATAACAGCTTCGTCATTATTCCTCATCATCCGAACTATATTCTGCTCTATACCTATAATCATAATCCCAATCTTGACCCTTATTCACCAACGCAGGAGAGGGTGGATGGTTTTAAGGACCTGGACAGATCGGAAGCCAAATTCCAGATCAGTTTTAAAGTTCAGCTTGCCCGCAATCTCATGCCGGAGAGAACCAGCTTATGGTTTGCCTATACTCAGCGTTCCTATTGGCAGGTTTATAATCAGGAAAAATCTGCGCCGTTTCGTGAAAGTAATTACGAACCGGAATTGATGCTGCTTTATAAAGAGCCGCTGAGCATTTTTGGCTTTTCTTCCGAGTACTATGCTGTTGGTATCAATCACCAGTCAAATGGGCGTTCAGATCCGCTGTCCAGAAGTTGGAACAGAGTATTTGCCGGCATGATCTTCAGTAAGGGCAACCTGACTTTGTCGGCCCGTCCCTGGTGGCGGCTACCTGAAGATGAAAGTAAGGACGATAACCCGGATATTGAACGTTATCTCGGATACAGTGAATTCGGGGTAACTTATAAGCGTGAGAATGAAGAGGCGATATATAACCTTCGCCTGTTCAATAATTTTCGCAGTGATAATAAGACGTCGTTTGAGCTCTCCTATAGTTTTCCTCTGGGCGGTCGGTTGAAAGGTTACATTCAGTATTACAACGGTTACGGAGAAAGCCTGATTGATTACAACCACCGCACCAAACGTATCGGAATCGGCATTCTGCTGACCGACTGGTATTAGTCCGGCTTTGTTGTAAAAGCTCTCGCCAAGGAATTTATTGAGGGTGGGAGACAGATTTTCCCTGTTTTCATGAAAGCAAATGGGAACAGGGATTAACAAAAATGGTTATTGGCTTGGGCGTATTGATAATTTTTTTCATTTGCACAAATTAGCGTAACAAAAGGCTACCGAGTAGACACAGCGTTTTGTGGGCGAGTTGGTAGACTGTGAGTGTTTATCATATACAACTGATGACAGGACACTCAGGAAAGATGCGTGACGCTGTAGCCACTCTTCCATTACTCGACCTAGGATTCAAAACGCTGCTTACAGCGCTTTTGGTAACCTGCATGCTGGTCGGTATGGTTTACTCCCTGCGCGCACACGAGTCGGGCCAAAGCATATTTGCTGTGGCTAAACCTGTTGACCATCGCCTCACATTACCCTTCAAGCCCTTGCCCCCGGAACAAATGACAGTTGAGTTTATTCCAGGCAACGGCCAGCCCCAGAGCTGATAACAGTCAGATCCTTCTGAGACCCTCAGGATACTTCAATTTACGGGCAATATTTTTAAATGATCAAGGAGCCAGAGCTAGGCAATCGAGGGGCCAGGAATAGAGCTGGCATGACATCCGGCGATTTTAATGGAATATGTGTCGGCACGTGGTAGTTCTTATTTGGGTGCCGGCACTTGATTATGGAAGGATAAACAACAATTCCCTTTCCAGGTTTCCTATTCGGCCTTATCCTATGCCTTTTCCTGGCTGTGAACACCTGTCAGCTTGGCTGGGTTGTTCTCTTTGGTTTTGTATGATGAAGTCCTTTTTCTCCTTTTGGCTTTTCTTCCCAGGTAGGCAGTAAGCGCTAAAACCAAACCTGCCAGGAAGAAATACGGGGCACCACTCCAATTGCCCGATAACAAATAATCCACTGCGATCATCAGGGCACATGCACTAATGCCCATGGGAACTACGCGGGAGGTTGATACTGAGTGATCTGCCTGCTCAGTGCCCGCTTCGGATTCAACGACGTACAAGTGCTTCGAGCCCTCCTGTAGCCTCTTGGATTGGGTGCGATCTTACGGATCACGGAAAAGCAGTAAAATGCGTACATCTGCTTACCGGGACTTTATCTTGAGGGCATCCTTGCGTAGAGTACGGTTGTCGCCAGGCGTGGGGTGCAGGCTCCGTACTGGTTGAGGTTGTTTCTCACAACTTAATAAACGTATAAGAGATTTCCTGAAATATATGAGCACAATGTTTGACGAGGGTATCGAGCGCCTTCCTTTGAAGGAGTATACGGAAAAAGCCTATCTCGATTATTCGATGTACGTCATCCTTGACCGGGCGTTGCCACACATCGGGGATGGACTCAAGCCTGTGCAGAGGCGAATTGTATACGCCATGTCTGAGTTGGGGCTGAATGCTGCGGCCAAGCACAAGAAGTCTGCGCGGACAGTGGGTGATGTTTTGGGTAAATTCCACCCTCATGGGGACAGCGCCTGTTATGAAGCCATGGTGTTGATGGCCCAGCCCTTTTCCTATCGCTATCCTCTGGTAGATGGACAGGGCAACTGGGGCTCGGCAGATGACCCCAAATCCTTCGCGGCGATGCGTTACACAGAGTCCCGATTGGCAAAATATTCAGAAGTCCTGCTGAAAGAGGTCAGTCAGGGGACGGTTGATTGGGTTACGAACTTCGATGGCAGTCTGGATGAACCGTCTGTCTTGCCGGCACGATTACCTAATCTTCTGCTGAACGGCACGACCGGGATTGCGGTGGGTATGGCCACGGATATACCTCCCCACAACCTCAGAGAGGTGGCAGAGGCTTGCATACATTTGCTCGATCATCCTTCTGCAACGGTTCAGGATTTGGCCACTTTTGTCCCTGCGCCGGATTTTCCTACCGGTGGTGAAATTGTCACCAGCACTGAAGATCTGCTGAAAATGTACGAATCCGGCCGTGGATCAGTCAAGATGCGGGCCAAGTATATCAGTGAAGGGCAGGATATTGTCGTCACTGAGTTGCCCCATCAGGTATCCGGCGCCCGAGTGCTGGAACAGATCGCCCAGCAGATGCAAGCCAAAAAGCTTCCCATGGTGGCTGACTTGCGCGATGAGTCTGACCATGAAAATCCAACTCGCCTGGTTATTGTTCCGCGTTCAAACCGGGTTGACGCAGAATCTTTAATGGCTCACTTGTTTGCGACCACAGACCTTGAGAAAAACTACAGGGTCAATCTGAATGTCATCGGACTGGATGGCCGCCCGGCTGTCAAAGATTTGCGTACATTACTCAAAGAATGGCTGACATTCCGCACTGAAACAATCCGGCGACGTCTGCAACACCGTTTGCAAAAGGTCTTGGACCGGTTGCATATCTTGGACGGTTTGCTGATCGCATTTCTGAATATTGACGAAGTAATTCATATTATCCGGACAGAAGACAAACCCAAGCCGGCGCTGATGGAGCGCTTTGGATTGTCTGAAGTACAGGCTGATTGGGTGCTGGATACCCGATTGCGTCAGTTAGCTCGCCTTGAAGAGATGAAAATCAAGGCCGAGCAGGAAGAGCTGGAGAAAGAGCGTAAAAGTCTCGAGTCAATTCTTGGATCAGAAGCCAGACTGCGTAAAAAAGTAAAACTGGAAATCAAGGAAGACATGGAAACCTTTGGGGACGAGCGTCGCTCTCCATTGGTAGAGGCTCAGGAAGCCCAGGCCTTTAGTGAAGTTGAATTGATTGCTTCGGAACCCGTCACGGTTGTGCTTTCGGAAAAAGGTTGGGTCCGTTCCGCAAAAGGGCATGATATTGATCCCGTGGGGCTTAACTATAAGTCCGGTGATAAGTTCAGGGCGGCTGCGCTTGGGCGCAGTAACCAGAATGCGATTTTCCTCGACAGTACCGGTCGCTCATATAGTTTGCCAGCGCACACGCTGCCGTCCGCCCGGGGACAGGGCGAGCCGATTACCGGACGAGTTAACCCACCGTCAGGCGCCGGTATGCTGCATGTGTTGATGGGCGATGATAAAGCCAAAGTGCTACTGGCTTCTGATGCCGGATATGGTTTCGTGGCCACTGTTGAAGACATGCAATCTAAAAACCGGGCTGGTAAAGCGTTAATCTCCCTGCCCAAAGGAGGAGAGGTGATGGCTCCTCAGTTGCTTGGAAAGCGCTCTAACCCGCATCTTGTGGCAGTCTCCAATGAGGGACGGATGCTGGTATTTCCTATCAGCGAACTGCCCGAGCTTGCCAAGGGCAAAGGCAATAAAATCATCAGCATTCCGTCTGCCAGACTGCAGGCGCGTGAGGAATGGATGGCTCATATGGCGATTGTGGGAGAAGAAGAGAGTCTGGTGATTCATGCGGGCAAACGCTTCCTGAAGTTAAGTGCTTCAGATCTGGCTCATTATATTGGGGAGCGTGGTCGTCGGGGTCATAAACTGCCCCGCGGGCTGCAGAGAGTAGACCGACTGGAAGTCTTGACGGACGCAAAACCGGCTGACGAAAACTCAGCGGACTGACGTAGTACTGTGTAGACAGGTATCTGACGAGTGAATGAAATACTATTGATCAATGTGTCCGGGGTGGATAAACCCGGACTGACATCATCCATAACCCACATTATGGCGGAATATGGATTGGTCATTCTGGATATCGGGCAGGCGGTCATCCACGACCATCTGACCTGGGGAATTCTGGTACAGATTCCGGCATCTCAGGAATCAGCGCCGGTTTTGAAAGATTTATTATTCAGAATGCATGAGCTGAATCTGCAGGTGCAGTTCACGCCGGTGACTGATGAAGAATATATGGAATGGGTGAGTGGAAAAGGCAAGGATCGCTATATTGTCACTCTGCTTTCCAGGGAAATTACTGCCGAACAGATTGCCACAGTGTCCGGCATTACGGCGGCCAGCGGTTTGAATATCGACAATATTACCCGGCTCTCCAGTCGCTTGTCTCTATATGAGGATCGTTCTCAGGCACAAGCCTGTGTTGAGTTCTCGGTGCGTGGAAATCCAAGTGATCTCAACGAACTGAAGAAAGAATTCCTGCAGGTGGCTAACGAACTCGCGGTGGATATTGCTTTCCAGAAAGATGATATTTTCCGTCGTAACCGAAGGTTGGTTGTGTTCGATATGGATTCCACTCTGATTGAAGCCGAAGTGATTGATGAGTTGGCCAAAGAAGCGGGTGTTGGGGATCAGGTGTCAGAGATTACCGAAAGCGCTATGCGTGGCGAGCTGGACTTCTCACAGAGCTTTAAAAAGAGAGTGGGGCTGCTAAAAGGGTTGCCGGAATCTGTACTGGAAAACGTCTGTCAGCGCCTGGTATTGACCGAGGGGGCTGAGAAGCTCATCAGTACTCTACGCAAGCTGGGCTATAAGACAGCCATTTTGTCTGGAGGCTTCACCTATTTTGCCAAGTATCTGCAAAATAAACTGGGTATTGATTACATCTATGCCAACGAACTGGATATTAAAGACGGAGCCGTAACAGGGGAAGTCACCGGCAGAGTAGTGGATGGTGCCCGTAAGGCTGAACTTCTCCATGAAATTGCTGAGCGCGAAGGGGTGCAGTTGCAGCAGGTTATTGCTGTCGGAGACGGGGCTAACGATCTACCTATGCTCAGCGTCGCTGGGCTGGGTGTGGCATTCCGCGCCAAGCCATTGGTCAAGGAGTCTGCCAGACACTCTATTTCTACTTTGGGGCTGGACAGTATTCTGTATTTATTAGGCTTCAGGGACAGCGATACGGCTTTGCTGGAAGAGTTATAAAGTGCTGAAGTTCCAAGCTATATAAAAAAAGGACGACATATCTGTCGTCCTTTTTTTTGGAGGGGACAGGAGAGAGTTACTCTCCCTCGCTGAAGTCGTAGTTCATTTCAGTCGTCGGCTCTTGCAGATAGTAACCCTGGATATAGTTGACCCCTGCCTGCCATAGGGTTGACAGTACAGATGCATTCTCCACAAAGGGAACAATCGTCAATTTCTCCGCTTCCTGAAGTCGCTGAATGATCTCCTTCACATGTGCCCGGGCCTTTTCGTCTTTCTGAATTTCTTCAGTGTAAGACCCGTCCAGTTTCACATAGTCTGCGTTTATGTGTTTGAAGGTGTTGAAAGGGTTCAAGGCACAACCGAATTGATTGATGGATATTTTGCAGCCGAGTTTCTGCAACCCTTCGGTGAATTCTTTGGCCTGCTTCAGATATTCGATTCCATCGCTTTCCTTGATCTGGAAGATCAGGGAGTTTCCTGGCAATTTGGCGGCTTTCAGTGCAACACCAAGCCATTCAACAAAGCTTTTGTCCACAATGGTATGAGGGGTGATATTGAGAAACAGTCTTGAGTCGTGTCCCTTGGAGCGATGAGAGCTAAGGCTCTTGATATTCTGCAGAATGACCCAGCGATCCAGTTTTGTGGAAAGTTCCGCACTTGAGTCAATCGGCAGGAATTTAGACGGGCTGATTTCTTCCTGTTTCTCGTTGATCATTCGAAGGAAGGCTTCGTAGTGCTCTTCCCCTTCACCACGAAGGCCTATAATCGGCTGGAACAGCAGCTTGAATCGATTGTTATCCAGTGCTGTCTGTAGGGTTGCCATCAAGTCTTCGCTACTGGCGTCACCCTCAAAATCGACAGTGTTATAGACATACACACCATTGCCTTTTTCCGAGCCTTTCAGTGTATTTACATGTGAGCAGGCTCTGTGGGCTCGCGTCATCAGGTCATTGGCGGCTGGCGCGTTCTCGTTGATTCTGGCAATACCAATACTGGCGGTGATTTGAGCCGTTTTGTCACCAACCTCAAACAGATTTTCTGCAATCTGGTGGCATAAATCCTTGGCAAACTTTTCCGCTGCCTTGGTGTCAGACATCATGCTGATGATGCCAAAGGTTTCATCTCCCAGCCGCGCAATGGCGTAATCCTCAGGGCAGACTTTGCGCAGCATGGAAGCCACGTCGGCCAGGATGGTATCAGCACCGGCAATGCCATATTCGGCTCGGGCATTACTGAAGTCATCCAGTTCGAGATAGAGTAGATTGGCCTGAACTTCACGGTTGAGCGCTTTTTCAACAATGTTGTCCAGGTGTTCCATAAAATGAATCTTGTTGTACAGACCGGTGAGCAGATCTTCGCTGCTGAATTTTCTCAGCTTTTCTTCGAGCTCTGAATCAACTTCAGGTCTGACAATCAACTGTGTGCAGGCTTCACCATCATAGGTGGCCTGAGAGAACGATATGACGACATCCGTCTCCGTACCGTCCTCTTTCTGAATCGTGCAGGTCAGTTCGTTGCCCGAGGAACTCCCTTCGTTCATACGCTTCATGAAGCTCTTGAACTTTTCTTTACTGTTGCCGGCAACGGTGTCCATGACAGGGATACACATCAGGTCATCGATGTCTTCATAACCGAAAAGATCCAGATATGCTTTGTTTGAGAATACATGCATACCTTCATTGATATACGCAATCGCATCCATGGAGCTTTCCAGCAGAATATTACAGCGTTTTTCTGCTTCCCTGAGGTAGACTTCCATATTACGGCGTTTGCGTCTTTCTTCCAGATCCCCCAACTCTCTCTTTACAGCGAGCATTAATCTGGAAAGTGAGTCTGCCGGAAGAACATCCCGGGCACCTTGTTTGAGCGCGCCAATCGCCGTTTCTTCGTCAAAGTTTTCTAACAGGACAATAAAGGGGATATCCTTCTCCTGCTGTTTAATTTGCTCAAGACAGGCGGCATAAGTCACTTCACCATCTGATTCGCGTGAGATGAACAGGTCCCATACCTGCTCCGCCAGAGACTCGTCCAGGTCTTCCAGGCTGGTAACGCGGTGCGCTCTGGTTGCCTTTCCTGCATTGCGCATGAGGCTGACCACTTTCTCTGCGTCATTTTGCGAAGAGTCCAGAAGCAGCAAATGTACGGTTTGATTTTTTTTCTGCATGTAATCAGGCTAACTTAATTCGATATAGAGTTGCTGCATGTTGATGACCTGTAAAAGAAAACGCAACAACAGTATGTCCATTTCGGTAAACAACTTTTTTATTCTAGGAGTCGCCGGCCATTCTCACAAGACGATTAATGGACTTTGTGCAGATTCATTGCGATTTCGTTCAAATAGCGACCATCGTCACCGGTCCTGATTGAAAAATTCAAGTTTTCTCAGGGAAAGGTGACTAATTATTCCGCTCTGACAACTGTTCGCGGTGATTCATGTAACTTGTGATGTTTGGGGCTGGCGAAGGTGGGTTCGCAGCCCCGGTTCTTGGTTAGCTTGGCTAGAGAGTGGGCCAAAGTGAATCAAAATCGTCTTCACTCGCCTTACTTGCCTTCACTTCGGATTGAGCCTGCTGCATAGCCTGACTGAGGAACTTGATTTCAAACTGACTGAAGCTTCCTGTAGAGGATACCCGACGGCTAAGCTGGACTTTTGATTCCCTTCCCTTTTTATTCAGGACGACCTTGTGGCCGACCTGGAAGGGCAGGCGGGGCGTAATGAGTGTTGCAGGCTGGCCGATGGAAGGTAGCTCGGGCAAGAGCAAGCCGCGTAAGAACTCACTGCTGTCACCGGTCTTTTGTGTCAACTGCACACCACATGGCTTGGCGTTGGGGGCGAGGAGTTCTACTCCGAATTGTGTGCCGTGCTGTTTTACTTGGCGAATCCAGCGAATGACGCCAATACTCCAGGGCTGATTCTCTTCTTCTCTTAGTCCCAGAAGTTCCCCGGCCTGGACATTACCTGGAACATCGCCTGACCATTGGATGCAATAGCCACCCGGACTGGTATTGATCAGAGGAACAATGTGTTGGGAGTAGTTGCGTTTGGTGTCGCTACTTGCGCCACCAGAGGCTCCGGTGAAGCTTATAGGTGTCATTTCGGCACTGGTACGATTGATTCCGGATGGGCCGGAATCAAATGAGGAGGACCAGATATCCGACGTCTGCGCCCGGTGCAGATAGTAATTGGCATCGTGCTCTTCCCCATCTTGCCGCATCAGGAGGGCATTAAAGTCCACATTACCTGCACAGAAATAGTGGGTGGACGACAATCCGACCGTCAGGAATATCCTGCCGTTGGTGGATAGGCGTTTAAATGTGCGTTTGGTCAGGATGCCGAGCGCTTTGCTGAGAGACCCAAGAACATTGTCGGCCACCCGCACCGGCATATCCAGAATGTCATCAGGTGCGCGCTTATGCTGGTTCAGATAAGCGATGTAATCTGTGAGTTTGTCCACCAGTTCGGCAGTATCGAAACCCATGCCGTCAGCAACTGGAGGCCCCGAGTGCAGCGCACGATAGTAGGGAGGGCTGTCGCTATGGGGATTTATCAGGAAAAGTCCTGCACTTTCGCCATAGGCCAGATGAGTGTGTTCTGCCAAGGCGTCAAAAGCCTCATATACCACTGAAATATCGTTCTGGCGCATTTGGTTGGGCTTGCTGCACCCTAAAAGCACGATTCGTTTATAGGTATGCTCAATGCTGGTCTCGTCGTTACACGACAGCTCTTTATCCTTGACCTTGGTATGCTCGATACCATGCTCATGGGCAAAGTTATACAACTGGTGAATTTCCAGCCATACGTTGGGAGGGCTCTGACAATAGAGTTGGTATGAGCGAACCACACACCGGGCCAGGTCGGAGATAGCGCGATGGCAGGCAGGAGCCAGGTTTTTGATGGCTTTATCGCTGGCTCCCTGATTTAACTGATCGTGGATAACCGATTTATAGCCGTTGGCCAGGTGAAGCTGCAGAGCCTGGGCCAGATTGGCTATCTTGCGCTGCTTTTCCGGGAGCACAATGGAGTGATTGAGAAAGTGTTTGGAAAGCTCTTTGCACACGTAATACACAGGGCTACGTAGAATTTCCACCAGTTGATAGCGGACGCTGGGCGCTAGTATCAACTGATTCAGTTCCATTACCGCATGATATAAGCGCTTGGCAGTTTCCCCGATATTTGCCATCGGAAGGTTACTTACCCACTGCTCCATTTGTTTGGGATTCGCCTCACAGAAGGAAAGACTGGTTAACTTCTGCTCAGGAACAGTTATTTGAAGTGCTGAACTAGTTTCGTCCATGCATCACGACCATTTTGTGCTCATTTAATTTTTGTATGCTTCTTGACCTTGGTATCCGGCCAATCAGAGTGTAGTGAGATGTCATTTCATACTCTAACTAAAGCGCCATTTTGATGAAGCATTCGTCATAGCTAGAGTATTCAATGTAACCTCGACACATTCTCACGAACCTTTTCTAATCTCACCTTAAATTAAGTTCTTAGTAGTTAGAATAGCAAATAATCCGCAAACCGTTGGATTCTGCTGAAATTTCCCATGTTCTTACATAGTTTTACAGAATTGCTTACATTTTGTAACTGCGGCGCTCAAAATCATTGCTCAGGCCCAGACAGGTGACTTGGATTTTTCCCCTGGAATTTCCTGTACCAGCCGTGGCACCAGGTAACCGGGTAATCGACTCCGCAGGTCCTGCATTATCTGATCAATTGTGTGGGATTGGGTGTCAAAGTGAGCTGCGCCAGTGACTTTGTCCAACAGGTGCAGGTAATACGGAAGTACTCTGTGCTGGAACAGGGTTTCGCTGAGTTCTGCCAATGTATTCCCATTGTCATTAATGCCTCGTAGCAGTACTGCCTGGTTGAAGAGTGCGTCAGCGTGCCTGGAAAGTTGCTCCAGGGCATCACCGGTAAGCGGGTCAATTTCACGTGGGTGATTGCTGTGTATCACGATGACGGTCTTAAGAGGCGTTTCTGACAGGAGTTGCAGAAGTCCTTCGGTTACCCGTGTTGGTAATACCACTGGTAGCCGGGTGTGAATACGCAGAGTTCTGACATGGGGGGTGCTTTCTACCACCGACAGCAGTTTCCCGAGGTGGCTGTCGGTTAACATCAAAGGATCTCCACCGCTGAGGATGATTTCTGAAATAGATGGATCTCGTGAGATGATCTGCAGACTTTCTTCCCAGTCCGACAGACTCTGTCGATGATCCTGATAGGGAAAATGCCTGCGGAAACAGTACCGGCAATGTATGGCACAGGCTCCCGTCGTTACCAGTAAAGCCCGACCATGGTACTTGTGCAGGATACCCTGAGTGGCCTGAAACTGGCTTTCTGCCAGTGGATCGCTGGAATAACCTTCTGTCATCAGACCTTCAGCGTCCAGTGGCAATACCTGTTGCAACAAGGGGTCTCTCAAGTTGCCTTTTTCAATCCTGTCTGCGTAGTGTCTGGTCACTCTGACAGGGAATTGCTTTTCTCCTGCAGCTGCCTGTTTTGCCAGGCTTACCGGGAGATCTAGATATTTGACCAGTTCGTCTGCGGATCGGATCATTTGTGCCAGATCCTGTTGCCAGGAGTCCTTCAAAGGTGCGGATGAATGGACCTTGCTTGCCTGCTCCGCGTCTGAGCAGATCAGCGTGGTCGGATTCAATGTCTTAGAAGGCGAAGCTTCAAATGAAGGGTGGTTTCGAGCTATGATTGCCAAATTTATTTTCCAACTAATTTCGTTAACTGGTGGTCTGCGGCCGGATATCCGGAAGATTACCAGCGTTTTTTTGTAGGCTTCGCTGATGGTCAGTGGGGCCTTTTTGCAGAGATAGAGGAATATGGCCAACTATTCTACCAACGAATTTAAATCAGGTCTCAAGGTAATGCTGGATGGAGACCCATGCACCATTATCGATAACGAGTTTGTAAAGCCAGGCAAGGGTCAGGCGTTTAACCGGGTTAAGTACCGTAACCTGAAAACTGGTCGTGTCGGCGAAAAAACCTTCAAATCTGGTGATAGCGTGGAAGGTGCGGACGTTATCGATCTGGAAATGGAATACCTTTACACCGACGGTGAGTTCTACCACTTCATGATGACCGATGGCTCATTCGAGCAGCACGCTGCTGATGCCAAAGCGGTTGGTGATACCACGAAATGGCTGAAAGAGCAGGATGTTTATACGGTAACTCTGTACAACGGTGCGCCTTTGTCAGTAACGCCTCCAAATTTTGTAGAGCTGGAAATTGTCGAAACTGATCCTGGCGTGCGTGGCGATACCGCTCAAGGTGGTAGTAAGCCTGCTCACCTGAGTACTGGCGCGGTCGTCAGCGTTCCTCTGTTTATTGAACAGGGTGAGATGATTCGCGTAGATACTCGGACTTCAGAATATGTAAGCCGGGTCAAAAGCTAAAAAGTCCTAACTGGAGTTCTAAGGGCAGGTAACTCGTTTATCTGCCCTTTTTTTGGGCCTTTAAATACCTACGGTTTTATTTTTCTGTTTGGCGTGGCTCATCGAAGTGGAAAAGAGCCGTTATGAGAGTGGATTGAACGTATATGAACGACACAACGGCGGATTGGAAACCCTCAGTGACGCGAGAAATGCTGGTGCGCAGGCAGCAGTTTTTATCTGGGGTGCGACAATTCTTCCATGACCGAGGGGTACTTGAGGTTGATACACCGGTTTTAAGTGAGGTGACGGCAACCGACCCCTATCTGGACAGTTATGAAATTCAGGGGTTACCCGACTGCAGGCCTCTATATCTGTTGACCTCCCCAGAGCACGCTATGAAGCGTCTTCTAGCTGCGGGATCTGGTCCTATCTTCCAGGTCAGCAAAGCGTTCCGTCGGGATGAGAGAGGGAGTCGACACAATCCAGAGTTCAGCATGCTGGAGTGGTATCGTCCGGGTTTTTCCCTGCAGGATCTTTTGTCAGAGGTTACGGAGTTGCTCAGGTTTCTGGGGTATCAGGGGCAAGTTGAATCGATCAGTTACCGCGACGCTTTTGTTCGTTCGATTAATATTAATCCTTTTATTGATGAGTCTGCGGTTGATTGCCGGCAAAAAGAGCAGGCGCTGTTGTCTCAGGCCAGCGAGTGTTCTTCGATTCCAGTGTCAGAACTGGATTTGGAAACGGCGCTTGATCTGTTGATGACTCATAAGGTGGAACCCTGGCTAAAGACTTTCGGGGCGATATATGTCCATGACTACCCGGCCTCCCAGGCAGCTCTGGCCAGAATCGAAACTGACGAATACGGCAATCGGGTGGCGCGACGGTTTGAGTTGTATATAGACGGCATTGAGATCGCCAATGCTTATGATGAGCAGGTGGATCCCAAGGAGCAGAGAAAGCGCTTTGAAGATGATAATGCCAGACGCCGGAAAATAGGGAAGAAAGAGATTCCAGTCGATGAGAGGTTGTTGGCGGCTTTGCCGCAAATGCCTACATCTGCAGGCATTGCCCTGGGGCTGGACCGTTTGCTGATGGTACTTTCGAATCAGAAAACCCTGCAGGATGTCATTGCCTTTCCAGCAGGGCGTGTATAGTTTCTGGGGCTACACTTAGAGACTAGCCGGCAGTAATGTCGCCGATTTGCTGGCCCAGTCTTAGTGTGGCTTCTGCAGTGACTGCAGAGTTCCATTGCATGGCGTTCTCCGGAAAAGTCAGGACGACTGTCGAACCCAGATGAAAGCGGCCCATTTCTTCACCCTGGGCCAGTTTCACTTCACCGGGGTTGTAGCTGAAGTTTCTGATTGTCTTGCCGTGTCCTTGAATCCGGCCTGCCCATACAGTTTCGACACTGGCGACTATCATGGCGCCGACCAGAGTCATCGCCATGGGCCCGAAAGCGGTTGAGAACAGGCACACTACCCGTTCGTTACGTGCAAACAGTCGAGGAACACTGTCAGCGGTGACAGGGTTGACCGAGAACAGATCTCCCGGAATGTAGACCATTTGCTGCAGCTCGCCTGCTATCGGCATATGTATCCGATGGTAGTCTTTAGGAGAGAGATAAATGGTGGCGAAGTCGCCCCCGATAAACGGTTGGGCACGTTGCAAATCTCCGCCCAGCAGCTCGATTAAACTGAAACTGTGCCCTTTGGCCTGGAAGATGCGGCCGTATTCGATTCGGCCAGACTGAGAGACACAGCCATCGACAGGGCTTACCAGTTTTTTGGCTCCGCCCTGAATCGGGCGTACACCTTCCTTGAGTTCGCGGGTGAAGAAATCGTTGAAATTCTCGTAGTCCTCGGCTGATCCCTTTAGCGCTTCATCCATGTTGACGCCATAGCGGTCTATAAACCACTTGATAAAAGCGTTTTTAATAGCGGATCTTTTGCAGTCAGCCAGACTGCCGGCGGCTCTGGATAGTGCATGTTGTGGCGTGACGTACTGGCTGGCCACAAATATACGATCAAACAATGACATGGATGTTTCCGGGCAAATTGGGTTAGTTAGGTTAATCGAAACGAATCTCAGGTTTCTATGGGAGTATCAGGGTGGTTGCCCCATTCGCTCCAGGAACCTGCATAGGCGCGAATATTGAACCCCAAAGCTTTTCCGATCAAATAGGCGAGACCGGAACGGTGATGCGATTGGCAATGAGTGACTATTTTTTTGTCTTCATTGATGCCAATTTCATTCAATTCCTGTCGCAGCGTCTCCATCCCTTTCAACCTGAGTCCGTTTGCGGGGTCCATGGCGCGTGTCCACTCGTAATTAACAGCTCCGGGTATGTGGCCGTTACGTAGCGCGGTTTGTCGCTGACCGGTATATTCCATTGGCGAACGGGCATCCCATACTGCAAGATCATCTGAACCTACCAGGTCAACCAGTTCTGACAATTCAACGGTGGTGCTTGGATCAAGTGTCATGGTAAAAGTCGCGGATTTGGCTTGAGGTGTATCTTGTGCAACCGGACGGCCTTCTTCGCGCCAGGCGACCAAGCCTCCGTTGAGATAACTGCAGTTTCTGAAGCCAATGGTGTTTAACAGCCAGATCATTCGACCGGCCCAGCCGCCGCCTTCATCATCATAAACGACAACATGGTCATCCGGTGTCAGGCCGATGTGCTGAATCAGTGCATTTAGCTGCTGCTCCTGGGGAAGTAATCCTGGTGCAGGAGGGCGGCCGTACTGTGTCGCGCCGGGAGGAATATAGAATGCTCCGGGCAAATGTCCCGCCTGATAGTTTTCAGGGCGACACAGATCCAGTATCAGCAGGCCCTGTTGATCCAATAAAGGTTGAAGTTCGGCCGGTTCAATAATAAAGGGGAGTTTGCCTTTGGCTGTATCCATGACAAGTCCTGTAACTAAGGTAAGGGATAATGCGCTGTTCGCTGCCAGAACTCAGCGTATAAGCTTGAGTCGCGGACATGCTCAGCTGCTGCGGATGTTAGCAGATGGCTGACAACGTAACTAGGGCCACACTAACGTTTTTAAGGCGCTGCCTAGCTCTTTGCATTTTTGCCATTCTTGCTGTTGCGCTGTGAAAAGTAGTAAAGCACCTGGGAAGTCGCGCTGCAGACATGTTTGAAACAGTCGTATTCAAATTCGGTTAGCGGTAGGGCATTGATGCCGGCGTCGGCATAGATCATGGCGACAGGTCTTGATTTTACAAAGCAGGAGGTAAGGAAAAAATCCATGCTTTGATTGACTGACCTGAATTCTGCGGGAATCATTTTTTTCACTTTGTCAGAGCTGCCGGGGTTGATCCAGATACTTGAGGGCTTTTCCATCAGCTTGCTGAACAATGAGGGGCGTGTAAGGTCCAGATCCATTCGGGCCAGTTCCGGCCGATCCTGGGTGTCTGCGGCATAGTAACCTTTCAGCCGGGTCTTGTTGGTATTAATGAGTGCGATGACACAGGTCCTCAAACCTACACCAAACGTAATGCAGCGGGCTGCACCATTCATGAGGGCGGCAATATCCTTAAACTGTGCCGGGGACCTCAGCATGGTTTGAGTGATATTGATGTATAGCTCCTGATTTCCTTGGCGCATCTGTCGATTGTCCGGAGTCTTGGGAATCGGGCGTGGCTTCCTTGTCTTCTCTTCAGGAACAGATGAGTTTGCTCTGATCGGTACAGAATCTTCTTCAACGTTCTCTGGTTCAGTTTTGCGAAGTTCTATCGGAGGGATTTCCTCCTGTTCTATTCCTGGTGGAGGGCTGGTTTGCTCCGTCTCGTGGGTAGGCTTCATGGCGGTTTCGGCTGATTGTTCTTCGTCGATGGCAAGTGGAATGTCTGGGCCTGCGATCAACTGACTTACTAATCCATTACCAGATTGCAAGGGATGTTGGCGATAGGATTCAACCGCGAGTTCATGCACGTGTCGTAGAGTGTCTCTTAGAGACTGTTCCAGATAGACGGCGAGGCAGCGGATAAGTCGCAGGGTGATTGTGGAGTAAATATCCCTGCCAGCATGAAAGGCTATCAAGTTGCTCAGGGAGACCAGGAATCCCGGATGATTTAGCAGAAGTAAAGCCTCTCGGTTTGTCGGGCGAGGTGATGGTTGCGTATTCCGACAATGTCTTTCAATCGTGATCAACAAACGATTGTTATGGATATGGTCAAAGATTGGTGTGTCTGTGACGGATTCTGGGAGTGTGAAACCCTGATGGATTCGTTTCCACACTTCGACGAATCTGTCACCAAACACTCTGGTTTCCATTGTGCGGCGAAATTCCAGAGAGTGTTCCAGGCGACTGGTCCAGGTTTGCATTTTTTTCGGAGTGTATCGCCATAACAACCAGAGCGGCATGCTGTAAAACAGGGCATACCAGTAGTACTCATTCTGTTTATCTCGATGCCTCATTTGTGCTGACCACTGCGCGAGGTGGGCCGCGAAAAAGCTGCTGGCTATGGCCTTGTTATATGTGACAACTGCTGGGATGGACGCCCTCTCCGGAGGTGGCGTGTTTTGCAGGACATTCTCCAGGAAATCTGTGCCCAAAAGGCTGATTGCCTGGCTCAGAGTTTTGACCAGACTTTCCTGGGTGTGAGTACGGAGATTGGCGTTACTGAGAAGGTTGAGTGCCAGCACCGGATCGTTGCGAATCACCTCGCTCATCTTGTGGTAGGAGAGGGTGTTCCCCGCCATCATGCGGAGGAGAATGGTGCTTGCTCCGCTGACAGACGGCAAAGGTTTTTTCAGCAGCTGATCTATCCATTCCAGATCTTGCAATTTCGGCGCGGTTTCCTGCATAAGTATTTGTGAAATAGCCTTTTTTGATCTTTACTGTAATGTAGATAATCATCCGTTATTTGTCATCTGTCTGGAGTGGCTAACAAGATATATGCTGTTCATCATTGGTACTGTGCTCGTAATCGCCAGTGTGTTGGGGGGGTATGTGCTCTCCCATGGAGAGTTGCTCGCACTTTGGCAGCCCTTTGAAATTGTCATTATCGGTGGTGCCGCGTTCGGTGCTTTCCTGATTGCCAATCCTCCGAAAGTGATCAAATCAGTATTTGCCTCAGCGCCGTCGTTGTTTGTCGGCAGTAAATTCAATCAGGTTGTGTTCATGGATTTACTGTCCTTGCTCTACGATCTTTTCGACAAGGCGAGGAAGTCTGGTGTGATGTCTATAGAGGCAGATGTGGACGACCCTGAGAACAGTGAGATTTTTAATCGGTATCCCACTATTATGCGCATGTTAGGTGTGCGTGATTTCATAACTGACTATTTGAGGATAGTCAGTAGCGGTAACATGGCTCCGCACGAACTGGAAGGGTTGATGGACCTGGAGATCGAGACGCGCCTACAGGAGCTGGAGAAACCGGCCGAAGCTGTTAATAAAGTCGCAGATGCGCTGCCGGGCTTTGGTATCGTGGCGGCGGTTCTCGGGATTGTCATTACGATGAAATCGCTGGGAGGACCGCCCGAAGAATTAGGGGGCCATGTTGCAGCGGCTCTGGTGGGAACCTTCTTTGGGATTTTGGCCGCCTATGGGTTTGTCGGACCGACAGCTCAGGCGCTGCATAATATTGCAGCCAGCGAAATCAAAGCTTATGAATGCGTCAAGGTCGGTATTCTGGCAACTATGGGGGGGCTGGCGCCGCAGTTGGCAATCGAGTTTGGAAGAAAAGCGCTTTATTCCGGTGCACGGCCGAGCTTTCAGGAGCTCAATGATTATGTTCGCTCGAAGTAAAGGTGGCGAATGCAGAATGATCGTTTCATGATTTTTATTGTGGGTTAGTTCCAGGTTGGCGAAGTTATGATGGAAGAACAACCCCCGATTATTGTTCGTCGAGTCCGTAAGTATCACAAGGGGCATGGTGGTGCCTGGAAGGTGGCGTTTGCGGATTTCGCCACAGCGATGATGGCCTTCTTTCTGGTGTTGTGGCTGAGTGCTTCTACAACCAAGGAACAAAAAGAAGCCGTCGCCGGCTATTTTTCTGATCCTGTGGGCTTTGAAGAAGGTGGCAGCCCCTATGTGATTGACCTGGAAGGTAGTGTAACGGTTACCGTGACAGACGATACGGCACAGACACCGGAAACCCAGCCTGAAGTTGTCATGGAAGAAGAGACTATTGAAGATATTGCGACCCAGGTTGAGCAGCGTCGGTTGGAAAAACTGATGGATGAAATTCTGGCTGAAATCGATAGCAGCGCAAAACTAAAAGAATTCAAAGACCAGTTGATTATCGACATAACAGAGGAAGGTCTCCGGATTCAGATTGTGGATAAGCGCCAACGCCCGATGTTCGATAGCGGTGATTCCACCCTGAAGCCTTATTTTGAAGATATTCTATACGAACTGGCCAAATTGATAACCCGGGTTCGCAATAAAGTCAGTATCTCCGGTCACACTGATGGCGCCCCTTACCTTGGGCGTGCCAACTATACTAATTGGGAGCTGTCTTCTGATCGTGCCAATGCTGCACGTCGTGCGCTCGTTGACGGTGGCCTGCCGGAAAATCGACTGGCGCGGGTTGTTGGTCTGGCCTCTTCGGTACTTTATGACGACAAAGACCCGTTAAACCCGGTGAACAGAAGAATCTCAATTATTGTGCTGAATAAGAAGACCCAGGCGGAAATTGAAGACGCCGAGCAGGTCGACTCGGATGTATCGACGAATCAACTTTCTGGTGAAGTCGACAAATTGATTCGTCAGGAGTTAAGCAAGCCGGCTTTTGATCCAAACAAGGATTTGCCGATTGAGCAGAAGCCCGAAAATGGCGGGCAAAACGGCTCTGAGGGGCTCAATTGGTAAGGTCTGACTGTGAATCAATCGTGCGTATTAATAATCGTCTGATCGTCAAGAGAGTCTCTGATGCGTTGAAAGCTTTCCATTCTGGAACTTTCAATCTCGCCCTGTTCCAGAGCTGACTGCAGGGCGCAACCAGGCTCTCCCTGATGCTTGCAGTCTCTGAATTTGCAAGCGCCGAGAAAGGGGCGGAACTCAACAAATCCCTGGGCCAGAGTCAGTTCGTCCATATGCCAGAGCCCGAATTCCCGTATTCCTGGTGAGTCGACCAGATCTCCACCGGTCGGCATGTGGAACAATTTGGCTGTAGTGGTGGTATGGGTGCCTTTACGCACACCCTCAGATAATTCACCCACCCGAATGTTTTCTTCAGGCAAAAGCATTTGAATCAATGAGGATTTGCCCACTCCGGACTGGCCGACAAATATACTGGTTCTGTTGGATAATAATTTTACCAGGGGCGCTAAACCCTCTCGGGATTTGGAAGATACCTCGATCCAGTCATAACCCAGTTTGGTGTAAAGGGATTGCAGATGTGTTATTCGCGCCTGATTTTCATCGTTAATCAGGTCTTTCTTATTCATGATGATTTTAGGCGGAATCTCGACGGCTTCCGCAGCGACCAGGTAACGGTCGATGAGGTTGGCATGTGCTTCAGGTTCGGGAGCAATAACGATGAGGATTTGATCGATATTCGCGGCGATGGGTTTCAGTTGGCCAAACTTATCCGGACGCTTCAGGGCTGTATGCCGGTCTCCGCGGGCGACAATGATGCCACTGTTATCCGAGCCAGCGCGCCAGGTTACGATATCACCGGTGACGAGGGAGTCTATGTTGGCCCTGACATAGCATCTGTGCAATTGCCCCTTCAGGTCTCCGTCCAATGCTTCCACATCCAACTGCTGACCATAGTGGGCAATGACGAGACCTTTCTGTTCTGCTGACAGATCGCCTGCATCAAGCTGCTCTACGGCTTCGGATTCTTTACGCTCAGCCCGTCGGGCCCGTTCGTCCTGAATCTTCTTGATGCGCCACTTCTGTTGTTTCGTAAGTCTGCGTTTTCCCATGCGGTGCTAATACAATCCTCGTTTAAACTTCTTTTAATCCCACTGATGCCGGATTAAAGAAGACTATCAACTACACTGTGGTAATATTGCGCCTAAATGCACCCGGTAGGGTTTGCGCTACTGTAATTCGGTGGAGAAGTTATGTCACGTCGCGATAACCTAATTTGGATAGATTTGGAAATGACCGGACTTGATCCGGAGATGGATCGTATCATTGAAATGGCGGTTATTGTGACCACCAGTGATCTGGAAGTGGTGGCGGAAGGTCCTGTGATTGCTGTGCATCAGCCGGATTTTGTGCTGTCCTTGATGGATGACTGGAACAAGAAAACCCATGGTGACAGCGGTCTTACTGAGAGAGTGAAGCAGAGTAAAATTTCTGAACTGCTTGCTGAGCAGCAGGTATTGGATTTTCTGAATGAGCATTGCGAAGCGGGCGCTTCGCCCATGTGCGGCAATTCCATTGGCCAGGATCGACGCTTTCTGGCCCGGTACATGAAATCACTGGAAAGCTTCTTCCATTATCGAAATCTTGATGTCAGCACTTTGAAGGAGATGGCCCGTCGCTGGCGCCCGGAAGTGGCAGCAGGGGTCAAGAAAAAAGGTACCCATCAGGCCTTGGAAGACATTCGTGAGTCGATTGAAGAATTGAAATATTACCGGGAGCACTTCCTGAAGCTCAGTTAATCCGTCGTCATACCCAGGGACGAACGTTTGCGGAGGTGATTCAAGGCCCAGGTCACATGTTCCCTGACAATCTCAGAAGGGTGGTCCAATTTGGCTTTTAGAGCCACCTCGACCTCCCGGCTGGGAGTAGCGTTCCCCAAGGCTACCGCAATATTGCGAAGCCAGCTTTCGTATCCTGTTCGGCGAATAGCGGATCCCTGGGTTTTCTCCAGAAACTCTTCTTCGGTCCAGTGAAATAGTTCAATAAGCTGGCTGGAGTCCAGTTGGTGTCTAGGGGTGAAGTCTTCCTCTCTGGAGGGGTGGTTGAACTTGTTCCATGGACATACCATCTGGCAATCGTCGCAGCCGAATATCCGGTTGCCCATCAGTGGCCGTAAATCCTCGGGAATAGCCCCTTTCAGTTCAATGGTGAGATAGGAGATGCAGCGTCTGGCATCCAGTACCTGTGGGCCCACGAAGGCATTGGTTGGGCACAGATCAAGGCAAGACGAACAGCTTCCGCAGTGGTGACTGTCAAAAGGCTCATCAATGGGCAGTGACAGGTTGGTGAATATTTCGCCGAGAAAAAAGTATGAGCCAGCCTTGGGATTGATCAAGAGAGTGTTCTTTCCGATCCAGCCAAGTCCGGCTTTCTGCGCTAGCGCACGTTCCAGTACTGGTGCACTGTCCACGAAGACCCTGTATTGGCTGCTATCGATTTTCTGGGTGATTCGTTCCGCCAGATGGGCCAGACGCTTTCGAATCAACTTATGGTAGTCACGCCCAAGGGTGTAACGTGATACATAGGCTGTCTGATCTTCTGATAAGGCGGCCTCGGCGTTTTTCGCCTGATCTTGCTCGGGCCAATAGTCCATGCGCAGTGAAATCACCCTCAGGGTACCCGGCACCAACTCGTCAGGCCGGTATCGCTTACTGCCGTGGGTCTCCATGTAGCTCATGGTGCCGTGGTAGCCTTTCGCCAGCCACTGCTGGAAGTGCTCCGCATGCTCCCCGAGGTCGACGTCGGTAATCCCGCACTGCTGAAATCCCAGCTCCAGGGCCCAGGACTTGATGTTTTTGGCCAGGGAAATGTAATCGATTTGACTCAAAACTGACAGACTTACTGATGAATAGAATGCCTATTTTGGCATACACAAGCATTAGAGTCTGTTGCAATTGGCAACAATTTTCAGGCTTCGTTCCTGGAACTGCTTTGGAAATCAGTAGTTAGGGAAAATTGCTGGTGCAATGCCGCGTACATCCCTGATATGACGGGCGATAAGAGAAACATGAAGATTGATTATGAAATGTACTTTTTATAGTATTTTGCTAAAATTTACAGCAATATAGAGACATTATTTCAAGTGGATTCAAGAAGTGTTGATTCAATCAACAAGTAGTAATGTGCCCCAGGTGTTATATACCGCAGCACAGGTGCGTCAGCTTGATGCTCTGACGATCGCCCAGACTGAAGGTGGCGGGTACGCTTTGATGCGTCTTGCGGGCAGGGCCGCCTTTCGCCATTTGCTGCGCCATTTTCCGGAAGCGGCGTCAATAGCAGTATTTTGTGGTGGTGGAAACAACGGTGGTGATGGGTACGTCATTGCTGAAATGGCAAAGCAGATTGGAAAAGCGGTGCGAGTCATTGCGCTTTCCAACCCCGAAAAACTGAAAGGTGAAGCTGCAGAAGCCTGGCAAAACGCTTCAGAGTCGGGAATTGTCGCAGAGATGCCCGAACTTTCTCTGATCAAAGAAATCTTGAATGACTGTGATGTTGTTGTTGATGCGATGCTGGGGACAGGGTTGACCGGGCACGTTCGTGAGGATTATGCCGGGGTCATCGATGTGATCAATCTGTCGGGTAAGCCGGTCTTGGCTGTGGATATCCCCTCTGGATTGTCGGCGGACACGGGAATGATGTTGGGTGCAACTGTCAAAGCAGTGATAACTTCGACATTTATTGGTATCAAGCGTGGACTGCTGACAGGGCAAAGCGCTGATGTCGTGGGAGATCTCTGGTTTGATGATCTTGGGGTATCCGATGACGTCTTTGGTTGTGTTCTCTCATCTGTAACTCGGTCGAATTTCGCCGAGAGCAGGACGTTACTACCGACCAGAGATCGTACTGCGCATAAAGGTCAGTGTGGTCATGTGTTGGTGGTAGGCGGAGATTCCGGTTTTGGTGGTGCAGTGTTGATGGCCTCAGAGGCTGCTTGTCGTTCAGGCGCAGGGCTGGTGAGTTGTGCCACGATACCCAGCCATATTGGCCCGGGATTAGCAAGAGTGCCGGAGGTCATGTTCCGTGAGGTAGCTCATCGCCAGACACTGGAAGAAATGTTGACCTCTGCGTCGGTAGTGGCGTTGGGGCCGGGGCTCGGAAGTGGCCCATGGGGGCAGATGTGCTTCCAGACGGCACTACAGTACTGCCAGCAATACAATATGCCATTGGTAGTGGATGCCGACGGATTGAACATACTGGCTGCCAATCATCTGCAATTGCCGGAAATGACCGTATTGACACCACACCTGGGAGAGGCTGCGAGGTTGTTGGGGTGTTCTGTTCAGGACGTTATGGCTGACCGATTTGCATCTGCCGAAACATTGGCGGAGAAATACCAGGCAACCGTTGTACTCAAAGGTGCCGGGACTCTGGTGGCAGCTTCTGGAAATGGGAACACCCGGATTAATGTTGTGGCTGAGCACGGCAACCCGGGGATGGCAGCTGGGGGCATGGGGGATGTCTTAACAGGCATGGTCGCTTCAATGATTGCCCAGGGGATGGATAGTTTCAATGCTGCCTGTCTTGCCGTTTCCTGGCACGCCAGCAGTGCAGATATGGCTGCAGCAAAGACTGGAGAGCCGGGGCTGACGGCCACGGATGTTATTGCCGGTTTGGGGGACGCCTGGAAGCAAGCTGTCACACTGCAGGAAGCGGGGCGCGAATGACGAATAACACAAGCTTGGTTTTGCCTGATGAGGACGCGACTTTTCGATTGGGAGCAATACTGGCCCGACATCTGGAGTGGCCCTCAGTCGTGTATCTGGAAGGGCAACTGGGGGCGGGTAAGACGACTTTGTCTCGTGCCATTCTCAGAGGCCTGGGACATTCAGGGTCAGTTAAGAGTCCGACATATACGCTGGTAGAGCCATACGAGTTGGCACAAGGTGCATTGTACCACTTCGATCTCTATCGTCTGGGAGATCCTGAGGAGTTGGAGTTTTTGGGGATTCGGGACTATTTTCAAGAGACTACTCTTTGTCTCATTGAATGGGCGGAAAAAGGCCAGGGGTGGCTACCCCAGGCGGATTTGGAAATCCGGCTGTCAACTGCCGGAGAAGGACGACAGGTGGCATTTCATAGTCATGGTGAATCCATGACCGTAATAGTTGCGAAAGTCGTAAAAGATTTTGGGGCTTCTTGAGACGGAATAAGTCTGGGGGCATATGGAAGGTATAGATATTATGGCTCTCGGGATCAGGAGTAACAGGGGTTTAGGGGTATTGATCTTATGACCAGATGGTATCGATGGATTCTATTGGCGGTGTGGTTTGTCGCGGCCCCGGCTCTGGCGGGTTCGGTAAGCAACGTTAGAATTTGGCCGGCACCGGATCATACGCGATTGGTATTTGATCTGAGTTCTCCAGCAGAACATAAAGTATTTGCCTTGTCATCGCCAGACCGACTGGTCATTGATTTGAGCGGTGCGGAGCTTAATACGGATATGGGGAATATCAAGCTGGATGACAGTCCTATCCGAAGAATTCGTAGTGCAAAACGTAATCAGAACGACTTGCGGGTGGTGCTGGATCTTAAACAGTCCGTCAAACCCAAAAGCTTTGTGTTAAAGCCCAATGATCAGTATGGGCATCGTCTGGTGATTGATTTATACGGCGGTACGGTCAGTAAAACAAGCGAAGTCACCAAGAGTGTTGAGGAAAACAGTCAGCGTCGTGACATTCTGGTCGTGGTTGATCCTGGTCATGGAGGCGATGATCCTGGTGCACTCGGGCCGCGTGGTGTGCGTGAAAAGGACGTAGTCCTTGCCATTTCAAGGGAACTGCAGGCCATGCTGAACCAGAAGAAAGGTTACAACAGCCGTCTGACACGTAAAGGGGATTATTTTATCCCATTGCGCCAGCGTACCAATCTTGCGCGCGAGTACAATGCCGACCTGATGGTTTCAGTGCATGCAGATGCTTTCAAAAGTCCGCAAGCGAGTGGGGCGTCGGTTTATGCGCTGTCCAAGCGCGGCGCCACCAGTGAAACCGCCCGTTGGCTGGCAACCAAAGAGAATATGTCTGATCTGATCGGCGGCGTTGGTTCCGTCAGTCTGGATGATAAAGATGACGTATTGGCCGGTGTGTTGCTGGATCTCTCCATGACGGCCAGTCTGAAGTCCAGCCTGAGTGTCGGAGATCATGTTCTCCGGTCAATGGGACGGATTTCCAAGCTGCATAAAAAGCGGGTTGAGCAAGCTGGCTTTGTGGTTTTGAAATCGCCAGATATTCCGTCAATTCTGGTTGAGACCGGCTTTATATCGAATCCGGTAGAGTCCGGTCGGCTGAGAACCCAAAAATATCAGCGCAAGATGGCGCAGGCGATTTATAAAGGGCTGCAGGGATACTTTGACGAATCTCCGCCACCCGGCACTTATGTAGCCTGGAGTAAGCTTCAGAATCGTATGGCTCAGGGAGCGACCTATAAGATTGAGCGTGGAGATACGCTTAGTGAAATCGCCGCCCGTAACCGGGTTAGCCTGAATGATCTGATGCAGCATAACGGTCTGAAGAATGAACAGTTGAGAATCGGCCAGGTACTGAAAATTCCGGCCAGTTAACAATGAATAAAGCGTTTTTGGGGCGCTTTACAGGAGGGCTTCCGTTGTTATCTGAAGCCCTTTAATGACCTTTCTTTCTTTTCCTATCGTGGATACTTCCTTTTCCTCGACGCTGTTCTGTTCCTTTGTCCCATCTGTTACCATCCCGTCACTTTCCCGTGAATGAGCCAAGCAGATAATCCTACCCAATATGTCAAAGATTCAATTACTTACCCCTCGACTCGCTAACCAGATTGCTGCAGGTGAGGTTGTCGAACGACCAGCCTCTGTTGTAAAGGAGTTGGTGGAAAACGCCTTGGATGCCGGAGCAACGCGCGTTGATGTGGAAGTGGAAGACGGCGGGGTCAAGCTGATAAAAATTCGTGATAATGGCGGCGGAATTCCCAAGGATGAGTTGGCTCTGGCATTGTCACGTCATGCGACGAGTAAAATCACGACTTTGGATGATCTCGAGGCTGTTGCCACCCTGGGTTTCCGTGGCGAGGCTTTGGCCAGTGTGAGCTCTGTCTCCAGGTTGACGCTATCTTCGAGACCGGCAGACCAGAGCGAGGCATGGAAGGTCGAGGTGGAAGGGCGTGATATGACGCCCAGACTTTCTCCTACGGCCCATACACCGGGCACTACTGTCGAAGTGAGGGACCTCTTCTACAACACGCCGGCCAGAAGAAAGTTCCTACGCACAGAAAAGACAGAATTCAATCACCTGGAAGAAATTATCAAGCGGCAAGCGCTGGCCCGTCTGAATGTATCATTCAGTCTGACCCATAACCAGAGAGTGATTCACCAGTTACGGCCTGCAAACGACCATGAATCTCATCTGAGGCGGGTTGCACAGCTTTGCGGCAAACCCTTTGTGGAGAGTGTTGTGGAAATCAACACCAGTGGTTCCGGGCTGCAGTTGCATGGCTGGGTGGCTAAACCCACTTTCTCCAGAAGTCAGGCCGATCTCCAGTACTTTTTTGTCAATGGCCGGGTTATCAGGGACAAACTGGTGGCCCACGCTATTCGGCAGGCCTATCAGGATGTTCTCTATCACGGCCGTCACCCTGCATTTGTTCTATATCTGGAGCTTGATCCTGCAACAGTTGATGTTAACGTTCATCCGACCAAGCATGAGGTGCGCTTTCGGGAAGGCCGGATGGTGCATGATTTTCTGTTTCGTAGCCTTCACAGGGCTTTAGGGGAAATCAGGCCTGTCGTGGAAGTGGAATCAGAGTCGGAAAGCGCAGCTCCGGTGTTGGCTGCTCAAAGCTGGCCTTCGCAGAATTCACTCCCGTTATCAGAGAGGCCAGCGCAAAGCGCCATCAGAGAGCAGCTTGTTGGTTATGAAGCCCTTTATTCCGGTGCCGCTCAATCTCAGCCTGAGATCGCGACTGCTGCTCAGTCGGGAGTATCTGGTCAAGGAGAATACACCGCCAGTCCATTGGCTGTGGGGGGCGCTGTGTCCTCACTTATGGGGAGTGGGGTGACCAACTCTGAAGAATCAGAAGCCGGGGGGGCGCCACTGGGTTATGCCATCGCCCAGCTTCACGGTATTTATATCCTGTCTCAGAACAGGGCGGGAATGATCCTGGTTGACATGCATGCTGCCCATGAGCGTATTGTTTACGAGCGCATGAAAAAGTCCATGGAGGAAGGTGGTGTCACTCAGCAGCCGCTGCTGGTTCCTCTAAGTCTGGCGATGAGCCGTAAAGAGACCGGGGCTGTTGAAGAGCACGGAGGAACCCTCCAGAGTCTCGGGCTGGAGCTATCTGTCGCTGGGGCGGAGTCGATTATTGTAAGGCAGGTACCTGCTATTCTGAAAAGTGCCAATATTGAGAATCTGGTGCGTGATGTGGTGACCGATATTCTGGAGCATGGGACTACCCGTAAGGTAGAAGAAACGATTAATACTTTGCTCGGAACCATGGCCTGTCACGGGTCTGTCAGAGCTAATCGTCAGCTGTCAATCGCGGAAATGAATGCGTTGCTCAGAGATATGGAGGCTACCGAGCGCAGTGGTCAGTGTAATCACGGGCGTCCGACCTGGGTGCAGTTGACCATGAGTGAGTTGGATAAACTATTCCTGCGAGGGCGCTAGAGTGAGTGGTGAGATAAGCAGGGCAAGTGAGAAGAAGCCGCCTGCCATTTTTCTGATGGGACCTACCGCTTCGGGTAAGACTGATCTTGCGATGGCGCTGACTGATTTATTCCCTTGTGAGTTGATTAGTGTCGACTCTGTGATGGTGTATCGGGGGATGGATATTGGTTCGGCTAAGCCTGATCGGGAGACGCTTGAGCGCTACCCCCATCGTCTGGTTGATGTCAAAGACCCGTCAGAACCATATTCAGCAGCAGAGTTTCGTGATGATGCGCTGGATGCCATGTCTGAAATCTCCGGGGCAGGTCGCATTCCATTGCTGGTAGGCGGCACCATGATGTATTACAAGGCGTTATGGCAGGGAATTGGTGATATGCCGAGTGCTGACCCGGCAACACGTCAGGCGTTGATTGATGAAGCGTCTCAAATTGGGTGGCCTGCGATGCATGCAAAGCTGCAGGGGCTTGATCCGGCAGCTGCGAGTAAGATTCATCCCAATAACCGACAGCGGATTCAGCGTGCTCTTGAGGTTTGCCTGCTCACAGGCAAGCCGTTTTCAAGCTTCTGGGGAGCGGAAGGAGCGGCGGTTGAGACTGACTGGAACCGCTCGGAGGAGACCAGTCTGCCTTATTCTGTGCTGTCGCTGGCTTTGGCTCCTGCCGAACGGCCTGTTCTGCACGAACGTATCGCTCGCAGGTTTGACAACATGCTCGAATCCGGGCTGGTTGAAGAGGTTCGCGGTCTCTACGGCCGCGGAGATCTGTCGGCAGAGTTGCCTTCAATAAGAGCTGTGGGCTACCGGCAGGTCTGGGAATTTCTTGATGGTGTGTATGGTTACGAAACTATGCGGGAAAAAGGGATTATTGCCACCCGCCAACTCGCTAAACGTCAAATGACCTGGTTACGTAACTGGCCAACTGCCCGATGGTTAAACTCGACTGATAGTCAATTAGTCGAAAGTACGGCAGATTTGATAAATCATTGGTTACAATAAGGTAATCCCCTATGGCTCTGGCCATTTGAGACGAGTATACTCGCATTGGCGATGAGATTGAGTCTCATTGGAAAGCGAGCATTTACATCCTTCCCCGGAGTAGTAAAAAAACTCCTTATTGCATATATAGTCGGCTATACTTCGACTAGGTACTTGTCTGCGGTAGAGTGGTCTGCTCAGATAAGGACCTGATTGAGTCTGGATTGAGCCCGTATCAAGGCTGTTTACAGATTTGTTTGATCGCCGCTATTTAAAACGCAGTAAACCGGACCTATATTGAGCTTATGCGGAACTTTCTGCGTTGGAGTCAATGTGGAAATGAAATATCCGGCCCCATATTGGGGTGTGGAATGGATAATTAGAATCAAAAAAACAGGAGAAAAAGAATGTCAAAAGGGCAATCTTTACAAGACCCTTATTTGAATGCTCTACGGAAGGAGCGTATACCGGTATCCATCTTTTTGGTGAATGGAATAAAGCTGCAAGGGCAAATCGAATCCTTTGATCAATTCGTTATATTGCTGAAAAACACTGTAAGTCAGATGGTGTACAAACACGCTATCTCAACTGTAGTGCCGGCCCGCAATGTGCGTATTGCTCCTCCAGGTGAAGGCGAAGGTGAAGCAGGTAATGCCTAACGTCAGGTGCGCTTAATTGTTTGAGCGACCAAAATCGGGTGAACGTGCTGTTCTAGTTCACCTGGATATGCTGGAAGAGAAAGATCGGGAGGACCCCCGGGAATTTACCGAGTTGGCTCTGTCTGCCGGGGCTGACCCGGTTGCGCTCGTCTCGGGTTCAAGAAATCATCCGAGTCCAAGGTATTTTGTCGGTAGTGGCAAGCTTGAAGAAATCAAGCTTTCTGTTACTGAGACATCTGCCGATGTTGTTCTCTTTAATCATGCGCTCAGTCCAAGTCAGGAACGTAATCTCGAGCGAGACCTGGGAGTCAGGGTGCTCGATCGAATTGGTCTGATCCTGGATATTTTCGCCCAGAGAGCACGCACCCACGAAGGAAAGCTGCAGGTTGAGCTCGCTCAACTTGAGCATCTGTCTACCCGGCTGGTCAGAGGATGGACTCACCTTGAGCGTCAGAAAGGCGGTATAGGTTTACGTGGACCGGGTGAAACTCAGCTGGAAACAGACCGTCGTCTTATTCGTGGGCGAATCAAGTCTATTATGAAAAGACTTGAGAAAGTGCGAAAGCAGAGGGAGCAAGGGCGTAGAGCGCGGAAGCGTGCTGATGTGCCTTCTTTATCTCTGGTTGGATATACCAATGCCGGTAAGTCGACTCTCTTTAATACACTGACCTCGGCGGAAGTTTACGCCGCAGACCAGCTGTTTGCCACACTGGATCCCACCCTAAGGCGTATCAATTTTTCATCTCTCGGACCGGTAGTTCTGGCGGACACGGTTGGTTTTATTCGTCATCTTCCGCATAAGCTGGTTAATGCCTTTCATGCTACTCTTGAAGAAACCCTGAATGCGACGCTGTTGCTGCACGTTGTTGATGCCAGTGATCCTGACAGAAGAGAAAATATCGAACAGGTTGATGCGGTTCTCGAGGAAATCGGGGCAGACCAGGTATCCTGTTTGTTCGTATTCAACAAAATTGACTGCCTTGATGGCGTAGAACCCAGGATTGATCGAGATGAAGAGGGGCGGCCTACAAGAATCTGGGTGTCGGCGAAGACCGGTGCAGGCCTGGATCTGATAGAAGAAGCGGTCGCCGAACTTCTGGGCAATGATATGCTTGATCAGACGTTGCATATTCCCCCGTCTCTGGCCCGCATACGGGCTCAACTCTACGAGAGGGAGGCGGTAATGTCTGAGAGTATTGATGCAGATGGTTCATTTGCCATTCATGTCAGAATGCCGAAAAGTGACTGGAATCAGTTGGAGCGGAAGGCAAATGTTCGATTGGAGGAGCTACTGGAACGCGGCATGTCTTGAAAATTCAGGCTGTCGACCTGACATAGATACAGCTTAACTTGCTGAATGGAATTAAGATCCATAGTATTACCCGCAATATTTATCCGTCATCAGAGTAAGGGGTTGAAAATGGCTTGGAATGAACCAGGCGGAAACAAAGATCAGGATCCATGGGGATCTGGGGGGCGCCGTAATAATGATGGTCCACCGGATCTTGATGAGGTGATTCGTAAAGGAATGGAGAAACTTAACGGAATATTTGGTGGAAAACCGTCCCGCGGTAGTAGCGGACGTTCCGGTGGGTCAGCCGGAGGTATCATCGCCATTATTATTGTGGTGCTGGCTGGGTTTACCATCTGGGATTCCATGTACAGAATCGATGAAAAGGAACGAGCCGTTGTGCTTCGTTTCGGTAAATATCTGGATACTAAAGGTCCAGGTCTGCAGTTTAAAATCCCCTATATCGATCAGATCTTCATAGAAGATGTTACCTCTGTCAGGAACCGGCCCAAAAAAGGGCATATGCTGACTGAGGACGAGAATATCGTGGACATCGATTTGACTGTTCAGTTTGTGATCAAGAATCTGCAGGATTACATGCTCAATATGCGTGATCCCATCACAACAGTTGATTATGCCATTGATAGTGCTTTACGCCACGAGGTGGGTAGCGCTCAGATGGATCAGGTTCTGACCGAAGGTCGTGCTATTTTAGCAATTAACGTTCAAAACCGGTTGCAGCGGTATCTGGACTTCTACGGTGCCGGCATTGAATTGCGGAAAGTGAACATAAATGCGGCCCAGCCTCCTCAGGCGGTAAAATCTGCATTTGAAGAAGTGCAGCGTGCCAAAGAAGATGAGCAGAAGCTGGTGAACAGGGCCGAGGCCTATCGTAACCAGATCGTACCGGAATCCCGCGGTCGTGCTCAGCGTATTATCGAAGAAGCCAATGCATACAAGTCTGAAGTTATCGCCCGGGCGGAAGGTGAAACAGACCGCTTCCTACAAGTATTGAAGATTTATGAATTGGCTCCGGAAGTTACCCGCGAGCGGATGTACATCGATACCATGGAGCGTGTGTTGTCGAGCAGTAGCAAGGTCTTGGTGGATCAGGCTCAGGGCAACAATATTATGTACCTGCCACTTGATCGCCTGATGAATCGTTCTCAGGTATCAGACAGTTCCAGTCAATCCAGTCGTGCTACTGCGGCCTCGCAGGCGGACTCATCTTTTTCACGTAATGATGATTTCCGTACCCGTAACGAAGCATTAACCAGGAGCAGGAGATAGTCATGAGTGGTCGATTCGGACTAATGGTTGGTGTCATTCTTGCGGCACTATTGATCATTTTACAAAGCGTATACATCGTTCCTGAAACACACAGGGCTGTTTTGCTTCGGTTTGGGGAAATGGTTGACTCGGATATTCCAGCTGGTCTGCACTTCAAAATTCCCATCGTGCACGAGGCCAAGTTGTTTGATGTGCGGGTGTTGGCGATGAGTTTGCCGACCAAAAGTTATCTGACCATAGAGCAGAAGCCGCTGGATGTGGATTCTTATGCAACTTGGCGGATTGTAAACGTCGGTGACTACTACCGGTCTACCGCTGGCGATGAAATTAATGCCGTCAGACTGCTAGAGTCTCGTATTGATAACGGCTTGCGTGACCAGTTTGGTCGCCGGACGATGCATGAGGTCGTTGCCGGTGAACGTGAGGAATTGATGGAAGAGCTGAAGGAAGAGCTGGATTTTCTCACCAGAAAGGAATTCGGTATCGAGATCAATGATATTCGCGTAAGGGCGATTGACCTGCCGACCAAGGTTAGTGATTCCGTATACGAGCGGATGGAGTCTGAGCGTCTCAAAATTGCTCAGGAGCATCGTTCCAAGGGGGAGGAGCTTGCTGAGGGGATTCGCGCAGATGCAGATCGTCAACGTATTGTCGTAGAGGCTGAGGCTGAGAAAGAGGCTGAGCAGATTCGAGGTGAAGGAGATGCAATCGCAGCGCAGGTTTACGCTGATGCATTTAACCAGAACCGGGAGTTCTATTCTTTCTATCGTAGCCTGACTGCCTATGAGGAAACTTTTTCAAGCAAAGGCGACCTCCTGATTCTGGAACCGGATAGCGAGTTCCTGAAGTATATCAAGCAGTCTACCCGCTAAGCGGGACAAGAGGTCTGATGAATTATCGGTGGTTCCAATACTTAAAAGGTTTGGGCCACCTTTAAAATAGTGCTAATATTCTGCAACCGGGCATGGACCCGGTTTTTTTGTGGGCAATCTAAACCAAAATCCCTGTTTTCAAAGGGAGAGGGAAGTCAGATAAAGGGGGTCATGCTCTATGTGGCAGGATTTAGGTGCTGCTCTTTGTCTGATGCTGGTGCTGGAGGGAATGATTCCCTTTCTCTATCCGGGGAAGTGGCGCCAGATGGTGCAGAGATTGGCCGAAGTGGACGATCGGACCATGCGGACTATAGGGTTGATCAGTATGGTGACCGGTGCTTTGCTGCTATACGTTGTCAAACACTAGTGGCGCTGCAGCTCTTGAGAACTGTCGTTTTTGATTGCTGTTGATTTAATTTGCTAGCGCGAACAACCCAAAGAATTTTTCGTTAACAGCGGACCTGAGTCCGAGGACTGAAGATTAATGTTTGGTGATCCTGGATCTTTATCGGCATCTGATTTATGGCTACTACCCGATGGGGTAGAAGAGTTGCTTCCTCCGGAAGCCAGCAGAGTGGAAGAGCTACGACGGAGACTTCTGGATCTTTATCATTCCTGGGGATATGAGCTGATTGTTCCCCCTCTTCTTGAATACCTCGAATCATTACTAACCGGTGCCGGGCGTGATCTGGAACTGCAGACCTTCAAAGTGACCGATCAGTTAACCGGGCGCATGATGGGCGTGCGAGCTGACATGACCCCTCAGGCTTCACGGATAGATGCCAGAAGTCAGAGAGCCGGAGCCAACCGCTTGTGCTATCTCGGCAGCGTACTGCGTACCAAAGCGCAAAACATGTTGTCTTCCCGCTCACCTATCCAGACAGGTTGCGAGCTTTTCGGTATTGCGGACACTGCCGCGGATATTGAAATTATTTCTCTCATGCTGGAAACCTTGCGTTTAACCCAGGTTTCACCCATTCACATGGATCTTGCTCATGTGGGTATCTACCAACTGATTCAGAAAAGAGCGGCACTTTCACCCCACGATTCCCAGTTGTTGTTGGCCGCTCTTCGACACAAAGCTGTTCCAGAAATCAATGACATCGCAGGCAGGATTGTTGATCTCAAAGTTCAGGAATATGTTCGTGCTTTGCCCAGGCTGTCCGGGGGACTGGAAAAGCTTAGCGAAGCTCGCGAGCTGTTTTCCGGTGAGGCGGAAGTGCTGGCGGCTTTGGATGAAATGTTGAAAGTTTCTGAGGTGGTTGCTGCGCGTTATCCTGAAGTGGAAATTTGTATCGATCTATGTGAACTGCGCGGCTTCAACTACCATACCGGACTGGTTTTTGCTGCTTATACTACCGGTATGGGGCAGGCGATTGCTCAGGGGGGGCGCTATGATGGTGTCGGGCGTGAGTTTGGCAGTGCCCGGCCCGCTACCGGATTCAGTGTGGATCTGAAAGCGCTTTTCAGGCAGGGACAAACTACCTGGGAACAGGAGAGCAAGGCGATATTTGCGCCGGATGATTCTGATCCGGCTTTATGGGCAAAAATATCTGAATTAAGAGTTTCTGAAAGAGTGATTCAGTTGATGCCCGGGGAATTGCGGGAGCAGTGGATTCCCTATTGTGACCGAGAACTGGTGAAAGATGATACCGGGTCTTGGGTTGTGAATAAACTGGCTTAGGTATCGAGTATACCGGGTCAATGTAACTTCCTAATCCTTCTGTGAAATAGAGAAACATTATGGGCAAAAATGTGGTGATCCTCGGAACCCAATGGGGTGATGAGGGAAAAGGTAAGATTGTCGACTTGTTAACTGAAGAAGTTGCAGCAGTAGCGCGCTTCCAGGGTGGACATAATGCCGGACACACACTGGTGATAGACGGTGAAAAAACGGTTCTTCACCTCATTCCATCAGGAATTCTGCGCAGTACTGTTGCCTGCATGATTGGTAATGGAGTGGTGCTGGCACCTGATGCCCTGCTTTCAGAAATCAAAACACTGGAAGATAAAGGTGTACCGGTTCGTGAACGCTTGTATCTCAGCCCTGCCTGTCCATTGATTCTGCCTTATCACAAGGCTCTGGATCTGGCACGTGAAGAGCGTCGTGGTGATGCCAAAATCGGTACGACCGGTCGTGGAATCGGACCTGCCTATGAAGATAAGGTCGCTCGTCGCGGTGTTCGTCTCGGAGACCTGGCCAAGCCGGAAGAGTTTGCTGAAAAGCTTAAGGAAATTATGGATTATCATAATTTCGCATTGGAACACTATTACAAAGTCGAACCAGTGGACTACCAGAAAACTCTGGATGAGACCCTGGAAATGGCAAAAGAGCTTCTGCCGATGATGGCGGATGTCACAGATATGCTTCACGACTACCGTAAGGAAGGCAAAAATATTCTGTTCGAAGGGGCGCAAGGGTCTCTACTGGATATTGATTTGGGAACTTACCCGTACGTTACCTCGTCCAATACCACTGCTGGCGGAACTGCGACCGGAAGCGGATTTGGGCCGATGTATCTGGATTATGTTCTGGGGATTACCAAGGCCTATGCAACCCGCGTCGGATCAGGGCCCTTCCCGACAGAATTGTTTGATGATGTTGGCGGCCATCTGGCGAAAAAAGGTAATGAATTTGGTGCAACCACGGGCCGTCCGCGTCGATGTGGCTGGTTTGATGCTGTGGCGCTGCGTCATGCTATTCAAATCAACAGTGTTTCAGGTATCTGTCTAACCAAGCTGGATGTTCTGGACGGTCTGGATGTTGTGAAAGTCTGTGTTGGTTATCGCACGAAAGAAGGGGTTGAGGTTACGCGTCCGCCCATCGCGTGTGAGGACTTCAGTAAGCTTGAGCCAGTATATGAAGAGCTTCCAGGATGGAAGGACAGCACCTATGGGGTGAAAAAGCTGGAAGATCTTCCGCAAAATGCCAGAGATTATATTGAGTTTCTGGAGAAGCAGATCGAGGCACCTATCGATGTTATCTCTACTGGTCCGGATCGCAATGAAACCATCACTCTGCGGCACCCGTTCTCAGTATAGGTAGATCTCTGATTAAAGGGTTTTCTAAAGCCCTTGGATCGGAAAAACTCTAAACCCCTTGTGAGTCTACTCCAAGGGGTTTTCTTTTGTCTGGAGGGAAATTACGGGTTAGTTTTTGTTTTGCCGATGTTTTGGCAAAGCCAAAGACCAAGAATAATAATCAGCCCTCCAATGCCATGATAGATCTGGGGTAGCTCTCCCAGAAAAGGAATCGCCAGCAGAGCGGTAATTAACGGGGTGAGGTAGAAAAACAGAGAGGCTGTGCTGGGACTGGTTTGAGTGACTCCAAAGTTCCAGAAAACGTAGGCAAGCAGAGATGGGAAAATGGCGACATAGACAATAGCGAAAATAAGCTGATTGCTTATTTCAAAACCTCCGCGTATATGAAACTCGGCCAGGTAAAATGGGCTGATCATGACAACCCCGATACCCAGAAATATCAGGAACAGATCAAATCCGGGGATGGGAATCTGCCACTTTCGCAGTAATATCGAATACAGGGACCAGATAAGCATCGCAATTGCCATAATGCTGTCACCCGTATTGAGTTCCAGACGCCACAACGCCCCCGGATCTCCCTTCAGAATGACATATAGGGCCCCTGCAAAGGCACATATGATGCCTGCAATGCTCCTCAGACCGACGGCAGCCCCTAACAATGGTGCTGATAGAGCAATGGTGGTGATCGGCATGAGCGATGTCACCAGAGTAATATTTAACGCTGAGGTATACTGGGCTGATACGTACAGAAGTGAGTTATAAGTGGTGATGCTCATGAATGACAGTATGAGGATTCTCTTCCAGTGCAGGCGAATAATGGCATGATGCCTGCGATAGGCCCTATACATGAATGGACTGACCAACAATGCGCAAGCTGACCAGCGCAGAAAAGACAAAGCCAGGGGTGGGATCATGTCGTTCACGCCGCGGGCGACTATGGCGTTGCCTGCCCAGAACAGTGAGGTACATACAAGTCCTGCGTATGGTAGCCAGACTTTGGTTGTCCAGGATTCTTTCATAGGATACAAATAGTTGAGCCGAGGATTCTGCTAAAGGGGGTTAAACCTGACAGGCAGCTAATCAATATGGATGCCATTCTGGCTTTCATGATACGAGAAAACAATGCAATGACGACGAAAAGTTCTGAGGACATCCAACGAGAAACGTTTTTAGTGGATACCGTGGTCATCGGTGCTGGAGTCATCGGGCTGGCTGTAGCTCGTTCGTTGGCACAGCAGGGGCGGGAAGTCATGGTGCTGGAATCAGAATATGGTATCGGCATGGGCACCTCCTCACGCAATAGTGAGGTCATACACGCGGGTATCTACTATCCCAGTGGCAGTCTGAAAGCGCAGTGTTGTGTTGAAGGTAAGGCATTGCTGTATCAGTATTGCGAAAACCACCAGGTGCCTTACAGACGATGCGGAAAGTTGATTGTTGCTGCTAATGCAGAGCAGGAAAGGACGCTGGAGTCTCTGCTGGATAAAGCCGAGGCAAATGGTGTTCTGGATCTGCAGAGGCTTTCACGGAAGCAAGTAAGCACTCTCGAGCCGCAATTAACGGCTGAATCCGCTTTGCTGTCGCCTTCTACAGGCATTATTGATTCCCATCGTTATATGCTTGCTTTACAGGGGGATATTGAGGACGCGGGAGGAATGGTGGTGGCCAACTCTCCTGTCGTAGGAGGCCGTGTTGAGCCTGGCAGTATAGGCGAGGAAGGTAAAATAACATTGTTTGTTGGTGGAGAGGCGCCGTGCCATCTTAGAGCCAGGTGTGTGATCAATTGTACTGGAATACTAAGTTCTGAGTTGCTTGGTTCAATTGATGGTTACCCTACAGACGCTCTCCATAGGCTCTATTGGGCGAAAGGACATTATTTCAGTCTTGCTGGTCAGTCGCCTTTTCGGCATCTGATATACCCGGTGCCGGAGCATGGTGGGTTAGGAATCCATCTGACTTTGGACATGGGAGGTCAAGCACGTTTTGGTCCTGACGTTCAATGGGTAGATGCTATTGATTACGACGTATCCCCCGATCTTATTCAGAAATTTCGTCAACATGTTGCGACATACTGGCCGGCAGTGATGGAGCGTGAGTTGATTCCTGCCTATGCCGGGATCAGGCCGAAACTGTCTGGTCCGGGTGATGCGGCGGCAGATTTTCTGATCGAAGCACCACGACAGACCGGGGTTGCGGGATGGTTCAACCTGCTGGGTATTGAATCTCCCGGGCTTACCGCATCACTCGCGCTTGCTGCAAAGGTTGCCAAATCTGTTGCGGAATATGATTAAGTTATTCAACCGATCTTCTCGCCACAGAAAAGCCAAATACCTCAGTTGCGCCAGCCTTTAATAGCTGGACTGCAATGGCGTCAATGGTACTGCCGGTGGTCATCACATCGTCTATAATAATGATGGGAGATTCTGGTGGGGTCATGTTAATTGCGAAACTGTTCCGTACATTTCGGCGACGCATTTTGGCTGTCAGTTCTGCCTGTCGGGGTGTGGCGCGGGTTTTAGCTACAAGTTTGGTGTTTACGGGGAATCCAGAATAGAGAGCCAGATGTTTGGCCAGCAGTTGAGCGTGGTTGTCTCTGCGTGAATAATATTGCGATGAATGCATGGGGACGGGAACCAGCACTGCCTGGTTAAGTTGACTAAATGCCTGCTGGAAGTGTGAGTAGGCGGCTTGAGCCAATGGCTTGGCCCAATAGCCGCGCTCATGGTATTTCAGTTGTCTGATTATGGATGGAAGAGGAAACCGGTAGTCAAAAGCGAACACCGCTTTGCTGAAAGCCGGTGGCCGTGTCAGGCAATGCCCACATATCTGGTTGCGTTGAGTTGAATAAAGTTGAGTCTTAATGCTTTGGCCGCAGATTTCACATCCATTCACTGTTGAAGGGAAGTCGTCCCTGCAAGCACTACAGATTGAGGTTGTCTGCCCTGTATCCAGGCATAACAGGCAATGTCTTGGTAGATGGCTGTCAACTTTTAGTCTAATAAAAGTTGACAGCTTATTAAGCCGCTTTATCATGTCTTCCATGTTTGATTTTCAAAATCCATTTAATGCAGGGGGCTTTCAGATCGCTCCCGGTATAACCCAACATTCAGGATGTTGAATAATGAGTGCAAGTGCCCAAGCCCCAGTTCGTCATGATTGGACAATTGAAGAAATCCAGGCGTTGTTTGAATTGCCTTTTAACGATTTGCTTTTTCAGGCGCAGACGGTTCATCGGATGTACTTCAACCCAAATGAGGTTCAGGTCAGCACCTTGTTGTCGATAAAGACAGGCGCTTGTCCGGAAGATTGCAAATACTGTCCTCAGAGTGGTCACTATAATACCGGTCTTGAAAAAGAAAAGCTGCTTGAAGTCGAAAAAGTCGTGAAGGAAGCCCGCCAGGCCAGGGAAAAAGGGGCCAGCCGATTCTGCATGGGGGCGGCATGGCGTAATCCTCGTGAAAAAGATATGCCTTACGTGCTGGAAATGGTCAGGCAGGTGAAGTCTTTGGGGATGGAAACCTGTATGACCCTCGGTATGCTTAGTCCGCAGCAGGCAGGGCAACTGGCTGAGGCCGGCCTGGACTATTACAACCACAATCTGGATACCTCAGAGAACTACTACGATAAAATTATTACCACCCGCACTTATGCCGACCGTCTGGACACTCTTCAGAATGTCCGCGATGCCGGAATGAAGGTCTGCTGTGGCGGCATTATGGGCATGGGGGAAACCCTGAAAGACCGTGCCGGACTTTTGATGCAGCTGGCAAACCTGCCTGCTCACCCGGAAAGTGTGCCGATCAACATGTTGGTTAAAGTTGAAGGAACGCCATTGGAGTTGCAGGGTGAACTGGATCCGTTTGATTTCATTCGAACCATTGCTGTTGCCAGAATTGTGATGCCCAAGTCTCACGTGAGGCTGTCAGCGGGTCGTGAAGATATGAACGAACAGATGCAGGCTCTGTGTTTTCTGGCAGGGGCAAATTCCATCTTTTATGGGGAAAAGCTACTGACCACGCCGAATCCGGAAGCGGACCAGGATCGATTGCTGTTCCAGAAACTGGGAATCAAGCCGGAGCAAAGAGAGCAGTGCCATGACGAGGATGTTCAGGAAGCTCAACTGCACGATGCTATCGTTGCAGAGGAGCAGAAACGTAAGATGAGCGAAATGTTCTACGACGCATCTGAAAGTGCCTGAACACAGATGTCGAAGTGGCGTCATATCCCGGAGGCTCTTGAGCAACGTCGGCAACAAGGGTTGTACCGCAAGCGTCTGACTCTTGCCTCTCCCCAAAGTTGCCATATCAAGGTAGAAGGCCAGGAATATCTGGCCTTCTGTAACAATGATTACCTAGGGTTGGCCAACGATCCGCGCCTGATTGAAAGCGCTCGGGTTGCAATGAGTCAGTATGGACTGGGTGGCGGTGCGTCTCACCTGGTCACCGGACATATTGAGCCCCACCATGAACTTGAAGTGCGACTGGCTGAATTTACCGGTCGTGATCGTGCCTTGTTGTTTTCTACCGGCTATATGGCCAATCTGGGCGTGATATCGGCTCTGGTCGGGCGCAACGACAAAGTTATCCAGGACAAGTTGAATCATGCCTCTCTGCTGGACGCAGCGCAGTTATCCGGTGCCCGGTTATTGCGATACGCACATAATGATCCTGAAGCTTTAAGAGGACGTTTGGAAAGCGATACGGATAGTCGATCACTGGTGGTGACAGACGGCGTATTCAGCATGGATGGGGATATAGCTTTACTCGATCAAATAGCCCCTCTGTGTCGTGAACATGATGCGTTGTTGATGGTGGATGATGCTCATGGCTTCGGCGTTCTTGGTGGAGAGGGCGGAGGATGTGCCGAAATATTTGGCTTGTCTCAGTCTGATCTGCCGCTGTTGGTGGGGACGCTGGGGAAAGCGTTTGGAACGGCAGGTGCTTTTGTGGCCGGCAGCGAGGAGCTGATTGAATACATCATTCAATTTGCCAGGACTTATATTTACACCACATCCATGCCCCCGGCCGTTGCCGCAGCAACTTGTACCAGTCTTGATATCGTGCGGGAAGAATCCTGGCGAAGAGAGCATCTGGTATCGCTGATTCAGCAATTTCGTCGTGAAGCGTTGGCGCTTGGTTATCAATTAATGGACTCGGACTCCCCTATACAGCCAATTTTGATCGGAGAGACTGAAAAAGCTCTGGAGTTGGCAAATGCTTTACGTAAGAAAGGGATTTTGATTACGGCAATCAGGCCTCCTACAGTGCCTGCGAATACTTCTCGATTAAGAGTAACTTTTTCTGCTGGCCACACGCAGCAGGATCTTGAGCGTCTGCTGGAAGCATTACAGCAGTGTCGGGAGATGACAGTTTAATGGCTGCCTCACAATGGGATTCTTCAGTAGAGCCTGCCCGCTACCGGGTTGTTCTAATATCGGGCTGGGCGCAGCCCAGTGACGCTGTTCAGGATTTGTCAGATGCGATCAGTAGCTGGGCAGATGTAGTCATCGTGGAGCTTAATCATAGCGAAGAGAGTCTGCTTGAAGCTCTCAATCAGGCGATAAATGTCTCCTGTCCGGTGATAGTGATTGGATGGTCGCTTGGTGGCACGGCCGCCATCAGGATGCTTCCACATTTGAAGAAGGTTCCTGAGGCGCTGGTTCTAATAGGCTCCAATCCTTGTTTTATCGGAAATGAATGCTGGCCAGGTGTCGGCTCGGAACTATTCAATGAATTCTCCAGGATGCTGGAGGAGCGCCCAGAGAAGCTGCTACAAAGGTTTAGCGGTTTGATCATGCTGGGAGATCCTGATGCCCGCCAACTAACCCGGCAAGCCCGACAGTGGCATGAAAAAGTACTGTCCTGGCCGATTGAACATCTGTCGCAAACTTTGGCATGGCTGAAGGCGTGGGACATGCGCGACGAACTGGCAGACATCAAGGTGCCAGTATTGCATTTGCTGGGGGGGCTGGATCGACTGGTGCCTACAGATGAACTCGCCAGGCTTATTCGCGAACAATATGTTGATCAGGTCGTTGAAGTCGTAGAGAGCATGGGGCATTACCCCAGTCAGACTGCCTGCAATGAATTGGCCATGCATATTCAACGATTTACGGGAGAGTAACTGTGGGCTGTCAACTCAAATATAACCCGGGGTCTGTGCAGGTGAGTGCAATTGATAAGCAACTGGTGGCGGCATCCTTCGGACATGCGGCCGAAACCTACGACGCATTAGCCGGATTGCAAAAGGAAGTGGGACTTTCTTTAATGGGGCTTCTGGAACCTGAGAAGAGCCCTGAGGATTTAAGAATCGCTGATATTGGGTGTGGTACCGGCTGGCTGACTCACCACTTAAGGTTGAATTATCCCCTATCGTACATCACTGGTATGGATTTGGCTGATGGGATGGTGGAATTCGCCCGTGCTCATCAGCCGGAGGGGGCTGACGACTGGATTGTGGGAGATATGGAGCAGATGCCCCTGCCATCTTCTCAGTATGATGTCGTATTCAGTAATATGGCTATGCAGTGGTTGGAAGATCCTATTCTCTGGTTCAGAGAGGCGCATAGAGTTCTGAAGCCGGGTGGAAGTTTACTGTGCTCTACACTGCTAGACGGCACCTTAATTGAACTTCAGGAGTCCTGGAGGGCGGCAGACAGGGTTTTGGAGGGGAGTGGGGCAACCCACGTTAACCGTTTTCAGACTCAGGAGGAGCTTGAGCTATCCATCCGTGAGTCGATACCCGAGGCTGACGTTCGGGAAAGCCGATGGGTTCGCTATTATCCTTCCGTCAAAGACATTATGAGTGAATTAAAAGGAATTGGTGCCCACAATCTGAATTCAGACCGGCCGCGAGGATTCACGGGTAAATCGAAAATCAGACACATGATAAGTCACTACGAAAGTTACCGTGGGCCCAGAGGGTTACCAACGACCTATCGTGTTGCATTTATTTCCTATCGCAAACCCCACTAGACTTATTTTATCGTCAAGATTAGTTAACTATAGAAGTGCTTTGCTGTGCCTAGAACCCTATTTATCACCGGAACTGATACAGAAGTTGGTAAAACCTTTGTGACAGCTGCTCTGCTGCATGCATTTTCCAGGCATGGGCTGCGGACGATCGGCCTTAAGCCGGTTGCTGCAGGCTGTGAGATGTCGTCGGATGGTCTGGTCAATGATGATGCCCTGACATTGCAACGCTATGCGACAGTCAGGCTGCCCTATGCCCAGGTGAATCCTGTTGCTCTGGAGGAGCCTATTGCGCCTCACATTGCGGCTCAAAGACAAGGCAAATCGCTGTCCCTGCCACGTTTGTCCGGACTATGTCGCGGCACGCTGATGACCCCGCACGACATTTCTCTTGTCGAGGGTGCGGGTGGATGGCTGGTGCCTTTAAACCCAAGGGAAATGCTGTCAGACCTGGCGATGGAGCTCAGAGCGCCTGTGATTCTGGTGGTCGGGCTCAAGTTGGGTTGCCTCAATCATGCTTTGCTGACAGCTGAGGCCATTCAGAGAAGAGGGGTTCCTCTTGCCGGATGGATCGGGAATCAATGTCAGTCTGTTCCTATGTCCGGATTAAAGGAAAACCTGGACACCCTAAGTGGAGGGATCAAGGCGCCTTGCCTTGGCGTGCTGCCTTTTGCAAAATCGCCGGAAGATGAAGCGGTTCAGTCGGCGCTTAGAATCGGGACGCTGATTCCGCCAGATTCAAGTGCTGGTTAACTTTGGATCATTTACCTCCTGTTACACTCTGTTATGCAGTTTGGTTGAATATTGAACAGCGTCGGCATTAGAATAGGTTCTATACAACGGTAATGCTGTAGGGAGTTGTAGTGGTTTCTAATATTTTGAATACTGGGCTGCAAGGGATACGGCAAGGTGTACAGGGGGCTGAAAAGGCTGCCTCACAAATTGCCAGGGTCGGGCAGCCGACGAGTGGCGGCGACAATAATGGTGAGTCTTCAGGCCAAAGTGGTGATCTCTATAGTGATCTGGCTGAGCCTTTGGTGGATCTGAAACTCTACGAGACAAGTGTCAAAGCCTCTGCGAAAGTCGTGAAAGTGGCCGATGAGGTTATCGGTACACTGCTGGATATCAAGGCGTAATCTGTCAGGGATATCGCAGGTCTGCGCCAAGGGGTGAGCTTTAGGTGCTTATAACTGGTTCCGCTTTGCCGGTGTCCAACACCATAACTCCCTATTCGCCTCCTTCAAAGGCGCAGGTATCGACTGCTTCTGTTCAGGACCTCGAGTCCACCCTTCCACCTGTTCAGCCCCTGGAGCAGGCCTCGTCAGGCTCTCCCTCAGGAACGACTCCAGCTCTTGTCTACAATCGCTTTGCGCAACTCAATCAACAAACCGGCGATAATAGCGCCGGGAATACCAGTCAAAGTCCTGTCGTACCCTCCGAGGAGCAGGTTGACCCGCAGCAAGCCAATGTGTCTGTGGATGCTGCGGGTGTCCGCCAGGGAATTGAACCGACTGAAGGTCAGCAAACCTCCGGGGAGACTGGTCAACAAAGTTCTCCTCAGAGCCCGGATCGTGAAAGCCCTGACCAATCACAGAGATCTTCGCAGCCAGCAGGGCAAATCTCTGACGAAGAGCTGGCGGTAATTTCAGAGCTGTCTTCCAGAGACCGGGAGGTTCGATCCCATGAGCAGGCACATCTATCAGTAGGGGGGATATACGCGTCAGCGCCTCAGTTCAGCTATGAGCGAGGTCCTGATGGGCGTACCTATGCTGTAGCTGGTGAAGTGTCGATCGATGCCAGTACTGTACCGGGGAATCCCGATGCGACTATCCGTAAACTGGAGCAGGTACGCCGCGCGGCTCTAGCGCCAGCTGAGCCCTCTCCTCAGGATCGTCGAGTCGCGGCTCAGGCAAACCAGGGCATTATCCAGGCGAGAGCTGATTTGGCTGAGCAGCAGCGGACAGAGGCACAGGAATCCGAAGAGCAGCGTGAACAGCAAAGAGCTGCGGCGGAATCAGACTCTTCCGCAACAGATCGCCGTGACAGCCAGAGTCGTGCCATTCAAACTTATCAGGAGCTTATCGGAATTGGCGATCAGCTTTCCGACATAGATGATTTTACCACCGTGCTTGACGAGATTATCTGAGGTAAATCCTGATTCTCCGACCTCAGGTGGCGTATGAATTTGGCATGGATTGCCCCGCTTCACTAACAAAATTTTACAACATAACTGTTTCTGCACCCTCCCGATACACGCTTTTAACTTATTGATTTGAAGGGAAGTGTGCCACCCCCGCAGTCTGACGCTGGAGAATCTCCTCCGACAAAAGCGAAAAATTGGTGTTTTAACTCTAATCAACCTTGACATTCTGCTTAAGCAAACGTATGTTTCAAACACTTGTTTGATACATTAATCAACTGTCCAGGCTCAACCAATCATGGAAAATGAGCGTAAGCGACAGGTAAAAGAAACAAAATAATCCGTGTGCACGGTAACAATAGTGAAAGCCGACGAGCCTTTGCTGGAGAGATGAGGTAATCAGTATGCCGGAATATAAAGCTCCTTTACGCGACATTAAGTTTGTAATGGATGAACTGCTGAATGTTCAGTCCCACTACAGTGAGTTGCCAACTGCTGAAATGACGACCCCGGACATGGTCGACGCTATTATCCAGGAAGGAGCTAAGTTCTGTGAGCAAGTATTATCTCCTTTGAATCGCGTCGGTGATGAAGAAGGCTGTGTCTGGAGTGAAGACGGTGTCAAAACACCTACAGGGTTTAAAGAAGCCTACCAGCAATATGTTGAGGGTGGCTGGCCTTCGATGACCTCCGCAGAGGAGTTTGGTGGCCAGGGGCTTCCTGAATCTCTTGGTCTCGTCATGAGTGAAATGGTGGGGACCTCCAACTGGTCGTGGGGTATGTATCCCGGTCTGAGTCATGGTGCGATCAACACTATTGCATTGCACGGCACAGAAGAACAGAAAGCGTCTTACATGCCGAAACTGGTCAGTGGTGAATGGACCGGTACAATGTGTCTGACTGAGCCTCACTGCGGATCTGATCTGGGTATTCTTCGCTCAAAAGCTGAGCCCAATGCTGACGGTTCCTACAGCATTACCGGCACCAAAATTTTCATTTCAGCCGGTGAGCATGATATGGCTGAAAATATTGTTCATATTGTCCTGGCGCGTCTGCCGGATGCCCCTCAAGGTACCAAAGGTATTTCCCTGTTCATCGTTCCCAAGTTCATGACCGACGGTGACGGTGGTGTTGGTGAGCGTAATGCGGTGAGCTGTGGTTCTATTGAGCACAAGATGGGGATTCACGGTAACTCCACTTGTGTTATGAACTTCGATGGTGCTAAAGGCTATCTGATCGGACCTGAAAACAAAGGTCTGAACTGTATGTTTACCTTCATGAACTTTGCCCGTATCGGTACTGCTTTGCAGGGGCTGGGTGCTGCTGAGCTCTCTTTCCAGGGCTCTCTGGCGTATGCCAAGGATCGTTTGGCAATGCGTTCACTTTCTGGTGTTAAGAACCCGGACGGACCTGCTGATCCGATCATCGTGCACCCAGATGTGCGTCGCATGCTTCTGACCCAGAAGGCTTTTGCTGAAGGCGCTCGTGCTCTGATCTATTACACTGCCGTGCAGGGTGATTTTGTTCACCATGGTGCGACTGAAGAAGTGCGAAAAGAAGCCGACGAAATGATGGGCTTCCTGACGCCGATAGCGAAAGCATTTCTGACGGAAGTGGGTTATGAAGCTTCCAACCTGGGTATGCAGGTATTCGGCGGACACGGCTTTATCTCCGAGTGGGGCATGGAGCAGATTGTTCGTGATACCCGTATTGCTCTGATGTATGAAGGAACTACCGGTATCCAGGCACTTGACTTGTTGGGACGTAAAGTCCTGATGACTCAGGGGGAATCTCTGAAGCGGTTCACCAAACTTATACATGTGTTCTGTAAGGAACAGGCTGACAATGAACAAATGAAGGACTTCATTGAGCCGCTTGCCAAACTGAACAAAGACTGGGGCGATCTGACCATGAAGATTGGTATGACCGCCATGAAGAATCGTGATGAGGTAGGTTCTGCTTCTGTTGATTACCTGATGTACTCAGGCTATGCAACGCTGGCATATTTCTGGGCGCGGATGGCGTTTGTGGCTCAGCAGAAACTGGCAGAAGGTACGACCGAAGAAGCGTTCTACAAATCCAAAATTCATACCGCACGCTTCTACTTCAAGCGTATTCTTCCCCGCACAGCAGGTCATGCAATTAGTGCTTTGGGTGGCGCTGATACGCTGATGGATCTGGATGCAGAACATTTTGCATTCTGATCAAATCAGGTAAAAGAAAGCCCGCGTAAAGCGGGCTTTTTACGTACAACGGTTAGCTGTGTTTTCTTGGATAACCAGTTGTTAACCTGAAATCCAGTCGAAATCCGTATATAAAACTGAATTCCAAAAAAGACATTATCACGAGGGTGTAACCATGGCTGATTACTCTGCGCCGTTACGCGACATGCAGTTCGTTCTGAAAGAAGTGTTTGAAGTGGGCAAATTGTGGGAATCACTGCCAAAAGCCCAGGAAAGTGTGGACGTAGAGACTGCGGACGCCATCCTGGAAGAGGCCGGAAAGATTTCTGCAAGCCTTATTGCGCCATTAAACCGCAGTGGCGATGAGGAAGGCTGTCAGTGGAATGATGGTGTGGTAACGACGCCGGCGGGTTTCCGTGAAGCATACCAGACCTTCATCGAAGGTGGCTGGTGTGGTCTGGGAGGGAATCCTGAGTTTGGTGGTATGGGGATGCCCAAGATGATTGGTGCCCAGGTCGAAGAGATGGTGCAGTCAGCCAATATCTCTTTCGGTTTGTATCCCATGCTGACTTCAGGTGCGTGTTTGGCCCTGGATTCTCATGCCACGCAGGAATTGAAGGAAAAGTATCTCCCGAACATGTATTCAGGTGTCTGGGCCGGTTCCATGTGTCTGACAGAGCCTCATTCGGGCACTGACCTGGGGATAATCCGTACCAAGGCCGAGCCTCAGACAGATGGGTCTTATTCCGTCACCGGTACCAAAATCTTCATTACCGGTGGCGAGCATGACCTGAGTGACAACATTATTCACTTGGTACTAGCGAAGCTGCCCGATGCGCCGGCTGGCCCTAAAGGCATATCGTTGTTCCTGGTCCCCAAAATCATGGTGAATGATGATGGTAGTCTGGGCGAGCGTAATGCCGTCAGTTGCGGTTCTATTGAGCATAAAATGGGGATTAAGGCGTCAGCGACTTGTGTTATGAACTTCGATGGTGCGAAGGGATGGCTTGTCGGTGAGCTGAACAAAGGATTGGCGTGCATGTTCACCATGATGAACTATGAGCGCCTGGGAGTGGGTGTACAAGGTCTGGCGGCGGCTGAGCGTTCATATCAGAGCGCGGTTGAGTATGCCAGGGATCGTATTCAGGGGCGTTCTCCTTCAGGAGTGGCAGCACCTGAGAAAGCCGCTGATCCGATTATCGTCCACCCGGATGTTCGTCGAATGCTGATGAATATTCGTGCGCTGAACGAAGGCAGCCGGGCATTTTCGACATACGTTGCCAAGTATCTGGACATTGCCAAGTTCTCTGAAGATGCGGCTCAAAAGCAGCATGCGGATGCGATGGTGGCGCTCTTAACTCCTGTCGCCAAGGCATTTCTGACCGACCGTGGGCTGGAAAGCACAGTCAATGGACAACAGGTCTTCGGTGGCCATGGTTACATTCGCGAATGGGGTCAGGAGCAGTTGGTTCGTGATGTGAGGATCGCTCAGATCTATGAAGGCACTAACGGTATCCAGGCGCTTGATTTGATGGGGCGTAAGATTGCTGCCAACGGCGGTAAGTTCTTCGAACTGTTCGCCAATGAGGTCGCAGACTTTATCGAAGCCAACCGTGATCAGGAAGACCTGCTCGAATTTGTAGAGCCATTGGCCGCCAGTATCGAGCGTTTGTCTGATGTGACTGAGTATGTTCTGGAAACGGTGTCAGGAGACCCTAATGCTGTCGGTGCGGCCAGTGTCGAGTATCTTGACCTGTTCGGCTATGTCGCATTCGGTTACATGTGGGCGATGATGGCTAAGATCGCCAAGAGTAAAGCAGAAGGCGATACCAGTGGTTTCTATGATGCCAAGCTGAAAACGGCCCGTTATTACTTCTCGCGTCTGCTGCCACGTGCTGTAGCGCTGGCCGAGTCTATCAAGAGTGGCAGTGAGGACATGATGGCTCTGAGTGCTGACCAGTTCTAAGCACTTTGGTTATCAGAATACAGGAAAAGCCCGTCAATCACGCAATGCTGTTCACTTAAGTGTTTGAGTTAGCGCAGGGCTTAATAGAAAATCCAATGATGGAAACATCATCGGATTTTTTATGGATTTTCAGCAAGACCTGCTCGACCTCAGCGACCTCTTTAACTTCTCAGACCTCAGCTCATTTACTCAAAACATCCCCGTCGAATGGGTTGAATCTGCACTGCGTTTGAGTGCCTCCGCGACGATTAGAAGGCGCCGACTACCATCAGACCAAGTACTTTGGCTTGTCTTGGGGATGGCAATGTTTCGGGATGAAC
>NZ_AQXX01000115.1 GCF_000376785.1 Hahella ganghwensis DSM 17046
CTGCTAACCTGCTGCCTTTTGCACTGGGGAGTGGGGATGCCAACCAAGAGACTATCAATGCGACAACTAAGAGAAATATTACGCCTGCGGTTGCAGGCAAACCTCAGCGTTCGGCAAATCCACCGTAGTTTACGCGTCAGTGTCGGCGCCGTTTCCAAGGTGCTGACCCAAGCGCAGGCGCTGTCTTTACATTGGCCAGCCATTGAGCAGATGGATGATGTTCAATTGGCTTGTCAGTTCTATCCCAATGCGGATACACGCCAGTCTACCCAGTTTGAAATGCCTGATTGGCGAGAGGTCCACCAGGAACTTGCCCGCAAAGGCATGACCAAGCACCTGCTATGGGAGGAATACACCCAGCAATATCCCAATCGGAGCTACATCTACCCGCAGTATTGCCATCACTATCAACGCTGGCAGCAAACGCAGCGCCGCTCCATGCGGCAGAGGCACAAGGCGGGCGAGAAGCTGTTCGTGGACTATGCCGGACAAACCGTCCCGATCGTCTGAGCCAGCACCGGGGAGGTCCGCGACGCCGAGGTGTTTGTGGCGGTGATGGGCGCCTCCAGTTACACCTTTGCCGAAGCCACCTGGAGTCAGGCGCTACCCGACTGGTTGAACAGCCACGCCCATGCGTTCAGCTTCTTCGGTGGTGTGCCGCAGATGGTGGTCCCGGATAATCTCAAGAGTGGCGTCAGCAAAGCCTGTCGTTACGATCCGGAAGTGAATCCTGCTTACCAGCAACTGGCGGCTCACTATGGCACCACCATTGTCCCGGCCAGGCCTTATAAGCCCAAAGATAAAGCCAAAGCGGAAGTTGGCGTACAGGTGATTGAGCGTTGGATATTGGCCCGCCTGCGCCATCAGACCTTCTTCTAGCTGGCGGAGCTGAACACCTGTATCCGTGTTTTGCTCAACGACGTGAATGCCCGACCGTTCAAGCAGCTCAGCGGGTCTCGGCAGTCCTGGTTCGAATCCATCGACAGGCCGGCACTCTCACCGTTACCCCTACAGGTTTATGAATACACCGACATCAAAACCGCGAAGGTCAACATCGATTACCACATTCAATACGACCACCTGTACTCTGTCCCGCATCATCTGGTGGGGGAGCGTGTAGAGGTGCATGCCAGCCGCACATTAATCACCGTGTTCTTCCACAATAAGACGATTGCCAGTCATCCCAGGCAGCACCGTCCAGGCATGAGCACGACCCCTGCCCATATGCCGACCCAACACCAAAAGCACCATGCCTGGAGTCCGGGGCGATTGATGAACTGGGCTCAGGACATTGGTGATGAGGTGCTTGGTTGGGTGAAGTATCAGCTCAACAGCAAGCCACATGAGCAACAAGCCTATCGAGTGTGTCTGGGGCTGCTCAATCTCTCCCGCCAGTACCCCCGGGAGCGTCTCAACAGCGCCTGCGCCATTGCCAATCATCGGCACCTGTATCGGCTCAAGCACATCAAGTCCATCCTTCAGTCCAATCAGGACAGGCTTTACCAGGGGGCCGACGAGACGGCTCCTCAATTACCACAAGCTCACGAGAATATCCGTGGGCCTCATAGCTTTCACTAGCAGGACAACCTTATGATCCAGCATACCTTAACCCAACTGCGCCAGATGAAACTGACCGGCATGGCCGACGCGCTGACCATGCAAACTGAGCAACCAGGCAACTACGACGCCTTAAGCTTCCAGGAGCGTATTCAATTGCTGGCAGATAGCGAGCAGCATGAGCGGGAGCAGCGCAAGCAGCAGCGCCTGCTCAAAGCGGCCAAACTGAAACTGCATGCCACCGCCAAAGGCATCGACTACAGCCACCCTAGAGGACTTAGGCAATCGCAAGTGGCCTCTCTGTTGCCATGTGACTGGGTGAGCAAACATCAGAACCTGCTGCTCACAGGTCCCTGCGGCTGCGGGAAAACCTATCTGGCTTGCGCCTTGGCCCATACCGCCTGCTTGAAAGGCTATAGTGCGAAATACTACCGCCTCTCCAGATTGATGCTGGAACTCTCGCAAGCCAAAGCCGATGGGACCTACAGCAAAGCCCTCCAGCACCTGGCCAAGCTGGATCTGCTGATCCTGGATGACTGGGGGTTAGAGCCGTTGAAAGCAGCGCAACGGAATGACTTGATGGAGATTATGGATGACCGCAATGGAAGCTCATCCACGGTGATCATCAGTCAACTCCCCACGGATCAATGGTATCAATCCATCGGCGACAACACGTTGGCGGATGCCATCCTGGATCGTCTTATGCACAACGCACACAGAATCAACCTGAAAGGGGAATCGATGCGAAAAACCCGGTCTGAGTTGACCGATGGTGAACACTTGGCGTAAAAAAGGGCTTCGCCCAATGCGGGAGATCTCAGGTGTTCACGATGCGCCAGAATGCCTGTTCACGTTCGGCAGAATACGCAAATCAAACGTTTTCGACAATGGACACACTTTTTACTGGCAATTACCGGAATGAGAAGTAATTCTGCAAGAGCTAGTAGAAATATCAGAAAGAAGCCTTGGTCGAGGGAACTCATTAGGATTTGGTCTGCTATAAAGGATTATCTTTTAATAATTGGCTAGATATTGGGATCTAGGCGTGTCAAAAGAAACCAAGGATGCAGGTTGAAGATAGTCAGTATGGGGGAGTAGGAACCCAGAACGGCCGAATTAGTTCTCTGAGGAGTGTATCCTCGGAACTAATCAGCGTATATATGGGAAAATCCTGGAAAAGAAAATGGTGCCGAGGAGAGGACTTGAACCTCCACGGGGTTGCCCCCACTAGCACCTGAAGCTAGCGTGTCTACCAATTTCACCACCTCGGCACTTCAGGATGGCGCGCACTTTACTGGTCTGGTTTTCCTTTGTCAACGGTTTTGTTTGGAATTTTTTTGGTTCTAGTGTTAATGTGCGTTTTATCAACACTTTATTAGTCCCGGTCAAAGTGTTGTGTGCCTTGGAAAGGCTGAGAATTGTCGTCTGTAGAATGCTGTCTTTAACAAAAGTGAAACAGTGGCAGGACAATATGCCGGGCTAAAGCCTCGGGTGTGCACCTGAGGCTGAATGATATATAAAAATTATAGAGAGGATTAATGGCGAAAAAGAGCCAATCAATAAAAGACCCCCATGCCCAGCGCGAAGCTGAGCGTTATGACAATCCCACCGCCAGTCGCGAAGCGATCCTTGCAGCATTAGTAGAGCGCGGGACCCCGGCGACAATCGAAGAACTAGCCCACCATTTCGACATTGAGCAAGCTGAAGTTTATGAAGGTTTGCGGCGACGGTTGATCGCCATGTGCCGTGATGGGCAGTTGGTGTGCAACAGGAAGGGGGCGTATGGCATTGCCAAGAAGATGAACCTGATCCGTGGCCGGGTGCAGGGGCACCGTGATGGCTATGGGTTCCTGATCCCTGAAGAAGGTGGGGAAGATCTGTATTTATCCAGCCGCCAGATGCGGCGGGTGTTTGATGGCGATATTGTCCTGGTGAGGGAAGACAATCGTTCCTTCAAGGGCAAGAAAGAGGCTGTCATTGTTGAGATTGTTGAGCGCAAAACAGAAGAAATCGTCGGTCGTTTCTATCAGGAAGGTGGTGTGGCATTTGTCGTGCCGGATAACCCCAAACTGATTATGGATGTGATGGTGCCTGAGCATGCGATCAATGGTGCGCAAAACGGCCAGTATGTCACTGTCAAAGTGGTGCGGCAGCCGGAAGCCCGTTCCGGGCCCATGGGGCATGTTACTGAAGTATTGGGTGAGCACATGGCACCCGGAATGGAAATTGACGTGGCGCTCAGAACCCATGGCATACCTTTCCGTTGGCCGGAGGAAGTGGATCGGGAAGCCGAAAAGTTCACCACTGATATACCGGAGAATGACAAAGCGCATCGGGTGGATCTGCGTGATCTTCCTTTAGTGACCATTGATGGTGAGGATGCTCGGGACTTTGACGATGCGGTCTTCTGCGAACGCAAGCGCGGTGGCGGATGGCGACTGTATGTGGCTATTGCGGATGTCTCCAACTATGTGATTCCCGGAACGGCCCTGGATAAGGAAGCTTTTGAGCGCGGTAACTCGGTCTATTTCCCCAACCGTGTCGTGCCCATGTTGCCGGAAGTGCTCTCGAATGGACTTTGTTCGCTGAATCCCCAGGTAGAACGGCTGTGTATGGTGTGTGAAATGACCATCAGCGCGTCCGGTCGATTGAGCGGATACAAGTTCTATGAAGCGGTAATGCTTTCTAAAGCCCGTCTGACGTACAGCAAGGTGGGAGCGTTTATTGAAGGGCCGGATACCACAGAAGGTCGTGCTTTTCAGGATCGTTACCCTGACCTGGTGCCACATATCCGTGAGCTTCACAATTTGTATCTGGCGCTGAGGGCTGCGAGAGACGAGCGTGGCGCCATTGATTTTGAAACTGTGGAAACCCGGATTCTGTTTGATGCGGAGCGGAAAATCGACAAGATTGTACCGATCAACCGGAATGACGCTCATAAGCTGATTGAAGAGTGCATGCTGTGTGCGAACGTTGCCACTGCCAGGCTGTTTGAAAAATATGAAATTCCAGCCTTGTACCGGGTTCATGAGGGGCCTTCAGCCGAGCGGCTGGAGAAACTTAGGGCATTCCTGGGTGAGTTAAGTCTGTCGCTGCAGGGAGGCATGAAGCCTAAACCCACGGACTATCAGGATTTGCTTGAGCAGATCAAAGAACGTCCAGATAGTGCTACTTTGCAGACCGTGATGCTGAGATCACTGAGTCAGGCGAAGTATCAGCCAGACAATCAGGGGCATTTTGGTCTGGGTTATCAGGCCTATACTCACTTTACCTCGCCGATTCGTCGCTATCCGGATCTTCTGGTACATCGGGCCATCCGAGACCTGATTCGTGGTGAGCGGCCTTGCAGTAATGTGTTACGGGTAGACGGGGCCAAGCCTCTGAGCAAAAAAGCCCGTCACACTTACGACATGGCTGAGCTGGTCATGTTGGGTGAGCATTGCTCCATGACTGAGCGCCGCGCAGATGACGCCACCCGTGATGTCATGAGCTGGCTCAAGTGTGAGTACCTGACTCAGCATGTGGGCGACAAGTTCGAGGGAATCATTTCGGCGGTAACGGCATTTGGTCTCTTTGTCGAGCTGAAAGAGCTCTATGTCGAGGGACTGGTGCATGTGTCCTCCTTAAAGAGTGACTACTATCACTTTGATGCCGGCAAGCATCGTCTCGTCGGAGAGCGATCCGGAACCACGTTTCGTTTAGGGGATGAGGTTCATGTGCAAGTGGTGCGCGTGGATCTGGATGACCGTAAGGTGGATCTGGAACTGATGGGGGACCCGAAACGTCGGCCTCGTCCAAATAAAGGCGGTGGGTTCAAAGGTAGTCAGCGACGGAAGCAGATACTGGCAGAATGGAACGCTGACTATGAGCGCCAGAGTAAGAAGTCTGCCGACAAGGGGGGAGTCAGTTCACCTTCTGAAGAAAGGCCTGCCAAGGGCAAGAAAGGCGGTTCTGCAGGAAAGCCTGCGAAATCTTCAAAAGCCGGAGGGAAACCTAAATCTACGGGGGCTCGTAAGAAATCCTCGGCAAAACCCCGTAAGCGTCGTTAGAATACGCTATCAAAATCATTAATCACTTGAGGCGCTTGTGTCTGAACCAACCCTAGTTTTTGGTATTCACGCAGTGAAGGGACTGCTGTTAAAACATCCCGGAAAAATCGAAGAGCTGCTGTTTCTGGACCAGCGCCAGGACGGTAGGGTGCGTGAGCTGTTGGGGTTGGCAAGAGACAAGAGCGTGCATTCTCGATCTGTCTCGAAGAATGAGTTTGAAAATCTTCTGAAAGGTCAGAGTGATGCGGCTCATCAGGGCGTGATAGTCAGGATCAAGGCTGACCGGATCAGCAATGAGTCTGATCTTGACGATATGCTGGAAGCTTTATCTCCCCAGGACTTGTTTCTGGTGCTTGATGGCGTGACCGATCCTCATAACCTGGGGGCATGCCTGAGGTCAGCCAACGCGGCGGGGGTTAAAGCGGTGATTGTGCCGAAAGACAAGTCAGCCCCCTTAAACCCTGCTGCGCGCAAGGTGGCCTGTGGGGCTGCGGACATTACCCCTCTGATCCGGGTGACCAATCTGTCCCGAACCATCAAGCATATGCAGTCCTACGGCGTCTGGTTTGTCGGGACTGCAGGTGAAACGGATCATTCGCTTCATGAAGTGAGTCTGACAGGCCCTCTGGCTATTGTGATGGGGGCTGAAGATAAAGGAATGAGGCGCCTGACCCGAGAGAACTGTGATGCCTTGGTCAAGATCCCCATGATGGGGGAAGTCAGTAGCCTGAATGTGTCGGTGGCAACGGGGGTTTGCCTGTTTGAGGCCGTCCGCCAGCGCCATTCCCTGAAACAGGCCTGACTCAGGGCCTGAGGAATATAACTATTGCTTGCAAGTTGGTCTGCATAGGCCTAAAATGCTGCGCTCTCAAAATTAACTTCAACTCCTTGCCTTACGCTGATCGCAACGTAAGGCTGCTAATCCGAAGGGAGATACAATGCGTCACTACGAAATCGTGATCATGGTTCATCCTGATCAAAGCGAGCAGGTTCCTGCAATGATCGAGCGTTACACTTCCAGTGTAAATACTGGTGGTGGTAAGGTTCACCGTCTGGAAGACTGGGGACGTCGTCACCTGGCCTATCCAATCAACAAAATTCACAAAGCCCACTATGTGCTGATGAATATCGAGTGTACTCAGGAAGTCATCGACGAGTTGTCCCACAACTTCCGTTTCAATGATGCTATCCTGCGTGATCTGGTTCTGCGTGAAAAAGCGCCGGTTACAGATGTATCACCGATTAAAGCAGCAGAGTCTCGTGAACAGCGTGCTCCTCGCTCTGAAGACCGTCCATCCCGTCAGGAAGATGTCGATACCGACAGCAATAATGATGCGGAAAATGACGATTCCGACAACGATGAAAACGAAGAGTAATTAAGAGGAGACATAGTATGGCTCGTTTCTTCCGCCGCAGAAAGTTCTGCCGTTTTACTGCAGAAGGCGTTAAGCAAATCGATTATAAAGATGTAGAGCTGTTGAAGGGCTACATCACTGAAACCGGCAAGATCGTTCCTAGCCGTATTACTGGTACCAAGGCGCGTTATCAGCGTCAGCTGGCGACTGCTATCAAGCGCGCACGCTACCTGGCCCTGTTGCCTTACACCGATCGTCACGATAACTAAGAGATTAAGCGGTGGGGTAGAGCACCCTGCTGCACCGAATTGAGGTAATCAAGATGGAAGTTATTCTTCTGGAAAAAGTGGCCAACCTCGGAAGCCTTGGTGATCAAGTAAAGGTTCGTTCCGGTTATGGCCGTAACTACCTGGTACCCTACGGTAAAGCGGTACCAGCGACTAAAGCAAACGTTGAAATGTTCGAGCAGCGTCGTGCGGAGTTGGAAAAAGCACAGGCAGAGAAACTGTCTGAAGCTCAAGCTCGCGCTGATGCTGTCAACGGTAAGGAAGTGACTATCGTTTCCAAAGCCGGTGACGAAGGTAAGCTGTTTGGTTCTGTTGGTACCCGCGATATCGCTGATGCGATCTCTACTCTGGGAACAGAAATTACCAAAGCCGAAGTCAAACTGCCCGAAGGTGCTCTGCGCACTACAGGTGAGTTCGAAATCGACTTGCAGCTGCACAGCGATGTGTTTGCAACTGTAAAAGTGATTATTGTCGCAGAATAATTTCTGGCGATAATCCCTCAAGTCTACATGTTGACTTGAGACAGTCATGGAAAAAGGCAGTCTCGCCATGCGGACTGCCTTTTTTTGTTTGTGAAATTAATTATTTCAAATCCAATTGCTGTTGACCCTTTTCATTAGTGGCTTTTCATTGATAATAGTGGTCCAGATAAATCAGTTTTCTTTGTTTACAGGTGTTCATGAAAGACGCTCAAGTCAGTCAGGAAAATAGTGCCAGCTTCGAAAAAGCGAAGAATTCATCCACGGACGGGCAGGGCAGTACAAGCTCGTTAAGGTTGCCGCCCCATTCTATTGAGGCAGAACAATCGCTTCTGGGTGGGTTGATGCTGGATGGTGATTCCTGGGACAAAGTTTCCGAAGTTGTCAGTGCAAAGGATTTCTATCGTCAGGACCATCGGTTGATTTTTGCGGCGATTGAAAATCTGGTGAAGTTCGACAAACTGCCTGATGCGGTCACTGTGTCTGAACAGTTGGAAAACCGCAAAGAGCTGGATAAGGTCGGTGGTCTGGCATACTTGGGAGAGTTGGTGAAAAACACTCCCAGCGCTGCCAATATCAGGGCTTATGGAGAAATTATCCGTGAGCGCTCTGTCCTTCGTCAGTTGATTTCGGTATCGAACGAAATCACGGAAATGTCCTATGATACGGAAGGGCGGACCAGTACTGAAATACTTGATGATGCCGAGCGCAAGGTTTTCCAGATTGCAGAGGCGCGCCCGAACCAGGGGGGGCCTGAGTCGGTAAACCCGATTATCACAAAAACCCTGAAACGTATCGATGAGTTGTTCCATTCTGATGGCGGTATTACCGGGGTGACAACAGGTTTTGCCGACCTGGATAAGAGTACCTCGGGTATGCAACCCTCGGATTTGATTATCGTGGCTGGTCGTCCTTCCATGGGAAAAACCACGTTTTCGATGAACCTGGTGGAAAATGCTCTGATGGGGACCGGGTTGCCGGTACTTGTTTTCAGTATGGAGATGCCTTCTGATTCGATTGTCATGAGGATGCTCTCGTCGCTGGGGCGTATTGACCAGACCAAGGTCCGAAGTGGTAAGCTTGAAGAAGATGACTGGCTCAGATTGACGTCTGCAGTGAATATGCTGCGCGATAAGCCGCTTTATATCGATGATACTGCTGCACTCAGTCCGACGGAAATGAGGTCACGTGCCCGGCGTGTGGCCAGGGATCATGATGGCAAGATCGGCCTGATCATGGTGGATTACCTTCAGTTGATGAGGGTGCCGGGGATGACTGAAGGGCGAACGGCTGAGATATCAGAAATCTCGCGGGGCTTGAAGGCTTTGGCGAAAGAGCTTGATTGTCCGGTGGTGGCCCTTTCTCAGCTTAACCGAAGTCTTGAGCAGCGTCCGAACAAGCGTCCGGTAAACTCGGACCTCCGGGAATCCGGAGCGATCGAGCAGGATGCGGATGTTATCATGTTCATCTACCGGGATGAGGTGTATAACGAGGATAGTCCTGATAAAGGAATTGCCGAAATTATTATCGGTAAGCAGCGGAATGGTCCTATCGGCACTGTGCGTCTAGCGTTCCTTGGTCGTTATACCAAGTTTGAGGACCTGGCGCCGGATTATGACCGCTCGCGTTTTGATGATGAGTAATCTCGTCATATAGATAGATGATTGCCCAAATCCATGTTAATAAAAGAGAAAGTTGAGTTCTGACGTGTCCAGCCAAGTCGTGATCTGCCTTACAGGAATCGATCTGCCTATCGGGCAGGCTATCAGGAAGCGCCTGGAGGCAAGCAATTGTCTGGTCCAGGGGGTGCTTTCGGAGCATTTTAATTTGGCTACTGACTCCCTTGTCAGGGAATTCAAGAAGCTGGAAAAGTCTCACTATATTATCAATGCCGCTGAGCTGGCTGATCTGGAAAAAGCTGAAAAGCACCCGGATCTGGCCTATCAATACAACGTCAAAAGCTGCGAAGCAATCGTGGAGGTAGCCAAAGAGTGGAAGGCTTCTGTGATTCACCTTTCCAGCTATCAGGTGTTTGACGGTCAGAAAAAGAACCCGTACATCTCAGCCAATAAAGGGCGACCACTGAATGCCTATGGCCGGACCAAGTTGCAGAGTGAGGAATTGCTGCAGGAGCAATTGGAGGAGCACTTGATTCTACGCTTGGGTTGGCTATTGAGCGCTGGTGACAGTGGGTGGATGGTTGACTGTATGCGTCAATGGCAAGCTGATACACCGGTTTCCTGCTTGGAGGATGTTGAGCTGTCTCCGACGGCCTCGGAGGATGTTGCCAGAGTTGTAGATGCGATCATCAAGCAACTGAACTGTGGTGTCAGTGTTTGGGGGATCTATCATTACGCCAGCGCGGAATCCGTTTCACATGAGGAATTGACCAGGGCTGTCTATTACCAGGCCTATGGCCAGGATGCGCCGCAAAATCTACTACTGTCTCGTCGTCTGGAAACGGCTGCGATGGACTATTTGTTGCCCCGTAACGGAGTGTTGGGTTGTATCAAACTGCGCAATACGTTCGGAATAAAACAACTACCTTGGCGTCGATATCTGCCGGCGATGGTGGAGGAGCTGGTAGAGAAGGGATTGGTTAAGCCAAGTGTTGCTGCGGCCATGGCGGGCGAGGCGGAAACAACAGTAAATCGATGACGTCCCCGGGCTGATGTGGCCGCAGGGACTATTTGTTCATGCTTGGCTTAGCTCTCTGTTAGGTCGGTTTCCAAACATGAGAGCGTCAGGCAATACTTCCTGAGCGCTTGTGGTCCATGCACTTCACATCCTTCAGCATGGCCTGTAACCCTTCCAAGTCATTGATTTTGACATCTCTTCCCTGTACATGGATCAGGTTCTGTTGCTGAAAACGTGTTAATACACGACTCACCGTTTCGACGGCCAGTCCCAGATAGTTGGCAATATCGCTTCTGGGCATGGGGAGTTTAAACTCCGTATCTGACAATTTGCGACGACGAAAGCGGCTGGACAAAGAGAGCAACAATGAAGCGATTCTTTCCTCTGCCGTATTCTTGCTCAAAAGCATGGTGAGTTGCCTGCTTTCCTGGATTTCCTTACTCATCAGAGAGAAGAAGTGATGTTGCAGCTTTGGAATCTGGGTGGCGAGATCTTCGAATTTGGACAATGGAATTTCACAAACGGTTGTGCGCTCCAGAGCAACGGCCGAGCAGGAATATTCTTCCATGCTGACGCTGTCCAGGCCTATCATTTCACCTGGAAGGTAGAAGCCTGTGACTTGCTCCTCTCCATCCTCAGAGACGGTGAACGTCTTGATGGCACCGCTTCTTACAGCGAAACAGGATTTGAATGCTGATTGCTGTTCAAAGATGTAGTCACCACGGGACAGAATGCGCCCCTGTTTGATGATTTCTTCCAGGCGATCAATATCATCAGCTTCAACAGCAATAGGTATGCAGAGCTTGCTCAGGCTGCACTCATGACACCCATGATTTATCGAAAAGGATGAGGATGTTCGTATCCGTTTCGTATCCATAGACCAACTCCCAACGTAGAAAGTCTAGGATAGCTGAATAGGGTGAAAAAGAGAATCCATGTTCGTGGTTTAATAGAGTTCCGTAATGAGTTTTCTTGCCCTGTTGACAGGTAGCTTTCCGGCATCGAGTAACTGGTAATATTCTGTCAGACCACAGGTGTTATAAAACTCCAGGGCTGTGGTATAGGATTTGGCTCCCAGGCCAATACCTTTCACCAAATGTGAGTTTGTGGAGTTCCATCCCTGAGCAACGTAGAAAGAATCTGTCATGGGCGTGTATCTTGCTTTCAGCAAGGCGTGCTTAACGGTGACTGGGGGAAATTCGAAACCCTCCCGCGCGCTTGGGCCTGAGCCCGTTTTGGCCATCAGAACAGCGTCAGGAGCTGCAGAGATAATATCCTCGATATAAAGTGGAAGCTCATCCGCCAGTTCGTCTGTGAGATTAAGTCTCAGCAATACTTTGTTGATACCGTAATCTCTGACGAGATTGATCCAGTCCTTCACGTCCGGGAGAGGGAAGCTGTAAATCGTCGCTCCCGGATCATTGATGCATATTGTGTTGATTCCCAGACCGACCAGTAAAGCCAGCAGGTCATTAGACTTCGGAGGTGCATCCAGTTCAGATACCAGCATGGTGGCCGGATCATTTATTCCGACAAATGATCGATTGATGAAAAACATCAACTGCGTTAGCTCGCTTTCAGAAAGGAAGTGTACGAGGTCTCCGTTCCAGTGCATGTAAGTCAGCCGTATCTGGTCCGGTAGCGTCCTGCGCAGTATCTGAATTTCCTTGACCATATAGTCGATGTAGCGTTGTAGAGCTGAAGGGCTTTGATAAACGCTTCTCAGAGCCTGAATCTGGCTTCGGCTATACTGATTTTGTGAATCAGGCTGCCAGCCAGGTAATTGAAAGCTCAGAGCCAGGTTAGAAGGCGAATCAGCTCGCTCACATTCTTTCAGCAGCCAGTGGGAATTATCCGTCCCCAACTGAGACAGCGGTACCTCTGGTCCATTAAGAAATGTTCTAGGTGGAGTGTTCAGCAGGAATGGCCATTGGGCGTGAATATCCAATCCGGCGCACGAGGAAGCCTTGATATCTCGAAAGGCTTTACGATGCACTGCTTCGTCCAGATATAATGTACGTTGATCTCCTGAATACATTGATTCCTGTCCGCCTGTTGCTTCCCAAGTTAATGGAGGAGGTTATTGGAGGATTTACTAGTTAATGGAGATAAGTTTACGCTGGCAAGGCTTTTGCCTATTGACGTCTGTCAATTTTCGAGGCAGGTGAGTACTGACTTGGATCATTTCTATTTGAAGTGTTTAACGTTTCGTTTGGCAGGGATGGTGGAGTCTCATTTATTGCTACGGTGAGCCAAGCCTTGTTATCATCCCTGATCCCCTATATCCGTCGCTGTAAGTAGCTGCAAATCCTGGCTGCACAGCAAATTTTATTGGTGATTTTTCCAAACAGGATACTTTTCCCAAGTGCAGATAATTAATGCTTTAAGATCCACCATCTTTTATATCGGCTATGCCTTTGGTGTCATACTTGTTGGCTGTATGAGTATTTGCCTGGGCGCCTTTGTTGATTTTGAGAAACGTTATTATCTGATTTCCAGGTTTAATGTCTTTGCCATCTGGTGGGCCAAAGTCATCTGTGGCTTGAAATACGAGATTGAGGGGATAGAGAATATTCCGGAACAGGCATGCGTTGTGGTGAGCAACCATCAAAGTGCCTGGGAAACCTATTTATTGGGTATCATGTTTCGCCCTCAGGCAACCGTACTGAAGCAGGAACTGATTAAAATCCCATTTTTTGGCTGGGCATTGAAAAAGGTGATGCCAATTGCGCTTGACCGCAGCAAGCCAGCGTTAGCTCTGAAACAGTTGCTTAAACAGGGGAAGGAGCGTCTGGCGGCAGGTCTTTGGGTTGTGATTTATCCGGAGGGTACCCGAATCCGTAAAGGCGGATACGGGCGCTATAACAAGGGCGCAACCTATCTGGCATGTGCCGCTGGAGTACCTCTATTGCCTATCGCTCATAATGCAGGTACCTGCTGGCCTCTCGATTCCATGCTAAAGGTACCGGGTAAGATTAAGGTGGTCATTGGAAAGCCGATTCCAACGGAAGGGCGGTCCCGGGATGAAGTGCATAGTGAAATGGAGCAATGGATCAGGACAAATGTCCGGGCAATACCGGGAGGAGAAGCCTGGCCCGAAAGCCAGACTTGAAGGAATTAACGGTACCGGTCCTCAATCGCTTTGAGCTCGCCCGAAGCACGGATTTTTTCCAGTTCCGCATTCAGTTTGTTCACCACTGCATCTGGCGTATCCTTATTTACGGCCAGATACAGCTGTGTTTCTCTAACTGTGTAAACCGGTTTCAGACCGCGGACACCGTTTTGAAGAGCGTAGTAAGGTCCTGACACAGGGCCTGATATCCAGAGATCGATTTGCCCGCTCTCAAGGCGTTTGGGGTTCAGGTTGTCTTTGTCGAGGCTGGAAGTCTTGAAGCCGTTTTCAATCAGCCATTGCTCCCGGACATCCCCTTTGTAAGCGCCGATGAGATATTTTTTAGCCTCTTCAACGTCGTTGATAACGATATCCGAGCCCGGTTTGGCATATAGTACCCAACCGTCAGATGCGATGGGCCCGACCCACTTGAAAATGGGTTTACGTTCTTCGGTAAGTGTGGTGCCAAATACACCTCTGTATTCCTTGCGTTGTACGTAGTTGTATGCGTAGTTCCATTGACGCAATTTCATGGTGTAGGGGATACCGGCATTTTTGAAGATCAGTTTAACCACCTCGGTTATCAGGCCGGTGATTTCTTCTTCTTTATGCTCGTACTCAGCGTCACTGAGGCTCATGTTGTAAGGCGGGAAGTTTTCGGTGACAAGGTTAAACGTTGTTTCAGCCTGCGTGGTCCAGGATGCCACCAATATAACCAACGCTGATAGCAATCTAATGGATCTCGACGCCATAATGTCTCCTCGGGAAAAGTGTTTTATACGTATTTTTCTGTACAACCCAGTATTACTAAGAATACTAGTCCCCCTTGCTCGATTTGCCAGATCCCTTGGTACAATATTTGATCAGCTAATAAGCGGACCAAGCAGAACGTCCTTCAATTCTTCTTATATTTCAGATCCTTCTGCGGAAGCTTCGAAACTGAGTCTATATTACCTCAGTATGAGAAAAGGGGCATCACTTAGCCCCTTCCTGGTTTAGTCGCTGGAGCAATTTTTCAGGTAACGCTCCCGACCGTGAAGCAGATATCCATGTGGTATCTTTCTGGAATTGTGATGAATTGTCGCCCATTTTGGGCGTAGGAAATTGTTATTTTTTGTGTTTACCTACAGAGCAATCGTTTCAGTTTGAGGTAATCCCCAGCTCTTCTTTGACTGCTCTAAACTGACTGATAACAAACTCCAGATCCTGTTGGCTGTGAGCTGCTGATATCTGGGTGCGTATCCGCGCTTTCCCCTGAGGAACCACAGGATAGGAAAACGCCACCACGTAGATGCCTCTTTGCAGCATTTTGTCAGCAAATTCCACAGCTAGTTTGGCATCATACAGCATGATGGGAACAATGGAATGTTCTCCTGGCAAAATATCGAAGCCTAACTTGCTCATTTCTTCTCGAAAATACTGGGTATTTGCCTCTAACTTGTCGCGAAGTTCCGTGCTTGTTGTCAATAACTCAAGAGCCTTGATTGCTCCGGCGACGACAGGAGGAGCCACGGTATTTGAGAACAGATAGGGCCTGGAGCGCTGTCGCAATAGTTCCACAATTTCCCGGCGTCCGCTGGTATATCCGCCGCTGGCTCCGCCAAGGGCCTTGCCAAGTGTACCTGTCGTGATATCGATTCTGTCCATGCAGTTCCGGTACTCATGAGTACCCCGGCCGGTGGCTCCAACAAATCCGGTGGCGTGACAATCGTCAAAATGGACCAGCGCCTGATATTTCTCTGCCAGATCACAGACTTTATCCAGCTGTGCGATATAGCCATCCATGGAAAATACACCGTCGGTGGTGATCAGTTTGAATCGTGCTCCAGCATCGGTGGCTTCCTGCAGCTTCTGCTCCAGATCAGCCATATTGTTGTTCTCATAGCGATAACGTTTAGCTTTACAAAGTCGGATTCCGTCAATAATGCTGGCATGATTCAGTGAATCGGAAATTACTGCATCCTCTGGACCCAGCAGAGTTTCAAACAGACCCCCATTAGCGTCGAAGCACGAGGGGTAGAGAATTGTGTCTTCGGTTCCCAGAAACTCTGTCAGCTTTTGTTCAAGTGCTTTGTGGATGGATTGGGTTCCGCAGATGAAGCGCACGGAAGCCATACCATAACCCCACTTCTTCAACCCTTCCATGGCTGCTTCATTAACTTCCGGATGCTGTGCCAACCCAAGATAGTTGTTGGCGCACATATTGATAACTTCCTGACCACTGGAGACACCAACGTGAGCCCCCTGGGGAGAGGTGATTTCGCGTTCATGTTTGTACAGGCCCGCATCCTTGATAGCGTCCAGTTCCGTCTGGAGGTGTTGTTTGAAATTACCGTACATATCGTTATTTCCCCAACTGTATTCGCGTTTTATATTGTCTCCGGGAGCTTCTGGGTAGCTTCCTGGTAAAGTTTTGGCTGGTTGTACCCGGCTGTTGCTGGGTTTTTAACCTGATTGGCTGTTTTACGGAGCAGATATTATCTGCCTGCGCCCGTTAATCCGACCAGTTCAAAACGACTTTGCTGGCCTCACCGGCCCGCATCGCGTCAAAACCCTTCTGGAACTCGGTAAAGTGCAGCCGGTGAGAGATGACCGGGTCAATGTCCAGGCCACAGTCAATCATCACCGACATTTTGTACCATGTCTCGTACATTTCCCGGCCGTAAATACCTTTGATGGTGAGCATGTTGAAAATGACCGTATTCCAGTCGATGGCCATTTCGTTTTCCGGGATACCGAGCATGGCGATTTTTCCGCCATGGCACATGTTGGTCAGCATACTTTGGAAGGCGGAAGGGTTTCCTGACATTTCCAGCCCGACATCAAAGCCCTCATACATATTGAGGTCTTTTTGGACATCAGCCAGGTTTTCAGTCCTTACATCCACAGCGCGGGTGGCGCCCAGCTTAAGGGCTGTTTCCAGACGCTTGGGGTTGATGTCGGTGATGACCACATGACGTGCCCCGGCATGACGGCAAACGGCAGCTGCCATCGCGCCAATGGGACCGGCACCGGTGATCAGGACATCTTCACCTAACAGGTCAAATTGTAGAGCTGTGTGGACGGCGTTCCCCAGGGGATCGAACAGAGAGGCTATGTCCAGATCGATACCTTCATGGTGAACCCAGACATTAGACATGGGCAAAGCAACGTATTCCGCAAAAGCCCCAGGCCGGTTAACCCCAATTCCACTGGTGTGAGCACAGAGATGTCTTCGGCCCGCCATACAATTACGGCACCGGCCGCAAACCACATGGCCTTCTCCGGAGACAATCTGTCCGGGATGAAAATCGTTAACATTGGAGCCCACTTCCACGATCTCGCCAACGAATTCATGGCCGACCGTCATGGGAACAGGAATGGTCTTCTGGGCCCAGTTGTCCCAGTTGTAGATGTGGAGGTCAGTACCGCAAATAGCGGTTTTCTTTACTTTGATCAGCACGTCGTTAATGCCGATTTCTGGGCGAGGGACTTCCTCAAGCCAGAGCCCTTCTTTGGCTTCGCGCTTGACCAGGGCCTGCATGGTGTTCATCGGGTCACCTCCGTTGTCTGATCGTTATTGTTTTTTACTCACCGGTCATTATACGACCGCACTCTAAAACCCGTTATAGGTAAAAGGAATGGTTGCCTATTCAGCAATAAATCCTAGTCGATTGCCCTTAAGTAATTGTACCTATCACGACTTTACAAAAAATTAATGCGGGTAAAGAATGAACATTCACCTTTTATCAGGGGGGACTGGATCAAGATAGAACAATATGTCCGGTAATAACGCCCGATAGAGGTGGCTAGTCTCGAGTGCTTAAGGAAAAGCATTGCTTTCCTGTTGTTAAGCTGTGGTCCGGGTAAACCTCATCAAGAAGGAACTCAGCAATGAAACTAATAAAATGGTTAGGCTTTCTCAGCCTGTTTATACCCGCACTCGCCATGGCAAAAAGCCAGCTGGATATGGCATTTATAGAAGTGGATTCCTTTGAAGCCTCCCAGAAGCTAAGCACAATGAATCTGGATATTGCGAATGTCAGGGATGTCAGTACTGACAAAAAACGCAAGCTCCGGTATGAAGTTGTACTGTCAGTCAAAGATAAGGCGAAGCTTGCCAAGGAAGGTATCAAATGGAGTGCGATAGCCGCTCAGGCGCAACTTCGCAGCTTCTCCATCTCTGGTGCCAGCGACACTGTCTATCACAGTTTCGACGAGCCGGATCTTGGAGTAAAAGACACCCTTTTCAAAATGGCCGAGGACTATCCGGATCTGGTGACGTTGTACAGTATCGGTGAGTCTGTTCAGGGGCGTCCTCTGATCATGGTCAAGCTTGGTAAGAAAAACTGGTGGGACCGCTGGTTTGATCGTGGTCCTGTGTTGAAGGAACATGGCGATCGTCGGCGCAGTTACAAGCCGGAAGTTCTTTATGTTGCCGCACACCATGCCCGTGAGTGGGTTGCTCCTCAAATGGCGTTGCGTTACCTCAATTATCTACTGGAAAATTATGGTAAAGATGATCGGGTCACCAAACTATTAGAATCAGTCGACCAGTGGATAATGCCGGTAGGTAACCCTGACGGTTATGAATACACCTTCACCAATGAGCGCCTATGGCGGAAAAATCTTGCTGACAATGACGGTGATGGTGTCATCAGTCAACTGGATGGTGTTGACCTTAACCGTAACTTCTCGCGGAATTGGGGACTGGATGACGAAGGTTCAAGTCCAATCATTTCCGATGCAACCTATCGGGGTCCTGAAGCCGAGAGTGAGCCGGAAACCAAGGCTCTGGTGAAGTTCATCAAGCGGCATGATTTCAAATTTGTCATTTCCTATCACACCTACAGTAACCTGATTCTCTATCCGTGGGGATGGCAGGTACAAACGCCTTCGTTTGATGATCCCATTTTCCTGGCGCAGGCTGGAACGGATGAAAACCCGGCGATATACGACAGTATTATCGGGCAGGGGTATGATCCCGGAGTGAGTGCAGATTTGTACACCACGAATGGTGACTTCACTGATTATACCTATGGTGCCCTTGGCATACCCTCATATACGGTGGAGCTGACACCGGGTCAGGATTCCGAAGGGAATTTTTATGGCTTTGAGTTCCCTGATAACGAAGAAATGGTGCAGACGGTTTTTGAAGACAATCTGGAGTTTGCTATGTCAGTGGCGGAAAGTGCCCTGACGCCGAATAAGCCGGTATCACCCGTTGATATGAGCGCCGATGATATCTACCACGATGGGCTGACCAACTCCTGGGGGGAAACGCAAAACATTGATATTCTGGCCCAGAAGAATGTTGCACCCTGGACAAGGCTTGTATATCAGGTTGATGGTGGTCCCTGGCGGTTGGGAACTTTCAAGTCCCGTAAAGGGAAAATCTATAACACAGATAAGGGCACGTATTATTCCCGTTATGAAAGCAAAATAGATGGGCAAAGTGCCGGTAGTGAGGTGACTTACTACATCTGGTCCCCCTGGCAGCGCCTTGGACCATTCAATTACTCTGTTGAGCAGGCCAGCGGTGCAGATGTGCTGATTATTGCGGCCGAAGATTATACCGGTGACTATCCGGTGTATGACGACAATACCGCACCCAATTATCTGTCTTTCTACACTGATGCACTGGATGGGGCCGGTTACAGCTACGATATCTGGAATGTGGATGAGCGCCTGGCTGCTCCGGACTATCGTGAGGTGTTGAGTCATTACGATGCAGTGATCTGGTATACCGGGGACGACTTCGCTCCGACGCAACCGGATTTCATTATTCATGAGCAGATGAAGCTGGCCGTGCGTGACTACCTCAACTACTACGATGGTAAACTCCTGGCAACAGGGCAGGGATTGTCACAGCTGTCGACCGTATTTGGTAACTACTCGGATGATTTCTTCCAATACTACCTCGGCTCCTTTATCCATCTGGAAGCCGGTGGCGTTGATTCAGAAGGTCACCCTTATCCGTTTGAAGGGATTGAAGGTGATCCGCTGATGGATGGCCTGACACTGAATCTCAATGGTAGTGAAAGTGCCAATAACCAGACCAATAGTGATTCCTTCCTGGCGACCAGTGGATTCCTGTCCAGCTATGATCAGCAGATCGGTGCGACCTACATACGTCCAGGTGGTGGATTCGGTCCGACCTCCGGTGAGTACTATATCTACAGCGGCCAGGCGGATCAGAGCTATAAGCGTCTTGGGGGAACCTTCGTGGTACCTGCGGATAATCCGACATTGACCTTTAACATGGCCTACGAAACGGAAGCTGATTGGGATTTTGCCTTCGTGGAAGTTTCGGTGGCGGGTTCCGGAAACTGGACGACTCTCCCTGAAGCCGGCGGCGCAACGACCCAGAATACGGGGTCAAGCTGCACCTCTGGATGGGTGGATCAACTGCATCCATTCCTGGCGAATTATATGGATGCAGCCTGTAATCCGACTGGTACAACAGGCGAATGGCATTCACTGGAAGGTAGCAGTGCGGGCTTCAAAGCATTGACCTTTGACCTTTCCGCCTACGCTGGTGAGACTGTCGAGCTATATATTTCCTATGCATCTGACTGGGGGACTCAAGGCTTGGGTATCTTTGTTGATGATGTGAAACTTGGAAATGACGCGGCTGAGGACTTCGAAAGTGATTTTGGAGACTGGCAGCCATCCGCGCCCGACGGAACCTTCAATATCAACAACTGGGAACGTAAGCTTGGTGAAGGATTTGTGGACGGACCGGTCCTCCGCAGTGATAACACCGTATACTTTGGTTTTGGTCTGGAAGGGGTAGACGGGTTTGATAACCGTGTGGAACTTCTTGATCGCAGTCTGAAGTATCTGGGGCTCTAGTCTCAAGGATCTGAATGATCCCAGTAAAAAGCCGGCATGAAAATGCCGGCTTTTTTATGACCTGATAAAGTCTATTAAACTCTTTTACAACTTGGCCAGTGCGGCGTCGTAATCCGGCTCATCGGCAATTTCAGCGACTTGCTCGGTGTGGATAACATTGCCGGATTCATCAATGACCACAACCGCTCTGGACAGAACACCGGTCAGTGGTCCGCTGGTGATCAACACTCCGTAATCCCGTCCAAAATCCGGGGACCGGAATACAGAAGCGGTTTCCACGTTGCTGATTCCCTCTGCGCCACAGAAGCGGCCAAACGCAAATGGCAGGTCAGCAGACACGCAAAGGACTTTGGTGTTCGGCACTGCGCTGGCTTTTTCATTGAATTTTCTGACGGATGTGGCACAGGTCGGAGTATCCACACTGGGGAAGATATTCAAGACCAGCTTGGATCCGGCATACTGTTCCAGAGTGGCGTCTGACAGATCGCTTTTAACGAGGCTGAATGCCGGCGCCTTACTTCCTGTTTCCGGAAGTTCGCCAATAGTCTGAATCGGATTGCCTTTGAGGGTGATGGTAGCCATGCTGAACGCTCCTTGATAAAGGATGGATAGAGTTCATAACTTTAGCATAACTCCTGCCAGCACAACTCCCGCCATACACAGGGATAAATGTTATTTAATAAATTGCCGGGCAGGCAATTCAATAAGTAGCCTGCTACTTAGTAAACAACAGACCTGCCAGATTACAGGGCCCCTGGCGACTATCCAATTGTTTCTTCAGAATCTCATCCCAGGCCAACTTACAAGCGCCGGTGGATCCCGGCAGGCAGAAGATGGCGGTACTATTGGCCAGTCCAGCGATAGCTCGGGATTGAATGGTCGATGTACCGATATCATCGTAAGACAACTGGCGAAACAGTTCTCCAAAGCCGTCCATCGTTTTATCAAATAACGGAACCAATGCTTCCGGAGTGCTGTCGCGGGCGGTAAATCCAGTGCCGCCGGTGACCAGAATGACCTGTACTTCAGGGTCTGCAATCCAGGCGGAGACCATGGCTCTGATCTGGTAGATATCATCTTTCACCAGTAAGCGGTCCGCGAACAGGTGACCTGCGTCCTGCAATGCTTCACACAGATATTTGCCGGAAGTATCTGTATCTCTGTTACGTGTATCTGAAACAGTCAGAACCGCTATCTTTAGCGGGAGAAATTCTTGGCTAGCTTTCATGGTTTTCGTTCCAAATGTTCAAGGGACCGGGACTTCTGATCACCCACCAATTGAGGCCAGGTGGCGAGTCGAGCCGGTGAAACCGTCGTTAAGAAAATGTCCGGACTTTTTATCAGGGAGGCTTTGTCTGATCGCCCTGATGGTGCCAACAACATCACCTTGTAAAAGATAAGGTCGGAGGTCCACTTGGCTGTCACCAAACAGGCACAAGTGGAGTTTGCCTTCTGAAGATACCCTTAACCGGTTGCAGGAGTTACAGAAGTCTTTGCTGTAAGGCATAATCAGTCCAATGTTGCCCGCATAATCAGGGTGGCTGAATTCTTTGGCAGGACCTCCCAGCCGGTCTTTCAGTTTTTCAGTCCAGCCCTGCTCCAGCAAATGTGACTTGATTGATTCACCGGTAATTCTGTTTTCCCTGAAGAAGACCCGGTTGTCACCGGTTTCCATCAGTTCGATAAAGCGAACCGTCACAGGCATGTGTTTTACCCAGTCGATAAACCTCTCTAATTGATTGAGATTAAACTGTTGCAAAAGGACTGCGTTAATTTTGATATTCGAGTATCCCAGCTCAATGGCTCGATCGATACCGCTGAGGACCTTTGGCAGAATATCGTGACCGGTGATTTGGGCGAATTGGACGGGATCCAGGCTGTCGACACTGACATTAATCGCATCCAGACCAGCCTGTTTCCAGATAGGGATCTTATGCTTCAGGTTGTAGCCGTTGGTGGTGAGGGCCACTTTCTGTATGCCCGAAGTGGATTTACACATGGAAATCAGTTTATCCAGGTCTCTTCTTATGCCGGGCTCGCCACCTGTTAAGCGGACTTTCTGGGTTCCCAGAGCGGCAAACGCTTGCAGGAGGGTTTCAATTTCCACTTGATTGAGCGGCAACGGTTTGTGGGAGGACTGGTAACCGTTGGGCAGGCAATAATTGCAGCGAAAATTACAAGCCTCAGTCACAGACAGGCGCAAGTACTGGAAGCGCCTGCCGTAGGCATCCTCAAGAGTCGGGTACATAGGGCCGGTTTTGGTACCGCCCGATTGCACCACCGCACTTGGGTAATTCGGCATATTCATCTCCGCTGATAACAACTGATTTCAATGGTTTTCATTGTAGAGAACAGTAGGGAGAAGCTGGTTTGATCTTTATCAAGTCTTGCCGGATAGACTGGAAGGCAGAAGAGGTATCCCTTTATGGGTAGAAGGCTTTTGATCTGACAATTCTCAATATTAAGTAATTACAAAGCCCCTGTATTTGTACATCGGGGAAAATCCTGTAAGAAGATGTAGATACTCAGCTTTACTCAATTTACCAACAAGATAATAATTGCCTCTCTTATTGAGTTATCAAATACAAAGCTATCTTAGGTAGTTGAAAAGATCTATGAACTCTAACTTGTATAAAACCCCAGAAGCGAACCTGGATACGAGCCTACCAAGTGAAATCAAAAAGCTCTATTCTCCTAACCAGGTTGCGTGCGGCACAATTGGTGGTCCAATTGGGATAATCTATTTTTTAGCTTCAAACTTTTCTGCACTGGGTAAAGAAAGGGAAAAACAAAAAACACTGGTTATTGGAAGTCTTTTTATTGCACTTTTAATTGGATTAATGCCTTTTATTCCAGATGAGATGCCTGGAAGTGTTTTTACAATTGCTTATGTTGTTATCGCTCGAACGATATCAGTTAAATATCAAATGACCAAAGAGAGCATTATTAACTCCGAGCGCCACGACTTCTATTCAAATTGGCGTGTGTTTGGTATGGGGCTCGTGTGTTTGGTTGTTTCGTTTGTCGTGTTGATGGCGCCGTACCTTATTCTTGACTTAATGGGAGTATGATTACCCGAGTAAAAAATAGTTTAGGGTCTCGATAACAGATGAATTTGAAGTCCTATATTAAGAAAGCATTTCCTGAGGGCATGACCTATAACGATGCTGCACAGCTATGCCTGCAGTTGTATTGCTCGCTTGATGGTGTGCCTGAGCCACTTCATCCACAATGCACCAGGGATACCCTGTCAGAAACTTTTGCCCAGTTGGCACAAGAAGGAAATATTAAAGGCCCGGCATTGGAATCTGCCTATTATGGCGCAAACTTCCATCAAGTTGAGGATAAGGGACATTGGTTGGAGGTAATTGCCTCTATATTCAAAGTAGGAGAAACCAGGGATATGGACGCCGGAGCCAAGTTAATCCAGAGGCTGACACGCCTTTAGTCTTCCTCCAAGAAATTATGCTCAATCGCCTGCTGCACTCGACGTCTTTGCCGTTCGGCTTCGTTTGCAAAATGCATCACGATCATACAGCCGGCGAGTACTCCGTACAGCACCATAAAACAAGCTGAATATATATTCAGGAAATCGACCGCAATACCAAAAATAACGGGTAGGGTGAAACCGCCAACCGCCCCCAGAGTGGCAACTATGCCACCTGCACTTCCCATATGATGCGGGTAATAGTCATGAATGATTTTATACACTGAGGCCCGCCCGAAACCCTGGGCGATGCCAATTATATTGATCAGCACGGTAAACAGAGAAAGATTGATACCCAGGCTGAGATTAACATCATGTGTGATGCCATGGATGGTCATACTGGTTTGGGGGTAGCTCAGGAAAAACAGGCAGACTAAGCATATCCAGAATACGCTCCAGTTCACAGCCCTACCACCGTACCGGTCGGCAAACCAACCACCCAGCGCCCGCACCACACTGGACGTGGTGACAAACAACAGAGTGAACAGCATGGCTTGTGGTTGACTCAACTGGTAAGCCTCAACGTAGTAGTGGGGGAGCCACATCAATAGGGCCAGAAAACTGCCAAAGACGAAATAATAATAGAGACTGAAACGCCAGACCTGAAGGTGCTTGAGAGGTGCCAGCTGTTCTTGCAAGGTAAGGTTTTTTTGCGACTGCATATAGCGGGTTTCTTCGGGAGCGATCAGCATGAAAATGACAATCATCACCAGCATGCCGATGCCGTAAAGAGGGCCAACGTGGCTTTCACCCCAGTACTGGATAATTAAGGGAGCCAGAACCAATGTGATGGCGGCACCGGCATTGCCTGCACCGAAGACTCCCAGGGCGAATCCCTGTTGGCGGCGCTCAAACCAGGGAGTGACATAACGAATGCCGATGGTGAATGACACTCCTGATACGCCTAATAGCAAGCCGGCTGCTATGTATTCCAGGTAGCTCTCCATCCAGGGCAGGGCGAACAGAACTGGTAATACAATCAACATTTGCCAGAGAAATAGACGGCGGCATGAATAGCGTTCACTGAGAATTCCGGCGGGAAATCGCAGAAGAGCACCGGTAAGCATCGGGGAGGCCAATAGAAGGCCAAATTCGGTGGCACTTAATTGCAATTCTTCCCGAAGGTTGAGCCCAAGGACGGCGTAGAGGGTCCATACCGAAAAATTGGCGGCAAACGCGAGGGTGGCAGCGGCCAACGCCCGTTGTCCGAGTCTTTCGGTATACAGAATTTCCTTGGTGTTTTCTCTATGTGTCATCACTTCATCATAGCCTGAGCCCTTCAATGTGTTCAGGATAACCAGTAATTTAATATTCCAAACCCCGATGCCTCCAATGCTCCTGGCGCTACCTCTTGCGATGGTGGAGATACCTCTTTGGTGGTAGGTCGACCTGTAATTTGGCTGATTCGGGGCTGGCGACGATTCCTCCAAAGGAGTATGTAGTGAGGTGAGGTTAAAAAATGAACATGTGACGAGTTGATGCGAATCAATTTTCCAGAGTAGTTGCAGTGGGATATTGCAGTTGAATTTCACGGGCCTGTATTCAGGAGAACTATATGAACGACAGCAGTCTGAATCTGTTCCGGTTCAGCGATCCCAAAATCAAAACCTTGCATATCACTTGGTTTGCTTTCTTCCTGACTTTTGTTGTCTGGTTTAGTCATGCGCCGCTTCTCGCGTTTATCCGGGAAGCCTTCGATTTGACGGACCAGCAGGTAAAAGCCCTGTTGATCCTTAATGTGGCTCTGACGATTCCATCCCGTATCCTGATTGGAATGCTGGTGGATAAGTTCGGGCCAAAGATTGTCTACTCTGGATTGCTCGTCATATCCTCTTTTATCTGTCTTGGGTTTGCCACGGCAACCACATACGAAGCACTGGCGTTATTCCGCTTTCTGCTTGGCTTTGTGGGCGCAGGATTCGTGATTGGAATACGTATGGTGGGAGAGTGGTTTCCTGCCAAGCAAGTAGGGATCGCTGAAGGAATTTATGGTGGCTGGGGCAACTTTGGATCCGCTGCCGGGGCTATGACGCTGCCGACGATTGCCTTGATGTTTGGTGGAGATGATGGCTGGCGCTATGCTCTGGGGTTAACTGGTATCCTGGCTGGCCTCTATGGCTTGGTATATTACAAGAATGCCCATAATACGCCGAAGGCCTCCACTTACTTCAAGCCGAAGAAGTCTGGTGGACTGGAAGTTACCAGCATGAAAGACCTGATTTTCTATCTGGTAATGAATGTTCCCATGTATGTGGCCTTGGCCGTGCTGGCCTGGAAACTTTCTCCGGCCGGGCTGGGGCTGCTGTCAGATACGACCACCTATGCGTTGTGGGGCGGGTTGGTTGCTTTATACGCCTTTCAGGCACATCAGATCTGGCAAGTGAACTATGAACATCTGCGTGATGGCGTGCCTGAATATGAGCATTACAAGTTCAAGCAGGTAGCTATCCTGGATCTGGCTTATTTCGTTACCTTTGGTTCTGAACTGGCTGTCGTTTCCATGCTTCCGCTGTTTTTCCTGGAGACCTTTGATGGTCTGGATCCGGTAAAGGCGGGTCTTCTCGCCTCTGGATTTGCCTTTATGAATCTGGTGGCCCGTCCAACCGGTGGATTCTTCAGCGATAAGTTTGGACGGCGCAGAAGCATGATGATTCTGGTCGGTGGCCTTGCCATTGGCTATCTGATCCTCAGTCAGATCGACGGTGGCTGGTGGATTCCTCTGGCTGTTATCGCCACCATGGCCTGTTCTTTCTTTGTCCAGGCGGGTGAAGGAGCGGTTTTTGCGATCGTTCCACTAGTGAAAAGACGCATGACCGGACAGATTGCCGGGATGGCTGGTGCTTATGGAAATGTCGGCGCAGTATGCTATCTGACAGTACTGTCTTTTGTGGACTACAGTACTTTCTTTATGGTGATCGCAGGATCTGCCGGATTTATTTTCCTGGCTTGTCTGTTCCTGGAAGAGCCCAAAGGACAGATCGCCGAGGTAATGGAAGACGGTACTGTACATATGATCGACGTGAGCTGATGTTCACCTGTTGATCAGGAAAAGGATGATTTGTTCGGAATGATCTGGAACAGGAGATAGGTATGGCATTGCAGTTGGACATCGGACAACTGACCACAGCAGGAATTAAACCACTCAATGAGGATGCTGTGGGCCATACGTCTCTGGACAGTGAACTCTATACGGCGTCCAAGGGCGCCGTTTTTCTGCTGGCGGATGGTGTCAGCTCCTGTGAAGCCGGCCAGGAAGCCAGTCGGCAGGCGGTAATGGAGTTCCAGCGGGACTACCTGATTACGCCAGACACCTGGTCGGTGGAACATGCGGGCCGAAAAGCCCTGACCTCCCTTAATCTCAGACTCTATAAACGTAGCCACGAATTTACTCAGCAGGAAAAAGGTTATCTATGTACCTTTACCGGTCTGATCCTGAAGTCTCGGACAGCGCATTTCTTCCATTTGGGAGATAGTCGTCTTTACCGTCTTCGCGAAGGAGAGCTGCAGCAACTGACCAAAGATCATGTGGCGACTCTGGGTGGTGGACGCCGGATGCTCGCCAGAGCACTGGGAATGGACAGTGTTATTCAGATCGATTACGGGCAATCGCCAGTTATCGAGAATGATATTTTTCTCCTGACATCGGATGGTATTCATGACTTTCTGAATGCAGAGCAATTGACCTCCCTTCTGATCCTGGCAAGAAATGATGAACTCAGCGCTCATGATCTGGCGGATCTGATGGTTGATCGGGCATTACGTGCCGGTAGTGATGACAATATCAGTGTGATTCTGGTGAGAGTGTTGTCTCTGCCGGATTCTACATTGGAAGACTATAGCGGTGAATTGAACCGGTTGCCTTTTCCTCCGGACCTTGAACCTGGCATGGTGTTGGATGGCTATGAAGTCATCCGTGAATTATTTGCGTCCTCACGGAGCCAGTTGTATTTGGTGAAAGATCAGTCCTCAGGGGATCAATTGGTGATGAAAACCCCCTCGCGAAATTTCGAGGAGGATATGAATTACATCGACCGATTTATCCAGGAGGAGTGGATTGGAAAGCGGATCAGCAGCCCGCATGTGGTCAGAGTGGTTACCCAGACGACCAAGCGCACGGCCCTGTATTACCTGATGGAATATGTGGAAGGCGAGTCTTTGGATACCTGGATGGATCATCACAGGTTTCCCAAACCAAAGCTGGCTATTCAACTGGTTAAGCAGATTGCACAGGGATTGAGGGCGCTGCATGAGCACGACACGGTCCATCAGGATCTTAAGCCCGCCAACATTATGGTGATGCCGTCAGGCAATATTAAGCTTGTGGATTTCGGATCAGTCTATGTGGCCGGAGTGGCAGAGGTATTCCGGCCTCTTGAACAAGAGGGGGCTCTTGGCACAGCCTGTTACTCGGATCCTCAATATCTGCTTGGACACAACAGCGGACGACGGGGTGATTTGTATTCTCTGGCGACGATTACCTATGAAATATTTACCGGGGAATTACCTTATGGTGAGCAGATTAACGAGTGTCGTTCTGCTTTTGATTATGACCGTCTGCGGTATCGATCTGCCTCCCAGTTTAATCCGGTGATTCCTCTATGGTTTGATCGGGCACTGGAAAAAGGTGTTGCGATTGATCCAGAGCAGCGTTACCTCACAATAGATCAGTTTCTGAAGGACCTTCTTCACCTTAATCCTGATTTCTTGCGCAATGATCCCCGTCTTGGTGACGATCGCAGTCCTGTATTGTTCTGGCAGATACTTTCCGGGTTCTGGGTATTGATACTGTTGTTGGTGATCACGCTCTTTTCCTGCCAGGGAGGCGCTGCATGAAAATGCCCGGGCACCCTACTGTTTTGAACCTTGGTTTCCGGCCGTTTTTCCTTGGCGCTGTCATTGTTGCCATCCTTTCAATGGGAGCTTGGCTGATACTGCTCTCCGGACACCTGAACTTGAGTTTTGAGCATCTGGCCAGCCCTCAATGGCACGCTCATGAAATGATATACGGCTACGCCATGGCGGTCATTGCCGGTTTTCTGCTGACGGCGGTTCGCAATTGGACTGGAGAAGCGACACCCCAGGGATGGCCGCTTGGGGGGCTGTTTGGACTCTGGTGTCTTGCCAGACTGTTGTTTCTGGGAGGCAGCGGTTTGGTAGAGATAGTGGCAGTGGCGGACATACTCTTTAACTTGGTCCTGATGGGAGCTATTTGCCGCCCGATCCTGAAAGTTCGTCAATGGCGTCAACTCGGAATCATCGCAAAGCTGGGTCTACTGACGGCAGGAAATCTGCTGTTTTATATCGGGGTATTGGCTGATCAGCCAGGCCTGATCACTGTCAGTTTATACGGTGCGCTGTATCTGGTAATCGCTTTAATACTGACGATCGGGCGCCGAGTGGTTCCGTTTTTTGTGCGCAGTGCCTTGGGCGTTGAACTGCCTAACTCTCGTTGGCTTGATGCCACAAGTCTGGCGGGATTGCTGGTGTTCTTTGTCAGTGATCTTGTTATGCCTGGGCATGTGGTCAGTCAGGTGGCGGCGCTTGCCGTGTTCATTGCCAATGCTTTGCGACTGATCGGCTGGCATCATCTGGCGATCTGGCGCTATCCCATGCTGTGGAGTCTGTTTATCTCTTTCTGGTGCATTACCCTGGGATTCCTGATGTTCGCGACAGTGGACATTTTCACCTTTTCCCGATTGTTGGCGGTTCATGCTTTAGCTCTTGGTGGAATTGGGTTGATGACTGTCGCCATGATGGGGAGAGTGGCCGTCGGTCATACCGGGCGTCAGTTGTCTCATCCGCCATCGCAATACCAACTGGCGCTGGTATTGATAATAGCCGGGGGGATATTTCGGGTGTTAATGCCGCTGTTGTTGCCCGGTCTTTATCTTCATTGGGTATATATATCGGCGGCTTTCTGGATGGGTGGTTTTACCGTATTTCTGACCGGATATGCCGGAATTTTGATACGTCCCAGAGTCGATGGGCGCTATGGATAGGGACCGGGGCATGATGAATTAATTAGCAGGTGGAGGTTTGTATGTTTGAAAAAATTAGTCATCTTGAGTTTATCGCCGCCCAACAGCAGCGTTCTTATGCCGAACTGCCTTTAGTCTACGCGTGCTCGGGTTGCTCCAGTGCTGCGCAGATGGCCAATGCCCTGGCGGTGCGACTTGATCGGGAGCATCTGGCAGAAATGTCCTGTATCGCGGGGGTGGGTGGAGATGTCCAGCCTCTTGTGCGTGCCGCACAGCGGGGGCGTAAGATTCTGGCACTGGACGGTTGTCTGCTCCACTGTGTTCGCAACTGCCTTAAGCGCCATGATATTGAGCCTTCTTTTCATCTTGAGCTGGCGGATCACGGGGTGAAAAAACGTCATCATGCAGACGCTGCCGAAGAAGAAATTCAACGAGTATGGAATGAAGCGTTGATTCCGGCCCTGATCTGTCTGCAAAAGGAGGAGAGTCTGGACTCGGAGCATCAGCCTGACCGGGTAGGTCAGGCTGATTGAGCGGGCTATTCGAAAGAATCCAATATCACCCGACCCATGGTCTTGTCATCGGCGTTGGTGATATAGCGATACTCACGGAACCAGTCCCACCAGGCGTAGACTGTATGATATTCCACGTCCACACCAATGGTTTTGGCCAGGCTGCTGTTGTAATGATCAGCGCCGCTCAGGGCGAAAGTCATGTCTCTGCCGTCCTTGTTGGCCTGCATTTCATTGTGGGCCATTTTCTCACTCATGATGAGAGGATAGTGGTAGTTATACAACTGGTTCAGAGAAGGCGCTTTACTGACACTGGTGACTCTGCCATCGATGCGAAGATCCTGAACGCAGGAGTCAAAGGAGCCGTCATAAGCTGCGCCACAGGCACTGTGCAGTGGTACAACACTATCGTCTGAGCCTTTGATCAGAGGATGAGTGGCAAAGCCATAGAGCTCATTACCAGTGGCAGCAATCCGCAGGCGGGGAATCGCTGGAATGTTGTTGACGGCGGTATTTCTCGCGACACTGGGTTGCAGGTCAATGGCGACACCCGGGTTCATGCCGATTTCCAGGTCGTAGCCAAGAAACTCCAGCAAGGTCTCGAGAATGTCTGCGCCATGGTTCACGCCGTTAATCACATCAACACCGTAGTTGGCCAGTTCAGTCCCACCTCCGGCGCCTGCCATGTCGATGACCGCGGCAACCTTGAACCTGTTGGCCAGGGTTGAGCCGAGCAGAGACATTTTATTGGCGATAACATAACGCATCACCAGATCTCCGGTCGAGTGGGTGATGATAATACAGTCATTGTCACAGTGTCCTGAAGACAGAATTGGCTGTAGCTGGGTTGCAATCAGCTCGGCGATGCCACCTGCACCGGGTAGCCGTTTATTGGAAGGCCAATAAAGTATTTTGGTTGAGGGAGAGTCTTTGATGGCCGAATCGAATCCGTCCCAGTAGGCAATCCCATCTGACTGGCCATTATCACTGGGGGGGAGGGGAATATGCCAGGGAAGGAATCCTTGAATCAGAATCACATTTTCCCCGGCAAGTTGGGCGTAGGAGCCGGTGGCCACGAGCATAAGCGCGACGGCCAACATCAGTTTGAGTTTTTTCACCTTAATTCTCCAATTGTTATCTTTGTTGCGGAGAGCATACAGACGGTATTGCTCATGGAAATGCAGGACCTGCGATTGCGTTGTCAGGCCTTGCCTTGGGATAGTCCCTGTATTTGTTGTTATTGGGTGCTACCCAGTTGACGAAGGAACTCCAGACGCTTTTGCGCCTCTTCGTCGACATAGGGCACGTCGTCATATTCGTCAAAGCCATGTGCTGCAATGGCGAAGGACTCTTTTGACGAGCGGCCGTATTCAGTGGTGTAGGTGGGAGGAGCGGGCATGCGTGCCAGCATGATGTCCTTGAGTTTGTAGGGGCCAGGGTGCCCTTTTTCTTTCAGTGCGCTGATATGGGCGCGTAACGGTATGATTCCCCGGCTACTGCGAACTTCGTGCTGTGCTGTCAAGTGTACCAATGGCTGTTCTGAATCTGCACTATAGAGGTTCGCTCCGAGCTCATGATAGCCTGGGTTGTCTGTTTCGATATGGACCGGTATTTCCAGATACTCACCGTTGACCTGGGCGACATCAACATGCGTGAGTGTCGCGATGCCTTCAGTGTAGGTAACCGGGGTGCCCACTTCGTGTACCTGACCGTCAATTGTCAGACTGGCAACAGCGCGTAGTTCTGTGCTTGCAGGAGTTCTGGAAATTTCATTGGGATTAAAACGAAGCCGATAGCCCGGTGCGGCTCCTTCAATCCTGCTTGCAGTGGCCTGCACCAGTGTTTTGCCGCTTTCGACCAGCCTGCCTTCCACTTGAACCCAGGCGCCATCTGCCAATCCGTTGATGGTCACAATTGCCTGAATCGTCTCTCCAGTGAAATACTGGCGTTTATCGGTTTTCAGTAAAATGGTGGGGCTGTTCTCATCTTTGAAATCCAATGGCAGTGTTGCGGCAAAACTCTGGTTGGGAAGGTATTTCTGTAAAGCATCCTGGTCAGTGATGGGCATGGAGAACGTAGGGAATCGAATCTGGTCGGCATAGACATCGGCAACCTGGGCTAATCGTGCTTTGACTTCCTGTTCAAAGTAGGGATTATCCACGTAGTCCGGATCTTGGGGGGCGTTTTGGCCGGGAATATTGGCGGATTCAACTTTGACTGCCTTATGGGCGGAAGCCAGGGTAGCAGGTCTATTATGATCCTGGACTGAAGCATGATTCTGGTGGGCAGAGTTCGGGCTTTCTCCGGAATGTGAAATAAAGAGCAGCAATCCTGCAACGATGACCAGCCCCGAGACAGAAGTAAGACCCTTGTGTTTCCTGGCAAGATCCAGGACTTTTTCAAACGAAAACATAGCGGCGAATCCTGTGTCTTTTTGTTTTTATTAGACGGATATCTCTGCTGCACAATGCTTTAATTCAGGCACGGGAGATGCAGCCGAGTGGTTTTCGACACACTATATAAGGTTTTGTATGAGGATTGCCCCACCCAAATGGGGGAGCTGATCTAACGAATTTGGGCGAGAGAATTCAAAACGAACTGTCTCATATCGATCGTCAGAGTGAGGAGAAGATCCTGGTCAGGTGGTGGGGTATCCAGAGGGGGGTTGGAGAACATCATATGAAGGAAATAGGTGTGCGGGACACAACCTGAGTTGTGTCCCGCTGCAATAAGCGCTTCCTTTGCCAATTCCTGAGGCTCGTTAATCATCCTTGCCGCTTCCATGCATCGTGTCCCTACGTCGCTGATTGCATCCCTACGCTGCTTATATTAGTCATTCATCCGGTCAGGCAAAAGGCTACATATCCTAAAGGAATGTAAGAGATATCCTACGTGGTTTGAGACTGATGCAACTGCTTGTTTTTTGCATATCAGTCAGCCTCGGCCACGGCCTCAAGCATCTTTTCGTTTATCTGTGCTGTAGAATTCCAGCTCTCAACACAGTTCAATCTTTCCAGCCATTGAATGATGTTTTTGTATGGCTGATAGGGGACATCGCCGGCGTCCCAGTGGTCTGACTGAGAGGCAACAGCGAAATCTGCGATGGTTAGCTTGTCGCCTGCCACAAACGGGGTCTGTGCCAATTGGTCGTCCAGAATTTGCGCATAAATTGCAAATCTCTCTTTTCCTTCGGCAATTTTGGCCGGGTCTCCTGAAGCACCCATGAATAGAGGTTTAAAAAAGGTTTCCATGAGGATAGTGCCCGAAGCCAGATTAAAATGGGCCATTTCCCAGAACAGCCAGCGGGTGATGTTCGCTCTTTCCTGAGGGGAGCCTGAAAATAACTCTCCGGATCCGTATTGGCAGGCCAGATACTGACAGATCGCATTCGATTCCCAGAGTCTGAAATCCCCATCGACCAGCACAGGTACTTTCCGGTTTGGGTTAAGGGCGGTGTATTCAGGCGTCATCAGATCACCTTTGTCAAACTCAAGATACTCAATCTCCACATCCAACTGGAGGTGTTGGATAGTGGCCAGAACCTTACGGCAGTTTGGGGAACCGTAGACAAGATATGCTTTCATTTCGTCGCCTCATTCAATGGTTTTTGGTTGTTGCCTTACCTAGACGAATGAGGAGATAGAATCCCTACAGACTCCTAACGTTTTTTCTGAATTTCGGGAAGAAGGCTGTCGATCTTGTTTTGCAGATAGGATTTTTCTTCCCTGGTTTTACTGAAGTCATGCGCTTTTTGCAGGTTCGTAATGGCCTCAGTGAGATTGCCGGCCATCTCGTAAAGGTGCCCTATTACCACGTAGAAATGGCTGTATCCTTGCATGGACTTGTCATGGGCATACCCGTTCAACAGAGTGATGGCCTCATCAGGACCGTAGACATGGGCCAAGGCCACAGCGCGGTTGAGTTGAATAATGGCAGAGTCCTCAAACCTGACCAGTGAGTCATAGAGCATCAGGATTTGTGGCCAGTCAGTTTCTTCATTTGTCGTAGCGGTGCAGTGCAGTGCAGCAATCGCTGCCTGCACCTGGTAAGGTCCGGGATACTGCAATCTGAGTGCTTTGTCCAGCAGGGCCTGGCCGAGAGTGATCTGATCCTGATCCCATAATCTGCGATCCTGCTCCGGAAGAGGGACAAGGTTTCCTTCAGGTGAGAGGCGAGCACTATGCCTCGAGTCCTGAAAATTCAGCAGCGCCGCCAGTCCCAGTACTTCGCTGTTTTCCGGGTACAGTTTTAACAGAGTTTCCGCAAGAGAAGTTGCTTCCTGACATAAAGACTTCCTGATTGGATCCTCTCCCGGGCTGCAGCTATAGCCTTCGTTAAAGATCAGATAGATGACTTTCAGAACCGCCTCCAGGCGTGACTCCAAATGTCGCGGTGCTGGTATCTGGTAGGCAATTCTGGCCTGGGTGATCTTGTGTTTTGCCCTGAGCAATCGTTGTTCCATGGTCTTTTCACTGATCACCAGGGAACGTGCCACCTCTGACAGCGATAATCCAGCGACGGTTTTCAGTGTCAGGGCAATCTGGGTTTCCAGGGCCAAAGCCGGGTGGCAACAGGTAAATATCAGACACAGATAGTCATTCTGGAGATGTTGGCGGAGAATATCCTGCTCCTGTTGAAGGGGAAGGTCTGTGTCGCTATCCACCAGCTCCAGAAAAGGAAGGACAGATTTTTGGTGATATTGTCGGCGCCGAAAGATATCTGTGGCCCGGTTGCGAGCTGTGGTCACCAGCCAGGCCACCGGGTTTTCCGGAACCTGGCCGTTCCAGGTTTCTACGGCCTTCAAGCAGGCATCCTGTAGGCAATCTTCGGCCAGATCAAATTCGCCGGTCAGCCTGATCAGGGTGGCCAGCGCCGGGCCATAGGCCTTCTTAATTGCCTCTTGCATGATTGACCCTCACAGGAGGCCCTAACTTGTTTAGGAACGAGCTAACCACGGGGTACCGAGTAATTCACCGGTCTGACTTCTACACCTCCACCCTCAGGCACTGGAATCATTCTGGCATATTCCAGTGCCTGATCTAGATTCTCACAGTCCATAAGGTAGTAGCCCACAAACACTTCCTTGGATTCAGCAAAAGGGCCATCTGTGACAACCAGTTCGTCGTTTCTCCTGCGTACAGTTGTGGCGGTTTCGATACCATGAAGTCGATCGCCTGCAACAAAATGCCCTTTGGACTTGCTCAATTTCTGCAGCTTTCTGTGTTGCTCAAAAAGAGGCTCCATATCTACAGAGCTGTCTGGCCAGGCCGAGTCATGATGAATGAGTAACATATATTGCATCGAAAGGTTTCCTTGATTGATGAATGTATGCAATAGACGAACAGTGTTGTTCAAATCCTACAACTAAATGAAAAAAATTTATAACGTATCCGGAAATGCAAAGTTGAAATTGGGGGGGGCAAAAATTGAAGGTCTAATGTGGTGTACATAAACCCGAGAAATTCGATATCAGGGATTTCGTTTTAAGGATTATAGTAACCCTCAATCAGAAGGCTCTCGAGTTTGCCGTATTCTCCGGATTCCTTTAACCGCTTCAGGCCGTGATTAATGCTGCTCAGGATTTGTTCGGCCCGCTCTCTGGATATTTTCCGGGAAATCATCAGATGATAAGAAGATTTCAGCAGAGCTTTGTCATGATTGGTAATTTGGCTGGCTTGTGCGGCCGGGAAAATTTCATAGAGCGTTGTGTATCCAACCACCATTTCCACTGGAAACAGGTCAATTCTCCCCAGTAATAGTTTTCTCAGGTTAGTGGCATCATCAGTAATGGGCTCTATGGTAATCCTGTTTTCCTTGGCTGCCCGATCAAATTCATCGCCGTAGGAGTAGCCCAATGCGGTTCCGATACGATAGGGCTGAAGATCATCTATTGTGTCCCAGTTGAAATTGAAATCTTTTCGATGGAAAAACACTTTTTTGTTCACCATCAAAGGATCGGAAAAGATGAACTTCGCCATTCTTTCTTCGTTGGGAATCCAACACGGAGTGACATCCATTTCACCATCCATGACGGTAACCGCCGCTCTTTTCCAGGGGAAATAGGTGACCTGCAGTTCGAATTCTGTCATGGCTTTTTCGAGCAGATGAGTGCAGAAGCCGCCATGTTTTAAATCTTTCCCGGTAAATGGTGGCCACTCACCGCTACTGACGGTAATAATCTCCTTGGCAGATATGACAAACGATAAGAGTATCCCTACAGTGATCACGATGACTTGCTTCATTTTGGTGACACTGCTGATTGGAGGTATTGATCCAAGTATAGGTTATAAATTGACCATTAGGGAAGAATACCTCAGAACAGGTGATTATAGAGAAATCTTGACGATCAACCGGGCTGAAAAGTTTCAGGTATGCAGCTCCATTCCAGCCAGTCTGTTCCAGTACCCGTTACAGTGATGAGCCAGGTAAGGTGTGACAGTTGAAAGGTCGCTTTCCTTGGCGCTTTTCAGATTAGTCACCAGTTCCAGAACGGTGCGGCTTTCCGGTGCCAGTCTGATCAGTTGGATGCCCGTGGCCCGGATTTCCTGCCATTGATTCAGCAGGTTCAGGCACTTGCCGGACTGAGTCTGGATACCGTTAAGTGTAAACAGCTCCTGGCCATCCTGACTGGTAGCTTTCATACCCGCAGGATGCTGCAGGCAAATAAACTGGCACTGGTCCTTGGGCAGGTTGTGGGCTCTGGCGGTATAACACCTGGCAGAGTAAGCCAGTGTCATATGTCCATAAGCAAAGAGTTCTGTTTCTACAGGACTGGTTGCTGCCTGCATAATGTCTCTGATGGCATCTTTGCTTAGTTCAAGGGGGGGCACCCAGCGTATGCAGCCTGTATTAGCCAGCAATTCCAGGCTGTGCGCATTGTAGATATTCAATGCAGGCCCGGCGACATAAGGGTGTTGAAGTTTGGACAGTATGTTAACTGCAGCCATGTCATTGGCTTCTACCAAACAGCCGTGTTTGGCAGCTGTTTCACATAACCGGTAGAGAGCATTCAGTTCAGATTCGGCTTCGATCAGAGCCAGAGTGGATAAGACCACTTGTTTTCCGGCCTCTTTGAGGTTGTGAGCCAAACCCAGCCAATCATCCAGGTTGAGTTGCCTCCTTTTGGAGCAAACGGTTTCTCCCAGGTAAATAATATCGACATCCGAATCGGCAGCCGACTGGTAAAAATCCATAACGATTTTCTTTTCCCAGAAGTAGGGAAGGGGGCCAAGGGTAATTTTCATAGTAAGCTCGTAGTAATCCGCTATAAATTTATACTTCGTTGGTTACTGCCAGGGGCGAGAATAAGCGCCGAGGGTTGTCTGGCTACCCTCGGACAAAGACTGAAGAGCCTGCATCCATTGATGATGAGTCGTGTATCTCTCAGGGGACTGTCGAAGCTCATCCAACGCCTGCCGCCACACGGAGACCACTTGACTGACATATGCCGGGCTGCGCTGGCGCCCCTCGATTTTGACCGCTTTGACTCCGGCGGCTTGAAGTTCCGGTAGTATCTCCAACGTGTTCAGACTGGTGGGTTCCTCAAGGGCGTGGTATCGGTGTCCATCCACATCGAATCGACCTTTGCACAATGTGGGGTATCCGGCTTTCTCGTCGGCACGGTAGCGATCAATCACTACATTGTTAAGTCGTGACTCCAGGTGTTGGCCAGTTTCCCGCCATTCTACGAAACGAGCCGGCGAGCAGACTCCTTGTGTATTGGGTGATTCGCCAGTGATATATGACGATAGATAACAACGACCTTCAGCCATGATGCAAAGGCTGCCGAATCCAAAGACTTCCACGTCGACAACGTTACTTGAGGCAACCTGTTTGACTTGTTTAAGTGAGAGAACTCTCGGCAGGACCGCCCGCTTGATATTGAACTGTCGGACATAAAATTCGAGCGCACCGATATTGGTGGCAGATCCCTGTACGGAGAGATGCAACGCCAGCTCGGGGTGGTTTGTGTGAGCGTATTCCATCACACTCATGTCGGCAGCAATTAATGCGTCTGCGCCTATAGCGACTGCCTGATCAACGGCTGACTGCCAGCGGTGCCATTCCCGTTGTTGTGCATAAGTGTTTATGGCGACAAAAAGCTTCACCCCCTTTTGTCGGGCAAGATCAAGCGCCTGTCGCGCTTTGCGGTCGTCAAAATTCAAACCTGCAAAATGCCGGGCGTTGGTGTTGTCTTTGAATCCGATGTAGATCGCATCGGCGCCTGCTTCTACGGCTGCCTTAAAAGCGGGAAGGCTCCCGGCGGGACATACCAGTTCCATATTTACCTCTGAATGACATCGAACTTTCTTTGTTTGAGTGGGCATGTTGATAAGAGGTTTTCAGCATACCCGCATGTATTCCCAGCCTATTGTGAAAAGGCCGGCTGTTTGTTGATTGATATCAATGTCGATCACGGTTAAAGCCGTTTAAATAACCCTTTCCAGGTTCAATATGGAGACATCACCCGTGTCGTTATTCCAATCAATCAAAGACCGTGTTTCATCTTCTTCCTTGCCTGCTTTGCCTGCTTTGCCTGTTTATAGTCCTCCAGATCCTCTGGAAGTTTTTAAACGTCCCATGTTTTATGCGGCAACACCGTTTCGTGCCTTACCTTCCCAACTTCAATGTCTGTTGCTACGGCAGATTCTCGAGCATGTTCTGGGCAATCGTATTGCTGATGGAGATTTTGATTGCCTGATCAGCCGTCGTGTGAAAATCAACGTGGTAGATATGAACCTCGCCTGGGAGTTTGGTCTGTCGCCACAACGAAATATTCTGGTCTCGTCGCACACTGATCCGGATACGGAGATTCGCGGCGATGCATTGAGTTTTATGCAGATCGCTACCCGCAGCGTTGATCCGGATACACTGTTTTTTCAACGTCGCCTGATGATATTGGGAGATACCGAACTGGGACATGAAGTGAAAAACCTTATGGACAGCATCGATATGGAGCATCTTCCGCGTCCGTTGCAGTCGTTGTTTAACCGCTGGTGCCAACGGGTGATCAAGGCGCATCAGTGGAGTGATAAACTTGGTCAGGCTCTGCAGTATCGAGTACCTCTTCAGCAGGCAGATCTATGAAATGAAAGAGGCGGGAAGCCGCCTCTCATATATCCTCTTTGCCAGGTTTACCGTTACCCCGTTCAGTTGTGTTCGTATTTCCAATAATCCTGCTTGCTATTGAATGAGCGGTGAGGCTTCCATTTCATATCCACTGATTTCGGCCTCATCCGCCAAACGCCTGAGATAATCGGCAATCGTCTGACGTTCTCCCAGCTCTTCCAGATATTTACGGATAGTTTCAACGACCATTTCGTAGGGTAGAGACTGGCCTGGAATGCTGCGGTCCACCCAGATGACATGGACACCATAACGACTTTCAACAGGTTGTGAGAGCAGTCCGGTATCTGCCCGAAACAGTGCTTTCTCAAACTCAGCAACAGTCTGCCCCTGTGATACCTGTCCCAGAGATCCCCCGGTCGCTTTTGAAGGGCAGTCTGAAAACTTCTCCGCCAGTTTGCTGAAATCTTCTGGTGAATCTTTGAGCCGAGCTATCAGTGCTTCGGCCTGAGACAGTCGTTCGCTGCGTAGTTTGGCATCATCAGGTGCGGCTCCTAAGAGGATATGTCTGGCCTCAACCAATGGGGAACTGCTGAATTCCTGTGGATGACTGGCATAGAAGCGCTCGCATTCCTCTTCTGTTGGTTTGGGCGTGCTGACTTCCCTGGCGATCAGGATTTCCAGCAATTCGTCACTATTCTCGGCGTTTAAGCCCAGAGCCTTTGCTCTTTGACAAAGTAACTCTTTAATGATCAGCGAACGGCTGGCAGCGCTTTGAGCCGTTTCAACCGAATCGGCGGGAAAGAATTGCATCTCGGTATAGATCTGATCTGAGGTGATTTCAATGCCGTTAACGGTGATTGCATTCATGGTGTTCGTCCGGGTTAAAGGATTGATTGAGTCCGGGATCATTGTTATCAGGATTGGACGGGTCTGAAGACCCGTCCGGATTTTTCAAGATTTGGCAGTACCACGTACGACTTGATAGTTCCGGGTAAAGTACCGAACCGGAATGCTCCATACGTGAACCAGACGACTGAATGGAAACAGCACAAACAGCGTCATCCCCAGAACAATATGCAGTTTGTAGATGATATGGACGTCCACCATGACAGCAGCTGCCTGAGCAGCATTGAAAGTGACAATAGACTGCGCCCAGTTCATCATTTTCAGCATTTCGCCACCATCCATATGGCCGGCTGATACGAAGATGCTCAACAGACCGAGAATCAACTGAGCCAGCAGTAGTAACAGAATGGTGATATCCATCCGGGTGGAAGATGCTCTAACGCGAGGATTGGTCAGACGCCTTTTCACCAGAATGATCAGGCCAAACAGGCAGATGATGCCGAAAAATCCGCCAACGCCCATGGCAACCGCCTGTTTGAAGCTAGCGGAAATGCCGAGGACATGCCAGACAGCAGCTGGGGTCAGGAGACCGACAAAATGCCCAAGGAGAACAGCAATGACGCCGATATGGAACAGAATACTGCCCAGGCGAAGTTGTTTGCTTTCTAGTATCTGACTGGAAGCGGTTTTCCAAGTGTATTGATCCCGATCATAACGAATCAGGCTGCCGATTAAGAAAATGGCCAACGCCACATAGGGGTAGACGGCCAGGAATAAAGTGTTGAGATAGCTCATAGGAATCTCCTAAGACCGGGTTATGTTCTGGGAAGTTGATACTGGGGCCTCTACCCATTGCACGGTGCTGACATCGTCGCAGCGTTGCGTGGGCGATGGCTTATAGCGACTGCTGGGGCAGCTGGTGTCGTCTGGAGCTGTAAACGAGACGGCCTCTTCCTCCCAGATTTTATCCAGGGCTTCTGGAGTGTCGTCGCGTTCTTCCTTCGCCACCTGCTCACGGACTTCTGTCAGATCCAGTTCAATATCTGCCAGACGTAATAAAGCGCCGATGACCAGAGCATAATCGCTTTCCCGCTCTTCCAGTCGCGCCTGTAGAAGGGTCAGCACATGAGCCACATCGACAACCCAGCCCAGTGCCTGATCACCCTGGGTGGCAGCGAATTCCAGGTAGACGGGGAGGTAGTCTGGAAGTTCTCTGACAGAGAGTTCCAGCCCGGCATTCCGATACTGTCTGATCAGTTCTACCATGGCTTGACCACGGTCACGGGATTCGCCATGTACGTGCTCAAACAGGTGCAGGGAAACAGAGCGCCCTCGTTCAAACAGTCCGTCATATTCGCTCTGCCAGTCCAACAAGTCTTTGTTTTGGGCCTGGCTGACAAAAACGGTTAATGACTCTCTGGTCACCAGTGGTAGTGAGGTGTCTTCCCTGATCATGTTTCCTATCAGGTCCAGATGCTGATAAACCTCTTGAGTGGGGTAATCCAGCAGGGTGGCTATTAAGCGTAGAGCTTTCATTACACGTCCTCCTGAACAGCCGGAATGACCTGACGCACAGTGGCTGATTTGCCGCCGAACAGATTGACCGAGTTGTCTCCAGTGGAACAACCGTTACCGAAGCTGAAGCCACAACTGCTTTTCATGTCGTATGCGTTCTCGGCATAGGCGCGGTGAGTTGTCGGAATGACAAAGCGATCTTCGTAGTTGGCCAACGCCATGATCCGGTACATGTCTTCCACCAATGCTTTGGTCAGGCCTGTCTGGGCCAGTACTTCCAGATCTTCCTGCTGATCCACATGTTTGCTACGCATATACGCCCGCATGGCGATCATGCGCTCCAGAGCTCGCACGATGGGAGCTTCGTCTCCTGCGGTTAACAGGTTGGCCAGATAGCGCAATGGAATTCGCAGGCTCTTGAGATCCGGTATCTCGCCATTCATACCTACATGCCCTTGTTCCACAGCATTTTGGATCGGGCTCAAAGGTGGGACGTACCAGACCATGGGCAGGGTGCGGTATTCAGGGTGTAATGGCAGTGCAACTTTCCAGTCGATCGCCATTTTATACACCGGTGAATTCTGTGCGGCTTCCAGCCAGGCTTCGGGAATCCCTTCCTTGCGGGCGGCGGCGCGAACCTCTGGATCATTGGGATCCAGGAAAATATCGCACTGGGCCTGGTACAGATCCTTGTCGTTAGTGGTGGAGGCTGCCTGTTCAATACGATCAGCATCGTAAAGGAGTACACCCAGGTAGCGGATACGCCCGACACAGGTTTCAGAGCAGACAGTGGGTTGCCCTGATTCGATCCGTGGATAGCAGAAAATACATTTTTCGGATTTACCGCTTTTCCAGTTGTAGTAGATCTTTTTGTATGGGCACGCGGAGACACACATCCGCCAGCCACGACATTTATCCTGATCGATCAGAACAATGCCGTCTTCTTCCCGTTTGTAGATGGCTCCGCTAGGGCAGGAGGCGACACAGGCGGGATTCAGACAGTGCTCGCACAGGCGTGGCAAATACATCATGAAAGTTTTCTCAAACTCGCCGTACATATCTGCCTGTACCTGATCGAAGTTTTTATCCTTACGACGCTTGGCGAACTCGGTTCCGAGAATTTCTTCCCAGTTGGGGCCCCATTCGATTTTCTCCATCCGCTGCCCGGATATCAGTGAGCGTGGCCTTGCAGTGGGCTGATGCTTCATATCCGGTGCTTTATGCAGGTGCTGATAATCGTAATCGAACGGTTCGTAGTACTCGTCGATCGTCGGCAGATCAGGGTTGGCGAATATATTGGCCAGAACCCGATGCCGGCCACCGATCCGGGGCTGCAGTTTTTTGGTGCCGTTTCCTTTGAGGGTCCAGCCACCTTTCCATTTGTCCTGGTTTTCCCATTCTTTGGGGTAGCCTATGCCGGGTTTGGTTTCCACATTGTTAAACCAAGCATATTCGACGCCTTCACGTGAGGTCCACACGTTTTTACAGGTGATCGAGCAGGTGTGGCAGCCGATACATTTGTCCAGATTCAGGACCATGCCGATTTGTGCACGTACTTTCATCTCGCGTTTCTCCTCACTCGGTCGCAGCCAGCGTATGTTCAGGCCCGTCCAGCCATTCAACTTTGTTCATCTTGCGGACGATGACGAATTCGTCCCGGTTGCAACCCACAGTGCCGTAGTAATTAAAGCCGTATGATTGCTGCACATAACCACCAATCATGTGAGTTGGTTTCATCACTGCGCGGGTAACAGAGTTGTGGATACCGCCGCGGGTCTGGGTGGTTTCGGCTCCCGGTGTGTTGATAATCCGTTCCTGGGCGTGATACATCATGGCCATGCCCTGGGGAACCCGTTGTGAGACCACTGCCCGGCAGGCGATGGCACCATTGACGTTAAATACCTCAATCCAGTCGTTATCCACGATGCCAGCTTCTTTGGCATCCCGTTCACTCATCCACACAATCGGACCGCCGCGGGACAGGGTCAGCATCAGCAGGTTGTCGGAGTAGGTACTGTGTATGCCCCATTTCTGGTGTGGGGTGATCCAGTTCAACAGGATTTCCCGGTTACCGTTTCCTTTCTTGTTCAGGACCGGATCGGTGGTCTTCAGGTTAATGGGTGGCTTGTATAGACACATGGTTTCGCCGAAGTCACGCATCCACTCATGATCCTGATAGAACTGCTGGCGACCGGTCACTGTACGCCAGGGAATTTGCTCGTGAACGTTGGTATAACCGGCGTTGTAGCTCACATGCTCATCTTCCAACCCGGACCAGGTGGGGGAAGAGATGATCTTGCGGGGTTGCGCCACAATATCCCGGAAACGGATTTTCTCTTCTTCCTTGGGACGGGCCAGATGGGTATGGTCCAGGCCAGTGATTTCGCTCAGTGCCCCCCAGGCCTTCACGGCGACCTGACCGTTGGTTTCCGGTGCGAGTGACAGAATCACTTCGGCGGCATCAATGGCAGATTCAATTTTTGGCCTGCCGCCGCGGGCGCTGTCTTCCTGATGGGTTAGATTAAGTTTGCCCAGGAATTCCACTTCTGCTTTGGTATCCCAGGTAATCCCTTTGCCCCCATTGCCCAGGTTCTCCAGAAGAGGGCCCAGCGAGGTAAAGCGATGGTAGGTGTTGGGGTAATCCCGTTCCACCACAACCATATTCGGGGCTGTTTTGCCCGGTATCAGATCACATTCCCCTTTCCACCAGTGTTTGACTCCGAAAGGTTGGGCAATTTCCGCAGGCGTATCGTGGAGGATTGGCAGGGTGACCAGATCCTTTTCGACACCAAGGTGGCCTTGCACGGTTTTGGAAAAGGCTTTGGCTATGCCCTTGAAAATATCCCAGTCACTGCGGGCTTCCCACACTGGATCGACGGCTTTGCTGAGAGGGTGAATGAACGGATGCATGTCGGATGTGTTCAGGTCATCTTTCTCATACCAGGTGGCCGTAGGCAGCACGATGTCGGAGTACAGACAGGTAGTCGACATGCGGAAGTCCAGAGTGACCAGCAGATCCACTTTGCCCTCAGGGGCCTCATCGCGCCAGGCGACATCTTCCGGTTTCTTGCCGCCCATTTCCCCCAAATCCTTGCCCAGTAGACCGTGCTTGGTACCGAGTAGGTGGCGCAACATATACTCATGGCCTTTGCCGGATGATCCCAGCAGATTTGAGCGCCAGATAAACATGTTACGTGGATAGTTTTGTGGATTATCCGGGTCTTCGCAGGCGAACTTCAGTGAGCCGTCCTTGAGGTGCTCAATGGCAAATTCCTTTGGATCCTTACCGGCTTTTTCGGCAGCTTTGACCAGTTCCAGGGGGTTCATTCCCAGTTGCGGTGCTGACGGCAGCCAGCCCATACGTTCGGCGCGGGTATTGTAGTCGATAATGGAGCCAGTCCATTTGGATTGATCTGCCAGCGGCGAGACCACCTCTGTCATCTCCAGTTTTTCATAGCGCCACTGATCTGAGTGGTTATAGAAGAAAGAGGTTCCGTTCATATGGCGTGGCGGACGCTGCCAGTCAAGAGCAAAGGCCAGTGGCTGCCAGCCGGTTTGCGGGCGCAGTTTTTCCTGCCCGACATAGTGAGCCCAACCGCCACCACTCTGACCGATACAGCCGCACATCATCAGCATGTTGATCAGGCCACGGTAGTTCATGTCCATGTGATACCAGTGGTTCAGTGCAGCCCCCACAATGACCATGGAGCGTCCCTGAGTCTTGTCGGCATTACGTGCGAACTCTCTGGCGACGCGAATCACGGCATCACGGGGAACGCCGGTAATGGCTTCCTGCCAGGCAGGGGTATAGGGTTGGTTATCGTCAAAATCTTTGGCGCAGTTGGGGTCGTTGTATCCGTTGTCCACGCCATAGTTGGCCAGCGTCAGGTCAAATACGGTGGCAACCTGTGCTTTGGTTCCATCCGCCAGTGTGATTTGTTTAACCGGTACTTTGCGATAGATAAGGTTGTCGTGGTCAGTATGCTGGAAGTAATCCAGTTCATGTTCCTGCCCGCCGAAATAGGGGAAAGCAACGTCTGCCAAAGCATCATGGTGATCTTTCTGGCTCAGACGCAGGGTCACATCTTTACCATCTTTGCCTTCGCGGGGCTGGATGTTCCATTTGCCTTTTTCTCCCCAGCGATAACCGACAGACCCGAGGGGAGAAACCAGTTCGTTGTCTGTGTCATTGACGGCAATGGTTTTCCATTCAGGGTTGTTGTCCTGACCCAGGTGACCATCAAGATCAGACGCCCGTAAAAAACGGTCCTGTATCAGTTTGCCATTGTGCTCTTTCAGCATGACCAGCATGGGCATATCGGTCGTGCGACGTACATAGTCGGTAAAGTAGGCGCTAGGCTGGTCCACATGAAATTCTTTCAGAATGACATGCCCGAATGCCATGGCCAGTGCTGCATCGGTCCCCTGTTTCGGAGCCAGCCAGGTGTCACCGAACTTGGAAGCCTCTGAATAGTCAGAGGTGATGACACAGGTTTTGGTCCCTTTATAGCGGACTTCTGTCAGGAAGTGCGCATCAGGGGTTCGGGTCTGTGGAACGTTTGACCCCCAGACAATGATGTAGTTGGAGTTATACCAGTCCGCGGATTCCGGAACGTCGGTCTGCTCCCCCCAGATTTGTGGAGACGCGGGGGGAAGGTCACAGTACCAGTCGTAGAAGCTCAGGCAGTTACCGCCGATCAGTGACAGATAGCGGGCACCTGCTGCATAGGAGACCATGGACATGGCGGGTATCGGAGAAAAACCGGTGATGCGGTCGGGTCCATATTTTTTGGCAGTGTAAACGTTCGCTGCGGCGATGATGTCATTCACTTCGTCCCAGTCACCACGCACAAAGCCACCCATACCACGGCGTTGCTTGTAGGATTTTGCCTTGGCGGGGTCTTCCACAATGCTGGCCCAGGCGTCAACCGGGTCGCTGTGCTGCATCCTGGCCTCACGCCAGAGTTTGATCAGATGCTTACGCACTTTGGGATATTTCAGTCGGTTGGCGCTATAGATATACCAGGAGTAGCTGGCACCGCGAGGACAGCCACGGGGTTCGTGGTTAGGAAGGTCCGGCCGGGTGCGTGGGTAGTCTGTTTGCTGTGTTTCCCAGGTGACCAGGCCGTCTTTAACGTAGATTTTCCAGCTGCAGGAACCGGTACAGTTGACGCCGTGGGTGGAGCGGACAATCTTATCGTGTTGCCAACGGCGTCTGTATCCCTCCTCCCAGCTGCGATCATCTGTGGTGGTAATGCCATGCCCCTCTGAAAAGGGTTCGCCTTTGCGTTTAAAAAACTGCAGGCGATCCAGAAAATGACTCATGCTCTACTCCTCGTGGTATGAGCGCCACCTGTTTACACTTTCAGGGGCGAACGTGTTGAACCTATGTCCCTTTCAATTCTAGGAGTGAGGCGTCAGGTAAGTTTGATCTGGGTCAAAGTGTCTTGGCTGGCAATATGGTGGGCTAAGTAGTGTCTACCCCCAAAGAGGTAGCCAAAAAAAACAGAAAATATAGGTGATACAATGACTTATTGATTACGGCAATGAACTTTCCGACACTAAGGGGTAGGGTGAGTCTTTAGAGGTACTACCTGAAAAAGGACCTTCATTGGGGTTAGTCTGTTCGTTGTTTTATTAGCCGGTGCTAAGCTAGGGGATAAATCGTTCAACGGCATCGGTACGAATCCAGGAGGGATTGAGAAAGGATGGATAGGCCACAGATGCCAGGCAGGAGAATTATCATGCTGCAACGCATGCAGAAGTCGATCGTATTCAGAATAGGTGTGTTGATGGTCGCAATGGTAACCGTCGCCATCGCGGCCATGCTGAGTTCCTACCTGATTGCAGACGAGGCTGACCGTGATGCTGAGTCTGTCAATCTCTCCGGATCGTTGCGTATGCAGAGTTATCGGGTTCTGTCTACGCTTCTCGCCACAGAAGTTGACCCGGAATACCGTAGCAAGGCCCGGGATCAGATCATCAAACTGGAGAATCGGCTGGATAGCGCCATTCTGGTGACGGAAGCTGACAAGCAGGAAGGGACGGAACTGAACACGCGCTATTATGCCGTGAGTCAACGTTGGCGAGATCAGATCCGGCCTCGGCTGGAACGTTTCCTGGCTGAACAGGAAAGCATCTCTGCAGGTGAACTGCAGAAAATGATTGATGGCTTTGTGGATGAAGTGGACATGTTGGTCCAGGCTTATCAGGAAAGCGCGGAAGCACGAGTCGCCAATCTCAGAATCGTGCAGCTGGTAGCCTTGTTTTTTACGTTGGGGCTGGTGGCACTGTCCCTGAGTATTCTTCATGAGCATGTGGAGCTTCCCCTTAGAGTATTGACGAAAAGGGCTGAACAGATCGGTGAAGGAGATTTCAGCGGTGAGGTGGAGCTTAAGAATCAGGATGAGCTCGGAATTCTGGCGGATACGATCAATCGCATGTCCCAGCAGCTATACCGTATGTATGACACGCTGGAAACCAAAGTCCGGGAAAAAACCCGGGCGCTGGAGCTGAGTGCCGATTCATTGAATTTTCTCTATCAGATGGCTCGACAGATCAATGAAACCACCCACGATAATATTGATTTTCAGGACTGGTTGATTGATTTATCCAAAATCACCGGCGTTAAGCGAATCGAATTGTGCTTGAAAACCCCTGAGGCGATTATTCCTTACGAACATGTTCGTGCCGATTATATACAACCTTTGCCTGCCGTCTGCGATCGTGAGGACTGTGAGAAGTGCATGAGCGTGGGGCTGGAGGAGTGCAATACTGAAGACGGCAACCTTCAAAGTGAAGAAGTCAGATACGGGTTGTTAAAAGAAGGCATTCAATATGGCGTGATCGTCTGTACGCTGGAGCCGGGACAGCATCTGGAACCCTGGCAACAGCAGGTAATGCAGTCTTTTGCCGATCAGGTCACGGTGGCTTTGAGCCTCAAGAATCAAAGCGAGCAGGAGCGCCGTGAGGCGTTGATGAATGAGCGTAATGTTATCGCAAGGGAGCTTCACGACTCATTGGCCCAATCACTGTCCTATCTCAAGATACAGGTCACCCGCCTGACCCGGGTATTGGGAAGGGAGGATATGGAGCCGGAACTATTGGAGGAAATCACGGAAGAGATCAAGGAAGGAATCACCTCTGCCTATCGCCAACTGAGAGAGCTGCTGACTACTTTTCGGCTTACCATCTCAGAAAAAGGCTTGCGAGCTGCGGTGGAGCATACAGTCGAGTCCCTGCAGGAACAGCATTCCTCTATGAATATTCAGTTGAAGTATTCTGTTACGGACGTTCCTTTTACACCCAATGAGGAAATTCACCTGCTACAGCTTGTGCGGGAAGCATTACAGAATGCGGTACGCCACTCCAAAGGCTCCGAGGTTCAGGTGACTTTGAAAAGTGATCAGCAAAGAAGTGTGTTGGTACAGATTGATGATAACGGTATTAATATTCCCAAGGATCCGGATAAGCTCAATCACTATGGCCTTGCCATCATGCGTGAACGCACCCGTAACCTGAGGGGAGAATTAAGTATCAGTCGGCGACCGGAAGGCGGAACCCGGGTGCAGTTTCAGTTCCAGCCGGATTACTATGCTGAGCGGAACAGGACGATTATGAGCCAGGCATGATCCACCAAAACGGTCAGGCTAACAGGCCAGATACGATTGGGGCTTCAGTGTAAATTGCTTTATGAGTGTAATATAGTGTCAGGCCCTGACTTGAAATCGATGTTGGATCATCAGTATGGCCTTTCCCAATCTGGCATTAAGCCACTTCGAACTTTTCGTCAATAATGTGGACGAGATGGAGCACTTCTATCGGGAAACCCTCGGATTCATTGTGACTGACAGGGGAAAAGGGGAAGGCGCTATGGTGTTTCTAAGCCGGAGCCCGGAGGAGCATCATCAGTTGGTCCTGAATCCGCAGTCAGGGTTCAAATCTGATAAAAGTCCTCTTGATCATCTGTCATTCAGGGTGGCCTCACTTTCAGATCTGCGTCAGTTCTACCTGTCTCTGTCAAAATCAGAAGTATCCTGCGACACAGTCTCTCATGGCACTGCTTGGTCGATATACTTCCGCGATCCTGAAGGAAACCGCCTGGAGATTTTTACCGATACGCCCTGGTATGTTCACCAGCCCTGTAAGTTTAAGGTAGATTTGTCGTTATCTGATGACGCTTTATACGCTTATACCGAAGCTAAGGTTTCTGATATGCCCGGATTTTGTGCTGTGAGTGAATGGTCTAGAGCTCATCAGGCGTCTGTTTAAGATAAGACAAACGTCCTTCCCCATACATACTCCCGCCTGCATTTGTTCCCTAAAACCGATGGTTCCCGGATCATCCGTTTTTTTGCTGATAGTGGCTTTTCACTGGCATCTAGTGCACCCATTGTTGTTTTTTCCTCTTTGAAAGTTGTCGTCTTTTATTGTCTTTTTGTCGTCATATCAATCTCCGTCTTGGATAGAGTGAATTTTACACGAGTGTTGTGTGAACACGGATGGATGATTCAGTGGCGAGCTTGAACTATGGGCAGACCGGTAAAGAGGGAACGATAAGGAGAGCCTGGTGAAGGCAGTACGTTATGAGACGAATTTCAAAAGGAATAACAAGATGAAAAGACTCGCGATATTTGTATTTCTGGCTCTGGGAGCTTCACAGGCGTTTGCCTCTGATCTGTTGGATTATTACTTCGACATCAACTACCGGTCGGATATTGTCTACGGCAAAACCAGTAAGGGCAGTGATTTCGATATGTGTGACAACTATAAGAACAAAAGGCGGCCAGGGGATAAGATCACCGCGATAACCACCTATAGTGGTGATGAGCGAATCAAGGGGATCAAAATTGAATATCTGTATGCCGACACCGAAACTGTCGGTTCAACTGGCGGGAGTGGTTATCGGAAGGTTCTGGGGCACACGGAGTATGTTCAGAAGTTTCGGTTCTACAAAAAACGGGATGGAAATATCTCACGCATATTGCTTACCGCGAAGGATATGACAGACAGCTCAACACGTGAGCTCTACTTTGGTAAAGGTAACGGCTGGTACAAGTGGTATGAAAATGTTATCGGCTATTCTCATCGTTCACTGGTGGGGTTTGCTGGCACAGCCGGTGATTCAAAGATCTGGAGTATTTATCCATGTGCTGGGAATCGTCTGACCCTTGAGGAAGTGGGGGTGGAAATCCATTGGGACCAGATTTCAGAAAGCAGTGATGATCAAAAAGTCTTCTTTGGCGAACGGCTTCTGACCAATAACTCTACTATAGAACAATCTGATAATACCAAAGTACTGTACAGCTATGGTTCAAGAGAGTCTGATAGCTGGACTGATACTCTTGGCGTGTCGGTCACTGCGGGCGTTAGCCTGACGCAAGGCTTTAAAGCTGGTGTTCCCTCGACCCTTGAGACCAGTGGCTCCATTACCTATAGCTTTTCCGAGACTTTCAGCGCCTCTACCACTGTTGGCTATACAGAAGAAGTTAATGAACAGCGAACAATTGATGAGTGGATGGCAGCCTATGTTCCGGCGCACACTGTGATGGTGGCAAGGATGTCATTGGAATATGGGGAGGTTTCGGTTCCATACACCTCGACAGTCAGAAATCCGCATGATGGTAAACAGTTTAAATTTAAGGGCGTTATTTCGGGTTCAGATTATAGTAATGCCCGGAAGCGCTGGGATGAGGTTGGCAAAGTCTATGGTGATCGGTATGAAATCTATAGAAGTAATGCCTGGGTTATTGACTACTATGGCCTGGAAAATGCCACTTTGATCGACGATCCTGACTGGATGGATTCGATGTCTATAGTTGAAGGTCCTATGTAGTCAGGACTGAAGTATGTAAGTAGCCAAATACTGAAAAAAGGGTGAGCAGTAATGTGCTGTTCATCCTTTTTCAAAAAGAATAGGTGATTGACGTCAAACCGATCCTTGGCAGAAAAAACCATTCTGATTGAGGCTATATTCTTATTCGAATTTACCTGGATTCAGAACAACAATAAAGGCTTACTCAGGGAATCGCTGAAATGTATATTAAGAACCGTGACTTTTTTATATCCGCTGTATTTGTTCTTTCATGTTTTTTTTCCTGGCCCGCTACTGCTGAGACGTTGGACGCATGGGCGCAACGGGCACTTCTGATTCAAAATAATATTGATAACAACCTTCCTCTGGCCAGAACCACCTGGGTCGGAACCCATAACTCCTTTGCCAATGCTGATGACGATAATTTCTCATTTGGTGTCAATCAGGGGATGTCCATGCGCAGGCAGCTTGATGCTGGCGTTAGGGAGCTGGTTCTTGATCTTCATAAGGCGAATAAACAGATTCGTATGTGTCATAACAATACGGGGTTTGGTGGTTGTGTAAAGAACATTACTGGGTGGCGTCGCTTTACGGCGGGGTTGAAGGATATTCGCGACTGGATTAATGCCGGAAACCAGGATCAAGTGGTGATGATCAAACTGGAGTTGGCCGGGTCAGCAAAAGACAGCCTGAACAAAGTCTATAAGGCCATTGATGAGAGCGGCATTATATCCATGGTATACCGCCCGGATAGTCAGTCCTACCAAGGTAATGGAGGTGATGACAATTGTACCTTGCTGAATACCGATCATTTGACGAAATCTCAAATACTGGCAGCCGGCAAGAATGTGTTGATGATCACCTATGGTTGTACCGGAAATTCAAGTTTCAATGGACATGTGTTTAATGCTGCGCAGTCCATGAAAGACTTTAAATCCGCTGATGATATTGAAAACCTGGGCGATGGAGAACGTTATACCACAATGAGTCGAGTCAAGGATGGCACCGTCAAAGGTGGTGATGACGCGAAACTGAAACCCAGCACGGTTGGAGGTTTTCTCAATGCCGGGTTGAATATTTTTGAACTGTACGGCTACGCAGCCGAAGGCAGTGGATGGAAGGTGGATGGCGAGTACCCGGTCTCTCAGAGCGATCTGGTATGGTCCTGGGATGCGGTCGGATATGAACCCAATGGCGACGGAAGTTGTACAGTGATATCCCACGATTCCGATCGCTTCAGAGATATATCCTGCGGAGAGCGCTTGTATGCTGTTTGTCTCAGAACAAATCAAAGCCAGATAGATTGGGCGTTAACCTCTCAACCGGTTTATCTCGGTGAAGCTCAGGCACAATGCCAGCAGGATTACGGTGCTGAGTACCAGTTTTCCACACCCCATAGTCAGCATGAACTGAATGCTGTCCTGGAAACTCGTCACAGTAACAGCCTGGGGCAGGTGGATCTGTGGATCAATTATCAAAGGATAGGCAACCAGTGGATTGCTGATCATGCCAGCAATCCATAAGGTGATTTAAGCAACTATTTAAAAAATCTCTTGTTAACGGAGTCTGGGATCAGGCTCCGTTTTTTGCTGTTTTGCCCTGCTACCTACTAGATGGATTCCTGTTTCCCCGGATATCCTTCCGCTCCCCTTCATCCCCTATATTTTGCTGAAAATCATCTGAATTCTCTAAAAAACAGACTGACAACATTCTCCGTCAGTCTTCTTAAATTCTTCTTAACGAGTTGCACCTATATACGTAAGAAGTATCACCAATAGTGTAATTCCCTAAGGTCTCTTTCTCAGAAAACACTAAAATCAGGTTGTTTTTTGCACAGCGGCATACGCCCGAATTCAAATAAAAAGAATCCGTTGGATCGGATACATTCCGGCAGCGGGGCAGTCATGACGAGGTAGGCACGAATGTTGGACGGTGGTTTTACTGTGGCAGGGGATTATTTGATATCAACCCGGTTACTTATGAGCATTCTGAAGCTTTTGGAAAAAGACGGCATCGAAGTTGAGCGACTTCAGGAGACCTACGGTTTGCCGATAGGGATCAGCGAAGATAAATATCGCTCAATCGAACTTGATCGGTTTCGGCAATTGTTGGGGGATGCTCAACGTCAGATGGGGGGCCCTGCCTATGGACTACGAATGGCAGAGGTGTACTTTTCCTCTCTGTTTACGAAACTGGTACACCTGTTTTTGACCACAGAAAGTATATTTTCTTCCTTCTGTTTTCTTGAGGAAAGGCTGCAAGCCTCGAAAGCACCTAATTATATTATTCTGACGAAAGCCGGGAATGACGATAAGGTGATTATTCAAAATCGTGACAACAGTCCCCACCGGCCACAGATGATGATGGTGTTCGATATGGGCTTGCTCTGGAAGTTCAGCGAGCGTGTGGCAGGTGATTTCGAGTTCCCGGTCAGGGTAAAGCTGGCGTATCCTCAGGATAACCCACTTTCCGTCTATCAGGCATTCTTTGGCTCTCAGTGTGAAATTTCTTTCGATTGTGAGGAGTATGCGTTGATTTTTTCTCATCACGATTTCAGAAAAGGGAATCCCATAGCTGATGTGGATCTGCAGCACAGGATCAAAAACGTCTTACGGGGATTTGAACCGGATGCCTTAAATATCAGTGCTCAGGACCTGGCTCAAAACTGGCCTCACAAGGTAAGGAAAAAGATCGAAGCACATCTACCGCATGATGTCTCCATTGATAGCATCGCAGAAACGCTGCACATATCCCCGCGCACACTCCAGAGAAAACTAAAACAAAATGGCCTGAGCTACTCGCGAATTCTGGAAGAGTGCCGCAAGGACTTAAGCCTGCTGGCGTTGAGATCAGGGAAGACCGTGGCCAAGGTCGCCTCTGAACTTGGATACAGCAGTGTGGCAAGCTTCCGACAAGCATTTCTGGTTTGGTATGGTACATCGCCCTCACTGGTTCAGATCGTGACAGACGACAAGGACGATTCACATAACCACGATGATTGAGGATTCGGTCCGGATCCTCCAACTGACCCACATAGATCAGTGATCCTTACCCAAAAAAAAGCGCCCCGAAGGGCGCATCAAGTGTGAGCTGGAGGGAGAACACCTATTCTTCAATCCAGACTCAGGGTAGGTAGAAAGCTTGGCTAGGGGTTATAAAATTCACCATTTTTACGCAGGTAAAACACCCAGTTAATGACCATGCACAGGGCATAGAAGATCGCGAATCCGATAAAGGCATATTCCGGTGTAGCTGCCTTGATTTGTTCCCCAATGACTTTCGGGATATAGAAAGCCCCGTAGGCTGCCACCGCAGAGGTCCATCCCAGTACAGGGCCGGCCTGTTCTTTCGGGAAGACCATGGCAATGGTCCGGAAAGTGGAGCCATTCCCAATCCCACTGGCAGCAAAGAGCAGCAGGAACAGCACAAAGAAGGGAACAAAATAGTCTTCAGGGGTGGCAGAGGCGTAGGCCGCTTTCAGGTAATAGGCCACTGCAGCCGCGCAGACCACCATGATCAGCGAGCACACTTGAGTGACCAGAGCCCCGCCGATCTTGTCTGATACCCATCCTCCGACAGGACGAATCAGAGCGCCGATAAAGGGCCCCATCCAGGCATACATCAAGGCGCTGGGTCCGTTGGGGTTGATGGTATCGTGGGTCATCACGCCGCCAACCTCAATATGGCTGTAGCCGAAGATGACTTTGATGGCCAGGGCGAATGCGGCTGAAAACCCGATGAAGCTGCCGAATGTCATGGTGTAGATCAGGCTCATCACCCAGGTGTGACGGTTGCCGAAGATTCTATACTGACGGCTAAGGCTGGTGCCGATCTGGCCCGGGATTAACTTCAGCAAAAAGACGGTGGCAGCAATGACACCAACAAGGACGAGTTCCTTGGGAACGCCAAATCCAGAGCCATTGGCAGATTCCGGCAGCATCAACCAGAGACCAACCGTCGCGGTAAAGAAGCCGATCAGCAGCATGAAGGTGATTTTGGTGAAACTGCTAAGAGGGCCGCCGATATCGGGTGAAACCTCTTCTGTCCGTATATTGTTCATGCCAAACCAGCTGGCAAACGCCAGTGGCACCAGGAACAGCAGCCACAGAAAACCGGCGTTCTGAATCCAGGTTTCTGATCCGGCCGGAATTTTACCGATCAGGGTACCTGAAGAATTGACCAGGACCATCGGATCGCCACCCGCAGCGCCGAATGCGCCGAATGTCATGAACAGCGGCACCAGAATCTGCATGGTGGTGACGCCGAAATTACCCAGTCCCGCATTCAACCCCAGCGCCAGACCTTGCTGCTTCTTGGGAAAGAAGAAGCTGATGTTGGACATGGAAGAGGCAAAGTTACCGCCACCCAGGCCAGAGAGCAGTGCCAGGACCTGAAACACCCAAAGCGGGGTGTCTTTATTTTGTAGGGCAATCCCTGCGCCCAATGCTGGGATCATCAACAGAGAGGTGGTGAAGAAGATCGTGTTACGACCACCGCATAACCGGATAAAAAAGCTGCTGGGTATACGCAGAGTTGCTCCGGTCAGGCCGGCAATGGCCATCAGAGTAAAGAGTTCTGAGGCAGAAAAGGAAAAGCCCAGGTTGAGCATCTGGACGGTGATAATACCCCAGTACAGCCAGACAGCGAATCCGCATAACAAACTGGGAATGGATATCCAAAGATTGCGGTTGGCAATCTTTTTGCCGGAGCTGTCCCAGAAACTACTGTCTTCCGGGTTCCAGCCAGTGGTGATGTCAGCCATAAGCGTTACCTCTTGGCAATTGAAAGCGAAGGTCGTTCGTTGCCAAGGTAAAAAAGAGGAGGCCACTGCCACAATGCTCACTAAGGGGTATGGAGAGGAAGTGCTGAGTCAAACATTGTGATGGTTCTCTGCTGATTGTTGGTGTCACTTTCATTGACTCCCGTTGCACTATGAGGACCTGCTTTACCGTTTTTTCGGTAAAGTTTGGCTGGGAAAACGAGGCTGAAACCCTTTATCTGAAAGCGATGCAACGGATTGGCGTGGAGGACGGGGTTCTATTGTGGTGCTCGTCTATGCACGTGAAAAAAAGGAAGGCGCGTTGGAAACTTGAATTGCCAGACCCCTGGGATCTATCCCCAAAGGGGTATCCACAATTGCTCTCTTTTGCGTATGCTTTGGTTATCTTGTGGCAACAGGTATCCTTGTAAAACCTGATCTGGATCAATTCGAAAATTCACCTGAGCTAAGGCCATGCCATACTCTGAAGTGAATTGATTTATGCTCAACAGAGCCTAACAGGAAATGATGTAACCCCCGGGGAATGATAAGTAATGAATAAAGCAACGGTAATGTTAGTGGACGACCATCCCCTGTTTCGTAAAGGCATCCGTCAGTTGATTGAATTGGAGGATGAGCTTTCGATTGTGGCCGAAGCCAAGAATGGCGAGGAGGCGCTGGAACAAGCACGTGAACTGGAACCTGATCTGATTCTGTTGGATCTGAATATGCAGGGAATGGATGGTCTGGATACCTTGCGTATGCTCCGCACCAGTGGGGTGGATTCCCGTGTGATTATGCTGACGGTGTCCGACAATGAAGCGGATGTGGTGAACTGCTTTCGGGCTGGTGCTGACGGCTATCTGCTCAAAGATATGGAGCCGGAGGAAATCCTGGAAAAAATCAAACAGGCCACATTGGGCAAAATGGCGATCAGTGAGCGTTTGACGGAAATTCTGGCTGTAGCACTGCGCAAACCCGGTGATCGGGACGTTGACCCTTCCGCGTCACTGACCAGCCGTGAATATGAAATTCTGACCCGCATCGCCGAAGGGCACAGTAATAAAGTGATTGCCCGGGATCTGGATATTTCTGACGGCACCGTTAAGGTGCATGTGAAGCATATACTTAAGAAAATGGGCATGAAATCCCGGGTAGAGGCTGCGGTGTGGCTGGTCAATCGCCGCAGTGGAAGCTGAACGCCAGCAAGGCATCTCTGTTTCTGAGTCGTATTTAAAGTGGTGTATATTTTGTCAAGGTATTGCCTGATAATGATCTGAGTTCGGTGACGATTGGGCTCCTGATGAAACAAACCGCTTTTCTGGATCAACTGTATAACGACGTTAATTCAGTCATTTTGTCCCGCCAGCATCCGGTGACGGGACTCCTGCCAGCCAGCACCAGTGTGAATACCCATGGCGATTACACCGATGCCTGGGTACGTGACAACGTTTATTCCATCATTTGCGTCTGGGGATTGTCCCTGGCCTACCGTCATGAAGGTGACAGTATTCGCAGCGATCAGTTGGAGCAGGCCTGTATAAAACTGATGCGGGGACTGTTGCAGGCCATGATGCGGCAGGCTGCCAAAGTCGAACAGTTCAAGCAGACTCAGGATCGCCTGGATGCTTTACACGCCAAATATGACACGGCTTCCGGACTGGAAGTCGTGGCAGATGATGCCTGGGGCCATCTGCAGATCGATGCCACGTCTGTATATATGCTGATGCTGGCGCAAATGACGGCTTCGGGGTTTCGGATTGTCTGCACACTGAGCGAAGTCGATTTTATCCAGAATCTCGTTTATTACGTGTCCACCGCATACCGCGTCGCTGACTACGGGATCTGGGAGCGTGGAAATAAAATCAACAACGGCAAGACCGAGATCAATGCCAGTTCCGTAGGAATGGCTAAAGCGGCACTTCAGGCACTGGACGGGCTGAACCTGTTTGGCCAGGGGGCTGATCCGAGGGCCATTATACACACCATACCGGATGCTGTTTCCCGGGCCAGATCCACATTGGCGGCGCTGTTGCCACGTGAGTCATTGTCCAAAGAAGTCGATAGCGCCCTGTTAAGTATTATCGGGTATCCCGCATTCGCTGTAGGCGATCAGGCGCTGGTGCAGAAGACCCGTCAGGAAATCTTGTCCAAGCTGGAGGGGCGCTATGGCTGCAAACGCTTCCTTTGGGACGGTCATCAGACATTACTGGAAGACAGTAGTCGAATTCACTATGAGCATTCAGAGTTGGTGAATTTTGAACATGTTGAATCTGAATGGCCATTGTTTTTCACCTATCTTTATTTATCGTCACTCTTTGATGGCGATGCTGATGCCGCCGCACATTATCGTGAACGGCTTGAAGCGCTGACTGTCGACGTGGATGGGCACAAACTCCTGCCTGAACTCTATTATGTGCCTGAAGATAAAATCACCGCGGAAAAGCGGCGACCACATTCTCAGGAAAGAGTGCCGAATGAGAATATTCCGCTGGTCTGGGCGCAAAGTCTGTATCTGACCGGACGAATGTTGGACGAAGGATTGATCAGCGAAGACGATCTGGATCCTTTGCGAATGAGGCGCAGGGCTACACGTTATATTAATTCTGAAGTGGCGCTGGTGGTCCTGGCGGAAAATGATGATGTCAAAGCTCAGCTTTCGGATCAGGGCGTCATTGCTGAAACACTGGAAGATATTGGCCCGATTGCCGTGGTGTCGGCGACACATCTTGTGGAAGCCTATACACAGGTAGGTGCCAATGAAGCGCTGGGATTAAGCGGCCGGCCACGTCGGCGTCTGCAGAGCCTGGCGACCTCTCAAACCTATAGAATCAACCAGCAGATGGTCCTTTGTCTGTCCTGGTTGCAGAGTGAATATGGTGACTATCGTAAGTTTGATACCCAGTTGGTCGTCGAAAAAGTGAAGCGGGAAATCCGCCACATCCGCCAGCACTGGTACCACAATGAAGTGGCGGTATTTACTCTGATGATTGATCAGATGACCTGTATGGTACCTGATGTGGTGGAATTGTTTCAGGCATTAAGGGACATGCAGTTACGCAGCGAGCATGAACAGGTGGGCTATGCTTCCGCCAGTCTTGCGTATCGAGCCTCCAGGGTGAACAGTTTGACAATTCCGGGGCTGTGCATCGCCCCACTGGTGGCCCGCAGCCACCCACACCTGATTGAGACCTGCCAATTGGATACGGAAATGGCTACAGGTGAAGCTGAGACACTAATCCGGCGATTGATCAATAGCCATAACGAGCAGGATAACCTGCAAACTATCAAGGCCTATTTTCTGGCCGCGCCGCCAAAAACCGTTACCGAAAAAGATCAAGGCTCAGAGCCGGTTCGCGATAAAGGGCAGGTAACGCCGGAATCTCCTGAAGCCAAGCTGCAGATTACAGACCCTGTGCATCGGGAGTTGTTGAAGAGGCTATATCTGAACGCTCAATATCGCCAGCATTGGTCGGTTGCCAGATTTTGTTTTGGATTGCTGGATTATTCCCATGTCGGGCTGGCTGATTCATTGATCAACCTCAACGCCCGTCATATGTCAGTGACCATCGGGCAGGGAGTGTCCCCTGGGCTGTCACCGCTCAGTCCTCTGGCGGACGAGGCCATTACACAGGAAATTTCCCGCGATATCGCTGACCCTCTGGAAAAAGTATTGCTTCAGGAGCTTATCGTCACGCTGGGATCTCTGCTTCGGACTGAGGCTGAATTGTTTGATGGCTTAAGAACACTCCAACTGCGAAATCTGATTCTGGTATGTGCCGATCTCGCAGGGGATGATGACGCGGAGGTCCAGCAGGCGCTGGCGGAGTTGGCGAAACTTTCGCCATGTACACTCTATCATCGGGTACGCGATATTCTTCTGGCGCAGAAAGAGCACTTTTCCTATGGCGTCCGGCACAGCTTCAAAGTGGACGCCGGTGGCCATACGGATATCTATGAAGCCACCTCGCAACCCATTTCGGCTGTCGGGACAGACTGGTTGGAATGGCGTATTGCCAGGGGGATGCTAACGGGCTTTGACAGTACCTTTCTCAAATCCATCTGGCAGAGCCTGGCGCATGCTTCCAGTCTGGTATTCGGTGAGCAGGCCAGTCCGGACTCTGTTTTGGACTGTGATATGGTCAGAGGTTCCATGACACCGGGTGAGGAGAGTTTCGCCAAACTGCTCGATCAATTGTTGCAGCCTTTGCATCCGGCCTATTATAAAAGTACGGTGGTGGAAGCCTTGTATGCCTTTGCCGAATACTGCGTGGATTATCCGGCGAAGCGGTTCAAAGAACCGATAAACCTGAGTCTGCTGATAGAAAGAGCCGCTGAGTTGTATGTAAATGAGGAGGCGATGGAACAGGCGGAAGAGAGAAACCTCGACCTTATGATGCAGTTACCGCCACATCTGACACACATCTATTTCAAGAAAGCACTGGCCGGTTTAGATCAGGAAGACATGGATTCGGTGAAGGCAACCTAGGGTCAAAATGATCGAATATCAGACTCTTGCAAAATTGACAGGATAATCAATGAAGAATGATCGTCTGCAAGAACTTTTCAATGCACACTGCGCGCTCCCCTTTGATCTGCTGGGAATGCGCAAAAGCTCCATTAAGGGATTAACAAAAGGCTCGGCAAACGATTCAAAAGAAGATTCGGCAGGTAATTCAACCGCGGTCACCATTACCTGCTGGTTTCCAAACGCCCGCAGAGTGGAGGCGGTCAGTTGGCTGCCAATCTATGAGCCCGAGGAACGAGTCTGTCGGGACATGGAAAAAGTTCATGAGGATGGGCTTTTTCAAGTGATGGTTGAAAGCACGGACCCTCTGGTGGCTCAGTCCTCCCATTGTCGTTTTCGCGTGACCTATGACGATCAGACCTTCGATAAGCTCGATCCCTATCAGTTCAGTGAGCTGACGTTTCATGATTTCCATTATGATGCGGCCACTCTGTACCGGAATCAGGGGGCACACCTGACTTCCTCGGAGATTCAGGGGCAAATGGTGGAGGGGGTTCGTTTCGCGGTATACGCACCACATGCCCGCTCGGTCAGCGTGGTAGGGGATTTCAACCAGTGGGATGGTCGCGTGCATCCCATGGGGGCAAGCGGTGACGGTATCTGGCGGTTGTTTATCCCGGATGTAAAGTCTGGTGATCGCTATAAATTTGAAATTCGAAGCGCCCAGGGTGACCTTTTGCCCCATAAGATTGACCCCATGGCGTTCTCTATCGACCAGCATCCATCCTTTGCCTGTGTCGTTTACGATCATCAACAATACCAGTGGAACGATCAAAGGTGGCGGGAACAACCGCTCCCACCGGCACTGGAAGCGCCTCTCAATATCTATGAAGTCCACCTGGGGTCATGGAAATTTAAGGATGGTCGACCCATGTCCTATAGGGAGCTGGCGGAGGAACTGATTCCTTATATTCAGGAAATGGGGTATACCCACATTGAACTCCTGCCCATTTCCGAATACCCCTATGGTGCTTCCTGGGGTTACCAGCCGGTCGGGTTGTTCGCGCCGACCAGCCGCTACGGTACCCCGGATGATTTCAAGGCGTTTGTTGATGCCTGCCATCATGCCGGCATTGGGGTGATTCTGGACTGGGTGCCTGCGCATTTCCCCACGGACAGTCATGGGCTGTCGAATTTTGATGGCACGCCGTTATATGAATACCCGGATCCTCGCAAGGGCTGGCACCAGGAATGGAATTCACTGATTTATGACTATGGTCGTGAACATGTGTGCCAGTTCCTGATCAGTAATGCCCTTTACTGGTTTGATTGTTTTCACATTGATGGCATTCGCGTGGATGCCGTGGCTTCCATGTTGTATCTGGATTATTCCCGTAAAGACGGGGAGTGGGTTGCCAACCAGTTTGGTGGTAATCATAACCTGGAGGCTATCGCTTTCATTAAGCGGCTAAACGAAACGATCTACCTGAACTACCCGAAAGCCATGACCATCGCGGAAGAATCCACCGCCTATCCAGGGGTTTCCAAGCCAACATTTGAAGGCGGACTGGGGTTCGGATTCAAATGGAATATGGGCTGGATGAATGACAGCCTGCGTTATATGTCACGTGATCATATTTATCGCAAGTACCATCATAACGAACTGACGTTCGGGATGATGTATGCGTTTTCTGAACACTTTGTATTGCCTTTGTCTCATGATGAAGTTGTGCACGGGAAGCGATCATTGCTTTACAAAATGCCGGGTGATGAATGGCAGAAATTTGCCAATCTGCGAGCCTTCAGTGCCTACCTCTACGCTCATCCCGGCAAGATGCTGAACTTCATGGGAAGCGAAATTGCCCAGCCCAATGAGTGGGACTTCAACCGTCCGCTGTCATGGGAACTGCTGCAATATGAGCTACACCAGGGACAACAGAAAGTCATTCGTGATCTCAATCATCTGTATCGAAACGAGCCCTGCCTTTATGAGCAGGATTTTCACCCGGACGGTTTTCGCTGGTTGGCGCCGGATGACAGCGGCAACAGTGTGTTGTCCATGATTCGGTTTGCCAAGGATCCTGATCAGCACCTGATCATTGTCGTCAACATGACACCGACTCCACGGGAACATTACGCCATAGGCGTGCCGCAAAGTCGTCATTATCAGGTGATACTGAATACCGACTCGGAGTTTTACGGAGGCAGCAACTATCCGGTAGGAGATGACTTTCGGCCTGCCAGGAAACCTCTGCATCAACAACCTTATTCCATTGCACTGAATGTTCCGCCCTTATCGGCAGTGTTTTTGAAACCGTGCATCAGTCAGGAGTAAGTTCTGGGCCCCGAGGCCAAGTGATAGCGGGAGGATTAAGTGATAGCGGGAGGATTAAGTGATAGCGGTAGGGTTGAGTGATACAGGTAGGTTTGAGTAATAGAAATAGGGCAAAGTAATGGGAAGTCCCGGCTTTGAATAATCGTCTTCGAACGCCAAAACCGCCGCCGCTGGGAGCGACGCTTTCCGAGAGCGGTTGCCACTTTGCGCTTCACAGTAGCACGGCAAAGAAGGTCTCTCTGTGTTTGTTTCAGGCAGACGGAACTGAGCAGCGTCTTCCAATGAAGTATCGACACGGCGGACTTTGGTATACCCATGTCGAAGGGGTGAAGGAAAATCAGCAATACGGTTATCGTATCGAGCCATCTCCCGGTGCAGTAGGAAATCCACACAAGCTGTTGCTGGACCCCTATGCAATGGCCTTGAGCGGAAAGGTGACCTGGCATGAATCGTTGCGTTGGCAGGGAGATTGGGCATTAGTAGACAGCGCACCCCAAATGCCAAAATCAGTCGTGAAATCATTGTCGCCACTTGATACGGAAGCGATATCTTTACCGCCACAGGATCGGATCATTTATGAACTGCACGTCAAAGGTTTCACCCAACAACATCCCGAGGTGCCAGCCGAACATCGTGGTAAGTATCTGGGACTGGGACACCCTTCGGTAATCCGCTATCTACAGTCTCTTGGGGTAACCAGTTTACAACTGATGCCCTGCTTCAGCTTTATGGACGAACCCCGCCTGGTGGCTCAGGGGCTGGTGAACTATTGGGGCTATAACCCGGTTCACTTTTTTGTGCCGGACTGGCGTTATGCGGTACAGGACCCGGTAGAAGAGTTTCGTTGGATGGTGCAGCAACTCCACATGGCGGGGTTTGAAGTGATTCTGGATGTGGTCTACAACCACACCGGAGAAGGGGCGCTGGATGAGGGGATGATCTGCCTCAAGGGTATTGACGCCTGTTATTACCGCCAATCATCGAATCCTCAACAGCCGGGGGAGCAGCACACCGGTATCGTTATGGGCCAGCCGGATGCCGGAGATTCCACCGTCAGGGAATCGGCTGCAGGTCATTCCGAATTACAGGCCTCCGGCAGATATCTGAACTATTCAGGTTGTGGTAACAGTTTACAGACAGAGCACCCGACAGTGTTGCAACTGGTAATGGATTCCCTGCGGCATTGGGTGACCCACTATGGTGTCGATGGTTTTCGCTTTGATCTGGCTGCCAGCCTGATGCGGGAAGGGCCTGATCATATTGGCGGAAATACGGCATTGCTCCAGGCCTTGTCTCAGGACCCGCTGCTGCGTGACCGGGTACTGATCGCCGAGCCCTGGGACTTGGGGCCCAATGGTTATCAATTGGGAAGTTTTTCGGCTCAGTGGCTGGAGGTCAACGATCATTACCGGGATGACCTCCGTCGCTTTTGGCGGGGAGATCCGGCAGGGGTTGCCAGTCTCTGCACCCGGTTGATGGGGTCGCGGGATATTTTCGACAAGCAGTCCCGGTCCCAGGCCTGCAGTGTGAATCATATTACCTATCATGACGGCTTTACCCTGCAGGATCTGGTGTCCTATCGGCGTCGGCAGAACCAGGCCAATGGGGAGCAGGGACAGGATGGACATGCTCATAACCTGAGTTGCAATCATGGCGTGGAAGGGGAAACGACAGATAGCGAAATTCTCAGGAAGCGGGAGCAACACCAGAAAAATCTTTTAATGAGCCTGCTGATCTCCCGTGGGACGCCTCACCTGCTGGCGGGCGATGAATTCGGAAACAGTCAGCAGGGCAACAATAATGCCTACTGTCAGGATAACCCGACGTCCTGGTTGAATTGGCAGCAACTGACCTCCCGCCATTCCCTGGTCAGTTTTGTCCAGCAACTGATCCGATTCAGACAGACATTGTTTACTTTGAATGATCTGCAGATGCCGGATGAAGCCTTTCATGAAGTCATTGATCCGGATGGTGCTGATATTCATGGGCTGGAAACTCTGGATATTAACGACCATCTATGTTGGCTGGATCAATACGGTTATCCGATGCAAGCTCCAGAATGGCATAACCCGGAGCAAAGGTTTATTGGTCTGAAAGTTTCCAGACAGTCCGACGGAGGAGCGGATGATTGGCTATTATTGTTTAACGGCTCAACGAATAGAGTGGTGTTTTCTGGCGATAAGTTTCAGATGGAAAAATGGCGATTGGTTGTCTCTACCGCGCCTGCCGACACGAAGGTTGTCGAAGACGAAGACAGCCGCCGGCAGGACTCCCTCACGCAGGTTGTCGCTGCGGCGTTCAGCGTATCCCTGTGGCGAGGTGCTGAAAACCAGGAGTCCGTTTAATCCTGTAGCTTAGCAGGTTGTTTTCCAACAGCCTGTTAAGAGTGTCCAGGGACACATCCGACCTATAAGGGGGAAATATGTCTGTCAACATCACAAAAGTGGCTGCAGTGCCTTTTGAAGACCAGAAACCAGGCACATCAGGGTTACGTAAAAAGACCCGCCAATTTCAGCAAGCGGGTTATGTGGAGAATTTTGTTCAGGCGATTTTCAATACCCTGCCGGATAAAAAAGGCGCGAAACTGGTGGTCGGTGGAGATGGTCGCTACTTTAACCGGGAAGCGATCCAGACAATTATCCGCGTCGCCGTTGCCAATGGATTTGGTGAAATCATTGTTGGCCAGCATGGTTTTCTGTCAACGCCAGCCGCTTCCTGTCTGATTCGAAAATATCAGACGATGGGCGGCATTGTTTTGTCAGCTTCTCATAATCCTGGTGGTCCAGAGGAAGATTTCGGACTCAAGTTCAATGCCGCCAACGGTGGCCCCGCCGCAGAATCCTTGACCAATGCAATTTATGCCGCCTCCAAGGAAATTGATCATTATCACATCATAGAAAGTGCTGATATTGATCTGGATACCTTGGGTGATATTCATATCGGCGATACATTGGTACGTATTATCGACCCGGTAGCTGATTACACTGCTCTGATGCGCAGTATCTTCGATTTTGAAAAGATCAGGGTGCTGCTTCGTTCTGAAGATTTCCGGTTTTGTTTTGACGCCATGTCGGCGATTACCGGTATCTATGCCAAAGCCATCTTTGAGGAGGAACTGGGTGCTCCCCGGGGAACGGTGATTCATGGTACGCCACTGGAAGATTTTGGTGGCCATCATCCGGATCCGAATCTGGCCCATGCTAAAGAACTTGTGTCGCGAATGTTCTCAGAGGCCGGGCCGGATTTCGGCGCTGCGTCAGATGGAGACGGCGACCGCAATATGGTGCTGGGACGACAGTTTTATGTGACCCCCAGCGACAGTGTGGCAGTAATTGCCGCCAATGCGCGTTTGATTCCAGGTTATCAGGAAGGGCTTCGAGGTGTTGCCCGTTCCATGCCGACCTCGGCCGCAATGGATGCCGTGGCGAAAACGCTGGACATTCCTTGTTATGAAACACCGACAGGCTGGAAATTCTTTGGCAACCTGCTGGATGCGGGGAGAATCACCCTATGCGGTGAGGAAAGCTTTGGTACCGGGTCAGACCATGTCAGGGAAAAGGATGGGGTTTGGGCGGTATTGTGCTGGCTGAGTATTCTGGCTGAGCGGAAGCAGCCGGTTGCAGACATCGTCAGGGAGCATTGGGCGGTATACGGCAGGAACTTTTATACCCGTCATGATTTTGAAGGTATCTCCAGCGAGGATGGCGCCGCCATCATGAATCACCTGCGGGGACAGATTGCAGATTCCGGAAAAGTCTCCGACTGGCTGGAAGAGCAGGGGATCGCACTTGATCTGGCCACATGCGATGACTTTTCCTATACCGATCCAGTAGATGGCTCCATCAGCGAACAACAGGGTATTCGTCTTCAATTTGTGGATGGTTCACGTATCATCTATCGTTTGTCTGGCACCGGTACTGTGGGTGCAACGCTGAGGGTTTACATCGAGAAGCCGGTAAGAGATGTGGCCGGACAGGATGCGGACACTCAGGAAACTCTGGGCGAATTGATTTCCCTGTCACGTCAGTTTGCGCAGATTACGGCTATCAGTGGGAGGGAAGAACCCTCGGTGATTACCTGAGGGCGCAACCATGTGCGCCCTGGCTTTGGAAAAGCCACCCTTATTGCGCTGCGAGTTTCTCAAGCATGTTCGGTGTGACGAGGACAATGCCGTCTTCGCTACGGTAAAACCGCTGGGCATCCTGTTCGGCGTCTTCCCCAATCACCGTGCCTTGGGGGACATGACAATGACCGTCCAGCACAACACGGTGCAAACGGCAATGACGGCCAATATCACAATTCGGCAGAATGACGGACTCATTCACGCTGGCATAGGAATTCACCCGCACGTTATTGAACAGAATGCTCTGGGTAACGGTACCGCCTGAGACGACACAACCGGCAGAGACGACAGAGTTGAGCGCACTGCCGACACGATAATCCTGATTATGATTGAACTTGGCGGCAGGGCGTTGGTAGTGCATGGTACGAATCGGCCAGGAATCATCGTAAAGATCAAGTCTTGGAATCAGACGGGTGAGATCCATGTTGGCTTCCCAATAGGCGGTCAATGTGCCGACATCGCGCCAATAGGGTTCGTGAGGGTATTCTGAATTGGCAATGCAGCTTTTCTCGAATTGATGGGCTTTGCATATACCGTTACCGATCATGGAGGGAATAATGTCCTTGCCGAAATCATGACTGGATTCAGGGGATTCGGCGTCCTTCTTCAGCTTGTCGGTGATTTGCTGGGCATTGAATATATAGATGCCCATGCTGGCCAGACATTTTCCGGGTTTACCAGGAATTTCGGGAGGATCTTTGGGCTTCTCTACAAAGCTGACAATGTTGTCGTCATTATCCACTCCCATGATGCCGAAACCTTTGGCTTCTTCCCGTTCGACTTCAATGCAGGCCACCGTCAGATCCGCGCCTGACTCAATGTGCTCACGCAGCATCAGGCTGTAATCCTGTTTATAGACGTGGTCTCCAGCCAGAATCAGAATATATTCCAGACCCAGAGGCCTGATCAGCGCCAGATTCTGATAGACCGCATCGGCGGTTCCCTGATACCAGGCGTGTTCTTCCGTTTGCTGTTGGGCAGGCCAGAGTTCGATAAACTCATTGAAATCCGGTCGCAGAAAATTCCACCCTCGCTGAACATGTTGATTAAGGGTGTGAGAGCGATATTGCGTTAACACGGCGATACGTCTGACGCCGCTGTTGACACAATTGGATAGCGGGAAATCGATGATCTTGAATTTTCCGGCGATGGGGACCGCGGGCTTGGATCGGTGATCGGTCAACTGCATGAGCCGTGAGCCTCTGCCGCCGGCCAGAATCAGGGCCAGGGTTTTGCTCAGAGCATAATTGAGGTCGGTACTCGTTTCAGCTTTCTTATTCATTGTCGCTCTCCATCGGGATTCTTTCCAGTGGGGCTCTTTCCATAGGGGACTTTCTCCATAGGGGGGGCTTCATCGGAGCATTCTCCAAACAGGCAGGGCTCGCGCCTCTCGGCAAGGCAAGGTCGACACATGCTGGCATGCACCGGGAAATCCTTGATTCCGGCAAATGTCCTGTTCAGTTTGACGGTAGGTTCGGTTAGAGTTCTTGTCTTGAGTAAGACAATCCGGTCTTAACAAGCATTGATACGCGTCCACCGTCCGGGATAAGACATCTATGAAAGTTCTCATCGTTGCGTCAGAAGTGTTTCCTCTCATCAAGACAGGGGGGCTTGCCGATGTGGCGGGTACACTGCCAAAAGCCCTGATTGCGAAGGGCTGTGACGCAAGGATCATGTTGCCTGCCTATCCAGGCATCGTAGATAAGTTGGTCGATGTCAAACAGGGGCCAAACTTGGGTGACCCTTACGGTTTTGGCGAGGTACGTCTGCTCACCGGTAAGTCTCCTGAAAATAGCACACCTTTTTGGCTGGTGGATAGTCCACATTTGTTTAACCGTCCCGGCGGTCCATATCTCAATGACCAGGGGCGCGATCATCATGACAATCACCGGCGTTTTGCCATCCTGTCCTGGGCGGCAGCCATGTTAGCGCAACATGGACAGCTCATGGGCTGGCAGCCGGATATCGTAAACACCAATGACTGGCAAACCGGGTTGGTGCCGGCGTATCTGAGAACCTGGAAACAGAGGCATCCGCCGGTGGTGTTTACGATTCACAATCTCCAGTTCACCGGGATGTTCAGCTATCAGCAGTACCTGGAACTTGGGTTGCCAGAGACCGAATATCGACTGGAAGGCATGGAATACTATGGACACTTTTCCATGCTGAAGGCAGCCATTCAGTATAGCGATGCCATTACCACAGTAAGCCCCACATATGCCCGGGAAATCCAGACGCCCGGATTCGGCTGTGGGTTGGATGGACTGTTGAGAGAAAAGGCCGACCACCTGAGCGGTATCCTCAATGGCGTCGACTACGGCCTATGGTCGCCAGAAGAAGATACGCTGCTCGAAGCACCATATTCAGTCAAGTCTCTTGGCGGCAAGACAAAGAACAAAAAGGCACTACAAAAGCGCTGTGGCCTGGAAATCACTCACAAAAAGCCTCTCTTCGGTATCGTTAGTCGACTAAGCGAACAAAAGGGACTGGATCTGGTGCACCGAATCATCCCTGCTTTTGTCGAAAAGGGAGCTCAGTTTGTCCTGCTGGGATCCGGAGACCCCTATTTTGAAGGCGAGTTTAAAGCTTTAGCAGCGAATCACCCGGATCAGGTATCAGTGACTATCGGCTATAACGAGCCTTATTCACACCTGATCCAGGCGGCCTGTGATTTCTTCCTCGTTCCCTCCCGCTTCGAACCCTGCGGCCTGACGCAACTCTATGCGCTGCGCTACGGCACCCTTCCCATCGTCCGCGCCACCGGCGGCCTCGCCGACTCCGTCTGGGAAGGCGGCCCGGATCGCCCACAAACCGGTTTTGTGTTCTACCATTCCCATGTGGATGACCTGAGCTACGCCATGGATCGGGCCATGACCTTATTTTCCAGTCCCAAACTACTTCGACAGGTTCGCCAGAATGCCATGGGACAGGATTTTAGCTGGGACAGATCCGCTCAGGAGTATCTGGGATTGTATGAGCGGTTGTTGGGACGCTCCCTAAGTGTTTTAGAATGAGGATTCATTGTGCCGTTGCTTACCGAGGCCCGGCCAGCAACGTCAGGCTGCTTTTGGCCAGCTCATGCTGCCAGATAAAAAAGCCGACCAGAGCTGGCGTGGCACCTTCCTCGACAGGCAGTTTATCCACGCTCAGGGCATGAACCGTCCATTGATAACGATGTTGACGGCCCTCAGGTGGACAAGGACCAAAGAAACCAGGCGCTCCCAAATCTGTATTCGACTCTATAGCGCCTTTCGGTAACACGCCGCCATCTTTACCACCGGGAAGAGAATTGGTATCTGCGGGCAGGTTATAGACCACCCTGTGCCAGAACCCCGAACCGGTTGGGGCATCCAGATCATAAAACGTCACCGCAAAACTCTTGGTACCCTCCGGAACATTCTCCCACTCAAGGGTCGGTGCCAGGTTCTCCCCACTGCAACCAAACTGATTCCAGTAATACTCGGCCGGTATTGTTGAGCGCGCTGGCAGATCGCTTTTCAGCAATAACTCGTTCGCCATGGCGGGGGCTTGTGCGGTCAATAAGCTCAGTCCCAGTAAATATCCCGTACTGCGTTTCATCATATAGCCTCATAGATTTGATGTTAGGTGAGATGTAAATACTTGAGGTCATGTTATTGGAAAATGAGCGGAGGATAATCGGGCTTCTATTAGTATAACTTTCAAAATATTTTTGAAATATGTGAGGAAAAGCGATGGAGAGAGTAGGGGATTCAGACCTTGTTGAAGAATGAAAGACTTTTAAACATAGAGCGACAGCATAAGATTACAGCTAACGAATGCACCGTATTGTGACTGTAAAAATTTTGCGAAAGTTCTCCAGAAATCAGGGAAATTGAATAAAGGCGAATATGCATGCGCGTAGTTATCAAAATGGATAGGTTGGAGCCTGAGTCTATTTTGGCGATAATTCGTACTCTGCGATTATGCTAACCAATATCATTTATGCGATTGAACCAAGATCTGCGATTTAAAAAAGCTTGTTCTCCGTCAATAACAACATCAGCATCTTGCATACCGACATAAAATCGAGAGAAAATCCAACCGAACTCAAGCAAGTTTTTTATCTATATTGAAAAATTTCATGGGAATCAACGATATATGGCGTGATTGATTGATAAGTGGACAACGTGTTGTTAAAAACAATATCTAACTAAGTGAATAGGTGACGTTCTGAATTGCATTTGACAAAGATGCGGCACGAAACCTGGGTAAAACGTAATAATGTAACAACCAGCAGGGTACTTAGCCGACCCGTCATAGGTAAATTTTTCCAATTATACTCCCGCCAGCCAACAAAATAAGGCCAATAGTTTGTCGAGCAACCAAGATCTTCTAGTGCATCCCAAGTATCGTCCTGACATTGATGGAATCCGTGCCATTGCCATCCTGTCAGTTATTGCTTTTCATGCCTTTCCGGAATGGTTCCCGGGTGGATTTATAGGGGTAGATATCTTTTTTGTTATCTCAGGTTTCTTGATATCTACCATCATAATTGGAAGTCTCAATAGCGAAAGCTTTAGTTTTACCAACTTCTATGTCCGCCGAATTAGGCGCATCTTTCCTGCTCTGCTGATTGTATTGATTGCGGCGATGGTTTTAGGTTGGTTCTACCTACTGGCTGATGAATATGCGCATCTCGGCAAGCACACCGCCAGCGCTGCTGGATTTGTTGTTAATTTCGCTCTCTGGGGGGAAAGCGGGTACTTTGATACTGCATCTGAAACCAAGCCATTGCTACATCTATGGTCACTTGGTATCGAAGAGCAGTTCTATATTATATTCCCACTGATTCTGTGGGCTGCATACAGAGTCAGAATCAATCTTCTATTAGTGACAGCGGTGCTCACATTGGTATCGTTTGGGTTGAATATTGCAGAGACAAATCCAGTTGCCGATTTTTACTCCCCTCTGACGAGGTTCTGGGAGCTGATGGTTGGTGCTATGCTTGCTGCTTTCTCAAGCGGGCGTATAAAACACTATCAACACCTAAGCGCTGCAGGGGTTGTTTTAATTGCTGCAGCGCTAGTGTTACTCTCCAAGCAAAATACATTTCCTGGATGGTGGGCGCTTCTTCCTGTTCTCGGTGCGGCATTTCTAATTGCGGCTGGCCCAAAGTCTGCCATAAATCTTGTTGTGCTATCGAATCCAACTTTGGTTTGGATTGGTCTCATAAGCTACCCGCTGTATCTCTGGCATTGGGTACTGCTGTCATTTGCCCGTATTGTTGAGGTGGCTACACCGGCCTTGGAGATACGTGCAATGATAGTAATGGTATCTTTCTTATTGGCATGGTTGACTTGGCGTTTTATTGAGCAGCCATTGAGAGTTGGTGTTAGCCGCATAAAAACAATTAGCCTTGTAATTGCAATGGTCATTGTAGGATCTAGTGGATATTTGGCCTATTGGTCCGATGGGTATCCTTGGCGGTCCAATCAGGTTGAATATCAAACCTTTGAACCACAATTTGCACACTGGGATTATAAGAAAAACGAGACCTGCACCAAAGATTACACCAAGGATCAGCTCAGCTTCCTTATTTTCTGCGTAGCGAATAGCGATAGTCCAGAATTGATTCTCTTCGGCGATAGTCATGCGAATCACCTGTATCCTGGACTACTGCATGCATACGGTGATGGTACAGGGGTCCTTTCAGTTGGTAACGGCACCCCGTTAGATGGGGTGCATGTTAGGTTTGACAAACCAACTGATCATCCCTGGATTAATGGGGACAAATCCTATGATCTAGTGCTACACCGTATCCTCACATCTAAAACGATTAAAACAGTCATCTATGCTGCTCATTGGGAGGGACCGATCCATGGGCGCTTTGTGCTTGAGGAACATCGCCTCAGAGTTGGTGATGTTCACCTCAGTCGCAATGGGATGGCAGAAGATAATAAAGCAATATTTAAACTTGGATTTGAAAAAACTCTGGAGACCCTGCTAGATTCTGGCAAGAATGTTGTAGTTGTGATCGATACTCCTGAAGTCATGGTCAATCCGAGGAAATGTTTGCGGGATCTTAAATCCGAAACGCTTTGTTCGTTTAGTAAGAAATCTGTGATGGATCGACAGGAATATTCACGTGCTTTTATTGCTGAGATGAAGGCTAAATACCCGCAGATAAAAGTTTTCGATCCGGTTCCAATCGTTTGCCCAACGGATGACGTGGCCTAATAGAACAGACCAACCCAGTTAAGGATAATACCCCTAACTAGAGATGAAGAAATTGACCACACGAAAGAAGTACTCAAAAGAATTTAAATTGGATGCCATCAGCCTGGTTCTGGATCAAGGCTACAGTCAAACCGATGCTGCTCGAAGCCTTGGGATTACCCCCAATATGCTGGGCCGCTGGATAAGGGAACATCGCAGAGATGACGGCCAGGCTTTTCGAGGCAATGGGAAGCTAACTCCCGAGCAGGAGGAGATCAGAAGGCTCAAGGCCCAGG
>NZ_AQXX01000116.1 GCF_000376785.1 Hahella ganghwensis DSM 17046
ACGGGTTCATCCCGAAACATTGCCATCCCCAAGACAAGCCAAAGTACTTGGTCTGATGGTAGTCGGCGCCTTCTAATCGTCGCGGAGGCACTCAAACGCAGTGCAGATTCAACCCATTCGACGGGGATGTTTTGAGTAAATGAGCTGAGGTCTGAGAAGTTAAAGAGGTCGCTGAGGTCGAGCAGGTCTTGCTGAAAATCCATAAAAAATCCGATGATGTTTCCATCATTGGATTTTCTATTAAGCCCTGCGCTAACTCAAACACTTAAGTGAACAGCATTGCCGCATTTGCGGGCTTTTTCTTTTCCTGAGTTATCGCAATCGAGCGATTACTTCATACTGCGTCCCTTATCAGCAGCAATACGAAGCCTCAATGCATTCAGCTTGATGAAGCCTTCCGCGTCGCGCTGGTTGTACACACCACCATCATCTTCAAAAGTAGCAATACGATCATCAAACAGGCTCTCATCAGATTTACGGCCAACAACCGTGACATTACCTTTGTAGAGCTTGATCCGAACAACACCGTTCACATGCTCCTGGGATTCATCAATCAGCTTCTGCAGTGCCAGACGCTCAGGTGACCACCAGTAGCCGTTGTAGATCAGCTCAGCATACTTCGGCATGATACTGTCTTTCAGATGAGCCAGCTCTTTGTCCAGAGTAATGGACTCAATGGCACGATGACCGCGCATCATGATGGTACCGGCTGGCGTTTCATAGCAGCCGCGGGATTTCATTCCCACATAGCGGTTCTCAACGATATCCAGACGACCAATGCCATTTTCACCAGCCAACTTATTCAGAGTCTCGATGACCACATGAGGCGCCATCTCTTCGCCGTCAATCGCAACGATATCACCCTTGCGGTAGGTCAGCTCAATATAGGATGCCTTATCTGGAGCAGATTCAGGTGACACCGTCCAGCGCCACATATCTTCTTCCGGCTCCGCCCATGGGTCTTCCAGCAGGTCACCTTCGTAGGAGATGTGCAGCAGGTTCGCATCCATAGAGTATGGAGACTTCCCTTTTTTCTTTTCGACATGAATGCCATGAGTATCACAGTATGCCAGCAGCTTCTCTCGGGAGGTCAGATCCCACTCACGCCAGGGAGCGATAACTTTGATACCAGGTTTGAGTGCATAGGCGCCCAGCTCAAAACGAACCTGATCGTTACCCTTACCGGTCGCGCCGTGAGATATCGCGTCAGCACCGGTTTCGTTGGCAATTTCAATCAGGCGCTTGGCGATCAATGGACGAGCAATAGAAGTGCCGAGCAAGTACTCACCTTCATAGATGGTGTTGGCTCGAAACATCGGGAACACAAAGTCACGGGCAAACTCTTCCCGCAGGTCGTCAATGTAAATCTGCTTGATACCAAGTGCTTCAGCTTTGGCGCGGGCAGGCTCAACTTCTTCCCCCTGACCAATATCTGCCGTAAATGTGACAACCTCACATTGGTAGGTTTCCTGCAGCCATTTAGCAATTACAGATGTGTCCAGCCCGCCTGAATAGGCAAGAACGACCTTTTTAACCTCTGACATTTGATAGCTCCCACAAAAAGAAAAGGCGCCCATTTTAGCGTCTTACCCTGTATTCGACTAGCAGGCTGTTGAAAAACGTTGGTTAGGCAGCCGTTGCAGGACAAAAACAGCCGATATAGTGGAGATAGCAGGGAGCAAATGAAGCTTTTAGGGCTATTGTAATAACGGCCACTGCAACGCAGGTCGTTTTTCAATGAATCTCAGAACTGAGAGAACTTAAAACGACCCTTCTTCAGTAATATCGAGAACGGAGTCATCTACTTTCGGGGGCTTGGTTCCTCTTTCGAGCCTGACCGTGGTGCGACGGTTGCGGGCAAGACTTTCCGGCTTGCGATTATCCACAACCGGATAGCGCTCACCATGGTAACGTGTGGTGATAACTTCTGGCGAAATTCCGGCAGTGATCAGATAGTCAGTTACGGCTTCAGCCCGATCCTTTGATAACCTTCGGTTGTATATTCGGCGACCGGTCACATCGGTGTGACCATCAACAAAAATCGCCGTCACCGAGGGGTCAGCCTTCACATACAGTATGACCTTTTCTAATGCCTGTATGTCCGAATCAGATAGCACTGCCTCATCAACCTTGAAAAAGACCGCCGTTCTTTCCACCTGCCTGAAATTCACCGGCAATAATCCCGCGACGCAGGTCAGGTAATCTTCGTAGTACTGGCTGAAGTTGATCGAGGACACTTCAACTCGAATAGTCTCATCGCCAAATCTGGCTCTTCTGGTAAAGGTAGGCATCATCCCCTGGAGCAAACTGTCCATCATTTGAGATGCTTTCGACTGCCCCACACTGATCGGGCGGGTTTGTTGTGCTACAGCGACGTATCCCAAATCAGTGACCATTGATCCAGGGCGCCAGGTCGGAGCTTCCAGCACCAGAGCGGCCTGCCCTTTGCGCATGGGATTGCGCGGCGTAGAAAGATAAAACTGGAGATTCTCACCAGCCTCGTGAAAAAACACGGCCCTACCGTATCGGGGAATATTATGAGTCAGAGAACATTCAAAAATAGAAGACGACAAGTACCATTGACTATTTTCTATACCTGCAGAAAAAGTCAGACTTGCTCGAGATGTTGCAGCAACCAGGGCCATCAGAAGAAAACCCAGGAGCAGCACGGCTGTTTTTGTAATCGGCATCCTGAGAAGCCGGATTCTGCAAATCATATTGATGATGTACGCTTTCCAATGCACCTAGTACCTTATCGGCAAGCCGCCAATATTCTTTACTATATTTCTGTTTCCAATTTTATCGTTATATTGCCGAAAGTAGCTCAGCCAGCTAATCAGTCCAGCATACAGTAATAGCCCCGAGTGAACCGCCTCCCAATCTGGTATACTCCTATCCCCTTGATTCAATGCCCTGACAGATTCACTTCCGGAATAGGCTATCCATGACTGATTATATTGACATTATTCAGCCCGATGACTGGCATTTACATCTTCGTGACGGCCAGGCTCTGGCCACCACTGTTGCCGCAACCGCCAGAATTTTCAAAAGGGCGATTATCATGCCCAATCTGGTACCACCGGTAACCACCACAGAACAGGCCCTGGCCTATCGGGAGCGTATCGCACAACAGATTCCGGCTGACCGGGACTTTGAGCCGCTCATGACACTTTACCTGACCAATGTCACTTCCCCGGAAGATATTCAAGCCGCAAAAGACAGTGGTCAGATTTTTGGATGCAAACTCTACCCGGCGGGGGCAACAACAAACTCAGATGCCGGTGTGACCGATATCACTGCGATTTATCCGACCCTGGAAAAAATGTCTGAGGTTGGAATGCCACTGTTGGTTCATGGCGAGGTTGTGCACAATGAAGTGGATATTTTCGATAGGGAAAAGCGCTTCCTCGATGAAGTTCTCGCGCCACTGACGCAACGATTCCCCAATCTTAAAATCGTTCTTGAACACATCACTACCGGTGATGCTGCCAAGTTTGTCCAAAGCGCCGGGGATAACGTTGCCGCCACAATCACGGCACATCACCTGCTCTATAATAGAAATCACATGCTGGTGGGCGGCATTCGTCCTCACTTTTACTGCCTGCCAATCCTCAAACGGTCTACCCACCAACAGGCGTTGCTGGACGCCGTAGCTTCAGGCAGCAAGAAGTTTTTCCTGGGAACCGACTCGGCCCCACACCCAAAAGAAAAGAAAGAAGCCGCATGCGGCTGCGCAGGTTGCTTCACAGCTCCAGCAGCAATAGAGCTTTATGCCAAAGCCTTCGACGAGCTGGGTGCTCTGGACAAACTGGAAGGTTTTGCCAGCCTTCATGGCCCTGAGTTCTACAACCTGCCGGTGAATAGTGGAAAAATCCGGCTACAGAGGGGCGACTGGCAAATCCCGGAAAAGATGCCGCTGGCTGACAGCACCATCATTCCCTTTGGCGCAGGTGAAACCATTTCCTGGAAGGCTGAATTGTTATAATCCCATAATGAGCCTTTGAAAAACATTCGTTATATTCTGGTACCCTGGGCCGACGGCTCTTACAATGCCTCACGCCCTAAGATACAAACACTATAACCAGATACGAATACTATCACCCACAAGACAGAATCCGGATATCAAGTGTCAGAAACACAGAACCAACCAAAAACTCCTTTAGCCCTGAGATTCCGGGGCTTCCTACCGGTCGTGGTAGATGTGGAAACCGCAGGCTTCAACGCCAAGACTGATGCCCTGCTGGAAATTTCCGCCGTCATTATCAATATGGATGAACAAGGTCTGCTCTACCCGGAAGATCCCGTCAGTTTCAATGTTGAGCCCTTCGAAGGAGCGAACATTGAAACCGCCGCATTGGAGTTCACCGGCATAGATCCTTTCAACCCTCTGCGTAACGCGAAATCTGAGCGGGATGTCCTGACGGAAATGTTTCGACCCATTCGCAAATCCATCAAGGCTCACGGCTGCAACCGGGCAATACTTGTTGGACATAACGCAACTTTCGACCACTCCTTTATGTTCGCTGCCGCTGAACGTGCCGAAATAAAACGCAATCCCTTCCATCCATTTTCCACCTTTGATACCGCGACACTGGCGGCTCTTGCTTACGGCCACACAGTGCTATCGAGGGCATGTCAGTTGGCCGGCATTTCTTTTGACAACAACTCTGCTCATTCAGCGGAGTATGACACCATGAAAACCGCCGAGCTGTTTTGTGGAATCGTCAACAGTTGGAAGGAAATGGGAGGATGGACAACGGATAACGAAGACATTGCCTGATCAATTAGACGATCAGAATGAAAAAAGGCCGCAAATGCGGCCTTTTTTACACTGAACCAGCTCTAATTAATGAACCATAAGCCCAAGCATTAGAGCCTTCAACTCTATTATTACAGAGCTTCAGCGTTTTGTGACAGATATGAAGCAACACCTTCTGGGGAAGCGTCCATACCTTTGTCACCTTTCTTCCAGCCAGCTGGGCATACTTCGCCGTGTTCTTCGTGGAATTGCAGAGCGTCAACCAGACGAACCAGCTCATCGATATTACGGCCCAGAGGCAGATCGTTCACGATTTGAGAACGTACCATACCATCTTTGTCGATCAGGAATGCGCCACGGAAAGCAACACCGCCTTCAGACTCAACGTCGAACGCTTTGCAGATGTCATGATTCATGTCAGCAGCCAGAACGTAGTTCACAGGACCGATACCACCCTTGTCTACCGGGGTGTTACGCCATGCGTTGTGAGTGAAGTGAGAGTCGATGGATACACCGATAACCTCAACACCACGCTCTTTGAACTGAGGAATACGCTTGTCCAGAGCAATCAGCTCGGAAGGACATACGAAAGTGAAGTCCAGAGGATAGAAAAATACGATGGCATATTTCCCTTTGATGTTCTCTGACAGCTTGTAGTTGTCTACGATCTGACCGTCAGCCAGAACTGCTGGTACATCAAAATCCGGAGCAGGTTTACCTACTAATACACCCATTACAATTTCTCCTTAGTATCAGGTTGTCGTGTAAATCAATTGACCAAGCAAAGACAGCGCAAAGATTGCCCTCTACCACTGTTTTGCTTATTAAATCTCAGCTTTGCCGGTTATCCACCAACAGCTACCCGAGACCAACCTACTCTTGCGCGAAGAACGATCAGAGCTGATCAGTAAATACCCAGGGTTATTGTTGATGAGGCGAATGACCTGACAAAACTTCGAAAAGAACAGACTTGCCAGCGGGCACCAATTTTCAGGAACGGGCAAGCTCGAAAAAACATCCGGCTATCATAGCCTGTGAAAAACCTATTGCCTACGATAACTTCATTTAAATTATTAATAACAAAAATAGGGTTCCACTATCAGTTTTTTCTACCATTCCCTCAGCGATGACTGCACACCTCCCTGTCGCTCTCTTTTCATCCTAACATCTTCAATTTGAAATAAAAAAGCCCTGCTACTATACAGGGCTTTGGTGACAGAGCGAGGACAGTTTTACCAATGTATCCCGCGCATCAACGCCGCGAAGGCCACCTGTTCGGTAGAGACTTTGGGCTTCTCCTCTTTCTCACCGGTGGCCGCCGAGGAATCCGGGAACATTCGGAAACCGGTATTCATAATAATCTCTCCGAATTTAGGAGCCAGAGCGTGCAACACCTGTGCAAAGACACCCAACCGGGTGGCAATCCGCTTAGGCCGCTGAATGATTGCCTCAGCAACCAGATCTGCCGCCTCTTCCGGTGTCAATGTCGGAACAGAGTCGTAGATTTTGGTGGGGCTGATCATTGGGGTTTTGACCAATGGCATATTGATCGTGGTAAACGTCACATTGCGGTCAGAGAACTCCGCTGCGGCACAGCGGGAGAACGCATCAAGCGCTGCTTTTGATGCCACATAGGCTGAAAACCTGGGGGCGTTGGTCAGCACGCCGATGGACGATATATTGACTATATGACCACGACGGCGCTCCAACATTCCTGGTGCAAACCCCATAATCAGGCGTAATGAACCGAAGTAATTGAGCTGCATTGTGCGCTCGAAATCATGGAAGCGGTCGAATGCCAAGTGAATGGAACGACGGATGCTTCTCCCGGCATTATTGACAAGCACGTCCACATGACCGTGATCTTTCAATACCTCGGCTACGAAGCGGTCACAGTCTTCCATGTTGGAAACATCTACCTGATAGGCATAGATCTCTCCACCTTTCTCTTCCAGCTGTTTACGAACCTCGTCCAGCTTTTCCTGTGTCCGTGCGGCAATACAGACTTTAGCTCCAGCCTCTGCCATAGATTCCGCAGTGGCCAAACCAATGCCGGAAGTAGCACCGGTAATCACGCACACACGTCCTTTCACGGCCCCCTTCAGGGTACGGTCTTTGTAAAGATCCGGGTCAAGATGACGCTCCCAGTAATCCCAAATGGCCGGAGCGTAGTCCTGCAAACGAGGTACAGCAATATCGGTATCTTTGAGCAGGCGCTCTGTTTCGCGGCTATCAAACTTCGTTGGATAATTAATAAAGCTCATGACTTCATCAGGAATCCCAAGATCGCTCATCACCGCATTTTTCATGCGCTGAATGGGGGGTAGCTTAGCGACCCCCTGTCGAATCATAGGAGGAATGAAGCCGAACATCCGGGAATCAATTCTCATCGCCATACGGGGCGCATGACCGGCCTCGGCAAAGGTGTTGAGAACTTCTCCAACCTTCATGGGATCAGGGTCCGTCAGATGGAAGCACTTCCCATCCTCTCCATCAATATGGGCAATATGGTCCATGGCATTTACCACAAAATCCACAGGAACGATATTGATCCTTCCCCCTTCGATACCCACAGTCGGCACCCATTGAGGCAAGGTATTACGGAGCTTCTGGATTAATTTGAAGAAATAGTAGGGACCGTCAATCTTGTCCATCTCACCGGTTTCAGAATGGCCAACCACCATACCGGGCCGGTATACCCGCCAGGGAACCTGGCACTCTTTGCGAACGACTTTTTCGGACTCATGTTTGGTTCGCAAATAAGGATTATCCAGCTTTTCAGCTTCTTCAAACATGTCCTCGCGGAAAATCCCCCGATAGAGACCCGCCGCTGCAATAGAACTCACGTGCTGGAAGCATTTGGCCTCCAGAGCTTCTGCCAGTTGTACAGCATTTCGTGTGCCTTCCACATTGGCCACTTCCTGCTCTTCAGCCGAAGCTTTCATATCGTATATGGCGGCCAGATGGAAAAAGTGATCCACCTTACCCTTCAGCATCGCCTGGTCTTTATCGCTGATACCCAGCAACTTTTCACCAAGATCGCCGACAATCCCGACCACTTGTTCGGGTTTTGCATTCCATGCAACTCTCATAAGATCCAGTTTTTCCAGAGAAGACTCGCGGACCAGCATGTATACGGTACCGCCACGAGCCAAGAGTTTAGGAATAAAAAATCGCCCGATAAAACCGGTGCCACCTGTTACGAAGTAGTTCATATCAACCCCATCCTGGTTAATGTCAGTATGCTTGTTTGGGATTTGCCAAGAACCCGACTGACCTGACTGAGTCGCTGGAAAGATTCGCCTTGCCGGCTGCTACTGGAGCGATAGGCTCACCTCTCTGCATCCGGTCAGGACATTCAACGGGCTATTATTTTTATTTGGGTCTGCAGACCCTGCTTTGTAATTATGGCAAAGATTTGTAATACAGCGCGGAAATCAAGCGAATATCCGGATCAATTAAACAGACTTCTCTAACCGGCTCCGGAAACGCTTCCCGTTCGCGCCCCCAATCCGACTATAAGTCTACTGATCCGCTTGGAAAAACTCATGGTATTTATTAGAGCAATGGCTCAATTGTGACCTGGCTCAAGCCCAGAGTTGGAGTGGCTCCACAGTTTCCTGACAGATCGCCTCGCTCACCGGAAATAGGAGTAAATACTCTACTTATTTAGTTACGCCATATTAAGCCCTGAGCCGAGTGCCTCTGTGGTATACTGCGCCGAAATTTGCGAATGAAGTCCAGGGCCTGAAAAATGACCAACAAAGACGAACGTTACATCAAAATTGCCAAAGCCTGCCTGAGAGCACTAAACGACGTATCTACCGAAACCGACGACACCCAGAAAAACATCCAGAGTGTCTACGACGCTATTGACCAGGCATTCAGAACCGAGTTTTCGACCATCGAACAGTCTCGCTATATCGCCGAACAGGCATTGATCGCCATTGACGGCTTGAGCACGGGGGGCACACTTGATCAGGCCAGGCAAATTGCCCGGGCGGCTCTAGACAGCATGGATCACCCGGAATCCGCAGGTAAACCGCATTAGTCGGCCATCCGACAAAGGAAAGCATTGCAACTCAGTTTTGTGGAACACTTCCGCTTTTCGTAGAGCACATCGAGTAACCGAATAAAGATGTGAAGTTATTCGAACCAATTAAACGCTTTCCTGTCAGAACTGCGTAATCATTCATAACCGATACTAGCCGACACTGGCAAACCCCCTATACTGAAGAAAGGCTATTAATTAACCATGCGCAAAGCACATAAGTATGTTGGATTTCTTCTGGGCACCATGGCGTCGATCCTGATGCTCACCGCATGTAGCAGCCTCACAACTACGATGGAAGTGATGGATACCTCAACCTCAGACACTATAATCAAAAGCCCCAGCGATAGCAGAGAATACCGCGCGATTACTCTGGACAACGGGCTGCAGGCAATGCTGATCTCAGATCCCGAGACAGACAAAGCAGCAGCCGCTTTGGATGTGGACGTCGGTAGCGGCGATGACCCCAAAGGTCGGGAAGGTCTCGCTCACTTCCTGGAACACATGTTGTTCTTGGGCACAGAAAAATATCCTGAGCCCGATGAATATCAGTCATTCATCAATCGCAATGGAGGCAATCACAACGCCTTCACGGCCTTTGAACACACCAATTACTTTTTTGATGTGGACGCTGACTACCTTGAACCAGCACTGGATCGGTTCAGCCAGCAATTTGTCGCTCCCCTGTTTTCAGAAGAATACGTGGATAGGGAGAAAAACGCAGTCCATTCCGAGTATACGTCTAAGATCATGGATGACGGCCGCCGCTTCTTCGCGGTTGTGAAACAAGCCGTCAATCAGGACCATCCCATGGCCAAATTCGCCGTCGGCAACCTGGACACACTGGCCGATCGTGAAGGCAGCGCAGTCAAAGACGATCTGCTCAAGTTCTATGAAGAACATTATTCCTCTGATCATATGAAACTTGTCGTGTATGGCAAAGATGATCTGGATACTCTGGAATCAACGGTCCGCGCCAAATTCAGCGCCATCAAAAAGCGGGACGTGAAAGAAGAAAGCCCCCGTCCTCCAGTATTTTCCAATGAGGAAGGCCCGAAACTGGTCTCCATTAAGCCGGTCAAAGAGAAACGGGCATTATCAATGCTGTTCTCCATGCCTCCTACAGAACCCTACTATCATGCCAAGCCGGTTTATTACCTGACCAACCTGATCGGTCACGAGGGCGAAGGCAGTCTACTGTCCTGGCTGAAATCCAGACAACTGGCAGAAGGCTTATCCGCAGGTCTGTTCACCAGTGAAGATGACGGATCTGTTCTGAGCGTATCCGTTTCCCTTACCGAAAAGGGTCGCCAACAATACCTGGATATCATCCGCGACACCCTGACTTACATCGAACAGATGAAGCAGGAAGGAATCGATCAGTGGCGCTTTGACGAACAAGCCAAAATGCTGGATATCAGCTTCCGCTTCCAGGATAAATCCGCCCCCATTCACTATGTCAGCAGCCTGGCCAGCCGCCTTCAGGACTTTGAGGCGCATGAGGTTCTCAAGGCCCCATACTCAATGGACGATTTTGATCCAAAGGTTATCAAAAACTTTGCCGATTACCTGACTGCCGACAACATGCTGGCAATCATGGTGGCTCCGAATGTAGAAACTGATCGTACCGAACCCTGGTACAACGTTCCCTTCTCGATCAAGCCTCTCTCGCAAGAAGATGTTCAATATATCAGCACCCGCAACCCAGATGCTGACATCCAAATGCCGACGGCCAACGATTTCATTCCCACCAATCTGGAACTCCAGACCGGTGCAGGCATGGAATCACCTGAACTGCTGGCCAGCTATGAAGGCTACGATGCCTGGTATGCCAAAGACATTTCCTTCGGTTCGCCAAAATCAAGCTTTTACCTGAGTGTCCGCTCCCCTATGGCAAACGTCAGTGCCAAAGACCTGGTACTCACAGAGATGTATGTCACCCTGGCTAAGGATGCGCTGTCAGAGTTCAGTTATCCCGCCTATCTGGCAGGGTTGGACTTTAAACTTTACCGCCATTTGAGGGGCATCACCCTGAGAATTGATGGCTTCAGTGAAAAACAACCTGTATTGCTGGAGCGTATCCTTGCCACTCTGCAAAACCTGGAGATCAAACCAGAACGGTTTGCCCAGTTTAAGCGGGACCTGCAGAGGGAACTACGCAACACAAGCAAAGACAAGCCATTTGAAAGGCTTGCCAGCGAAGCCAGAAGCAAGTTACTGCAACCTTACTGGACAGAAGAAGAACAACTGGCAGCATTGAACAATATTGACCAGGAACAGCTATCCCAGTTTATCCCCACTTTCTGGAACGCCTTCAATCTGGTGACCCTGGCACACGGCAATATTTCTTCTGAGCAGGCTCTTGAAGCCTCCGAAGTGATCAGAACCAAACTTCTGCAGAATGCCAATATTGTGGACGTTGAAAAAAGTCAGGTGATTGATATTCAGCGCCCAGATTGGTTCGAGGCAGTACCGACTCAACACCAGGATACTGCCTACCTGTACTATCTTCAAGGACCTTCCAAGTCATACCAGGACAGAGCGTCTTTTGGCCTCTTGTCTCAGATTATCGGACCTCTGTACTACAACGAAATCCGCACCCAGGCACAGATGGGATATGTGGTTTTCGCAACCCCGTATACCCTGCTGGATGTTCCGGCACTGGCGTTTATTGTCCAGTCACCCTCCCACTCTGCCGAGCAGATTCACGATGCGACCAACAACTTTATCAACCGTTTTGCAGACATTCTGAATCAGTTGCCAGAGGCAGAGTTTGAAAAACACAAGGAAGCACTGGTTACCCGTTTATCCGAATCCGACAAGACACTTGAACAAAGATCGGATCGCTACTGGACCGAGATCGATGTGAAAAACTTCCAGTTTGATACCCGGGAGCAGATTGCCTCACTGGTTCAGGGGATGGATAAAGAAACACTCCTCGCCTACTATCGACAACATTTTATTGAAAACAGGCAGGCAATGCTTTTGACCACTGTGCCAGCAGACAGTGGCGATACGAAGGCGGTGCCACTGGTATCCAGGGAAAACCTGCAGATCATTGAAAGCCGCCAACAGTGGCTGAACTCCAATGATCTGTTTCCGGCAGGAAATTAGTTCTGAGGAACTGCCAACTCCGACAGGCTGGTAAGTCCCATAGGGCTAGTCAGAGTCAGGAAGACTACAAGTCCATCGGAAAAATTGATTCTCCATATAGCTGAAGATCCTGAAGGATCGCCAACTCTCCGGCGGTCCTTTCAGGCTCTGAAGCTAAAGCCTGCAAACGATTAAAATATTCTTCAAACGTCAGCATACCGGTTCCAGCTTGATTCAGGCGCTGATATCGATAACGCTCCCACCGCTCCATTTCCTCTTCCATCATGGTATCCGGATAGTTGCGTGCCCGGTAACGGAACAGCATTTCGGGAATGCGAGCATCCTGGAAGGGCAAATCCAGTTCTGCCAGAACTTCCGGAGGCTGCTGACGAATAAAATCCATCTTCTCTTTATCACTGGAACTGAAAAAACCTCCGCTATACAGCATCAAATCCGGGTCGCGGGTCTCGGAGCTCGGCTGCTCACCGAATACTTCAGTCACTTTTGCTCCAATACCTGAAACACTGCGAATCCACTCCAGGTGCTGACGCAATTGGTCGCCATCCAGTTGGAACTCACGCAACCGCTCCGGGTCAGCCGTTTTCAGAATTTTACTTTCTACCAGAATCGGACATTTATTGAGATGAACCACTTTCAGAGGAATGCGGGAAGCACCAGGCGGCAGGTCATCATTGGAAACAAAAATCCGCGCACGAATTTCATCGACGGACAGGTTCACCCAGGCCCGAGGGTCTTCTCGCAAGTCATAAACGATCACCCCATTAGGATTGGTGGGGTGCATGGCCAGAGGGACGACCATGGCACAACATCCCAGTCTGGCGGGGAATTTCGATGACACATGGAATATGGGCTTCATATTGTCCACATCCACCATCGCCCCTAATGCCCTCTTGCCACGATTCCGGAATACGTAATCAAATAGACGGGGTTGTTTTTCCTTGATGAGCTTGGCCATCGCAATTGTGGCATAAACATCCGACATGGCATCGTGCGCCGCCTCATGAGCAATACCGTTGGCGGCGGTCAGCTCTTCCAGACGAAAGCTGGGAAAGCCCTCCTCGTTCATGGGCCATTGAATACCTTCCGGTCTCAACGCATAGGCCAGACGCACCATATCGATCACATCCCAGCGGGAGTTACCGTTCTGCCATTCCCGGGCATATGGATCGTAAAAGTTACGATACAGAGTCTGACGGGTGACTTCATCGTCAAAGCGGATGTTGTTATACCCCGCCACACAGGTTCCCGGGCGGGACATCTGTTCGTGTATCCTGGCGATGAACTCAGCTTCCGACAGCCCTTCAGACAAAGCCTTCTGCGGCGTGATCCCGGTAATCAGACAAGCCTCCGGATGCGGAAGCACATCATCTGCCGGGCGACAATAAATCACCAGGGGTTCTTCAATGATATTCAGGTCCATATCCGTTCGAATACCGGCAAACTGCGCCGGTCTGTCACGCATAGGATCTGCTCCCCAGGTTTCGTAATCATGCCAATAAAAGGTTTCAGCCAAAACAACCATCCGTTACATTCAAATTCAATCTGTGTACCAAACAGCGGATGCTAACACAGACGGGGAAAGTATCCAGACCAACCTTGCTGTATGATGCAAATTTGCCACTCGGAACAGATAAGCCCAGTGATAAATACTCCGTGGAAATATTGATAATTAAGAGAACCAATTGTGAAAGGTGTGATATTTTGTGGGTTACAAGCCAGTGGTAAATCAACTTTTTACCAGGCCAATTTTTCAAAGACCCATATTCGTCTCAGCATGGATATGCTCAAGACAAGGCATAGAGAAAAAATTCTATTACAGGCTTGTTTATTGGCCAAACAACCTGTTGTTATCGACAATACCAATCCAACTCAATCTGATCGCTGCCGATATATTGAAGAGTTCAAAAAGCATCACTTCGAAATCGTCGGTTATTACTTTTCATCAAAATTGGACGAATGTCTTCAATACAATAAAAGCCGTCAAGGCAAAGAATGTATTCCTGAAGCAGGAATAAGAGGCACATACAACAAATTAGAGCTTCCCGCTCTCTCAGAAGGGTTTGACGCTCTCTATTATGTCACTAGAAATAACGGAAGCTTTACCGTAGAAGAATGGCAGTATGAAATTTAACGAACTGGACAAAAAGTTAAGAGTTTACGAAACAGCACATGATCACTGCGTGCTACCAGAAATCTACATCGTGGCACGAATTGATGGGCGGTGCTTTACGAAATTAACCAAAGAGAAGCATCAATTTGAATCACCCTACGATGTAAACTTCCGCGATATGATGGTTGAGACCGTTAAACACCTTATGCAATGCGGTTTCAAAGTACTCTATGGGTACACACAAAGCGACGAAATTTCGCTTCTGCTAGACCCAAGAGAAAACACCTTTGAAAGAAAAGAGCGCAAGATCAATTCCATTCTCGCCGGAGAGGCCAGCGCTAAATTCAGTCTTTTACTTAGCGACATCGGTGCGTTTGATAGCCGGATATGCCAACTACCAAACAAGAAGCTGGTGATCGACTACTTTCGCTGGAGAAATGAGGATGCTCACAGAAATGCGCTTAACGCCCACTGTTACTGGAGTCTGAGAAAAGAGGGACACTCTCCGGATGAAGCAGCTATAGCTCTGCAGAAAAAATCTGTTGCCGAAAAAAATGAACTCTTATTTCAGAAGGGTATTAACTTCAATGATTTGCCTAATTGGCAGAAGCGAGGCGTTGGCGTGTACTGGGAGTCTTACGAAAAGGACGCTTTGAATCCAATTAGCGGCGAGCGAGTTACAGCAACACGGAACCGCCTAAAAGCAGACATGGAGTTGCCAATGAGAGAGCAATATAGCGACTTTGTCTCTGACTTAGTGCCGGATTTTGTGTAGAGCCTTTCAAAAGGAGGGCAAACCATGCCCTCCTTTCACTATCTAGTCGTCCTTAAGGCTCTGGAAACGGGTCCAATGGCTCGAGATAGCTGCCTTCCGTCAAATACAAGCGCTCGCCATCCCAGAACTGGTAGTGATCATGATTATCAGGCGAGAACTCGAGAGCACCAACCAGCTTGAGCCGCCCCTGATACCAAACCTCTAACAGCTCGGAATCCTCATAAACCGTTCCCTGATACAGGTTATCGTTGGGATTGGCATCATCCTGGACATCCACAAATGCCCCACCGTCGGCTCCACCAAGCCACCAGCTGCCTTCTGGGCCTTCTCTGGGCGGCTCTACAGGAGTCTCTGACACTTCCACAGAGCAGGCGGATATCATTAGAACAAATAAAAGGATTAGAATTCTCATAATTAAGCTACCGCAGGTTGACTTGTCACATGGCTTGCAAAGGACGCCGGACCATCTTCCACTTCCAGACGATGAGCCGCCTTGGAATAATCAAGGGCAGGAAAATCACTACGTAATTCCTCAATATAGGAATTTGGTCGTGGGTCGATCATGAACGGCGTATCCACACCGGCGGCATCCAGCACACCTTTCATAAAGTGTACACAACTGTTGGTAAATAGGCCGTATGGAGCTCGATTTGGATTAGCGTTTTCCTTTACACGATTTCCAGCGTAATCCAGCATTGCCTGATACTGACCGGATACTTCAATATAAGCTCCCAAGATTCGTCCGTTTTGTCCAGCCTTGGCCGAAATCTGGCTGAGTGTATAGCTCAGACTTGCCTTGGTAGGATGGCCTCCTGCACCGATAATAACATCTTTGATTGGACGGCGACGAGTCGCTCCCAGGCTACCGCCATAACGTCCATATTCATAGTATTTGGTTGTTCCCCTCGCCCCGTTTATAAATAGAATCCCGGCATGTCCAAGCTCAGGTACTTTGTTTTTGGATTCGGCCGTTTCAAAATGGTCCGGGAGAATATCAATGCCTGGAAGCAGATCAGGGATTTTGATTTTCTGTTTGGGAATATTGACCGCAATAAGGTAATCAGGAAATACAATGGGAATGACTATATCAGGCATCTTCGATCCTTTCGATTGTCGTTACTTACATGTACGCAGCACATTGCCTCTGGCAGAGTTTCTAGCTGCAAATCATTAGTAAGCGTCATCTAACTTGACAACCCTTCACTTATTTAAAAAATGAATCCACTAGAGAATCTTCAACAGACAAACAGCCTGTTCTGTTTGCCTGTATTTATTTAAAGGGGCAATCCTAGGTGCCTCTCTGCAATTAGGTTCGCCTCAGTAATGACCAACCCATGCACTGTGAGCTTCTATGAAGCTCGACACAGTATTCAGACCAGTGAGAGCTGCGCCCGTCTACTCCCTTAGTACAGGCGCCGCCACCGGACACAGTTCCGTCCAACTCTCATCAAAATCGCGACAGCCACCACTCCCAAACTGCTCCCCTAGAAGTCCTTCAAACCAGTCAACATCACTTAAATCGATGCGGCCATTGTAAATGCTCACATAGTGATTACTGCGGTAGTTGAGCAGAAGGCCTTTTCGACGGGGAATGTTGTTCTCGGTGCCTTCATCATAACCACTAACATCATCGGCGAGTTGAATGCCTTCGTTATTCAGTAGTGATGTCAGTGTATCGTCCACTTCGAGTCTATACGGCTGTGTTGCCAGTTTGAAAGTGTAGCTTCCTGGTTTTTTATCGCTGTAGGTCACCCAAAAGTGCCGTGTTGAACGCTTTGCCAGACTTTCAATTTCTACAGCGGTATTACCCTTATGATTTAAAACCACCGGGTTACCCAAGCGCTGATCTTCACCATTAAGAACCTGTAGATAGGATTTCAACGGATGACGGGGCCCACCTACCGACCAGGCAAACACATAGCGGGAATTGGAAAGGGCTAGTATCCTGGATTCCAGATCAGCCTGTGCGTGATTTCCGATTCTGAATTCCCGATCTGTTTTCGGATATCCCGACTGACGAAAACGCCGACCATAGAACTGATTCTTTGCCTGAAAGGTGACAACAAAGTCCCCATCATCGAAGGCTGCCACACGAACGTCGTTCTTCAGTTTCCCCCGCCCTTGCCCACTATGGCCCGTGCTGACTTCAATGACATCACCTATTCTGAGCAAACTGGGACTGTATAGCTGGGCATAGACATTCGAGCGCTCCGGATGGCTGTCTTCCAGATTCTGAACATGCTCAGACCAAGCCACCACAACATTCCCATCTGGTAACGAAGCACTCCATACATCGCCAATGGCATCAGACTCTTCAGCAACCGTCGGCGTCAGATAAACGGTCAGCCCCAGTAGTGTGCCGTCAGCATTGTATAGCTGGCCGTAACCCCCGCTCCCATTTTCGCTAAGCTTATTGTGAACAATCAAAAACTGTCCGTGGGGCATGGCAAGAATCTGGCTGGGCTCTATTCCAAAGACGGAATCGTTGATTTGAATTGGCGAATATTCCCGGCCGAGATTATCGATCATCCATCCGCCAACATGGCCGTTATACCAGGCGACAGCGTATTTCCCTTCATCAGACAGAACCCCGGCAGCAAAGGTGGCCGAAGTACCTTCTTCAAAAGGAAACAGCTCCGCACGGGCTGAAAAAGAAGTGGTAAAAAGAATAAAACTGAAAGCGAAAAAGAGTCCCTTATTCATCATCCGATCCATCCTTGGTGTTTGAGGAATTTATAGTCTATTGCTATTTTTCTGAGAGGTCGAGCCGTGCTTAAGAATGAAAAATGATCACATGCTTTCTTCTGGGAAGATCGGGAATTACAGGTTTCTCAAGAGAGAGCTCACTTATAATGCATCTGCTTTTTCTATTACTAATCCACACGCAGAAAATTCATAACATATGCGGACAATCAGTTCTTGCTCAACCTTATTAATTGGCTGGTATAGCTTCAATACCTTCAATATTGATAGCTTAAGGTCATGAAGTGATTGAAACTGCCACCACTCCCTCTGTTCAATTTGTTTTAACTTCATTAACTCGACACTTTGGCCACCGACAAGTGTTAGGCAAATTGACGAGGTATGCATAATATCTCGATAACGCTTGGCAAAATCCCAAATATTCCAGCCAGTGATAAATAACTCAATCAAAGAACAAGGACTCTTATCTCTGCAGGCTTTTATACTTACAACGCTATCCATATCCAGTACAGACCACTGTTTTTGTTCTCTTAATCTGTACACCAGTTTATTACGAGCAGAATCCAGCGTGTACTCACCACAAGAGGTAGAGATTTTCACCCCACCATTAGAGATAATCTTCGTTCTAAGCTTTCGCCCCCAAACCCGGTGAATAACACAAGTTAGGAATAAGTTTATAGCGACCAACGAAAGTATTATTAATAAATACTCACTAAAACTAACTTCCGACATTTTCTCTTCCACAAGTTACGAGCTATATAGGAGAAATTAACACTTCATCCCCCTAACGACTCTGTATTTAAAGCCATCAGTATCAAGCGAAACGTTAAAGATTTGGCCGCAGCCACCTACAAGCGTTAGCTTGATTTCTATCAAGGCAGTTGCAGTTTATTTCCACCTCGCTCCAAAGGAGATCATGAGGAGATCCCCATTTAAATCGGTTGATGGTTAAGGAAGGGTTAAAGGACGAAGAAAGGCGGGTTTCATTGTCTCTGGGGGACACCCAACTCAAGGACTCAAACAGGGTAGAATCCATGTACCGTAAGCATTACCATATTGTTCGTAACCATACTCCCATCTTCACTAAGCCGATCAATTACACTATTGCTATTTTTTCAGAGAGGTCGAGCTGTGCTCAAGAATGAAAATTGATCACACGCTTTCTTCTGGGAATATCGGGATTCGTATCTTTTGAAGGCTAATTGGAGCTTTCGCAAAAAGCTTATCGCACTCTTTCACAGGTCCAGAGCGTTGTGATTACCTTATTCGGCAATAATTCACGTTGTCTCCTGAGAGAAAATTATCCATCCAACGCCACTTCTAGCCGGCAATAGCTAATAATCTACCAGGGGTCTGACCCTGCGAGTCAGATTCCTGTTTACATTCTTACCAAAGCCTGCCTTTCGACGATATCCAAGCTGCTAACTGAACATCGTCTACCTCACCAATCTTGGCAGACATTTCACTGACTCGTGGTGTCACGGCTTCATTCTTAATCAGCTCACCAATCACATAGGGCTGGATTCCAATAATTTCAGTGTTGCCCAATACAAGCTCTTCTGTCGCTTCCTGTAGCAGCTCTTCAGCCCTTTGCTTAGATACTGCACGAATCACCCAATAGGCGGTATCAAGCTCAGAACCATCAACCTTGACATAAAAGTCATCTGGGTCAGTCTGCATTGACTCTCCCACCCCTAAGCTATTATCAGCCACTTTCTACGCGTTTCTTTCGAGTATTTTTGCAACTATCCTACTAGCCCACCAGAACCAGCCCAATGCTCCTCAGTAACAATCGCTATCGGTACACCACTCTCCCGATATTCAACAGCCTTCTCGATTTTCCGACCAAAGGTTTCATGTACCCAACTATCTGTGACATAGGTTCCTATCACTAGATAATCCAGGTTCTTAGTAACGCTCGTCGAAACCAGACCACCCAGTGCCCTGGTGGCTTCCTGGCACTGTTTTCGTGAACCAAACGCGCATGTGCCTGTAAAAAGAAATGAGTGATCTTCAAATATTAAGGGGGGCATGGGATCAATAATTGGCAGAGTGGTCGTTTTTGCAGCTTCCCCCAAACAGGAATCCTCACCGGACACTCGTCTAAGAATCCCCAAAAGTTCGGCCGATTCCTCTTCGTCTAACATGCCGTCTTCCAGCATTGCGCTGACTTTTTCCAGCAGATTTATAATGATCGGGTTATCAGAAGCGGCCCGGTTTTGAACTAACCATGTTTGTAGAAACTCAGCTTCGGATTGATTGACTTTACCGTCGGCGATTAGACCTTTGCTTAAGCCAATTAAAGTATCTATTTGCCTGTCCTGAATATTTTTCCGGTTAAATTGAGTGAATACATCCATCAGATCACCTTCCAAGTCATACTGGAGATTTGCCATTTCAGAGAGATTAAGAGAAGCAAACATGGTCTAGTCATGGAGGTAGAAAGGGGCAGAGGTCTATGGACTGATGCTGAAATAATTGCCCATGTTCCATGTCGATATCCTTAACAACTTATCGCCCAAACAACTATAGAACAAAATTTAACCAACCCCAAAAACAGAATCTCAATTTTGCCTTCATCAACTCTGAAGACTGGTTTAGCTCCCCATCGCCGCCGCCCCTGGCACAAAACTTGAAACACTCCCTCCAACACGACAAAGAACCGTCACTTTTTCTTCAACAGCATTGATACAGGATGATTCACATGGGTCTTATTCGCACTCTTGTCGACTATGGCCAGCAAGCTTACGATGGCCTGAAACCACCCGCCAAATCGGCAGAACAGAAGGTCCAGCCGCCAGTTGAGGAGATCAACTATCCGCAAATTCAACTGTCCGGACAGGCAGCTGAGGAACAGAAACCCAGACTTTCGGTGAGTGAATTCAAGCAGTTACTGGGGCAAGACACTGCCTATATCCAGACGACGATCAGGCAAAAGCTTGCCGAGTATGGCGCCAATCCAAGGACGGGAATTCAGCTGTTTCGTGACGAACATGGTGCGATCCGGCTCAATGCCAATCTCCCTGAAGAAACCCGGAACAATATTGAGCAGGACATTAACCGGAATCCGGACTTCAAGCACCGCTATCTGCGTATCAGTCAGAATCAGCCAACACTGGACTATATTCAGAACAACCTGAACATTCGCCAGACTTATGGTAGCAGTAACAATATTTTCGATTCGCTGATTTCGACAGATCCCGGCAATAACTCCTTGCAAGACCTCACGACCCGGTTTTCCAACCTGTCGAAAAGTCAGCCTAGATCTGAAGAAACTCTAACAGAAAACCAGCCGGCCAGAGGCTTTTCAATTTCAGTTTAGAAAGCCACTGACCCGGCGATTAAGCTAGCTTTCAAACGGAGTCGGATCTCCGGCTCCGCGTCGAATAAGCGCGGGTACTTCATCCGACATATCGATCACTGTGGTCGGCTCCATACCGCAATATCCTCCATCAATAATCACATCCACCTGATGCTCCAGGGTTTCGCGAATATCATAGGGATCGGTCATGGGAAGCTCATCCCCCGGCAGGATCAGCGTCACGCTCATGATTGGCTCGCCTAACTCCCGCAACAGTTCACGACATATTTCGTTGTCAGGCACCCGGATACCAATCTGGCGACGTTTCGGGTGAATCAGCCGCCTGGGAACTTCTGACGTAGCGCTGAGGATAAAAGTGTATGCGCCCGGCGTGGTGCTCTTGATCAACCGGAACTCAGTGTTGCCGACCTTGGCATAGGTGGCAAGCTCACTCAGGTCACTGCACACCAAAGTGAAATTGTGCTTGTCGTCCAGTCGACGAATGGACTTGATCCGCTCCGCAGCGGACTTTTCCCCGATGGCACAACCGAGGGCGTATCCTGAATCCGTGGGGTAAACAGCAACGCCCCCTTTGCGGATTATTTCACATGCCTGCTTTATCAGGCGCGGTTGTGGGTTTTCCGGGTGTATCTGGAAAAACTGGCTCATGTTCTATCGCTTTCAGGTAAATGGTTGTTTTTATAGATCAACTTTTTTATAAATCAGGTTTTATTGATCTGTTTTAATAGACCTCTGTTATCGATGCTCAATGATCGAATGAAGGATAGATCAGACAGTTTTGTCGTGTTTACTGCCACCCATACAATTGGGTGAATCCGGAGCATTCCCTGCTTCTACCCACTCTCCAGCCGTATAGGTATGTAAGGCCAAAGCGTGAACGCCATTCTGCATTTGCTCTCTGAGCGCACCGTAAACTTTCTGGTGACGCTGGACTGAGCGCAGCCCATCGAACTGATCGCTGACCAGCACCACCTTGAAATGTGTTTCAGAGTTCGGTGGTACGCTATGCATATGGCTTTCGTTAATCACTTCCAGATGAGAGGGCTGGAAGTCCCGGGTCAAAGTATCTTCGATCGTTTGTTGGATAGTCATGATTTTATTCAAAAGGTTATGTGTAAGATCCGCTGGCAAATTCCATTCATTATTCACAGGCATAGGCCGGAAATGAGCTACCTGGCCAGGAATGAAACCAGACAGTCTAGAATTGACTTATATTGTAGACCACAGAGGCATGCGGTGTCCCAAGAGTCTGGCCTTAAATCGCTGACGCGGAATTTCACCTCAACCGACACAAAGCTTTGCAGTTCCTTACATAAAGAAGTTGTTTATTTATTAGTCTGGTAGTGAACTGTGAAATGGCGATAAAGTGTTTCCAGGATGTGTGGCCGCATTTTTTATCAATTTCGGGTAAAAAATAGCGAATACGGATAATTGCTGCCACAATAAAATAGTGAAAAAACAACAATAACTTGTCTGTACTTAAGACAATAACTTTATCTACCACTACTCAAACCAATAAATGAACATGATGAAGATAGCGCTTCTGGAAGACGACCCGAACCTGGCTGAGCAATTACTCGGTCATTTGAAAGATTCTGAGATTATGTGCAAACACTACAGCACCGGAAAAGACTTTCTCTACGCGGTCACCCATGACAGCTTTGATTTGTTGATCATGGATTGGCAGTTACCCGATATGGAGGGTATCGACGCATTGAGAAAACTCCGCCAGCAACTGGACTGGCCGATTCCTGTGCTGTTTTTGACCCAACGGGAAGCTGAAGAGGACATCATCAATGCCCTTCAGGCCGGCGCCGACGACTATATGGTCAAACCGGCTCGTCCCGGTGAGCTGCTGGCACGTCTGCGTGCGTTGGTACGCCGTAACCAGAAAGAAACCTCACAATCCGAGGAAGAAACTTTCGGCCCGTTTCGTATCAACCACAAAAGACGCACCATCCATCTTCATGACGAGCCCCTGACACTGACGGACAAGGATTTTGAACTAACGACGTTCCTGTTTGAAAACAAAGGCCGTTTGCTGTCCCGCAAATATCTGCTGGAGAGAGTCTGGGGAGTCAATAGCGATATCAACACACGCACAGTCGACACTCACATGAGCCGACTGCGCCGCAAGCTCGGAATCAAACCGGAAAACGGGTTCCGGATCAAAACCATTTATCAGCATGGATACCGATTGGAGGACGCAGATTGATACGACAAACCGCGCACGCTCCTTATCAGATTATCACTAGACCAGGGAATTGGCTGTCGACTGTCCTGTTAAAATGACGTTACGGACGGGTAGCTTATGAAGCGAATACTCCAAGCTCTGCTCTTCAGCCTGGTGCTCCTGGCAGGCAATACAGCCCTGGCCAATGATCCTCATCAGGATTGGGTTTACACAGCACGGCCCAATGACACCCTGCAATCCATCGCACAGAAGTACCTGATGCCAGATCGTCGTTGGGATGCACTGGTTCGCTACAACAAATTTGACGGCAGCGGCATACTGAAAGCCGGTACACTGGTCAACATTCCTGTCGCCTGGCTGAAACACTACCCTCAGCCGGCCACTCTGACGATCACTCAGGGGGAAGTCTGGTTACGTCGCGCCCATACAACAAACTATATTCCCGCCCTCCCCGGCAACAAACTGAATATTGGCGACGAACTGAAAACCCAAGAGGGTCAGGCAAGGGTAAAATTTGCCGACGGAAGCTCTCTGTCTGTCGCTTATCAATCCATTGTGATCTTCAACACACTGACGCATTTCAGTGATACCGGCATGGTGGATACCCGATTCCGGCTGCTCAAAGGCTCCATCGAGACCAATGTCACTCCCCGGAAAGGCCCGGCAGCCCGCTATGAAGTGACCACGCCCTCTGCCGTGGCGGCAGTCAGGGGCACTGCGTTTCGGATGAATGTCACGGCCACTGTCACCGTGACTGAGGTGACCAAGGGCATCGTCGAAGTCTCCAACAATGTGACCTCCAGAACACTGACCAAAGGCCAGGGTGCTGTTATATCCGAATCCATTTCCTTTGACGAACTGCCGCTGTTGCCAGCGCCGGATGTAAAAGCCCCCGGCACCATGTCGGAAATGCCTTTCCGCTTGAGCTGGTCATTGCTGGACGGTGCCGTTGCTTACCGTGTGGAACTGTATTCTGACGAGCCGGATTCGCTGCCGATACTGGCGGAACGGATTGAATCACCGAATATAGAACTCCCCCGACTGAATAATGGTGAATACCGCCTGCGTATTAGGGGGATTGCCGCTGACGACCTCGAAGGGGTCGATACAGAAGTGAAATTCAGAGTGGAACAGAAAGCCACGCCAGCCAAATTGTTGCAGCCACTGTCGGATGCATTTCTGAATACTCCTTCTCCCATGTTTCGCTGGAAGGTGGAATCTCCTTACATGCTGAGCAGCCTGGAAATTTCCCGCGACTCGCAATTTCTGGAACTTTATTCGCGCACGCCATTCTCAGCCACGGACAGCACACAGAGTGACAGGCCCCTTGCTGCGGGAAAGTACTTTTGGCGGGTTGTCACCCTCGTCGGGGGTGACAACTTTAACTATAGCCCTGCCCGACCGCTAACTATCCAGGGACAGTTACTGATGACAGAAGTCATCGCCGTAAACTATCTGGATGAACAGGCCAAAGTATTCTGGAAAACCGTTCCTGATGCCAAGGGCTACCATGTACAACTGGCGGAAGACGAAAATTTCAACCGGGTCATCCGCGAATACCAATTGGATAACACTTACGCCAATGTGCTGCTTGAGCCCGGTAAAACCTACTGGATTCGGGTTAAGGGGCTGGGCGATGAGCTACATGCGTCAGAATTCGGACAAGCACAAATAATTAAAATTCAATCGCCCTGACAGGAAAGACATCACGGATGAGCGATAAGCCTTCCACCAGACTCAGTCCACACTCCGGCACCAGCCGGCAATTTCCCGTTTCAGAACGCTACCTGTTTGCTGCCGTTCTGGTCGCTCTGTGTTTTTCGCTATTATTTACTGGCTGGACACAACGCCTGGATTACCTGATATACGACGGCTTCCTCAAACTGCAACCGCTGAAAACCTCTACCTCCAGCGCCATTGTGGCCATTGACGAAAAGAGTCTTCGGGAGCTGGGCCGCTGGCCCTGGGACCGGTCAGTCCACGCGGAACTGATCACCAAATTACGCCAGGCCGGAGCCAAGGCGGTGGTGTTTGACCTCCTTCTGGCCGAGCCCGGCCCCCCCATTGCCGATCAGCTTTTCAAGGTTTCCATGAAGGAGGCCGGCAATGTGCTGTTACCACTTCATATCGACTTTATCGGTTCCAGCGGTCGCCTGACGGAAATTCTGCCTACGCAGCCTTTTGTGGAGTCCGCCGCAGGCTTGGGGCATGCCCAGATAGAACTGGACGCAGATGGTATCGCCAGAGGTCTCTATCTGTATCAGGGGCTGGGAGACACTTTCTGGCCCAGTCTGGCGCTGGCCACACATGAGACCGTCACCGGCACCAAGTATGACGTCAGCCACAACATCGAACACTCAACGGGATCCGGTCAATTCAACATTCGCGAAGCCTACCGGCTGATTCCGTTTGTCGGCCCACCAGGTAGTTTTGCTACCTTGAGTTACAGCGACATTCTCCACAGCGAACTGCCGCCGGACTATTTCGCAGGGAGGGTGATATTTGTCGGCGCCACCGCGGCAGGCCTTGGTGACTTCATCGCGACACCAGTGTCCGGAAGCCTGTTCAATATGCCGGGCGTGGAGGTTCATGCCAATATTTACGAAGCCTTGGCTCAGCATAACCTGGGTACTTATGTTGAAATCGAGTGGCAGTATCTGCTATCCCTCAGCCTGGTGTTAATCGCCGCCCTGAGCTTCCCCCGGGTATCACCGGACCGTAATCTGCCCATGACAGTCGCACTGGCCTCAGGCGTCCTGGCTTTCAGTTACTTTTTACTGGTACTGGAGCATCAGTGGTTCCCTCCCTCTTCCGTGCTGGTGACTCTACTGTTCGCTTACCCGTTCTGGAGTTGGCGTCGCCTTTCAAGACTGAACCTTTTCCTGCGCCAGGAACTGGAAAGGCTGGCAGACGAACCCAAGGTACAGCAGGGCAGTTCCTATGATTCTCCACAACAGTGGGCTCAGCACCTGGCCCGGTTGATCAAACCTGTTCGTTGGGAATTCCAGGATATCCGAGAAAACGCCGAACCGAGTTTTGAGGTGAACGATGCAGAGCACTTTGCCGAGATACTACTCCCGGTGGATGTCCAGGACCGACCAACCGCGCTCTACCTCAAGCTAGAGTGCCAACCGGATCAACTGAGCGCGACCGTGGATTATGTGAAGAGGCTATACCCGGCATTATTGGAAGGCACAACATTACCCCGGCTTTCAAACGAGTTAATTGACCGGCGAATCATGCAGGTACACAGGGCCATCGCTGCTATGCAGGAAATGCGTGAATTTATCTCAGATACTGTTTCGAACATGGCGGATGGTATTCTGGTCAGCGACGAATTCGGCCGCATTCTGTTCCTCAACAATCATGCCCTGAGGTGGCTTAGTCCCGGTGCACACGCAGGGGAATTTATCGCCGAATACATGCCCGTCACCAATACTCTTTCCCCGGGAGACTGGGAAACCATTATCCGACAAGTCATCATGCAGGACGAACAGCATTCAGAAGAACTCTACCTGAACGACTCCGCCGTACTTGTCTCCCTGGTGCCGATTCGATTCAGACACCGCTTCAGTACCGGCATCATTATCAATTTCTCTGATATCACGGCAATTCATGAGGCCCAACGCAAACGTCTGGAGACGATCAACTTTATCTCTCATGACCTGCGGGCACCATTGGCATCACAATTGGCATTGCTGGACACACTGCGATCTTCCCTGCCGGAAGAATTTGCCCCCAAACTTGATACCGCCCAGTCATTGACTGAGAAAAGTCTGGCCATGTCCGAACAGTTTCTACAACTGGCCAGGGTGGAGGCTGCCGATCATATTCACCTATACGAATGCGAGATGCTTGATGTGGTGGACAACGCAGTGGACGGCATTACACCGGTGATGCAGAAACAGGGGATTCATATCCGCATTCTGGGTGATTACGATTCGATTCCCATTATCGGGAATGCCGAATTGTTGGAAAGAAGCCTCCAGAATCTGCTTCAGAATGCCGTAAAATTCAGCCCCAGAAAATCGGAAATCACCGTCCAGATGACCCTGGAAGAAGATCATGTCCATATTGATGTTCGCGATCAGGGACCAGGAATTGCACCTGAAGAACTCCCAACTCTGTTTGATCCGTACCGCCGCACCCGGAGTTCAGAGCAGCTAGGTGTCAGCGGCAGTGGTTTGGGTCTGCGCTTTGTCAAACTGGTCATGGATCGTCATGGCGGTGAGGTAAAAGTTTCCAGCCAGCTCGGACAGGGCACCTGCTTCACCTTGATCATTCCACTGAAAACCAGTGAGCTCACTAGCCAGGAGGGCAATTCCGGATCCAACAGTGCAGACTCCGCAATACAACAAAGTACCGGAACCTGACAGAAGCATTCTGACACAGGGGCTTTGGAACCTTCGTCTTCACAATCAATGACGAGGTTCATCCGCAGATTTCACAGTCTTTGACAGACCTTGCCTTCTATTCCCACCCCCGCCAAACCATACTTTAAGCAACAGAAAATTCATTGTTCTCTATTGATTACGATCAAATCATTACTCTGGGATCTTCCCGTCAGGAAGCGAATCCAGAGTCAGCAATCAAAGAATTGCATTAATAATAAACCTGGTAAAAGGATGTCGAGGAAATACTGTGAACGGAAGACCAGAACTAAAATGGTCGAGTAGTATGCAACACTTTTCTTTTCTGACACTTGCCTTTATTGGATTCGGCTTCAGTGTTATCAGCACCATGTTTATCCAACGGGATCATGGCGAACAGGCACAATATGATTTCTCGGTTCCACATGTGGAGCTTCAACAACAGACAACCCAGTATATGGATCCAACCTGTGCCAGCTCAGACACCTGTTTGCGTCAAATTGTCGGGAAGCCCATGCTGATGCATGACTATTTCCTGCTAGATGACACCTCGGCCGGAATCACCATTTTTAAATAATCAACAATCCCTTTCCCCCCTCTGGGGGTTAGTCGATATCAATGCCGGATCTAAGCTGCTCTAACAGGACGTGGAAAGAGAGCAAAGCGGCCCGATAAAGGCCGCAGAGATGACTGAAATGCACCCCTTATTTATGGGCAATAGGTTTGTCAGTAAACAGGTAATCTTTCAGTTCTTTATCAAACGTTGGATCTTTGCGGCGAATCCATTCCAGTACCATCGCAGCATGTTCTTTTTCCTCATCCCGGTTATGCTCGAGGATGGCTTTCAGTTCCTGATCCTTACAGGCATCAACCCGCTGGTTATACCAATCTACAGCTTCCAGCTCTTCCATTAACGACGTGATCGCCCGGTGCATGTCACGGGTTTCATCCGACAATTCATTAATAGGCTCGTGGTAACCTTCGTTCGCCATTGGCTCCTCCGTTTACAGAATTCACAGTCTGTGGTGTACTTTTCTTGTAGGGTCTGTTGACGATTAGGATCTGACAACGCCTCCGTACCCAGTAAAGCATTACCAAATCCTAGTATGGACAGCTGAGTTCATATGTACAACCTGGCGAATCTCCCTCAACAGGGACAACAAAAACAAAACGCACAGCCACCGGCTGTCACCCGAGAGCGAACATAAGTTGCAAGAATTACCCAAACACCGCGTCCTCATTGTGGATGACGAACAGGAAGTCTGCGCCGTACTGGAAGACTGCCTGCAACAGGCCGGCTATCTGACCACTGCCGTCGCCAGTGGTCAGTCTATGTTTCAGAGTCTGGAACAGAACGCTTATTCCCTCCTGATCATGGACCTGAAGCTGAAAGGTGAGGACGGGTTGCTCCTCGCCCGTCAGGTGAGGGAGCAAAGCGTCATGCCGATTATGATGCTCACAGGAAAAGGTGACGAAACCGATCGCATTCTCGGCCTCGAACTGGCCGCTGACGATTACCTCATGAAGCCCTTCAACATCCGTGAGCTGGTGGCCAGAGTCAATGCCCTGATTCGCCGTAGTACCCGTCTCTCGAGGGCGGGTAATGGAACCGAGGAGGCTGATCGAAATCAGGGACATGAATGTCTTGTATTCGGCGATTGGATTCTGGACCTGACCGCACGGGAACTCAGACACCAGAGAGGGCAACGAATTGACCTGACCTTTGGCGAGTTCTCCCTCCTTGAGGTCCTTGCCCGTTCTCCAAAAAGAGTTTTTTCCCGGGAAGAGCTTCTGGAACGCACCCGAGGAGATCAATCGGATGTATTTGACCGCACGATTGATGTCCAGATATTGCGTATTCGCCGCAAGATTGAGCCTAACCCCAAAACTCCGATGTATATCAGAACCGAACGGGGTATCGGGTACATATTCAGTCATTCTGTACAGAAAAGCCGATGCTGAGTATCAAGACTCGCAGTCTATGGACACTGCTCGTCCTGGCATTACTGACACTCAGCATGGGCCTTGTGGGTTGGCTGGTCACCCGTCAGACCGCTGATACGGTCTATCGCTTCGAATCTCTCACCTTACCGGAAATCAGCACGGCACTGAATCTATCCGAAGGCGTTGCGCAACTGGCCGCTCTTTCCCCTTACGTCGCCGACGCCGCCCGCCCTTTTTTGCTCCAGAACGAACGCCTCCGGTTGGAGAAAAAATTCAATGAACTCAAACTGGTTGCCGCCAACATACGCGATGAGCGCTTCCGTTCTGAACTCGAATCACGCCTGGACAAGCTTTTTGGATTTGTCAGCGAGCTGATCGAAGTCGTGGAAGATGAACTGTTCCTGCGCGAAGATGTGCTTGCCCTGCGTTTTGACATCGACGACCTGGCTGACTACCGAACTTCAACCTACGCTGGTGAAGATTCGTCCCTGGCTTTGTTGCACAGCACCCTGAAAAACCTTACCCGCCCGGATAGTTTGAAACTGGCTAATCCGGACGCCAGGGAGTTTGCAGAGGCAGAATCCGCCGCCTCTCAAATCTCAGAAGACAACCTGAAAAAGAGTGCCGATAGGCTGTTGAGCGCCATCCGGCTTGCCCATCAACGTCTGGCCGAGTTCCGTCAACGAAAGCCCTACCTGATCGCTTCCATACGCGCTCAGTCCGAAGAATTGACCCATCAAGTCAATTTGTTTGTCGGCGACCTGCAAAAAAGCGTCGTCCGTCAACGCCAAACCGTATCTGAGGCGGTGAAGCAGGGCCAGGGCTGGATACTACTCATGTCTTTACTGATGCTCAGTGCATTCATCTACAGCGCCCGTTTCAACTACGGGGTGACCCGTGACCTGGAAGCCGTGACCCGTGATATGACCCGACTGGCCCAGGGCGACACTGATACCCCAGAGCCCACGATCAATCGTTCTGATGAAATTGGCGAACTCGCAAGCTCCTTTAGTGTCTTCCGTCGCGATGCGCTGCAGATGCGCCAGGTCAGCCAGGATCTGAAAGCCCAGTCCAAGTTACTGGAAACAGTATTCAACCAGATTCACGACGGACTCAGTGTATTTTCTCGGGATCAGCGCCTGATCGCCTGGAACCGACGTTACCTGGAGATATTCGATCTCTCCGCAGATGACGTCAGGCGCAATATGTCCCTATCCGAATTACAGGAAATGATGTCACGGCAGCCTCATCGTAATCTGTCCATTGACCGCTACCCGATCGACATGGCAGATCTTAACCTGGCACGTCTGCAATCCGCACAGACTTTCGAACGCCACTTCGATAACGGCAAGGTCGTGGAATTCCGCAGCCAACCTATGCCAGAGGGCGGCTTTGTTACGCTGTATCGTGATCTGACAGAACGACGCACCATGGAGCAACAGCTGATCCAGGCTCAAAAAATGGAAGTTCTGGGTCAACTGACGGGCGGCGTTGCCCATGATTTCAATAATCTGCTGGCAGCCATTCTCGGCAATCTGCAACTACTGAATCAGTCAACGGACTTGCAAGACAGCCAGCAACAGCAGATACACAGAGCCCTGCGGGTCACGGAAAAAGGCGTCAGCCTGGTCCAACGACTGCTCGCCTTCAGCCGGAAACAGCAGCTCTACCCGGAAATCACCAATGTGGACGAGTTGCTGGAAGGCATGCTGGACCTGGTGGAATACAGTGTCGGCCAGAACATAGAAGTCACCACCGACTTGCAGGCCCCTGGTTATAAGGTATTTGTGGACCCTTCGCAGCTGGAAAATGCCATTCTGAATCTGGCTCTCAACAGCAGCGCCGCCATGTCGGACGGGGGTAAATTGATATTCCGTACCAGAATCCGGAACCCCCAGGCTCACCAAGGCAATGAAAAAAGCCAACTTATTCTAACGGTGATTGATACCGGAACAGGCATCCCACAGGAGCTCCAGGAGCGTATCCTCGAACCCTTCTTCACGACCAAGCCCGTAGGCAAAGGTAGCGGACTGGGACTCAGTATGGTCTATGGGTTTGTCAGCCAGTCTGGCGGTCATCTCAGTATCGATTCCTCTCGAAACTGGGGGACACACATCTCTCTGGTGTTTCCCCTGGAAGAACAAGAGCCCCTCACGGCGCATGCCGAGCAGACGCTGGCCATTCATCTACGACTCCCCGCCTCTGGACAGATTGCGTTGGTGGAAGACGACCCGGATGTGCAGGCCACCATCGCGCAGCAATTCGAATCTTTTGGCCTCAAAACTGACTGCTATAGCCGGGCGGAGGATCTGCTGAAACTCTTATTCGCGTCCTCTTCAGACACCATTCCACTCCCCGATCTGGTAGTGACTGATATCAACTTACAGGGAAGCATGAACGGTGTGGAATTCTTCAGGGAGTGTCAACAGAGGTTCCCTGAATTAAATGTCGTAATGACCTCAGGCATGCCGAGAGAAATCCTGGAAAGCCGCTACGGACTGCATCCTGAAGACCCGCTGCTACCGAAACCCATTTCCCAGTCAACATTGCAGAAAATCATCCAGATTATTTAGGGTCTGTTGACGTTTCATATGATGCTCATGGAGAACCTGAAAGCAGGTCAGTCAAGGCACGAGAAGTGAGATTAGTCATTCCAAATGAACGCCGAGCAACAAAGAGGGACCTGTTTTCAGGCTCTCTACCCACTAAAGGGGTACTAGCCCGCAGGGCTGGGCCTCATTTTGCCCTCTGCGGTATTGTCGATCGCTTATGTAGAATGACTACCACCCACCAATAACTCTCTGATCTTCTGATCATTTTTGCAATGTTACAAATATTACAAAGCCCCCCTGTCTGCTGAAATTTCCCATTAGCAATCCAGTGAGATGCTTAATACCAGCTCCTGAACGGGCGATACAACCAGGTATTCATGCAATTACTGGAGAATAAAAATATGAAACTTGCAAAATACAGCTCTATTCTGGCCTTATGCACTGCACTGGCCTCCCCTTTTTCACTGGCTGATGACCAAGCCGATAGCAAAGTTATCGTTGGCCTGATCACCAAAACCAATACCAATCCCTTTTTTGTCAAAATGAAGGAAGGCGCGCAACAGAAAGCCTCTGAACTGGGCATGGATCTGCGCACCTTTTCCGGTCGATACGATGGCGACAACGACTCCCAGGTACAGGCAATTGAAAATCTGGTGGCTTCAGGCGCCAAAGGTATCCTGATCACGCCAAGCGATCCGGCAGGCGTAGTTCCTGCCATTGAGAAAGCGCGTAAAGCCGGCGTGCTTGTCATAGCACTGGATACACCGCTGAATCCGGCGACAGCAGCAGACGCCACTTTTGCCACGGATAATTTCAAAGCGGGCGAACTGATCGGTGAATGGGCGCGAGAGCAACTGGGCTCGGAGGCGGATAACGCCAAGATCGCTTTACTGGACCTCAATACCAGCGAAATTACCGTGGATGTGGCACGGAACCAAGGCTTTTTGAAAGGATTCGGTATAGATCTGAAAGACCCCAATGACATCGGCGATGAAAGTGACCCACGTATTGTCGGCAATGATGTCACTCTGGGCTCAGAAGAAGGCGGGCGCCGGGCCATGGAAAACCTGATGCAGAAAGATCCTGGCGTCAATGTGGTGTACACCATCAACGAACCGGCTGCTGCAGGTGCCTACGAGGCGCTGAAAGCTTTTGGAATGGAGAAGGATGTTCTGATCGTCTCCGTTGACGGCGGCTGCTCCGGCGTACGTAACATCGAGTCTGGCGTGATTGGTGCCACCTCTATGCAGTTTCCTCTCAAAATGGCTTCCATGGGAGTTGAAGCCATTAAGAACTTCGCGGAGACCAACCAAAAACCTTCCGCCACTCCGGGCCTGGAATTTGTGAATACCGGTGTCGAGCTGATCACCAATCAACCAGTCTCTAACATTCCATCCTCGACCTCCAAAGATGGCTTGAACAAGTGCTGGGGTTAACGACTCTGCTCGATTAAACCTCTGCAACTGAGCTGTCGCTGATTGGCAAACCATCTCGATAGCTCGGTCTTTCTAGATCACTCTTCGGAACATGGCGGGATTGAACATGAGCGAGACACTCAAACCAACTCCTACCGGTCATCAGATACTGGACCACGAACGCGTGGCGGATCAGGCCCAGGGCAATGTTGCCCGCTTTGAACAGCATCTGACACCGGGACAACGTATTCATCGTTTTCTTCACAGTAACCCCACTGCCGCTCCGGTCATGGTGTTACTTTTGGCTATCGCCACTTTCACGCTGATCGTTGGCGAACGCTTCCTGCATCCATTCAATTTGTCCCTGGTGCTACAGCAGGTCACCATTATCGGTATCCTGGGTGTTGCCCAGACCTTGATCATTCTCACGGCGGGGATAGATTTGTCTGTGGGTGCCATTATGGTCCTGAGCACCGTCGTCATGGGACGTTTCGCAGTTGAGTTCGGCATGCCTCCCATGTTCGCCTTGTTGGCAGGATTTGCTGTTGGGGCTCTGGCCGGTGCCATCAACGGCGCTCTGGTAACCCGCCTGAAGCTCCCGCCCTTTATCGTAACACTGGGCACCTGGAATATTTTCTTTGCCCTGAACCTCTGGTACTCCAAAAGCGAAACCATAAGATCTCAGGAAATTGAAGCAGTCGCTCCCCTTCTGCAATGGGCCGGGCAGACCATTGAATTGTTCGGCGCCCGCCTTTCATATGGCTCGCTGATGATGATCGGACTCTTTATCCTGATCTGGTACGCACTGAACTGGACATCCTGGGGGCGACACGTGTATGCCACAGGAGATGACCCTGACGCTGCCAGATTGGCCGGTATCAGAACCGACAGAATCCTGCTTTCCGTGTATATCGTTGCTGGCGTGATCTGTGCTCTGGCCGCCTGGGCATTAATCGGGCGTATAGGCTCTGTCAGTCCGCAGGCTGGCTACACGGCCAATCTGGACAGCATAACGGCAGTAGTAATAGGCGGGACCTCTCTATTCGGAGGGCGAGGTTCCATCTACGGTACCCTGATCGGTGCACTTGTCGTCGGTATTTTTCGCAATGGACTGGCCTTATCCGGCGTCGATGTACTATGGCAGGAATTTACTGTCGGCATGCTGATCATCGTGGCTGTCGGAATCGATCAATGGATAAGAAAGGTGTCATCATGAACAGATATGATCAAACACCGGTCCTGCAGGCGCGGGGCCTGGTAAAACGCTACGGGCGTGTCACTGCCATCGATGACACGGATTTCGATTTATATGCTGGCGAAATTCTGGCTGTCATTGGCGACAACGGTGCGGGGAAATCCTCCCTGATCAAGGCCCTTTCCGGTGCTGTGTCTCCGGATGCCGGCGAAATTTTCGTAGACGGCAAACCGACCACCTTCAACAACCCACTGGATGCCCGGTCACAGGGAATCGAAACGGTCTACCAGAATCTGGCCGTCTCACCAGCACTTAATATTGCAGACAATCTCTATCTTGGCCGGGAAATTCGCAAACCGGGCATCCTGGGAAGTGTTTTCCGCATGCTGGACAAGAAAAAGATGCATGAGGCGGCGCGCCATAAAATGTCTGACCTGGGATTGCTGACAATTCAGAATATTGGACAGACAGTTGAAACACTGTCCGGCGGCCAGCGTCAGGGAGTGGCGGTGGCACGTTCGGCGATGTTCGGCAGTCGTGTGGTCATCATGGACGAGCCAACCGCTGCGTTGGGTGTGAAAGAGTCCCGACGGGTACTGGGGCTGATTCGTCAGGTCAGAGACAAAGGTTTACCAGTGGTTCTGATCAGCCACAATATGCCTCATGTCTTCGAAGTGGCGGACCGAATCCACATTCACCGACTGGGCAAACGAATTGCGGTGATCAGCCCTAAAACCCACAGCATGTCAGATGCAGTGGCCATCATGACTGGCGCCATGGACCCGAATCAACCCGGCAGTCTTCAAGACTGACAGGCTTATGCTAATCTTTGATCGGCTCTTTAATAGAGAATCGGCACCTGACTGACGATACCAAGTAAGTTGGCAGGTGTCGGTTATTTGATTTGCCAGGTCTGTTAACCTGATGTCATTAACTCAAAATGTGAATACCTACTTTATGCGGTTGCTGTGTCTATTTCTGCTCCTGACAATGATCGCTTTGTCCCCTTTTGCCAGTGTGTCAGCGGACAATGATCAAACTTCCGAATTGCGGGCTGTGGGAGTCAGTGTATCCGACCTGGGAAATCCGTTTTTTGTCCGCATTGCTGAAACCATCAGAGAAAAGATTCGAGATCGGTTCGGCACCTCAGTCAAAGTCACCATCCGATCCAACGCCTATGATGAAACCCGGCTTGAGAGTCAGTTGGAGGCCTTTATTGAGCAACAAATGGACTTGGTGATCCTGGTTGCATCAGACCCTAACGCGATTGAACCTACCATACGCCAGGCGCAGCGTGCCGGCATCAAAGTTGTTGCGGTAGACGTCAATGCTATTGGTGCGGACGCGACGGTCACTACCGATAATGTGCAGGCCGGAGAAGTCGCGTGCCAGTTTCTCGCGGACCGCCTTGAAGGCCAGGGCAATATTGCCATCATCAATGGTCCTCCGGTGTCATCGGTGATCGAACGGGTTGCAGGGTGCAAGGCTGTCCTTAACAATTACCAGGATATCTACCTGCTATCTGACACTATCAGTGGCGGCGGTAGCGTAGAAGGTGGAATGGAGGCCATGGCATTACTGATGGAAAGCCACCCGGAGCTGGACGCCGTTTTTGCCATTAATGACCCAACCGCTTCCGGTGCAGCGGCCATGGCTCAACAGTCTGGCCGTACCGATATGGTAATTGCGTCAGTTGATGGTGCGCCAATGGCCGTTGAGGCATTTCAATCCAATAACCCGGTATGGGCCGCCTCCGCCGCCCAGTTTCCAGCAGTGATGGCTGCTACAGCCGTAGACCTGGGGATTGATCTCGTTAATGGGATTCAACCACCACAGACCAAAATACTGATTCCCACACAGCTATTACGGGATAATAATGTCCACCTCTACCATGGTTGGAATTAACAATTTTGCTGGTATTTGACAGAATCCCGAATCTGTCGACACGTACCGACGCAATCGTTCTGGAGAAACTATGCAACCTGTTCTTTGTTTTGGTGAAGCGCTTATTGACTGCCTTCAAACGAGCCAGTCAGAAGTTGACGGTCTGATGCTGCCGCAATTTACCCATTTTCCCGGAGGAGCTCCGGCCAATGTCGCCGTCGCAGTGGCCAAGCTTGGCGGCAACGCCCACTTCGCCGGCCAGGTTGGAAAGGACGCGTTTGGCGAATTTCTGAAAGGCGCATTGGAACGATATGGCGTCCATACCCGGCAGTTACACCAGCATGAGTCAGCACCAACACCACTGGCCTTTGTTTTGCTGGATGATGAGGGGGAACGAAGCTTCAGCTTCTACCGAACCGATACCGCTGATTTGCTGTTCGAAGCCGGCATGATCGAGTGGGAACAATTTTCATCCCCCGGAATACTTCACCTGTGCTCCAACACGCTGACAGATGACGACATCTTTCACACGACACTGGAAGTCATTAACCAGGCCAAAGCCTTGGGCTGGAAAATCAGTTTTGATATCAACTTCCGTGACAATTTGTGGGCTCAACCGGAACAAGCCCCGGAACGCATCGCCACCGTTGTGGAACACTCAGACGTTATCAAGGCCAGCGGCGAAGAACTTGAACTGCTGTATCCCAATGAAGATCTTTTGACTCTGATCAAAAGTTGGGTGGATGACCGTTTGGTAGTAATTACAGACGGAGGTAAGGCCGTCACGGGCTATTTCGGCGATAGCGAATGGACTATTGAGGTCCCTAAAGTCCAGGTTGTGGACACGACCAGTGCTGGCGACAGCTTTGTCGGAGGCCTGTTATTCCAGCTTTCACAGTTAACTGAGTGGGATAACGTCGGATTTAAGCAAGCTGTGGATTTTGCGGTCCGTTGTGGTGCAATTACAGTGACCCGAGCTGGTGCATATCCGGCTCTTCCATGGGCAAATGAGCTGGAATGAGATAGCGATCAAAAAATACTCTTTCCATTTGGAAAATTTGGTGTATGATGAATGTGGCCTGTGGATCAGACCTATTTATGCAACATTTGGCGCTGAACACTTCGCTACACCGCTTCATCCGAGATATTCAACTCAGGTTGGGTATCAGTCAAACCAGATTGAACTTCGGTTCAGCCAGGTTTGGGAAATGTAAGTCCGTTGTTCTGAAGTTTGTCATCCCTTCTTGTCTTCATAAGTATCTCTACCTTGGGGCCTTAACACGCGTAAGCGTACGTAACATTGATATAGAAATTCAGGAAACATCATGTCCAAAGCAACAGGAACCGTTAAGTGGTTCAACGAAGACAAAGGTTATGGTTTTATCACTCAAGACAACGGCGGTGCTGACGTATTTGTTCACTTCCGTGCGATCGTAGGTGAAGGCTTCAGAAAACTGGCTGAAGGTCAAAAAGTAACTTTTGACATCGAGCAAGGCCAGAAAGGACCTCAAGCGGCGAACGTAGTAGCCGAGTAATACTCCTTCTAAATAGCTTTTCAACAGACATGGGTCTTTTGATCCAGCTGTAAAGCTATGCCCCAGATATGTATGCGGGCGAACAGAATTTCGCAGGGGAGGCCTCGTGCCTCCCCTTCTTCGTTTTAGAATCCGCCTGCCAGCTTCCTGCCATGATTGGCGAACACCAATTCTGTCAATATTTACTTCTGCAATTGCCTGATCAGTGCTGTCATAGCGCGGGAAAGTTCACTGAGTGCTTTCTGGTTGTCAGTGATCACAATCCATTTATCCTGGCTTTCCACCGGGTGCCATAACCAACACTCACGACGATCGAAGTTACAATCACTCCCGACATAGGGATCTACACCGAACACTCCCATGCGGGATAAAGTGTGATTGGCATTGCCAGACTGGGTGTAATCAGTTTCCTGAACCACCAGTTCATCCTGACTGTTGGTACTGATTCGAAATACCCGCCCCTCATTCTTATCAAGATGGCGAATACGTCCAGGTACATAGACATTGGCTTTCAGAATGCCGTTGATATGCTCAACCAGAGCGTTCTTATCACTGCTGGTTAGATAAAGTTTTTTCAGGCTGGCCAGATATTGATCATTTTCGCTGGAAATCACCTGACTCCAGTCAATATCCGATTTCGTGGTTGATGCAGCTTTTTTGTTCTCCAGATCCGTAATCAGACGTAACGCCTGTTCATAATACTCACCTTCGTTCCCGGCCCGGTTCACATATTCGACCAGAGCATTGGCTGCTGAATCATTTTCTCCGTAGTTGGCATCTACCAGTCCCTTGAAGTAGAAGTAACTCACTTCCGGTTCTATCGACAACTCTGCAATTTTATCCAGGGCAGACTTGGCATCGGCGTAGTCCAAGGTCTTTATGCTTTCATCAGCGACCAGCAAAAGCCGTTGCATTTCATGTTCCGGAGCCAGAGTTGCTCCCATCACCTGCCCTGCAGCACCAAACATCAGCGCCTTCGCAAGCAATACCGCGATAATCCATTGCTTCATAACATCTACCTCTCAGATATAAGCCCGTGCGGCTTAAACTCCAACATTCCAAACGATTTCTTCAGTGCACTGACAGAAAAACTTCTTCCCGGAAGGAATGTCAGAAACTCAGATTTATACAACTGATAACATCAGCAGACCCAAGGGTCAGATAATGTTTCGACATCATAGCCCCTAGAATAGCGCTTAACGCAAAATATCCAACCATTTCTTAAGGGTTGCCTGTCTCAGATGTAGAAAGATTAACGGAATCAGGCGGAAATATGTCATTGAATCGTCATGCCGTTGACATATTGTGAAAGTCGTTGCCTGTTCGAGTCCGAACCAGGAAAGAAAAAACGAACTGATGAAGCGGCGGTTTATGTATCCCAAGATCCACTACCCCATTCAGGAACTGAATAAGATTCAACAGTTGATAGAGCTCGGGGGCAGTTTCATTGAGCACGAAATCCTGGAGACAGTCCATTTTCGCGACTATCAGCTTCCGTTATACCTACTGAAAGTTGGCGCAGCAACGCCAGACAAGCCCGCACTGGCCCTCACCGGCGGTATCCACGGACTTGAAAAAATTGGCTCTCAGGTCATTCTGGCCTATCTGGAGTCTCTATTAAAGCAACTGAGCTGGGACGAGTCTCTGCGTGAAGAACTCAAACAGGTTCAGCTATATTTTTTGCCGGCAATCAACCCGGCGGGAATGATTCGGAAAACCCGGGCCAATGGTAACGGTGTCGATCTGATGCGCAACGCGCCAATTGATGCCGAAACCCGAGTCCCTCTGCTTCTGGGAGGCCAGCGCCTGACCACACGTTTTCCCTGGTACCGGGGCAACCGTGACAATATGGAGCCGGAGGCACTCGCCTTGTGCAAGTTTGTCCGGGAAAAGCTCATGACAGCTCCCTTCAGCATGGCACTGGACTGCCACTCCGGATTCGGATTCAACGATCAGCTGTGGTTTCCCTTCGCTTACAGTAAAGAGCCAATTCATCACCTGCCGGAAGTATTTGCACTCCGTAACCTGTTGTTTGAAACCTATCCCAATCACGTCTACACATTTGAACCTCAGTCCCGGGTATACACCACCCATGGAGATCTGTGGGATTATCTCTATCTGGAAGCTCAGGAATCCCAGACGATGTTCCTTCCGCTGACGATGGAAATGGGATCCTGGCAGTGGATCAAAAAAAATCCGCGGCAACTGGTACAGTTATTGGGATTCTTCCATCCCATATTGCCTCATCGGATTCGAAGAGTATTGAGGCGGCACCTCACGTTCATTGATTTTCTCAAGAATGCTGTTCGTTCCTACCATAACTGGCTGCCAAGCTCCCAGCAGCGTGCGCACTATGAGTTGGCCGCTTTGGCCTTGTGGTACGATCAGAATCCGGCAAAGGATGCCGATTGATGACGACCCGACAATCCGCCCAGTCCAATCCGGAATCCAGCCCTACTCTGGTGCTGCTTCGCGGATGGATGAGAGACCAACGACACTGGGAGCAATTTCCCGAAACGCTCACCAGACTCTGTCACAAGACTGGCCTGGATTACCCCCTGATGCTTCCGGACATACCCGGCAACGGACGTCGCTTCAGAGAACACACCCCTGCCTCGATTCCGGGTATCTATCGACAATTGCAGAAAGAACTGGGATCTGAAACGCCAATCATTATTATCGGGCTGTCCATGGGCGGCATGATCGGCACAGAATGGCTAAACCACAACCCGGAGCAGGTCTTGGGCCTCGTGCTGATCAACTCCAGCTTGCGTCCCTTCGCCAAACCCTGGGAACGGCTGGCACCCAAAGTTTGGCCGCAAGTGATGATGCAGGTGGGAAGGTCGCAGGCTGACCGGGAGCAGTTGATCTTGAATCTCACGCTGTCACCAGCGAATCAAACAGCCACAAGACTGGCCAACTGGATTCAATGGAGTGCACAGTTTCCGGTTTCTCATACAAATGCCTGTCGCCAGTTATTGGCTGCGGCCCGGTATAAAGTTCCGACAAAAGATGCCCCTGAATGCCCTGCTCTGATTATAGGTGGTGCGCATGACAGGCTGGTCAACCCAATCTGCTCAAAACGGATCGCCGAGGCCTGGGGTTGCCAATACCACTACTTGCCCGGCGGCCATGACTTACCAATTGAGCATCCCGAAATGCTGTCACAACACATCGTCGATTGGCTGAAAGATCGCATCGCTGAAAAAAACAGCCCCTAATCAAACTGTGCATATTTTGCCTTTTTTGGTCAGCACAAAGACTGCTCCCGCCCCTTCTCCCTCATAAAGCGTTGGTTTAATGGTCTCACTAACCCAGACAAGTGAGGACATTATGATCAATCAGGATTTCACTCCCAAACCCTTCTGGCGTTTCGGTATTGCAGTTACAGCTGTTTCCCTGATGACCGCCTGCGGCAGTCAGACATTGACGGAAAACCCCGAAACCACGGCCAGTTACAACGCAACTGACAGCAGTGCTTCTGTTCAGCAGGACGCCTCCTATCAAGCAGATGAAGATGAATTGATCGGCTACGGGCTGATCACTCCTGTGACCTCTGACCAGGAAATCATCGAAAAAGATAACATTGAGTCGAGGGCTTCAGACGAAAATGACGCTTTACTCATATCGGATAGCAGTAAACAACCGAGCACCCCGAAACTGGAGGAGGATGCGGACATGACCGTATTGGTACTGGACGAAGCGACAATGACCGCCCTTGAAGCCCAGTATGGGGAAAACACCAAACAGCAGGAAAACATACATCCAGACCAGGATGCTGACGCAATGACGACAATTGAACCACCCCAGCCAAGAATTATTTATTATGGCTTTGACCAAGCAGAACTGGATGCAGCCCAAAAAGCAGAGATTCGCCAACACGCCAATTTCCTGGCGGTGCATCCCGACTATCAGATTCAACTGCATGGCCATACAGATAAGCAGGGACATCCGACTTACAATGAAAAGCTTGCCAGGCAACGGGCCCAATTGGTTGCCGACGCTCTGATTGACGCTGGAGTCAATCCTGAGCAAATCGAAATCTTTGCATGGGGTAGCCGCGATCCCCTGCTGAGTGCATCTCAGCACGATAAGAACCGCCGGGTGGAAATGATCTACCTGAATGATCAGGTCGCCTTTGGACAGGCCAATCCCCCCATCACCATGATGAAACAGGAAGCCCGTTTCGTTGATTGAAAGTATCAGGATCGGTTCCACTTTCCGGAGCCGATCCTTTAAGACTTCGGCATGGGAAAAGGTTTTTCGTAGTAGTACCCTTGCAACAGATTGATCCCCAGTTCCACCAGCATTCTGGCTTCTTCTTCATACTCCACACATTCTGCGATACAGGTCATTCCTTTCAGGCGAGCAATCTGCACCAGAGAATCGATGACAACCTTCGCAATTGGGTCATGGAGAATAGTACGGACAAATTTGCCATCCAGCTTGACGTAGTCAACCGGCAGCTGACTGAGATAGGCATAACTGGCAGTACCGCTGCCGAAATCATCCAGGGCAAACCTGTACCCCAAAGATTTAAAGTGCTGAATAATTTCCCGGGTTCGATTGATATCCTGCAGGGCCACACTTTCCGTCACTTCAAAGCAGATCAGATTACGATTGATGTTGTATGAGGCCGCCCAGTTTTCCACGTCATCAAAGAAATATTCATCATTGAATGTCGCACCGCTCAGGTTAATGTAGTACACCTGACTCGATGGCGGCAGGAGACAGATCTTTCTGAACAGAGTCTCGGTCACCCAGCGATCAATGACCGGCATATACCCAAACCGTTCGGCAATCGGAATAAAACTGCCCGGAGCGACAACTTGGTCACGCTGCTCCAGACGGATCAGCACTTCCAGCCCAAAAGTACTATCAATGGAACCATCGCTTTTCAGATCAAAGATGCCTTGTTGATACAACCTGAAGCTTCCTGAGCTAATGGCGCTCTTGATTTGGGAGATCCACTCCAGCTCCCCTTTGTATCGCAGCATTTCTGCATCTTTGGCCCGAAAAACACTGATCCTGTTCCGGCCTTTTTCCTTGGCCTTATAGCAAGCAATATCTGCACGGGATAGCACAGCCTGCTGCGAATAATCCTCTCTGGTGAAGTAGGTCAACCCAATACTGCAACCAAGCGAGAAGCTCAGGTCTTCATAACGAAATTGGAAATCAGAAATAACCCGATGTATCTCGGTTGCCAGATTTTCAGCCTCCGACTCCGTGCATCTTTCGAGAAGAAACGCAAATTCATCCCCTCCGATTCTGGCCAGCAAACCATTACCGCCGATAATTTTATTCAGTTCCCTGGCCAGCTCTTTCAACATGAGATCACCGACTTCATGACCGCAGGTATCATTGATCAGCTTAAACTGGTCGAGGTCAATGTACATCAATGCCCCCTGTGATCGGGGCCCTTCGGCCAACATCCCTTCCGGCTCCCGGAGTTCTTCAATCACAGCTTTCAACGCCTCATCCAGAGCACGCCGGTTAGGCAGGTCGGTGAGCGGATCATGGGTGGACTGAAATTCCAGGAGGCGTCGAACTTCTATATCAGCAGTGACATCCCTCAGCACAATAACCGCACCACCGACACTATCCCCTTCATCAGTAAGTACAGGGCAAATCCTCATTTCCAACACACTGGGACGGGAACTTTCTCGATCCAACTGACACAACAGAGTGAGTTCATTCCTCTTCGCAACCATCTGATATTTTTCCACTGGTCTGATTTTCTTTCCCGGGTTATCCAGACTGGTGAACTTGAAGTAACGATCGAAATTATGGCCTTCCATCTGGTTTTCACTTGCACCCAGAATTTTATCGGCCATCACATTGGAAAACACCACTGCCCCATAGTCATCAACTTTCACCACACCATCAGAAATCGACTGCAATGTGGTCTGGAGCCGCCACTTTTTCTTGTGCAGAGTCTCAGCAACTTCGACATTTGCTTCCATCATGACCGCCAGCGCATACCCCGTCAGACAACAGGTTCCGACAAAAGCCATTTTGATGCTCAGCAGAAAGTCCGCAGTATCCCCTTCCCACCCCTCACCCAGCACGAGAACTGCCATCAACACCAGGCTGAGGCTTGCCCCATGCTTTCCCATCCGAATCGAGGAAAACACCACATAGGGCAGCAATAGGAAGAAGAACATCCAGCCACGTCCAGGAAACCAGAGATAGGCAAAGATAAAAAAGGCAACCAGAAGACAGGTCAGCGACATCCACCCAAGGAATAAATCGGGACTGCTCGGGCGTTTATACCACCAGAACCAGATCAGTGGCGTAATCAACATCAGACCGACGGCATCCCCTAACCACCAGGTGATCCAAACAGGACCGGAATCACCAACGGATACCAACCCTGAGAGCAGTAATCCGGCGATACCCACCGCCGCCGAGGCAAGAGGAGCTACCAGACAGACGATCGCGAAGAAGCGCAAAACCTGGCCACTGGTCTTAAAGTCTTTGTCGATTCGGTTGAGATGTATCAGCATCATGGCGACCACAACTTCCGCCATCATGCCAATGCCTCCGGTGATGCCAGTCCAGTAGGGTTGGTCCAGCACCAGAGCAGCAAGTAGTTCACCGACCAGGATAACCGGCGCCCAGCGCCAGCCACTGTACCAGACCATCGCCAGAGCCAAACCTGCCGGAGGCCACAGAGGAGAAACATCCCCATAGAGTACTTTGACAAAAAGCCCCAGGTGAGTTCCCAGATGGTAGGCGATTACCAGTAAAACGAACTGGATAAAATACCGGCCCACTATGTACAGATCTCCATAAGATAGCTTAATAAACAGAACTGGCGCCTGTCGTACAGGTTGGCCGAAATGTGCGCCGGCGGGCACCCCGGATCCGGCTACGAGACTCTATCATCAATGTCATATAACTATAGCAGTTGGGTGACAAATTGCTGGCGTATAACGGGACAATGGGCTATTTCTAAAAGACGGCCCCTGATCAATCCGGAACCTCAAAAGGCTGACAGATGAATTTCAATCAATACCTGACAATTCTGGCAAAAAACGATGGCTCTGATCTTTATCTGAGTACCGGCGCCCCGCCCTGCGCCAAGTTTCACGGCAAGCTCAAACCAATTGACAAGACCCCCCTGCCCCCCGGGCACATTAGGGAAATTGCGGAATCCATTATGGACCAGGAGCAACGGGAAGAATTTGAACATGAGCTGGAGATGAATCTGGCCTACAGCATTCCCAATGTCGGCCGCTTTCGTGTCAACATTTTCAAACAACGCAATGAAATATCAATCGTCGCCCGAAACATCGTGACCGTCATTCCCAATGCAGATGATCTCGGTCTGCCGCCGATATTGAAGGAAGTCATGATGTCCAAGCGCGGACTGATTCTCTTTGTCGGAGCAACCGGTTCCGGTAAGTCGACTTCACTGGCAGCACTCATTGATCACCGGAATACAAACAGCGGTGGTCACATCATTACCATTGAAGACCCGGTGGAATACATTCACAAACACAAGAAAAGTATCATAAATCAGCGTGAAGTGGGCGTTGATACCCGCAGCTACCATGCCGCCCTGAAAAATACACTGCGTCAGGCACCAGATGTTATCCTGATCGGTGAAATAAGAGACCGGGAAACCATGGAACACGGGCTGGCGTTTGCTGAAACCGGCCACCTGTGTATTTCCACCTTACATGCCAACAATGCCAACCAGGCGCTGGACAGAATCATCAATTTCTTCCCGGAGGAACGGCGCCCGCAGTTGCTGATGGATTTAGCACTCAACCTGCGAGCCTTTGTTTCCCAACGCTTGATACCGACCGTGGACGGCAAAAGAGCGGCAGCAATTGAGATTCTGCTGGGAACGCCAACGGTCAGTGAGCTGATCCTCCGTGGCGAGATTGAAAGCATCAAGGAGGCGATGCAGAAATCGGAAAATCTCGGCATGCAAACCTTTGATACTGCACTGTTCAAGCTGGTTCAGGAAGGCAGAATCAGTGAGGAAGAGGCAATAAAAAATGCCGACTCTGCCAACAACCTGCGTCTCAGACTGAAACTGCACGGCAAACAATCACCAGAACAACCAGCCCCTCAGGCAGAGCCCGCCCCTGAAGAGCCCAAACCGGCTGCGACCAAACCTATTTCCGGATTATCACTCAGCCTCCAGGAGATTGAGGACGAAGACGAAGATAACGACTCTAATCCATAATAAACACAGGAAGTATTCATGAAACCCTTGAGTCCCGTTGATCAGGTATTTCTATGGCTGGAAAAACGTCAGCAGCCCATGCATGTGGGAGGATTACATATCTTCAGCTTTCCGGAAGGTGCCGGTAGCAAATACATGACAGAACTGGCCGAATTAATGCGTTCTTACACTGATCCCCAGCCGCCCTTTAATCAAAAACTGTTCTTCAGACTCGGTCAGTACTATTGGGAAACAGATAAGCAGTTTGACCTGGAACATCATTTTCGCCATGAAGCCCTGCCCAAACCCGGTCGAATCAGAGAGCTCCTGTCCCACGTTTCCGCAGAACACAGCAACCTGATGGACCGGGAGCGTCCGCTTTGGGAAACGCATTTGATTGAAGGTATTCGAGGCCGTCGCTTTGCGTTCTACCATAAAGCCCACCACTGCATGGTGGACGGTATCGCGGCCATGCGCATGACGCTCAAATCCTACTCCTTCGATCCAGAACGTTCGGACATGCCGCCCATCTGGTCAATGAAATCCGATAAGCGTCCACGGGCTGAATTGACACCTGGCGATACAATCCAGAGCATCGCCCACTTCCTCGAGGGGGCCGGTAAACAGATCGCGACCATTCCAACCCTGGCCAGAGAAATGACCAAGGCGATTGCCAAATCCCGTCGCGACGAAGACTTTGTCAGTATTTTCAATGCGCCAAAATGTGTCCTTAACCAGAAGATTACCGGCTCCAGGCGGTTCGCAGCACAGTCATACCCAATTGCACGGATCAAAGCCATCGGTAAAGTCTTCGGTGCCACCGTCAACGATGTGGTACTGGCGGTCTGCGGGAGCGCATTGAGAAACTATCTGATCAGCCTGCGGGAATTGCCTGACCGACCACTGATTGCCATGGTCCCCATGTCCATCCGCAAAGACGACAGCGACAGCGGTAACCAGGTCGCGATGATCCTCGCCAACCTGGGAACCCACGTAGCAGACCCTGCACACCGGATCGAGATCATTCAAAACTCCGTTTCAGAAGCCAAGACACGCTTCAAACAGATGACTCAGGATGAAGCCGTTAACTACACCGCATTAACGCTAGCTCCCACCGGCATCAATATGCTCACCGGACTTGCGCCAAAACTACAGGCGTTCAATGTCATCATTTCCAACGTTCCAGGCCCCGACAAACCGATGTACTGGAACGGCGCCAGGCTGGAAGGTCTCTACCCTGTATCCATTCCGGTCGACCGTGTCGCACTGAACATCACCCTGCTCAGCTATGTAGACAACCTGGAATTCGGCCTTACCGCCTGCAGGCGAACATTGCCGTCGATGCAAAGGCTGTTGGATTATCTGGAGAGTGGGATTAAAGAATTGGAGGTTGCGGCAGGGATTTAAGGAAAATTCAATAATCACAGGGATCATTCAGTACGACATTCAGATGACTATTTAGAATAGGATATTAGCTATGGACAGCCTTGAAAAAATCAGAAGCAGGATTGACACTTATCACAAGAAATTTCACCATCCTGGTTTCATATTTCAAATATGCCGACGACAAGCTTCGTATGATTAAAAATAAAAATGGGTGGCGCACCAAGCCTCACTTTTTAGTCACAGCAAGTGTCGAAAACTTTTTTGAAGCACCAAGCTTGGAAGAATACTTAATCGAGGAGTTACAACCTCCTGAGAATATACTCGGTATCAAGTCAAAAAGTTAGTATCCGAATACATGAATCGTAAACAAACCGCATGGAAGAAAAGCAGGAAGTTCGGTGATATATATGGAGGTCGGTCCCGAGTCCGTTTAAACGATAATATATTTAAACGAGCTCACAGCCTGAAAAGACCGGGCCAAAATGATGAATTGTCGATACTGATTCAAGATAACCCCTCCAGAGACTTCTTTTTTCCAATATCACTGGAAGAAGCAGTAACAGCAATAAATGCACTGCCTGATATTGACACGCAAGGTCTTACCCATATCTGGCTGCGCCGACTCAAGAAGAGTGATTACGAAAAAGGCCAATTACCTCTAGCTGAGTTTATTTGTGGTAGTGGAGTCCGGGTGATAGTGCTCTATCCGTTCCCGGTGTCCATGATGATGAATCTCGGCCCGAGAAAACCATCATCCCGTACACTGAAAGAGTTAAAAAATTGGCATTGCGATTTACAGAATAAAGATGGAACCTGGCAAGCCAAATGGCAATTACCTTTCCTAAGGCAGTATTACATCAACAACATTCTATACCATGAGGTCGGCCACCATATTGATCAATACTTTCGTCATTGGAGTAAAGCAAACCACAGGCAGATCGAAGAGTTCGCCGACCAATATGCGATTCAAAGAACAACTACTGCCACCCATGTATTTAATCATTTAGAAAATCTCAGGGAGAGCTCAGACAAATATCAAAGTACTCGGATTTATACAGATTAACTCCCTCTACCGAATATCCGACGGCTTGTCGATATCGTATAAAACAGCAGGGTCCTCCACCCTTACCTTAACGACTTTGTCTACGAAACGCCGAACCACAGAACGTGCACCGACGTCTCCTTCCAACGCCCGAATGAATTGAAAATAAGATTTGCCAAAAATGACGGGATTCCCGGTCCTTGGCGAGCCACTCTCATCCATCACTTCCGGCACAACAATACTCTCGGAGTCTGCAACCTTTGCCAGTTTCTGAAAGGTTTCAGGGTTGATATAGGGCATATCTGCCAACACCACACCAGCCCAGTCCCAGGAATCTACCTGGGAAAATCCCCAGGCAAGACTATGTCCCATACCTAGCGCGGCGTTTGGGGCAACAGAGTAGGCCACCCTCCACTGCTCCAACAGGTCGTATATGGCTTGAGTTTCCGGACGGCAGATGGCGAGAATAGGCTCCCCACTTTGGGAAAGAGAGTCCAACGTTTGCTCGAGTACTCGTTTGCCATTATCCAAGTCCGCCAACAATTTATTGCTACCAAAACGCCTGGATTGACCGGCACATAGTAAAAGCCATCCCATCTTCGCATTCAGCCCAGCACCAGCGGAAGCTCTCGCAATCGCTGGCCAGTCGCCTTGTATACCGCATTGGCTATCGCCGGAGCTACCGGAGGAACTCCAGGCTCGCCAATGCCGGTACTGGGCTCATTGCTGGGAATGATGATCACGTCAATCTCAGGCGTCTCATTCATTCGCAACACACGGTAATCATGGAAATTGGATTGCTGAACTTGTCCATCCTGAAAGCTGATCTTGCCAAACAGCGCGGCAGACAGACCGAATATAATTGCACTTTCCACCTGGGCCTCAACCATATCCGGGTTTACCACCTGTCCACAATTTACGGCACAGACCACTTTGTGCACCTTAATTTGATCGTTATCGACAGACAACTCCACAATCTGAGCGGCGTAGGTCTGGAAGCTTTCGTGAACAGCCACGCCTCTGAACACACCCTGGGATGGCGGTCTATCCCAACCAATCCTATCTGCTGTTGCCTTAAGAACAGCGGCCGCTCTGGGATGTTCTGACAGCAACCTGAGTCGCATACTGACCTCATCTTCATCCAATTGCCGGGCCAGTTCATCAACAAAGGATTCCACTGCAAATGCCGTATGGGAGTGACCAACAGAACGCCAGAAAGTCACCGGAATTCCGCCATCCGCCTGAGCATGTGATACCTCAATATTCGGTATGGCATAGGGCACTTCTGCTGCGCCTTCGGTGGGCGAATGGTCAGGCGTGGTCATGACGGCGAGCTTGGCCCCCATTTTCACCATAAAATTGGGCGCCCAACCGGGCACAATGGCGCCAGCGGCATCTTTAGCGTAGTAATCAAGAATTCGGGGGCAGGCAATTTCATGCTTCCATGCCAGGATCTGGTTATCGTCATCGACAGCCGCCGTCAGTCGATGCAAAGCCGAAGGTCGGAACACTCCATGTTGAGTATCTTCTTCTCTTGACCAGATGAGTTTGACGGGTTGGTCCAGGTGTACAGCGATGGAGACAGCTTCGGCGACAAATTCCTGAGTCAGTCGACGACCAAATCCCCCGCCAATGAACGTGGAATGAATATGAATCTGATCGTCAGATAACCCACTCTCCCTCCTGGCCACCGCACGGGCAATGTCCGGCACCTGGGTTGACGTATAAACATCACAGCGCCCGTCACGAACCCATGCTGTACAGTTCATGGGTTCCATTGGGGCATGAGCCAGGAAAGGTACCCGATACTCTGCCTTGATTGTTCTGCTTGCCTCACTGATGACCCGGGCTACATCGCCTTCTTCACGAACGACAGAGCCACCCTCCTCCAATGCTTTGGCGTACAACGCAAACACATCGGCATCAGAAGGGGTGCCGGCTTCACCTGCAGCGTAAGTCACTTTCAGTTTTTCCTGTGCCTGTCTGGCCTGCCAATATTGCTCAGCAATGATAGCGACACCCCGGGGAACTTCGATAACGTTGATCACGCCCGGCGCATCAAGGGCAGCAGAGGCATCAAAAGTACTGACTTTTCCGCCGACCACAGGAGGACGGGAAATGACCGCATAAACCATTCCCGGCAATTGAGTATCGATGCCGAAATCGGCGGTCCCGAAACTCTTGGCTTTAGCATCCAGCCGTTTATTGTGTTTACCGATATATTTGAACTGATCAGCGGGTTTTAATGGAACGTTTTCCGGTACTTTTTGTCTGGCAGCCAGTTCAGCAAGCTCGCCATAGGTCAGCGACAGGCTCTGCGAAGCCAGTTCGCATCGTCCTTCATTTGTGGTGATTTGTGTTTGCGACACCTCCCACACCTGAGCTGCTGCCGTCACCAGCATCAAGCGGCCAACAGCTCCGGCCTGCCGAACTAACGGGCCGGTTACTCTGATACTGCTGCTGCCCCCGGTCATTTGAAAACCATATTCCGGATGTTTGTAGGCATCATCTACCGGCGCAAAGACCACCTCGATAGATTCCGGCATCACGTCCAGCTCCTCGGCCAGCAGCGTACACATACCAGTGTAGGTCCCCTGCCCCATTTCAACTCGATCAAGGGTCAGAATGACACGGCTGTCAGGGGTCACTTCCAACCAGGCATTGGGCCGCAGCGAATCCTCCGTGCTTCCTTCAGGTACGGAGGCACAACCGGGCAAATGCATCGCAACCATCAGACCGCCAGCAGCAGAAGTGGTCACCTTGAAGAAATCCCGCCGGTTCATTGAAACCTTATCTTTCTGAATCACTGTCATGATCACCTACCCTCGTGGCTCTTTTGGCTGATACATTTCTGGCTGAAGCATCTGAACACTGGAAGCCTGGAGATTTCCGGCAGCCTTTTTGATCGCTTTCTTAATTCTGGGGTAGGTACCACAACGACAAATATTGCCAGACATGGCATTCACGATATCACTGTCTGTAGGATTGGGGTTTTGAGCCAGCAAGGCACTGGCCGACATTAGCTGTCCGGACTGACAGTAGCCACACTGAGGAACGTTAAGGTCCTGCCAGGCCTGTTGCAGAGGATGAGGGTTGTCTTCGCTGCCAATGCCTTCGATAGTGGTAATTTCCATCCCTTCCACCGTACTCACTGGAGTAATGCAGGAACGAATCGCCACGCCGTTCTGATGCACGGTACAGGCACCGCATAACCCCATACCACAACCGAATTTGGTGCCCGTTAATTTGAGCTCTTCTCTAATCACCCATAGCAAAGGGGTTTCCGGCGCTACCTGTACTTCTCTTGCGGCACCGTTAATTATTATTTTCATATCTGATCCTCAGCATATCCCAGTCGGAGACGGCTTGATGAAGTATCGCCTCATACTAACTGACCACCGGTCACCTGTCTAGCAATCAGATGACCGGCACAATTTCCGGGTGCTATGTGCTAGCAGAGAGGTATTTCAGGTGCCTGGCTCAAGATATGGGCACTAGAAAATCCTGTATTCCAGTGCCCTTGGGGTTAATCGACAACAGGGTACGCTGAGACCGGGAAAACAAACTCAGACTCTACCGGGAAGTGATCTGACAGATCCCAACTTCCCCAGTGATCAGAAGTCACCAATCGGGGAACCCGCAGCCTGTTATAGCTGTATACCGGTGCGAGATGTTGATTGGAGTAAAGCACATAATCCAGATACTCGTTATAAACATCATCTGCATACACATTTACCGGACCGGCGTAACTGAATGCGTATTCACTCTGGGCAGCAGGTTCTGTAGCATCGAGAATCGACAACATATCTTCTCTTTCCGCCGGAAAATTAATTTTGTCGACATTAAAATCTCCCGCCAGAAGAACAGGTTCATGGGCCGGAATATTCTTGCTGTCCACAAACTGTTTCATCTGCTCCAACTGATTCATCCTGACAGCGACGTCCTCACTGGAAGTGTAAGCGTGGGTGTGAGTTCCGAATAAATGGTAGATCTGCCCACCTTTGTTGATCTTCGCGTAATTAACACCTTTGGAGGCGAAGCAACCGTCGTTGCGGCATGCATCATATACCTGATTATCCTCAATCAGGATCGGCCAGCGACTGGCAATAAATGATCCGCCGGTCAGTATTTTGCCAATTTTGAACGGAATCTCAGTCAGGTAAGGGTATTCTTCCTGCAGGCGCCCCCGGAATTCTGCCGTCAGTATCGGATCAAATACTTCCTGAAACACAATGGCATCATAGCCAGTCATCAGATCCGTGATGCCATGTAAGCGGTCATGGGTGTTTTTGGCAACCAGGCCAGGCAACAATGCCCAGGTGTTATAGGTCAGTACCTTGAAGTTGTTGGTAACCGGTTCACGCTGGGTATAGTCCCAGTTATTGTTAATGACGTAATAGATGTCATCCCCGGAGGCTCTGGCAACCTGGGAGCGGAATGCCAGCGTCGATGACTTGCCTTCAAAATCCATTGGAATATTGTGAATATCCCGGTCGTAATACCAGGGATCAGACTCTGCGGTTAACCACATTTTCGAGAAGTTCCAGGTCCCTTCCAGTTTCTGCCTGAGCACCAGATTACCGGTAGGTCCGCTGACCTTGGAATCAAAATAATAGGTTCTTCCCCACTTGATACCTTCATCCCGGTTAAAACGTAAAAACCTGACGGTCGCCAGTGGGGGTACCTCATATGCCAACTGTTCCCATTCATTGCCCTCCACCACATTATCATGTCCACTTTGAGCGACATCGATGGTGAGCGTGTCCATTGTACTGTTGGTCAGGTAAATATAGGACTCAGCCTGTACCTTCCCTACCAGCAGCACCGATAGCATAAACACAGCAAAAATTTTCATTCAGTTCTCCTGAGGTATTAATTATTGTTGTTAACAGAAGAAATGTAACAGAATGTAATTGCGCAATTACGGAATAAGATCACAAATTGAACACCGTTCACTTAACGGCATTCAGATTTGTGGATAGTCTCCGTATCATCACGTGAATTGACGCTTTGGAATTGATTTGTCGATACTCAAGAACCAGGACAGCTCTGAAAAATGACCTCAGCCCACCCCATAGACTCGCTCCGCCCTGCTCCCCTGATTTTCGACGGTAATCCGCGAACCGGACGACTGGAACACCCAGTAAGTGAAATCAACTACATGGATTTCAATTTCTGTAACGCCATGGATAAGCCTTACCCCCTGTGGCGACGAAAAATGAGGTTCAACCAGTTTCATTTCTATGGACTGACCGCACCTGATCTTTTTATCGGCCTGGCCATCGTAGATTTGAAATGGGCGTCCAACGCCTTTTTATATGTATTTGATGCAACGACTGGAGAGTTTCAGGAATACAATTTTATTGCACCATTGGGTCTGAAGACTCACATTGGTTTGACACCGGAAAGCAACGACTCCCGCTTCAACAATTCTCAGGCCTCATTTGAATTCACCAGTAATGACCGGGGACACCAGTTGAAAGTCAGCATCGGACAAACGCTGGAGCTTGACGCCAGGCTCAACTTTCCCTCCCCACATCAGCCTCTGCGGCTGTGTTGCCCTGCCGGATACAACGGCTGGGTCTTTACGCAAAAGTCCGCAGGCCTTGAGGTGACAGGCACACTAAAACAGAAAGGCAAAAGCATTGATCTTCAGGAAAGGGGATGCTGGGGGTCTTCGGATTACTCCTGTGGTTTTATGCGCAGAGAAACGGTTTGGAAGTGGACCTGTATCAATGGCCAGGACCAGGAAGGCAACCCCCTTGGGTTAAACCTCGCCAATGGCGTCAATGAAACAGGAATGACTGAAAATACGCTATGGTACCAGGGGCAAACGATCGCCCTTCCTCCAGTACAATATCGTTTTAGCAGAACTGACACGAACAGTGCCTGGGGAGTCACATCAGAAGACGGCGCCGTCGATTTACACTTTATTCCATCAGGCAAGCGCACCAGCAAAGAGAACTTTCTGATGATCGCTTCCAACTTTCGACAGTTTTTCGGTCATTATTCAGGAAGGCTGAGACTACCTTCCGGCGAAGAGCTGGAAATAAAACACCAGCCTGGCTTCGCCGAAGACCACTATGCAAGATGGTGATACGAAGGTGCCGCGTGACAGACATTCAACGCGGATAGCCAGCCACCCCAACCTGGCATTTACAGGCAATTAAAAGGGCACTTATTTGTCTGTCTTGTCTGTCTTTTTTGCCTCGTTCGTCGGGTTATTTGCACCATCCACTGGCGGAATGACATCAGTGCCATCACTCCGTCGCCAGATCACTTTCGGCGGGGTTGCCTGAACCTGGCCGTTGGTATTCCAGATTTCCTTGGGCTCATTGCGATCCGGAGTATCTTTCCATATCTCCGGCCCCTGATAGCTGCCATCAGCGGCACACCCGGCCAGCATCATTATTGAGATTGTGGCAAACAGAAGTCTCTTCATTTCTTTCGTATCCTGAGATTAGTGGTTACTATGTCCAACCTTCCTGATGTTTAATCGTCATCCTTAATTGCGTACTTTTCAGGTACTAACGCAAGCCGAAGCGCTCACGGTTGTTTTGCTTTTCTTCATCACTCTTGCGAAGAAGGATATAAACAGCACCCGTTCCGCCATGTTGTTTCTGTGCGCTATGAAAAGCCAGCACTTCTTCAAACTCCGGCAGCCATTTGTTGACATAGGTCTTGATAATGGCTTCCTGCTGCTTGTTACGATCCCCTTTCCCGTGGAGGACCATCACTGTGCGCAATCCATACTTCAAGCAGTCTTTGATAAACTGAAACACCTCACGTCGGGCTTCATCCACCGTCTTTCTGTGCAGATCAAGGCGGGCTTCAATCTGGTACTGGCCAAGTCTCAGCTTGCGATATACGCCATGCTGAACACCGTCCTTTTTATATTCCAGAATATCATTGCTCTTGAGCAACTCGATGTGGTCATCGGTCGCCAGAAAATTCAAATCCAATAATTTATGTCGAACTGCCGCCTGACGCCGGGCTAACTGCCCTGGGGTTTCTTCGCGGTTCTTTTTGATATCCGCCTGATTACTGGGAGCCAGAGGCTTCACATCCGACATTTCGGAAGCAAAACTATCTTCGGGTTTATCGGGCACGGGTCACCTCACTACATTCCCCGGTATTTTAGCGAACCCGTTATCGAAAATCAGCGATAAGGCACTTAAAATTCAGTAATTCACCCCGACCGGGGCCGAGTTGGAATGCGGTAATGCTCAATAAATGGACACATTGGCAGTGCCTTTTATCACAGACTCAATGAATACTCATCAAGGCTGACCAATGACACTTGGTTTCGCCCTCTCTGCTTGGCTTTATACAACGCTTTATCGGCACAGCCCAGTAGACGCTCCACCGGCTCTCCCGGTCCCGGTGTTCCAAATCCGATACCAACGCTGATCGTCAATCTAATGGAGACCCCTTCTGCATCGACCGGTTGGTCAGCGACCGCCTGACGAAGACGTTCCCCCACCCGAAGCGCTCCTTCTTCCTCAGTATCAGCCAATATAATGGCGAATTCCTCCCCTCCATAGCGGGCAATACAGTCGGAAGGGCGCTTAATCTGGTTTTCAAGAATACGGGCCAGAGCTTTCAGGCATTCATCTCCCGCCAGATGGCCATAAGTGTCGTTAATATTCTTGAAATGGTCAGCGTCCAGCAGAATCAATACCAATGGCTCCCGGTTTCGTTTGGCTCTGGCCCATTCGACAGCAACCGTCTCGTCAAAGTGGCGCCTGTTGCGCACCTGCGTTAAACCATCGATAGTACTCAGCATTTTCAGTTTGGTATTGGCTGTGGAAAGTTCCTCCAGTGCATCCTGAAGCTCCAGCGTGCGTGCTCTGACATTCTCCTCCAGCCTCTGATTCGCCGAGTTCTGAATTTCCAGTGCCCGCTCCTGCACCTCCCGCAACTTGATTTCATTGGCCAACGCCTCTCCCTGAGCAACCAACCGCTTCCGTCGTTCTTCATTCATCCGGTCAGCCACTGCAAATGACAAAAGAATCACTTCAATAGCCGCACCCAGCTCAGGACCGTATTCCACCAGCGTGGTTCTCGGCCATAACCCCAACTTGGCCATCAGAGAAACAAACATACCAATTAGGAAGATGGTCCAGGCAAAGGTATAGAACTTTCCGGACTTCAAACCACGTCGCCAACTATCCAGCCCAAACATGAACATCACCACACAGCCAATAGCGGCAGTGATAATCGCCATGACCACACTGATTGCGTATGGAATGGAAAAACTCAGTAATGTCTGGACAACTCCGCAACAGAGGATGAGATAGAACCCACTGCGAACCAGCCAACCCCCATATCTGAGCAACAGGAAATGCCAGGCGAACATCGCCCCCATGACCACTGCCATCCCCGCAAAGAACATCAGGCTGCGCTCGTTCCAATAGGGAGATTCCTGCCACAGGAACTGGTAGCTGTATCCCCTTAAAGCCAGTTGTGTCATGGCCAGACAAGAGACATAGGCCGCATAAAAGAAAAAAACCGGGTCACGACTGCTGATAAACAACATCAGATTATACAAAGCGATGGTCATCATGATCGCCGCGAAAAATGTGTGCAGGGTCAACTGTGTCTGATTGCTCTTCTCGTGTGACGCTCTGTCCCATATATTGAGAGGAACCTGTAGTGAGCCATCCGTCTGGACCCGAAACAGAATTCTTATTTTTCGGTCGGCTTCTATCGAAACAGGAAACAGAAAGTTGCGGTTGTATACCGGCCTTTCAGTAAAAAAGTAGTGATCACCGGTCACATAACTCTGCCTGATCACGTTTCCGTCAACGACATAGAAGTCGATCCTGTCCAGTAAGGCATACTCAATTTCAATCAACAGGGATTGGTCACGCGGGCTGGAGAGCTCAAAAGTAAACCAGAAAGGTTGGGAATTAACGCCAAAATTTGGTGTGGTCGCTCCTACACGGGTCCAGGGTCTTGCCTTCAAATTCGCCAGCGCATCCTCCGCCGACTGATGTTCGTCCAGTTGATCTGTATAAAACCAGTTGGTTCCGGGAGACATCGGAAACTGTCCCCCTGCAACATCAACAGGGGCTGCCCGCAGGTTTATCGAGGTTGTACATAGTATTAGCAATACATACAGGAAAAGCCGTCTGGCACACACCCTAGGATACATCTTCATGACTTCCGGAATTTTTCCCTGGGCATTCAAGCCCTTTCCCAGTTTCAGAAATGACCGATCAAAACCGATCTTCGACCAATAGACCATACAGCCTAGACTATAAGGATCATATATCTAGCCATAATCGTATAGATAATCTGAGATAGAAGACGATAGAGTACTGAAGTGACAGCGTATGTCTGCCTAATATGACACACTTTTACGTTAATGCTTGAATTACGCTAACAAGAGTCATGGTCCGTTACAGCACAGATCCCGATAAATGACAGAGCCCGCCAGATAGGGAAAAAGTTAGTCATAGAAAGAGATAGGCAGCAATGAACTACTGCCGATTATCGTGAATCAATGAATATGATGAGCCAACGATTGATTCATTATTCGTCAGGAGACTGACAAGATCAGCGCATCCTCAGGAGAGACACAGACCTCGGCCAGACAGACCAGGTCAAGTTCTCTGACAAAGGCCTGGCTGGCCTTTCCAAGCAGTCCGCGGAGTCTACGGCCGTCAGGCACGGCTCCATATCCCTGATAACCTCTCCAACCGTAATTTGCTCCGGTGACCTGGCCAGAGCTACCCCACCCTGCTTTCCACGGGTAGAAACAAGATACCCCAATTGAGGCAGTTTCTGACTGACCTTATTGAGGTGGTGCAGATTCATTTCAAAGGTTTCAGCCAACTGACTCAGAGCGACCTTCTTATTGGCCGGTTGGCTGGCAAGATAGATCAGCGTCCGTAATGCGTAATCGGTAAATCTGGTGAGTTGCATGTTATTCCGTATTCAAACAATCCGGCACTTGACGGAAATTGAGAGCTTCCCGGTCAGGACAACGTTAGTGTTATTGATGTCAACAGAATGTCACACGTTAAGAGGTGATTCAAAAGCATCAGCAACAATCGCACTCATTGAAGCCCCCTGCAGAAAGCATTTCTTTTGCAGCTTGCGAACGGTTTCCGGGGTACCGCAAAGAAACACCCGCCAATCCTTGAGGTCTTCATGCTGCGAACTGACAACGTCCACCACATCTCCTTCCAACATTCCTATCTCGGGCTGTCTGCGCACCACCGGTCGAAAATGTAATTGTGGAAATGCATGGGCCAGCTCCTTCAGCTCCCTGACCAGATACAGACCTTCGGGATCGCCGGCAGCGGCATACAAATAAATGGGAAATGTATGCCCAATGTCCAGCGCCTCTTTCAATACGCCGTATATCGGACTTAAACCGGTTCCAGTAGCTACCAGCAGTAATGGATGGAATCGGCATTCCGGCGTATAGAAACATTGGCCACGAGGTTGACTGATCAGACACTCCTGACCAGGCATCAGCCTGTTGTCCAGCCAATCACTGATCACCCCACCAGCACGCTTTCGGACATGAAGTTCCAAAAAACCGTCACGTTCCGGATGGCTGGCAATGGAAAAACTCCTGCCTTCTGTATCATTACGCCAAAGCGTTGTGTACTGTCCCGGAAACCACGCCACGTCGGAGGTGAACCGAACTCTCAGAATATCTCTGCCAAGAGGTACTTTATCCACCAACGTGGCTTTCACGCGGGATGCTTCCTTTGGGACACTCAGGCGCAATGAGGATGTCGGATAACACTGGCATGCCAGGAGCAGTTTCTGGGCTTTCTGCCTCGACGAAAGAGGGGACTGGGCTTGTGCAGGAATTTCTCCCTCATCGGCACGTAACAGACAGGCATGGCACAAGCCGGAGCGGCAACTGCTTGGAATCGATTGTCCTGCCTTCTCAAGCGCGTCCAGCAGGCTTTGACCATCAGGTACAACGATATCAACTTCTGCGAATCTGACTTGTGCCATTCGTGACTCCCTGTTAACGATTCAGCACGTCATTACGGACACTCTCTGCAATGCCGGCAATTTGTGCAATGTCCTCATCCTCTACCCCCAGTTCCTTTAGAGTGGCACCAAGGTTTTCAATGACCGCATCCACATGGATATCATTCAGCCCTTTGAGGTTTTTGTGGGCATCACGCATATCTTTACCTGAATAATGATTCGGCCCACCAAATACCATGGTCAAAAATGCTTTCTGCTTTTGCGCCTGTGCTGCCATGTCCACACCGTCGAAGTACTCGCTAATGCGATCATCTGCCAGAACCTTGCGATAGAAAATGTCCACAGCAGCATCAACAGCGGAAGCTCCGCCCAGCTTTTCATATAAACTCATCCCGATCTCTCCAGTATTCACAGTTATCTGTTATTCAGTAAAAAAAGATTCCGGTTGCCGAATCGGAACCCGACAGTTGTTGCATTTTATTTACCAGTTTGCATTTTCAGTTTTAGCAGATATTGGGCCAGCTACAACTTTCTTATCCAATTCAAATAGTTAACAGAGCGTCATGTTTAATGGGATAAAACGGGCCATCCTCTCCGCACCAACATCGTCCGGATACGGAAATGACTGTGGTCGGCGCGCACCAACTTGGTTAACTGAAAACCTCTAAAGCGTTTGCCCAAAAGAATTGCTTCAGTACATCCGCTTGGGAAACAATGAAACATCGACTCACCCTAGCTTTTCAGCCCCTTTCTCCGATAACATCTGACGAGTTCCTGCCTTTATCCCCAAAACCGAAACGTTCGGACACTTAATCAAAAACGTTCAGAGCTGTTTGTTAGTTCATTCAGGACCATTCCCACCATGCTGGGAATGGGAGGCAAGGTCGGTGTTCAGTATTCTGATTGAAATATGAGTGATTCATGGTCCAATACGAAATTATTCGATCAGCGAAGAGAAAAACGGTGGTTATCGAAGTCCACCGCGATCAAAGTGTGAAGGTCAGGGCTCCCCTGAGATTCAGTGAAAGAGAAATAGACAAACTGGTCAGGCAAAAGAGCCAATGGATCAGTGACCAGCAACTCAGGCAGGCCAGTCTGCCGCAGAGAGAAACGCCACCCGGTTTTGAAGACGGCAGTGTTCACTACTTTCTTGGCGAGGAGTTTACACTGCGCTGGACGCCGGGATTGTTCCGCACCTCTTTACTGGATCGGGAGCTTTGTATTCCCTTTCCCGATAGAAAGTCAGAAGCCCAGGCTGAAAGATCCGTTAAGGAATGGTATCGCCGACAAGCTAACAAACTGTTTTCCGAAAGGATCAATTTCTGGATGCAGCACATGGAGGACTGGGGGGTCTCAAGACCAGAGCTGAAACTGCGGTTTATGAAGCGTTACTGGGGCAGTTGCAGCAGCAAAGGCATTGTGACTCTGAACGTTCACCTGCTCAAAGTTCCAATGCATCTGCTCGACTATGTAGTGACACACGAACTGAGCCACCTGAAGGAAATGAATCACAGTGCAAAATTCTACGCCTGGCAGGCAATGCTGGTCCCTGACTGGAAGCAACGTCGGGAAGAATTGAAGTCTTGGGAATGCCGGGTGCTGGTATAGACACAACGTCCTGATGAACCTGGCCCGGTAATGAGGGGAAGGAGGTATCCGACTCTGATGTATCCAGGCAGTGAACCCCAGACCAGAAAAAGCCGGACAGAACTGTCCGGCCTCAAAATCTTTCTACGTTTATTCGTACAAATATTTCATCGTTTTCCGTGAAGTCTGTTCCACCGGAACCACTCCCTGACCACGGATATTCGCCACCATACGAACAAAGCGGTTTTGCTCTTCCCAGTAGGGAAGCAGAGTTTCAGGGTCCAGCAGGATCTCGGTTTTACCCTCTATCATGGCTTCAACCTCTTCGGCTCCATTGTCTTCATCGTCGCGAAGACCTTCCGTCATTTTGTGGGCTTTCTCCATAATGGCTTCAGCGGCGGCTTCGAGGTCTCCGCTGTATTCCTGCTCAATACGAAAACAGGCTTTACCATCACAATCTTCCCAACCGACAAATCGGGTCGTCGTCTCAAATTCAACGACATCACCTGTGGGTAGCTGAAATGGAGACACTTTGGACTCTTCTGAACCAATCTTAATCGTTTTACCGGCCAGTCCACCAAAACGACCATTCCACTCAGTCATTTCCTTGCTTTTCAGCCGTTCCGGGGTAATGGCCCGGGAAATTTTATTCAGTACGTTATCCGGAATCTGTCCCCGTAATTCATCAATGATGCCTTCATATCCAACCACATCCTGAATTTTACCTTCACCATTGATTTTGTATTCCAAAGAGCGACGTAACGTGGCACTGATCAGAGGATTGGCAACCTTCTGGCCGTTTCGGAATAAATTGAGATCTGTTACTTCATGGTGTTCAGACCAACCTGATGCAGTTTTATCAACATTGATCGATTTCCTGAGCCTCATTTCTTCGGTCAGGCTGCGGCTCTGCCCGGGCGCTTTCACCTCTTTTTTCTGAACAGTATCCAGTTTGACCTCATATTCCAGGCCATCAGGCGGGTTGTACTTGAAGGTCACCGAGTCTTCGGCCTGCGTAACAGAGGAGAAAAGAACACTGACGGTCAGCGTAGTGAGGATTGAATGCCTGGAGAATTGGGAAAACATGGCAGTTCCTTAGAAAATTATCGATGCATTTCGCCACAAGATTGCCGGCCAAGATTACTAAAACCCTACAAAACTCACCAGCAAATCAAGGTATGGTAACTAAACTTGATACTGTATTCATTTCTGACATTTCCATTATGACGCAAGACAAGAGAAGTAGTCCGAGAATCAAAGCCTCATTTCAGGTGGAACTCACCCACCCTGACCTGGGCACGATCAAAACCAAAACCCGTGATATCTCGGAGAACGGCGCTTTTGTCATTGTGAACGAGGAAAATACTCCGGAACTCCACATGCGGGTCAGTATCAGGGTACTCGGATTGCCGGGAGAACCAGGAGCACCAGTGGAAAGTGAAGTGGTCAGAATTGAGCACGAAGGTGTGGGCGTCAAATTTATTCAGGATGATGACGGCGAACTGGAAGAGCAGGACGCTGACGACGAATTCCTGCTCTAAAATATTGACTTACGGGTTAGCCTCACCAGACTTCTCTTCTTTCTTTTTGTCCTTTTTCGGCTTCAGCTTTTTGGGTTTGTAACCGGTCTCGGGCCAGGCAGCTTCGATTTCCGCCGCCTGTTGCTTGGCAGTGAACTCTTCCCACAGAATACCGTTACAGTCTTTGTCACAGGTGAACTGAGGTACATCATCGACTTCCCAACCAATATGGCGTAACTTCCCAGCTTCTCCAGAGGAAGCCTTACGGATTGACAGATTAAGTTCCTTGGTCCGCCACAAAGCATACTGACCATCTACGACAACATCAGCCTCCTGGCCCATCCGTTCATTGTAGTCCTGTACGGAGCTGTTGACGTCCTGAACAGCGATCGCCAGATGGAAAATACGGCTCATAATTGTGCTAACCCTATGTATGTTTTATGAATCACTTGTAACAATGTCAGCCTGGGCCTGTTCTGTCCCGACTGATCAGGGCCACAAGACTAGGCGTTGAGTCCGATAAAAACAATAGGTCATATATCTTATCTACGCCCAATTTGTTATATCTGCAACGATATTGGTCTGACTACAACCAAAGGTGAATAGGATTCAACCGTCTCCAGAGCAAAAATGGATAAAAAAGAGTCAGGCAATGATAGATAAAAAAAACACATCCGGCGACCCGGTGGCACATACTACCGCTCCCTCATCTACAGATCCCGACAAAGTTGACTCTGTTCCACGAAATATTCGCGCCCTGATCGATAGTCTGAGACAGTCCCCCCCATTTAATCAAATGGATGACAGGGATCTGATTACACTCCTGGAAAAATCCACAGTCGAATACTTTCCAGCAGAGACCATTATTCTGTCGCCTGACGACGGAGTCCCGTCACGTTTTTATATCGTCAAGAAAGGCTATATCGTCGGCGAACGTGTGACTTCCAAAAATGGAGACGTCCATCCTACCTTTGATATTGGTCCGGGTGCCTGCTTTCCCATAGCCGCACTATTGGGTGAGCGCCCTACCAGAACCGTCCATAAAGCGATGGAAGACACATTCTGTATAACCTGTGACAAGGCGCACTTTACACAGATAGTTTCTACAAGCCGCGTATTCAGAGAGTTCTGCCTGAGGGGAATCAGTGGCTTGCTGGAACAGGTCAACCGCAATGTGCAAACTCAGGCCCAGTCTCATCTGGGGGATGAATATTCTCTGGAAACCCCACTGAAAGACTATCTGCATCGCGAGGTTATCTCCTGCCCACCGAACACCAGCGTGCGGCAGGCCGTCAAAACCATGGATGACCGGGGAATAGGCTCCATGGTCATTATCAACCCTGACAGAAAACCGCTGGGAATTTTCACCTTGCGGGATTTACGACATCTGGTGGCAAACCCGAAGGCAGACCTCGATGCCCCTATTTCCGAGGTGATGAACAAAGACCCGGTATTTCTCCCCTCTTCAGCCACAGCCTTTGATGCCGCCCTAGTCATGGCCAAACATCATTTCGCCCATGTTCTCATCGCCGATGACAAACGATTAAAAGGGGTTGTTTCCGAGCGGGATCTATTCTCGCTGCAGAGAGTTAACCTGGTCCATGTTGCACGCACACTGGCCAACGCCCCCAGTGTTGAAAGCCTGGCTGAAATGCAGGCAGACGTGGCGCGATTGATCCAAACCATGATTGCTCATGGTGCCAGTGCGGAGCAGATCAACCGAATACTGTCCCTGCTGAACGATTACACCACCAGACAGGTGATCCGTCTGGCCGCGAAAAAGATTCCCCATCCTGATGTGCCTTTTGCCTGGCTAACCTTTGGCAGCGCAGGAAGACGGGAGCAAACGCTACTTACAGACCAGGATAACGGCCTGATTTTTCAGGTTGACGATCCAGCTCAGGCAGACGATATCAGGCAGCGTTTTCTGCCACTTGCCCGCCACATCAATGAGGACCTGGATCGCTGTGGATTCACTCTGTGCAAAGGCAATATCATGGCGGGAAATCCCAAACTCTGTCTGAGCACAACCGAGTGGAATCAATGGTTTAACCAGTTCATCGATTCTGCAACGCCACAGAATGTACTCAACTCCTGTATTTTCTTTGACCTGAGAACACAATGGGGACCGGAAGAACTGGCTGACAACATGTTTGAAGGTGTCAGACAACGCATCCAGCAAAACTCCATTTTTCAGAAGATGCTGGCCGGTGCCGCATTGGAGAATCGTCCCCCTCTGGGAATATTCAAAGGTTTTGTCACCAGAAAAGAAAACGGCAGGGAGGGGGTGGATCTTAAAACCCAGGGGCTGACGCCGTTTGTGGATGCGGCCCGGGTATTATGTCTGGCACACGGATTAACCCCTACCAACACACTGCACAGACTTCGCGAACTGGTCCAGACAAATGTGGTGGAGGAAAAAGACGCAGGCGCGTGGGAAGAAGCCTACAGTTTCATTCAATTACTCAGACTGAGACAGCATTTGGGCCAGAAAAAGGAAGGGAACGAACTCTCCAATCTGGTAGACCCTGACGAACTCAACCACCTGGACGAGCGAATCCTCAAGGAAGCATTTCGACAGGCACAGAGACTACAGAGGAAACTCGCATGGAACTTTCAGCTTTAATCCGCCAGAAAACTGACAAATATGACGTCCTATAATCCCTTTCAGGCGCTTTACTCAGGACTAAATCATTCGAGAAGGAGTCCCATGAACGATATCACCAGCAAATGGTCTCCCCCTGCCTCCACTGAACGCCTGGACCAGACTCGATGGGTGGTGGTGGATGTGGAAACCACCGGACTGAATATCCGCAAAGATCGGGTCATCGCCATTGGGGCTGTTGAGATCGCTCAATTGAAGATCAACCTTATGCAGTCATTCGAGCGTGTTTTTGACCCAGGCGTCGACATGGATCATGAGAACGTTCTGATACACGGCCTGTCGCCCCAGGAACTGCAACAAGGTACGACCCCGCAAGAGGGACTCAGAGAATTTCTTGAGTATGCTTCCGGAGCACCTTTATTGGCATTCCATGCACGATTCGACAAGCATATGCTGGAAAAAGAGAGCAAAAAATGGCTGGGAGCCAGTGCCAGACTTCCATGTTACGATGTCGCAGATTTCTGCCAGGCCTTCTTCCCCGACCTCAGCAGGCAGCTGAAGGGACTTGATGCCTGGCTTGAGCACTTCGGACTTGAAGTTGCCGAACGTCATCACGCCACCTGTGACGCCATGGCCACGGCAGAACTTGCGCTCATCTGCTTGCAGAAAGCCATGGCCGAAGGCATCGAAACCTGGGGACAACTGATGGACAGAGTCAATGCCTCCATCAAGCTCCACCAGAGCCGTCACATGCTGTAGAAGCTGACTGTCCACAGCTCCTCTCCCCCCATCAAAACGTAAAAAACCTCCCAAGGGAGGTTTTAAAGTAACTATCTTGAACGGATTATCACCGTCTCAGGCAACGTGAAGCCTAATTCCAGGCTTGATTAAGAACGCTCAGGACTTCGTCGAAGTCTGCCTCAGCCGGATTGAACATAATAGATCCGTCATCCAACGCCATATCCGCGATTCGCGGTAACTGATCCCGACCGACTTTGCCGGTCTCTTCCAGCGTCCGGGGAAGCTTGCAGCGATCGTATAGCTCCTCGCGCAAATCACGTATGGTGGCAATCGCTTTTTCTGCCCTTTGCCCTTCTGGGGTTGCGGCGTATACCTCGGCGCCTGCCAACGGCAACAATAACTCCGCCAAAGCCTCCCGGCTTTCCCCTTTTGACAGGTTGTATTCGAGTACGTAAGGCAGGAACAGGCTCATACACATCCCGTGAGGCAGATGGCAAATTGCGCCGGTCGCATGGCCAAGGGAATGAACCAGCCCCACCATGCTGTTGGAGAAAGCAATCCCCGCCATGGTGGACGCCTGAGCAAGCTCCAGCCGCCCTTCTACATCTTTAGGGTTATCCATGACTTTCAATAGGTTATCACTGATCTTGCGGATCGCACCCGTGGCATAGGCATCACTCAGCGGATTCTTGGCCAGACAGGTAAAGGCCTCTGTGGCATGGGTCAGTGCATCCATAGCCGTTGCAGCCGTGATATGCGGCGGCAGGGTTAACGTCATTCTGGGATCAATCACCGCCGCATTGGGCAGTAAAAAAGGCGACCCGAAAGGCAACTTCACGCCTTTTGTCTTATCCGCCACAATAGCAACGGCGGTCACTTCAGATCCTGTGCCAGCCGTGGTCGGCACCACAAAAAATGGCTTAAGAGGACGTTTGAGAACCCCTGCACCGGCATATTTGGCGATATCGGTTCCACCTTCAGACACCAGGACATTCACGCCTTTACTGGTATCAATCACTGAGCCACCACCAACGGCAATGATAGAGTCGGCACCACTGCTGCGATACAACTCTGCAATTTCCCGAACAACATCTGTTGAAGAGTCTGGCGGCACATCATCATAGACGGCCACCATTGTAACGCCACTTTCTTCACATGCCCCCGTGACATGATCTGTCAGACCCGCGCCACGAACGCCCTTATCTGTGATCAGAAGCGGCTTTGACGCCCCCAGAGCACTCAATTCAAAAGGAATGTGTTCCAGTGCCGCTTCGCCTGCAATCACCTTGACGGGACAAAAGAATTCATAAAAACCCTTGCTCATGCGAATTTCACCTGTTGTGAGATAAGGTTAGTTGCCACACGCAGATAGATCCGGGCACCGTGAATCACTTTTTCCGGCAGGGGGATATCCGGGTACTCCTTCACGGCCAGCTGCGCCACCAGTTTCGGGAGAATAAACGCCTCGAGACGGTTCAGTGCCCTGGTCATTCGTATGGCATAGGAAATGTCTCCGTCTACGAGCATCCGGTCATTGGCAAAGGCCTTGGCCGTACTCTCCTGAAAAGACAGTATCCGGAATGCATGCTCCAGATGCTTGATATAGATCGTCAGGTCAGGTTTTTCCTCAGGTAGTTCAGAAAGAAATGCCAGAGAGTTGTCAGCGTTTTTGCGTAAAGCAAATCCCGGCCCTTCAGGCAGCACCTGCATGGAAAAGACGAATCCCACGGGAAACACACTGGTGATTTTCCGGATTTCCTCATCCTGCTCGGAAATCGACTGTAACGCTCTTCCAACCACTTGCATCATGGTCGTGACATAGAGGCGTTTGGACTGGCTCATGGCCTGTAACTTGATTTGCTGTAACGACATAACGGCCCCGGCACCTGCTCAGTTCTGATGGAGACACATGTTTTATTGGTCTTCTCACCGCTTTCACGGTGGCATCCATTGCGGCCCGCTCCTCCGTCATCAAGCTGCCTTAGTCCAGCTTGCCATTCGGCGGCAAATTCAGATCAGCATCTGATTCAGGCTAATAACTGAGCGCTCATCGCAATTAGAGTTTTTACTCTATTGTCAAAAATCAACCGAGTCAAGTGTCACGGAATTCATTGCGCGCAGTGTCGAATCCAGTAGTCTCGGGTTGGCTCATCGGCAGGAAAGAAATGCTCTATACGGATACTTTGGGCGGTCACATCCAACGGTGTCCCGATTGTCGCAATAGTGGAAAACATATTCAGACGGGCTTCTCCCAGCTTCAGGGTAAAGGCCACCACCGGCTTATCAAGATTCTCCACCCGATGGTGTTTCCAGTCAGGCGGAATCCCCGGCAGCGCAAGAGCCTGGTTCAGCAACTCATTTTCCCGATCCCGGTATGGACCAGCCAGATGCTCCTGATGGATTCTCTGCAACATATGACAGGCCACCTGCTCCCAGTTTTCAACAAACGGCTTCAGTCCTTCCTCGTCCAGAAACGCCAACAGAATATTGGGACGCTCACCAATTTTCCCGCCAAGTGCAACCATCTGCTGAATCAGAAAAAACTGGGCCGCATTGCCATTGATCAGATTGTACGCCTGATCAAATACCATGGCCGGATAGGGCATATGAGACAGCAGCATATGGTCCAGGGCTTCTTTGACCATTTTCATTTCCGGCGCATTGAGGTCCTGATGGCTGAAGACCTGACTGAACCCAGCCGCAGACAACAAACGGTTGGTTCCGGCCAGATCTGCGCCCAGAACCTGTGCCAGGTGCAACACCATATGCTGGCTGGGCATCGAACGACCAGTTTCCAGAAAACTGATATGTTTGGAAGACACATCGGATTCCAGTGCGAAGTCCAGTTGACTGAAACGCTGGGCGATTCGCATCTCCCTTAACAAAGTTCCAAATGCGCTCACTAAAACAATCTCCTCAAACCTGTGTGATCTACCATTTGACGCTCATGATAGGTTTTGTCTAACGCATCATACTTCGAAACACCGTAGGCTTCGCCATTACCTGACAGGTAATTGCCCACTATACCCCTGTTCGGTTTTGATGATAGTCAGGCAGTCATCCTAGAGAAAACAACCACCTGTAGAGGGCAACTCAATGCAACAGATTGAACAATTAATCGGAGTAAACAAAACCGCCAGCTCGAACAAAACGTCAAACAAACTAGCGAAAGTTTTGATGTTTGACGGCACTTTATCTCTGATTCTCGCGCTGGATTTGATCGTGTTTTCAGATCTGGTGGCAGAATTGATGGGGACAGTTAGCGCAGAAATATATTTCGCAGTGGGAATCGCTTTGTTGCTATGGGCGGTCGACTTATTTGCGATGGGGCTTCATAAGGGGTTACGCAAGCGCTTTGCGCGTATGACCATCTGGATTGACTGGGCCTGGGTTGCAGCCACGGCGTTGGTCATCACAGTGTTCCCGGAAGTTTGGTCAGGATCCGGTATCGCAGTGCTGATAATTATCGGACTTGCCGTTGTCGGCATTGCAGTGATGAAGACCCGTACTATGAGTGTTGCGGATAAGGATCATCAGACAGTCGCCTGACCTTTCTGCGACTTGAATGCCTACTATCACCAGCCCAGCGCAGACAATCCAGTTCACAGTGGAAAATGGATATTGCAGGCTTTAGCATGGTACAGACGAAAAAAAAGCACAGTGTCCATACTGTGCTTTTCGGTGTCAGGACGCTTCCTTTGTGCCAATTCCTATGGCCCTCAAGTCTTCCATGCCGCTTCCCTGCATCGTATCCTTACGTTGTTTCGCTGTCCTTACGGTAAGAAATATTAGACCTTATCATTAACCAGTAAAAGACTACTTGTCTGTATTCCCTGTAGGACATTTCTTACGCAACACAGAGATCGGCTAACCTGCTTATTGCACCGGTTCCGACTTGGCGCAGGGTAGCCTTCCAGCCATCCCCACCGGATCAATACAATAATGATGGCAGGGAGAGAATCCCCGTGAGGAAGTATCTTTCGTACAGGGAACCGACAATGGCGCCTGACCGTTCACCACTTGTCCCAGACGGTGAGCTCCGCCCTCAAAAAACACAATACCGGCACCATTGGTATCAACGACTGACCACAACTCCGGACGACTCTGATATTTGACACTGGCCATACCGTCAGAGAACTCTGTCACCTGATAGAACTGCGGCTGAATCGCCCACTCGGCATACCGGTTGATATATCCCCACTTTCCATCCAGCACAGCAGGTGCCAGCCCATCAACGAAACGGCCTTTGACTTCAATCTGACGGGGGACCATTGCCAGCCGCAATCCCTGATCATTGATAATCCAGGATCGTTCTTCCGGCTCTTCAACATCAAGCAGGACATATGCAAGTCCCTCACTAAAATCGGAGGCTTCTGTGAATTGCGGTGTCAGCAGAAGGCGCTCTCTGTCCATACTGAAATACCCCCACAGACCCTGATACTTGACGGCGACAATCGAGAACCCTTCCTGATGGCGAATTTCGTCATATACCAGAGGAACAACAATTTCCCCTTTCCTGTCGATTAGACCGCACCCGAGCCTGTCATCCCGTCCCACAGAACAAACAGTGGCATGGGAGCCGATAAACTCAGCTTCACAACGGTCAAACCAGCGAGCACCAACAGCACGGCCATCAAGCCAGTTATAGCGACATTTGGACCCCGCACGGTAGAGGACAGCGTAGGGTTCCACGACCTCTTCTTCTGAACAGGCATCAACCCCCTCCGTCAAACATTGCAGGCTGCCGATATCAATAACATAAGGCTCAACGTCTTCCGCTTTGGCGGTACCGGCAACAATTACCAGCGCCATAAGCAGCAGGACTCCAACGCCAGAAAGTTTGCATAGTAATGGCGTGGCCCATCCTCGCAAGGTTGCGGCAAATGCCTTTATGGCTATATCAGACACTGAGCAACTCCAGGATTATACGTCGGTTACCTTTGCCCTTGTTCTCGATCTTGGTCACACGTACCTCTCCAATTTCACCAGTATTGGCAGCATGAGTCCCACCACAGGGCTGTAGATCCACAGATTCCACATTGATCAACCTTACTTTTCCAGTTCCACGGGGTGGCTGAACCGACAACGTTCTGACCAGCTCCGGCTGAGCATCGAGTTCTTCATCGGTAATCCAGCGCTTTGACACAGGATACTGCTTCTGAATCAGCCCATTGAGCTGTTCAGTCAGGTGTTCTTTTTCCGGGGGCTCCGGCAGGTCAAAGTCCAGACGTCCCTTATTGGCAGAAATATTGCCGCCAGTGACCGGGGCGTCAATCAGAGAACACAAAAGGTGCAGACAGGTATGAACCCGCATATGGACATGTCGTCTATCCCAGTCCAGGGACATGGAAACCATATCGCCAACCTTAAGACCTTCAGTTGATTCCAGAAAATGAATATGCTGCCCACTTTCTCTGTCTTTTCTGGTGTCCGTTACTCGCCATTGCTGACCATTACGGCCTTCCAGGTAACCAGTATCTCCCGGCTGCCCTCCCCCAAGGGGATAAAAGATCGTCTGATCCAATTCCACACCCTGCTCCGTCACCGCCACAACAGTGGCTTCTCCCTGACGGAGATAGCTGTCTTCTCTGAACAACTCCTGGGTCATATTCTCTCCTGTTTTTATCATTTTTGGTGATCGACGTAGTCCATCCAGCAGGATTCACATGCCCTGCTTTTCCTTGCTTCTCAGTAATGCTTCACTACTGCGCCAGCTCCTTATCCTGTACCAGCACCCAGGGGGCGACAACAACCGCCCAAACCTCTCGCTGATCTTCATGCCACTTTGTCGCAGTTTCAGGTGCCACTGGCCCCACCATTTTCCGGCTCATCCATTGTTTCACCTTCTCACTGTCATCCTTACTGACAGCCAACGCCGCCTCAATCAGATCAAGACTGGCGTCCACCTCAACCACCTGCCCTTTGGCATAGAACACTTCCAGATCACGCCAACTAATGCGGGAGGTTTCTCCAACCAACTTGGCCTTACGCTCGTCATCCTCATTTGCAAAGTTTTCGGTCGTCACAGTTATACTAATCTCTTTCTACAATGGCTTGACGCGGATTCAGCCAGAACAACAATTTCTACTGGCAGAGAAACATCCGCAACCGTTTTTCATTTTCTATTGAGTTGACGCATTATCAGAAATCAGGTCAAGGATATCCACCCACCTGAACCAAAGCAGCCGGAAATGGCTACAATTTATTCGAGTATCGACAAACTTCCATCATTCCATTCAGAATTTCAGGTATCTCTCGGAATTTGCCTTGATTTTGACTATCCTGAAAAGAAACCTTCGCCCTTTACAAGACTAATCGAAAAGAACATGCAGGAATCTGGCTTTCTCAACATTGTGTTACCTATTCTCATCGTCCTGACGGTGGTCATCGGCACCTATATGGGTCTTCATAAGGTCGTCGAACTGGGCATGATTAAATTTGGCAGCCTGAAACCCCTTTCCAAAACCACACTGGATGACGTCCGAGAGTTACGGGACACTGGACAGGTTTACTGGGCGCTGCGCCGCTTTAGACAAATCAAAAAGAAAGCTGGGCAGAACCTCAATTTCAGAGAAGGCATGGACCAACTGCAGAAGCTCTGACTCCGCCTGACGAGCCCCTATTCAACAAACTAACCACATCAAAACCCGTCGCATCCATAGTTTCTATAGACAATCGTTAAATGGATAAACAGCGACAACCGATTGCCAGTTGACGCTGTACGTCACTTTTTTTCCTGTTTTTTACACTGTGTTTCCCTCCACAATTAAGTTTCTCCCGTATCCTCTTGAAATTAATAGAATTTTAAATATGGCATGAGTTCTGCTTTATTTCTGGTAACAGTTGGATCTTTAGGCCGCTGAGGACGTCAGTCGGCGAGAACTTAGGAACGGGAGTACCATCGGCATGCATCAAAATTCGAAGGTCGTCGATTTTCTGCAATTCAAGTCCGATAAAGGTTTAGAGGCTTTGGATCGTTTAACCGGATTGACCTGGGACCGCATGCCCAAATCATTGGTCAATCGTTATAGCGAGGTCAATGAAACCGTAAAAAAGTCTGGAGCAGTTTCCGCTGAGGGAGCGATGTCCCTCGCAGAAAATGATTCAATTACTGCCGTTTCTGAAGCTACCGTTTCCGGAGCTACCATTTCCAAAACTAGCATTTCCAGAGCAGGTGCCGGTAAGTAATTGAGAAGATGAGCAGTGAAAAATCAGTTTTATCAGGCGGTACGCTGGCTGGAAGCGCTACCCGCTTCTTCCCGGACCTTCTGAACATATAATTCTTCAACTGAATAAAGTTCACCATCACGTGCACCACTGCAGCAGGCACGCATATACTCAATTTCACCTTTAACTTCGATAGTGGCACAGCCTGACAGCATCGTGGAGGAGCCAGCGTTCAATTTGGCTTCGTCCAGCATCACCGCAAACTCATCCCGTTCATCCCGATATACCAGCCAGAACGAAATAGGCTGGGACGGCGAGTTGACGAAACGAATCCAGGCTGCAGCATTGAAGGTCTCTTTGACGATCGGCTTCCGCCGGTTGTCCGGCTTGGCGTCCTTCTTGGGCCCCATCCGTAGTTTCTTAATAAACGACAATCGGGAAGCGGAATTCGCAGGATTGTCACATTTGGGTGCGTCACAGAACTCTGAGCGAGGAACTTCCGCCAGAACTTTCAGTTTCAACAACTTGGAGGGAATAATGTCCGTCATATACGACTCCGAACAAACACATGTGGGCTTTTTCTGTCCGTGCGGTTGATGACTACGTCAGCTAATTATAGCTAACAATTCGTCACTTGTTTCCTTAATTTTCGCAGGAACATCAGCGGTTTATTGATACCTGACGTGGCCTAATAGAACAGACCAACCCAGTTAAGGATAATACCCCTAACTGGAGATGAAGAAATTGACCACACGAAAGAAGTACTCAAAAGAATTTAAATTGGATGCCATCAGCCTGGTTCTGGATCAAGGCTACAGTCAAACCGATGCTGCTCGAAGCCTTGGGATTACCCCCAATATGCTGGGCCGCTGGATAAGGGAACATCGCAGAGATGACGGCCAGGCTTTTCGAGGCAA